>JADPRS010000069.1 GCA_015686845.1 Lutibacter sp. B2
CGGCAAGTGGCATATGCTATAGCATAATCGAAACTGCGAAAGCCAATCACCTTAAACCATTTCAATATCTAACATATCTTTTTGAAAGGCTTCCAAACATCAATGTAGAAAATGTTGATGAATTGGACGCTTTGTTGCCATGGTCAAATTCCATACCTGAAGATATTAGGCTGAAATCTGAATAAAATATTAAAAGCATCACTTCGCAAATACGATTTTGAAAAGTGATGCTTTTATTTTACTAAATTTGAAGTTTTATTTCTATGTGTGTTACAATTGACGCTTACTTTTAAATAGGATTTTCTTATTACATGTTATAGTAATTTTTTTATAGCTTATTTTGATCAATTATTATTTCTTCACTATCATTAAATATTTTTATCTCATAATCTTCAAAGTAATAATCAACCTTAGATATATCATAAAATTTCAAGTTCTCAATGTTACTTATATCATATGTTTCTTGAATTTTCTTATTGACTTCTGGGATAACAATATATTCTTTAGGTAAAATAATTTCTTTAGGCAAATCTAGTGATTGTAGTTTTTCGGGTAATATGAATGCTATCCTAAACTTTATTCGTTTGTTACTATAATTTTTTATATCAGCATACACCTTTATACTCTTCCTTACATCATCACCATTACTACAAGAGGAAAATCCATAATTACTATCAGTAACTTCCAATACTCGTAAACCACTTGAGAAATAATAATACGGTGCTTTAATCATTGAAAACTTTTGAAAGAATCCCGGTATAAATATAATCATTATAATAGCTATAATAATTTTATCAGCTTTTATGATTTTAGATTTGACTACTTCTTTATAACTCCAATAAGCTGGTATTAATATCAATAAACCATTTAAGTATAATCTAGAATTATTTCCTGTCTTTATAGGTGGTATCAATATTTGTGATATAGATTTATTTATATGTGGTAATTTCATTGCAAGAATGCTAGCTAAAACAATAAACATTATAGCTCTTATAAGGCTCCTGTAATTTGATTCCATACTAGCTACGCCTCCTTTAAACATACATTTACTCCCTTTTCTTCGCAAAATTCTGCTCTTGCATGATTTTTATTTTTCTTTATTCTATATTGCTATTGTTGATAACGTCCTTCTATGTTGCGACGTTCCACATGGTTTTTGTGGAATGTGTGTAAAT
>JADPRS010000012.1 GCA_015686845.1 Lutibacter sp. B2
GCTAAAGATGATGGTTTAGCTTGATTTTACCACCGCTTCAGCGGTTTAGTTCAACTCTTCATTTCACGAACCTAGTTCGCTTTTTCTCGATATATGATGGGATTAGCGAACTTGGTTCGCGAATATTAACTTATGTAAGAACTCTTATTAACTAACATCATACAATATTATGGAATATTTTTCAATTTTAAACAAAAAATAAGAGCATTTCTCTTGCTCTCTAAGCACCACTTATGATCTTTTCATTGCCCAACAAAAAAACTGTGCATAATCACTTTATGCACAGTCTCTACTTATTATTCAGTTACTAACTTTAATTCTACAGGAATAGCGGTATCAACCTTTTCCCCTTTGATTGTCTTGTCTGCCATCTCAACACCTAAAGAACCAATAAGCGTTGGTTGTTGTGCTACTGTTGCAAGCATTTTTCCGTCTTTAACTGCTTTTACAGCATCATCTGTTGCGTCAAAACCTACTACTTTAATATCTCTTCCTGAAGCTTCAATAGCTTTTAATGCACCTAGAGCCATTTCATCATTGTGAGCAAATACAGCATTAATTTCTGGTTGTGCTTGTAGTATATTTTCCATTACATTTAATCCTTTTGTTCTGTCAAAATCAGCAACTTGTTTAGCTACTACTTTGATCTCAGAAGCTTTGATAGCATCATTAAATCCTTGACCTCTATCTCTTGCAGCAGAAGTTCCTGCGATACCTTCTAATTCTACTACTTTTCCTGCATTATTTAATTCTTTAACGATATATTCCCCTGCCATTTTTCCTCCAGCAGCATTATCTGAAGCAATGTGTGTTACTACATCTCCTGCATTTGCTCCTCTATCTAATGTGATCACTGGAATCTCTTTTTGATTTGCTGCTTTTACTGCATTTACTACTGAATCTGAATCTGTTGGGTTAATCATAATTACTTTAACATCTTGAGTAAGTAAATCTTCCACATTTGCTAATTCTTTTGCTGGGTCATTTTGTGAATCTAATACTACTAATTCATACCCAAGTTCTTTTGCTTTTGCAACTGCACCATCTTTTAAAGTAACAAAGAATGGATTGTCTAATGTAGATATTACAAGACCAATTTTTTCAACACCGGTAGCTTCTTGTTTAGCACCACAACCTACCAATGAACCCATTACCAATATTACGATTAATAGTACTGACATAATTTTTTTCATTTTACTTCCTCCTCATATTCATTTATTTAAAAACTTTAAATAAAAGTTTTTAATACATTATTATCGATCTTTTCGATCTAACAATACAGCGATTAATATTACGATCCCTTTTGCCATAAGTTGATAATACGAAGTAACATTCATTAGATTTAGTGCATTACTTAAAACCCCTATAATCAATGCACCAACAACAGTTCCAATTACACTTCCTACGCCTCCTGCTAGGCTTGTCCCTCCTAATACAACTGCTGCTATTGCATCTAATTCATATCCAGATCCTGCCGTAGGTTGTGCAGATGATAATCTAGCCGTAATGATAATTCCTGCTAAAGCTGCTAAAACACCACTTATTGCATAAATATACGTCTTTATTCTTTGTGTATTGATCCCTGATAATTTTGACGCTTCTTCATTTCCACCGATTGCATATGTGTATCTTCCTAATCTAGTATGCTTTAGTATATAATAAGCTGCTATAAATACTGCTACTAAAATATATATAGGAATGGGTATTCCTAAGAAATATCCTGCTCCAATTTTATTAAATATTTCTGCATTTTTTTCATATCCTATACTGATAGGCTTTCCTTTTGTAAATACTAATGTAGCCCCTCTTAATAATGTCATAATCGCTAAAGTTGCTATAAATGGTTGAACTTTTCCTTTGTTAATAATAATTCCATTAACAGCACCTGCAAGAAGACCTGTGATCAACCCTATTAGGACTGCTAATACCACATTCATTCCACCTGCTATTAATGCTGCAACAACAGCACCTGTAATTGCAACGATAGATCCAACGGATAAATCGATTCCTCCAGTTAAAATTACAAATGTCATACCCGCTGCTATTATTGCATTTATTGAAGTCTGCCTAAAAATATTTAGTACATTAGATAGTGTTAGAAATCGGTCATTTACAAATGCCATGATGACTGAAAAAACAATTAATCCAAGTACTGATTTATATTTCATTAAAAAATCCTTATTTACTTTCATGCTTATTTTTCCTCCTTAATCCCAACAGCATAACTCATGATAGTTTCTTGCGTTGCTTCATTTTCAGGTAATTCTCCAGAAATTCTGCCTTCATGCATTACTAATATTCTGTCACTCATACCTAATATTTCTGTTATTTCAGAAGAGATCATTATAATACTTAATCCTTCTTTTTTCAGGTTATTAATAAGATCATATATCTCTTTTTTTGCGCCTACATCGATCCCACGAGTTGGTTCATCTAGAATTAAGATCTTTGGCTTACACATTAAACTTTTAGAAATACAAACCTTTTGTTGATTTCCACCACTTAAATTTTTAATCAATTGATTTTTGCTAGGTGTTTTTATATTGATGCTTTTAATATAATAATCTACAACCTTTTCTTCTTCTATACTATCTATTTTAGAAAATTGATTTGTAAATTCTTTTAGTGAAGATAAGCTCATATTTTCTTTTACACTTAACCCTAAAACCAATCCATCCTTTTTTCGATCTTCTGATACATAGTTAATACCCTTTTTTATGGCTTCTTGTGTGCTTGAAATATTTACTCTTTCACCCTCTATTAAAATTTCTCCAGACTCTTTTTTTATTGCGCCACATATGGTCTTTGCAAGTTCCGTTCTTCCTGAACCCATAAGCCCTGCTATTCCAAGAATTTCTCCTTGCTGAAGTTTAAAACTAACATTTTTTACAAATTTGTTCGTTAACCCATTTACTTCTAATGCTACATTTCCTTTTTTAACCTTTACCGTTGGAAATTGTTCGCTTATTTTTCGTCCTACCATCTTTTCAATTATTTCATTTTGATCTAAATCTTTCACTTCTTTTTCTTCTATAAATTGCCCATCTCTTAATATAGTCGCCCGATCACATATTTGAAAAATTTCTTCTAATCTATGGGAAATATAAACAATACTCTTTCCCTGAGACCTCAAAGACCTTATTACCTTAAATAAACTTTCTGTTTCTTTATCCGTTAGTGCATCTGTTGGCTCATCCATAATTATGATTTGAGCATCTAACGAAAGGGTCTTAGCAATCTCAACCATTTGTCTTTGTCCGATACTTAAGTTTATTACTAATTCTTTAGAACTAATTTTCATATTCAGTAAATCTAATAGTTGATCCGCTTCTGAATATAGCTTATTCCAATCTATTTTTTTGAAAGTATTAATGGGTTCTCTTCCTAAGAAAATATTCTCTGCAATCGTTAAATTAGGAATTAGATTTAATTCTTGATGAATGATTCCGATTTTAGCCTTTTGAGAATCATTTATGCTATTAAACTTTACTAATTTTCCATTCAAATAAATTTCTCCAGCCGTTTTTTGATAAACCCCTGTTAATATTTTCATCAAAGTAGATTTACCTGCTCCATTTTCACCAAGTAGAGCCATTACTTCTCCATGATAAATAGTAAGATTAACACCAGATAAAGCCTTTACACCTGGAAACTCTTTAGAGATATTTTTCATTTCTAATATCTTTTTCATCTTTTCACCCCTAAAATACAACGCCTGATTTTAAAATAATATTTGCATAAGGTGTACATTCTCCGGTTCTAATTACAGCTTTGGATTCTTTCGTCATTTCTTTAAATTCTTCATGTGAAATGGTATGAACCGTTATTTTTTTACCTTTATCCTTTTCTAATTCGTTCATTCTTTTCATTATGTCCTCGTATAGATCTTTACTTACCTCTGTCATTTCTTTTGCAATTATAATTTCCTCTACCTCAAGTTCTTCTAAAACTGTATCTAATGTATCTAAAAAGCTTGGTATTCCTTTTTTCAGTGCTAAATCAATTCTCTTCGTTTCACTAGGTATAGGCAACCCACTATCCCCTATAGTTAAATGATCTGTATGTCCCATTTTAGAAATCACATAAGAAATCTCTGAATTTAATAAAGTTCCTTTTTTCATATTATTCACCTCTGAAATTATTTACTTCTTCTCTACTTGGTAATGAACTTTGTGCTCCTTTTTTGGTAACGGTCAAAGCACCAACCTTTGATGCAAATACGATAGCATCATCTAATTTCATATCCTCACTCTTTCCAACTGCAATTGCAGCTGTAAAACTATCTCCTGCTGCTGTTGTATCTATAGCTTTTACTTTAAAAGTAGGAAAATGCTTTATTCTATCTTTGTTTATATACAAAGAACCAGCTTCTCCTAAAGTAACAAGTACTTCTTTTAATCCTTTATCTATTAATACTTTTGCTGCTATTTTTGCTTCCTCTATAGTTGAAACCTTACATCCACTAATGGTTTCTAATTCCGTTTCATTGGGTGTTAATAAATCTATATGCTTAATCAGTTCATCCGAAAGATGTTTTGCTGGTGCTGGGTTTAAAATAGTATATTTACCACGTTTTTTTGAATTAACAATAAAATGTTCTACTACTTCTAATGGCACTTCTAATTGTGAAACGGCAATTTTACAATCATCTATTAATTTTTCATTTTCATCAATTAATCTTTGATCTACTGAATAATTTGCTCCAGGAATAACCACGATTGAATTATCTGCTCTTTCATCTACCATAATCATTGCGATACCCGTAGATACACCATCAACACTTTTCACACTAGAAACATCTGCACCATCATTTTTAAGAGATGCTTTTAGTACTTTTCCAAAATCATCCTCTCCCACACATCCAATCATGCTAACAGATGCACCTAACCTTGCCATTGCACAAACTTGATTGCCACCTTTTCCACCTGGAATCTGACTAAATTGATCTCCTACTATGGTTTCTCCGATTCTAGGCATTTTTTTTACATTTGCTACTAAATCCATATTCAAACTACCCAAAACTAATATTTCACTCATCCTATCAGGCTCCCTCTTTTTCAATTTTTTCATCTTTTCAACCTAGAATATTACTATATTATTTCCCTAATACCATCTTTTCTACTCTATATTTATACATTTCCCACTTAATTCAAAATTTTATTTTTTTTATCACTTTCCGGGTTTTTCAACCAGGTAAACGTTTAACTAACCATCAAAAAAAATTACAAACTATCTCTAATAATTAATTCTGTATCTAATGTAATATCCTTATTATTCGTTGTATTTTTGTTAATAACATCTATTAAAACCTCTGCTGACTTATATCCCATCATATAGTTAGGTTGTTTTATTGTACTTAGTGTAGGATCAATGATTTCTCCAATATAGATTCCATCAAAGCCTAATATGCCAACATCTTTTGGTATGGATTTTTTTACACTTTTTAATTCCTTTATGGCACCTATGGCGATCAAATCATTTGCACAAAATATAGCATCAAATTCTACGTTCTTTTCTAAAAGCTTTTTTACGCCTTCTTTTCCCCATTCAAGAGAATATTTTCCTTCTACTACGCATTCAAACTGTATATTATGATCTTTTAAAGCTTGTTTATATGCTTCTACACGGTCATATGATGTATTTTTACTTTCAGGACCACTGAGCATTACAATTTTTTTATATCCTTTATGAATCATATATGAAACTCCATTGTATGCACCTTTAAAATTATCAACCAATACTCTACCCTTTACCATATCTATATTTATATCTCGATCTACTAACACGATTGGTATATCAATTCTTTTATAAAAATCTATATTTTCATTTTCCTTTTCTGCGGCAGTCATAATAATTCCATCTACCATTTTTTCCATAAGCATAGAAATATATTTTTCTTCTTTTTCTACAGAATTATCTGTATTACATACAATAACACTATACCCTTCTGAATTCGCATGATCTTCTACCCCTCGTGCAATTTCTGGAAAAAATGGATTTGAAATATCTGGTATTACCAAACCGATGGTTTTTGTCTTCTTCGTAACCAAACTACTTGCCATTCTATTAGGAATATAATTATATTTCTCTATAATATTTAATACTTTTTCTCTCGTTTCTTTGCTAATATTTGTGTCTTTATTATTTATTATTTTCGAAACCGTTGCAGTAGAAACTTGTGCATATAAAGCTATGTCTTTTATTGTCACTTTGTTTTTAGACACGCAACCAACTCTTTTCTTAATTCCTCATAAATTTATTTATATAATACCATTATTCTGTTTTTTTATCAATAACGTTTTCCTTTTTTTTATTAATGACATATAAAAACATCGGATACAAGTATATATACCATACTTATTATCCGATGTTTTCTTTATATGCCTATAATTTCTTATTTGCTTATAATCATATTAATGTCCATTAATTTTTGATTTACTTCTAATAGCTTATTTTTTAATTGATCATAATCTTTTTGTAATATTTTTTCGTTGATAAGAACATCTCTTTTACTAACCAAATTTTCAAATTCTTCCTTCACTTCTTGAAATTCTTTTTCAATATTTTCTTTTTTCTTTTTTGGTTCTAGGATTTCACCAGCATAGATTGTTAGCCCATCATCTTTCATTTCAACTTCATCCCCTAGTGCTGGTACAATGGTTTGAACATGCAACTTTTCTTCAATTAATTTTGCAAATGCTTCCGCTGATTCTTCTTCTCCATGTACAACAAAAATCTTCTTAGGCAATCTTTTAAATCCCTTTAACCAATCCATTAAATCCTTTTGATCTGCATGTCCTGAAAATCCTTCTATACTATATATTTCAGCATTAACAGCAATTTCTTCCCCAAGCAGTTTAACCTTTTTAATGCCTTCTTTTAATTGACGCCCTAATGTCCCTTGCGCTTGATATCCTACAAAGACAACACTATTTTCGTTCTTCCATAAATTATGTTTTAGATGATGACGAACTCTTCCAGCTGTACACATACCACTGGCAGAAATAATAACTTTTGGGAAAGATTCTTTATTTAATCTCATGGATTCTGATTGTCTTTTTACATAATACAGATTTGCAAACTTAAATGGATCATCCCCACTTAAAATAAGTTTTTTTGATTCCTCATCAAAGCAATAAGAGTTATCTCTATAAACCTCGGTTGCAGATACGGCCATTGGGCTATCTATATAGATTGGAACTTTCATAAAGTTTTCTAGTCCCTCTGTATGTTCATAGTATTCATTTAATTCATATATAAGTTCTTGTGTTCTGCTTACTGCAAAAGATGGTATTATTACTGTTCCGCCACGTACAACAGTTTTATTAATGATATCTGTCAATTGTTTTCTTCTTTCTTCTTTCTTTTCATGTAATCTATTTCCATACGTTGATTCTATAATTAGATAATCAGCTTCTTCAACCAATTCAGGATTTTTAAGAATAGGTTTGTTTTTCACACCTAAATCACCCGAAAATACAATTTTAACAGTTTTATTATTTTCAGTAATCCATAATTCAATAATTGCAGAACCTAATATATGACCAGCATCTTTAAAACGTACAGTGATTTCTTCATTCAACTTTATTTTTTGATCATACAAAACAGGATTAAAATAATTAAGACTAGCCTTGGCATCATCTGAATTATATAGTGGTTCAATTAAAGGAAGTCCTGATCTTTTTCGCCTCTCATTTTCCCATTTTGCATCCGATTCTTGGATATGTGCACTATCCACTAACATAATATCACATAGATCTTTGGTTGCTTTTGTAGTTATAACCTTTCCTTTAAATCCTTCTTTTACTAATTTAGGAATCCTACCACTATGATCAATATGTGCATGACTCAGTAACAGAAAATCTACTTGTGAAGGATTAAATTCAAAATTTTTAAAATTGAGTTTTTCTAATTCTTTACTCCCTTGAAACATACCACAATCTAATACTATTTTATATTTATTTGTTGTAATCAAGTAATTTGATCCAGTTACGACTTTAGCAGCTCCCAAAAATTGTATTTTCATGTCAAGTTCTCCTTTAATAAGATATTTTCTCATATTATACCCCATAAAGAACAAGCTCACTCACAATTATATTATTAATTCTTATTCATAATACTTTGATGCTTTTAACTGGTGGATCAGCTTTCTAATGTACTGACTTAAAGCTTCTTCTTTCTTAGATCCTTCATAGCTAAAAAATCCTTCCCCTGTCTTAATTCCTAATTTTCCTTCTTTCATTTTATGACGGAGTAGTTGATTTGCTTTTAATGAATGATCCATTTCTTTTAACAGATTATCTCCCACAATACACCAAATATCAATTCCTCCAAAATCCGCTACTTCTAATTGTCCTGTAGTAGCATAACGAAAAGCAGGTCCAAATTTTAAAGCCTTATCTATATCTTCAGGAGATGCAATTCCATTTTCCATCAACGAAAAAACTTCTCTCGCCACACCTTGTTGTATTCTATTTGCCACTAATCCTGGCACTTCTTTTAATACCTTTACCGTTTGCTTTCCAATGGATTGGTATAAGGTTTCTACTTCTTTATATGTTTCTTCTTCCATATTTCCAAAGAATGACAACTCTGCTATAGGCATTATATATGCAGGATTATACCAATGAGTTAGCATTACTCTCTTTTTTCTTTCTTCTGAAACATTCATCGTTATATCTGATAATTTGAGGCTTGAAGTATTACTTGATAATATTGCACTTTCTTTACAGTATTCATCAAGTAACTTGAAAATTTCTTGCTTTAACCCTAATGCTTCTGGTACTGATTCTATTATATAATCTCTATCCTCTACTGTATCTTTCAAATCTGAAAATATGCTTATATGATCTAATGTTTTTTCTATATCTTCTTTCGCTATAACCCCTTCTTCATTAAAAACCTTCAACTTTTCTTTGATAGCAGTTTTGAATCTATTCTGTTTGTCTTTATTTCTTACCATAACATTTACATCATACCCATGCATAGCAAAAGCCTGTACAATTCCAGCACCCATCGTACCGGCACCTAGTACTGCGATTTTTTTTATCATCCTTATCCCTCTTTCTCTAAAATAGTCCATATATACCCATTATATATTCTTTTGTTATTTGATCTTTGGGATTATTAAATATATTTCTTTAATATTTCTTTTGCATTTTCATCACTATTATGAAATCTTTTAACCAACATATAATTATACTTATTTAAATCTTCTTCAGAATAATTACCTAAAATCTTGTCTACTAGACTTCTCACTCGATCTGATGAATCACTTGCCATATCTCCAATGAAGTCCGCTAAACTAGGCTTATAAGAAGCCATTTCAAGTGCCTTTATCCTATCTCCCACAGACATACCCTTTACATACTCAAAAGGATTTAACCTCATGGCAAATTCACAATAAGCATCTTCATCATATAGATCTATTAAAAACTCATTAACTATTTTATAAGGCGTATTCATATCCATTAATAATTCTATATATTCAATAGCTTCTACTTCATAGGAGTCAAAGGCTGCCTCAATACCACCTAATCCAAATTCCTTTAAGAATAACAATAGTCTCCTACGTTTATCTTCATCTATTTTCCATAGGCCACTTGTGAAATAAGAATTAGCACGTAAATCACCAATCTCATCCTTTATATATTCTATTGAATCCATATCTATATTTCCTTTTATGTACTCAATTAGATCCTTTGTTATTTCATCTATTCTTTCCTTTGGTGCATCCTCACATGATTTTAAACTATCCTCTATGAAATCAGGGATTGTGTCATAGAACATCTTATCATGAACATCTCCTAAAACTGTTTCATCTTCTTCAGCAACAGCTTCATAGAATCTTTCCTTTTCAGAATGGCATAAATGACTTAAAGCCTTTTCTATATCAGCACGACTCTCTACCTTTATAAAGCTAAATCCACTAGAATCTTCATCTTCAATATAAGCTTGTACTAAAGCGTTATATCTATCATCATTACGATCTAATATCTCCCAAGCAAGGACTTTACTATGATCTTTACACAGTGATTTCATGTGCTGTCTAAAATCATACCACATTCCATTATCATGAATGCCATCTAGTCCAGATTCAGGGTTTATATAAAAAGCAGATTTCATCACCCTCATAGGCGCTAATTCAAGCAGTATTTTAATTGCTCTTTTCATAGATTGACTAGAAGGCATTCTCACCTTTAAAGCCCCTAAGTATAAGGCTGGTATTAATACCAACATGGATTCATTATCAAAGGTATCGAATATCTCATATTGAATTTGAGGATCATCACGATCTATTTCTTGCTCTAATTTTTCTTTTAATATAGGAATTATTTCTTCTAATTCTACAGTCTCTGCCTTTGGATTTAACAATGTCTTTTCTTCTATTGTCAATGAATCTGGACCTTCCTTCATTACTTTCATCATAAGTTCTCTTGGAGGCATTGGCCTTCCCATTATATGTCTCTTTACTAGATGTAAATCTTCCTCCGTTAATTCACTTTCTTCCTTTAGGATTTCTAAGAACATATTGATCCAGTTTTCTTCTACTATTTCCATAAAGAACTTCGTTAAGTCATCCATAACTCTATTTTCAAAATCCTTATTAAGCATGTAAGTGGCAAATCTTATGGAAGTAGATTCAATTTCTAAACCATTTTTATAGAATTGTGCTTGAACTTCTCTTGTGATACTATCTTCTGATAATGATTTTTTAATGTCCTCTACCTCTATATTCCCCTTTAGTGCCTCTCCTTTTAATAAAATTAAAGCTTCCTCTCTATTTGCTCCCATAAATTCATATATTCTATTTAATGCTCCACCAATAGACCTACTTCCACCCCATGATGCTTCACCAATTAAATTAGACAGTCCACCTAAGAAAAATTTACACTTTGAATCATATCTTTCAATAAATTTTTTAGAATTCATAATTCCATAAGATACTACGTCCCTGTATAAGTCATAGTTATATACGTGATGATCTAAAAGCATTGTAAACACATCCAATGCCCTTATTACTATATCCCGTCCTGAAGGGTCTACCCCATTAACATTCATTATAAATCCATTATTATCTTCTTCATAATAATCATTTATGAAATCTTGAAATATATTATGAAATTCTCCCATAAAGGAATCACCTTCCCCTATGTGCCACTTTATTTTCTTTTGTATTAATAAATCCTTTTCTTTAGCAAGTTTTATTATATTAATAGGTTTGATTTCTTCTAATATGGAATCATCTTCTCCATATAATATATAGTTCCATATTTCTTCCCCATATTCAAATCCATTAACAAAGAAATCTTCCCAAATGTTTTCTTCCTCTTCTTCATATTCATCATCTTCATCATCATACGGGTCCTTATATGGATCTGTAAGAGGTTCTCCCACATATTCTTCTATTTCCATATGAAGTTTATAGGCTTCATTATCATAAGTATCATCTATAAATAGAACTTCTAAGTCAAGTTCTTCATCTTCATCTACTTTGTTAGATTTACTTGAATTTAATATTGTGCAATAAAAATCCTCAATAGGTCTTTTTGTATGATTCTGTTCTGAGTATTGAATATATCTTTGATTTTTAAATCGATCCTTCATCATGGATTTAAACAGTTCATATTTTTCACTATTCTCTTTAAAATACGTTTCTAAATCAAAGGCATCATTATCATAGGCATGCCAATCATTATTAATAAGGGCATCCCTTCCTTCACTATTATCACAATAACAAAAGGCTTTCATAACTTCATCATCAAAACCTCTCTCAAAATAGATGCTTGCCATGTACTCTAATACATACCGAGCATGTTCCGTATCCCAATAGGGAATCATATATGCACCCATTAAATAAGTATACTCAGGATGCTTTTTAGCTAATATGTAAATTGGATCAAGACCAAATACACTCATATCATCTGCCCACATTTCCCAAGTGTCATTATGTCTTCTTGCGTAATTAACTATTTCCTTAGCCGTCTTTACCACATCAGTTAATAGTTCTGGATACGTAAGCGCATGGGAGAAAAATATTCCCTCTGATGTGCTATCATTAAAATCTAACGCTCTATTGGTATAAGTTCCCTGTGAATATTCCTCTATTTTTTTAAGTATTTCCAAATCTCCATGAATAGATTGAAGTGGTTTTATTGTTCTATTTTCCACATGTACAAACTCCACATCATGGACTTGATCTATTACTACCTCATCATTCTGAAGTAAAAATTGGTATTTCTTAAGAGCATTTTTAATACTCTCGATATTACCTAGTATAAACTCTATCTTTTGATTTTTTCCAAATTGTCCCATAGTAGCCTCCATTTATATATTCATATTAAATCTCTGTTCTAGGATTATTTTCTCTTCATAGACTAATGTAAATATCCAAGGACCCTCTCTAAGTTCACATTGCTTTTCAATTATGTATACAAAGTTATTAGCTTTATGAGCATAAGCTATATCGTCCCAACTTTCATCTATAATTAGATTTCCATATTCATCCTTTGATTGTACCTTACACTTCACATTTATAGTTCCTTTGAAAATAGACTTATTTAAGTTATAAGTTATTCCAAAATAACTTCCTAAAGTGGGTTTTCTATCTAGTCTTTGAGGAGTTAGAGATATATTATGTCCTTCCTTATGATCGTGGTTAAACCCATAGACACCATAATTTATAATCTCTGTATAACTTATATCCTCCAAAACTTCAATCTTACTTTCCTTTGGATACGCTAATAATATTCTCTCTTTTATGAGTGGCTTACCCTTAACCACAATAGTAAATACATATACACCTTCATTTTCTGGAACCCACTTTATATTATTAATTGCTCCATCCTTACAAGAAAATCTCCACTTAGTTAAAGTCTCCCCCTCCTTATTAGGTGGATGATTCACCTTAACGAATACAGATTCTTCTTCTTCTGCTAAGGCCAATATATATTTAAGTTCTATAACTTCTTGAGATACATTTTTCTCTAGGACATATCCTTTAACTTGAAAGGATATTTTTTCACCCCTAGAATTTTTCTTTACTTTTAATGTCCCTTGAATATCTTTAACTGAATAGTTAATATCTGCATCTCTAAAGTATTCTTCAACGAGTTCTGAATTGGCCGCATCCTTTAATTTTAAACCTAGAACCTTTTTAAAACTATCAAATTTTCCTCTTACTCCTAAGTAATATTTCAAATCATGTTTAGCTAGTAACTTCCTTCCAATGGATGAATCGCAATTTATGAACATTTCTACCATGTCCTTGTTCCAATGATCCTTTAATAATATATTCTCCATCATATTAAAGGGTAGACTAGCCTCTTCATAAGTCCAATCCTTTTGTATATACTTCCCCATAATATAGGACCAGGTTGGCCAAGTTCTACCTATTGCATATAAAATATCTGTTCCAAAAAAAAATCCATCTATAGTTATTAGCTTTTTAGGATCTTTTAACTTTTTTGCCAGTTTATAGATTTCCCATCCTATGTCTGTTACTTGATCTTCCATATCCAGCTCTATTAATTTTAATATAAATAAAAGTTCACTTGCAAATTTAGGGGTTAAATCTATAATCTCAGTAAGCAATTTTTTTCTAGTCAGTATGGAGGGGGTAAGTATTTCATCCTTGTTGTCTCTAAACTCAATTTCCTTAATACCATTAATACCTACTACATCACTTTTCAACAATTTTATAAACGTTTTAATAGCAACCTCTATACTGTTATTATCAAAGAAATTTACCTTTATAATATATTTGTTCAATTTACTTCCACCCACTTTCTAAATGCTATTATAATATATTTCATCTATATATTTCCATATAAACATTTTGTTCTCTCTTTTAGACAACCAAAAAGCAAGGTCGTATTATGTAAATAAAACCTTGCTTTTTATTATTGTCTACCTCTTGTATTTTCCAAGAATTGCTGCCCCAATGATACCAGCTTCATTCCCTAACTGTGCTAGTACAATCTTTCCTACTGGTAATGTTTTATAATGTTTATTTTTTAAAACCTCTTCTCTTACCTTATCTAGTAAAAATGTTCCTACCTTTGAAAGACCTCCCCCTAAAGCAAAAATCTCAGGGTCTAAAATATTCACCAAATTAACAATACCAATTCCTAGATACTTAACCAATCTATCCACTGCTAAATTCGCAATCTGATCTCCTTCAATAGCCGCATCAAAAATCATTTTTCCGTTCAAATCATTTATATTTTCTTTTAATATGGTTTCATACTTTTCTTCCATTATTAATTTCTTTGTATAATTAATCAAAGCAGTTGAGGAAGAAAATGTTTCTAAACAACCATTTTTTCCACAATTACATTCGTAATAATTTTCACCAACAACCATGTGACCAAATTCTGATCCCACCCCATTAGCTCCACTGTATACCTGACCATTTAAAATAATGCCTCCACCTATACCTGTCCCTAAGGTTATGAATACGCCACTTTGTACACCTTTCATTACACCTGCTTCGTATTCAGCCAAACCTGCTACTGTAGCATCATTATCGATGAAAACAGGGATGCCTAGTGCTTTTTCTATGGATTTTCCTAATGGTACATTATTCCATCCTAAATTCACACAATGTATTACTTCTCCTGTATCAGGATCTGCTAAGCCAGGGATTCCAATTCCAATAGACTTAATCTCATTCTTATGAATCCAATAATCATCTATTACTTCTATAATTGTTTCTATCATATCTTTTATAATTTCTTCTTGCTTTCTCTCTCTTTTGGTTGGTATAGATTTTTGATATTTCAATGTACCTTTTTCATCCACTATACCCACAGCAATATTTGTTCCCCCTAAATCTACGCCTATATACATTCTTTCACCACCTTTTAATATCTTTTGTGTTTAAATCTCCTATACAAAAATTTCATTTATTGTAAACTTTTTCATACTATAATTTTATTATATCGCATCTTTTTATATTTTTAAATGTTTTGCTTTTTCGCTTTATCGCTAACCATATATGCCCATTACATATTCCTTTGTTCTTTGTTCTTTTGGATGATTAAATATATTTTCAGTAAGATCAAACTCTATCACTTCTCCATCTAACATAAACAATGTTTCATCTGCAATTCTTGATGCTTGGAATAAATTATGGGTTACAATAATAATTGTATATTGATCTTTTAATGCTAACAGCATATGCTCAATATTTTTCGTATTTTTCACATCTAAAGAAGAACAAGGTTCATCTAATAATAAGATCTCTGGTTCTATGCTAAGAGCTCTTGCAATACAAAGCCTCTGCTGCTGACCCCCTGAGAGCTTTAGAGCACTTTTATTTAAAGAATCTTTAACCTCTTCATATAGTCCAGTTACTTTTAACTTTTCCTCTATAATCATTTTTCTTTCATCTTTTTTCACGCCATAATATTTTAATGCATATTCCATATTTTTATATATACTCAGTGGAAATGGTACTGGATTTTGAAATACCATTCCTATTTTTTGTCTTATTTTTTCTTTCTCTATTTTGTCTATATTTTCATTATCAAATAATATTTTTCCTTCTATGTTAGCTTCATGATCTTCCATCAAAAGCGTATTCAAAGTTTTTAAGAGGGTAGATTTTCCACAACCCGATGGTCCTATAATGGCAGTTATTTTATTTTTCTTAAAAGAAGCATTTATATTACGTAATACCTTTTGATCATGAAATCTTACACTAAGATTTTCTACGCTTAATAAATCTAACAATCTTATTCCCTCCTATCATATCTAAAACTGTTGGTATACTATTGATCAATAAAAGAAGTACAATTAAAACCAAAGCAGTAGCATATGCATTTTTTAAAGAAATACCTTCAGATATTAATAAATATAAATGAAGAGGTAATGCCATAGCTGGTGAAAATATACTATTTGGAATATCTGCATAATAAACTGCACCCGTCAATAATATAGGCGCAGTAGCACCCATGGCAAAACTAGCTGAAAGGCATGTAGCTCTTATCATATCTTTATAACAAATAGGCAGTATTATTTTAAAAAAAGTATAAGTTCTGTTTACGCCCATACTTAAAGATGCATATATTAAATTTATATCTACCTCTAATAAGGTTTTTTCAAATCTTATCTCCATAAATGGAAAGATCATAATTCCAAGTACAATCCCACCTGTTAAAATACTGATTCCAATTTTAAGATATACCACTAAAAAGCTATATCCAAACAATCCTAATACAATAGATGGAACCCCTGCTATTATTCCTATAATAAACCGTATAAAGCTTTTTATTTTTTCATTTTTCTCATAGAAAACCAGATATGTTGCAATAGATAGTGCAAAAACAAATGAAAATATAGTCGCTATACCAGTAAAGCAAATGCTTCCTATTATGGCGTTATATACGCCTCCTTCTGAGCCTAAAGGCATTCCATTTGGTTCTTTTATAAAAAATTCATAGCTTATTCCCTCATATCCATGAATGAATAAAAAGCCAAATATACAAGATATAATGATCATTACCAGGGAAATACTTATTATTGACCATAATTTTATAGATAGATGTTTCATTTTTATCACCCTTCTTATTCTTCACTAACCGTCCCCATCATTTTTCTTATAAAGTAAAATAATACATTTATAATCATCAGCATCATCATCAAGATAAGTCCTGATGCAAATAAAGCATGATAATGTATGCTATTTACAGATGCTCCTCCCATTTCTAGCGCAATAAGTCCTGGAATGGTTTGTCCTTTTCCAAATAATTTGGGATATAGAGGGCTGTTTCCTATGACCATCATAACAGCCATAGTCTCACCCATTCCTCTACTCAATCCTAAAACAACAGAGGCTAATATTCCTTTTTTCGCAGTTGGGAGTATTAAGTATCTGATCATATGATACTTAGAAACACCTAATGCTTTTGATGTGCTTTCATATTTTTTTAATATCTTAATCATAGATTCATCACAAGTGGATATGATATAAGGTAAAATCATAATAGCTAAAAGTATAGATGCTGCTAATATGCTCTCTCCTGATGAAAATGATAATTTTCTTTCAAAAAATTTTACAATTAAAAGTAGCCCCATAAAACCATATACCACGGAAGGAATACCTGCCATTAAATCAATAATTGGTTTTATGAAATTCCTGTTTTTTTCATTTACCATACAGCTAAGAAAAATACTACTTCCGACCCCTAGTGGTAGTGCAATTCCTAATGCCAATATAGAAACATATAGTGTACTTAAAATCATAGGCAAAATCCCGAGTTCTGGATTTTCTGAAATAGGACGCCAACCTTTCTTAAATACAAAATCATAAAAGGACACTTCTTCAAAGGTCAACAAACTTTCTTTTAAAATAAAAATCACTATAAAAACCAATAATAACACACTGATCATACTAACAAACCTAATCAAATATAAAAATAATTTATCTATTATTTTATAAATGTTCACTTTTTCCCTCCTACGCAAAAAGCCAGAGGTAGATCCCTCTGGCATAACAATTATTTCCCTGGTACAAAACCTAATTCTTCAACTACTTTAAGACCTTCTTCAGATACGATCTGATCTAATAATACTTGTTCACTTTCTGTTACATCTTTGTTTGTAATGACTAGTAATGGACGAGATATTATATAGCTTCCATTTTTAATATTTTCTGCTGTTGGCTCAACGCCATCTACTTTTAATGGCATGATTTTACCTTCATTTTGATTCACAACACCATAAGAAGCATATCCTATTGCATTTTTATTTTCTATTATTTTCGTTACTAAAGCGCCCATTGATGGAGCTTGAATTACATTTTCACTCACCTTTGAATCGCCCATAATCTTCTCTTCAAATACTTTATGCGCACCACCACCAATATCTCTAGTGATTAAAACGATCTCTTCATGTGCTAATTTAGCATCCAACTCATCCCAATACTTATATTCTCCAGAGAAAATCTTTTTTAATTCTTCTGTTGTTAAAGTATCCTTTACCTCATAAATTTTATTTTCAGGATTTACAGAAATTGTTAGTGCATCTGTTCCTAGCTTATATTCTTTATATCCTTCTATGGTTTTCTGTTCTTCTTCCGTTACTGGTCTTGAAACCATTCCTACGTTAGCTGAACCATCTATAACAGATTTTACACCTGCACCAGAACCTCCACCTGTTATAAATATTTCTATATCTTCATTTGCAAAATTTTCATTTACCTGATCCCATGTTTTATATTTCTCTTTAAAATCTTTTGTTATTTGTGTAATTACGGGTGCTAATGTAGATGAACCTTTAAATACTATTTTTCCTACTGGTTCTTTAGCTTCCGCTTTCGTAGGTTCTGAATTTGAACAACCTACTGCTAAACTTACTATTAATATCATCATTAGAAAAATCATTGATAATCTTTTCATTTTTTATTCCTCCCTATGTATCTAAACTCTCGGTTTATTATAACAGATTATAGAATGGTAAAAAATGATTATAAAGTTTTTCTATGACAACTCGGTTTATTATAAAGTTTCTCTATTCACCAATTCTTTCAAGAACCCATCATACTCTTTTTCTGATTTTTGAACTTCAAACTTTTCACAAAAGTATTTTCCTAATTCTATCTCTAATTCTACTGCATGTTCCCCTAAATTTTCTTTTCTATTAAAATAGTCTTTTAACAAGCTATATTCTTCTTGTGTAATAGAATATTTATAATTTACTTTTCCACTAAATTCAATCTCTAAATTCGCTGGAATTTCTTTTTTCTCTTCTACGATAACCATAGTGGATGCAGCATAATCGCCTACTCTTTTATGCTCTTTTGAAAAGAAAATAAGAACAGTACCTATTCCATATAGATCTATGATTACACGAAATAAATTTCTGATAATAGAATGCTTTATGGTAATTGGCTGACCATTATTACGAATGGTTCTTAGATGAAACATTTTTTTTCCCGGTGTTTTTCCATTCATGGTTAATTCACATATTATAAAATATCCATAGGTTATTACAAAAAATATAATTAAAGAAATACCAATTACCCAACCGCTATAGGTTTCATATGCATCCAAAGGATTAAATTCAGCAATCATTAAACCTATTGCTAATATTAATAATGCAACCCCCTGTATAAGAAAATCGATTACTACGGCAGCGGCCCTAGATCCTAATCCAGCCAAATCATATTCTATTTCTATATTTTCAGGTGTAGTAATTTTTACCGTTTTCATTTTATCACTCCATTCTACATCTAGTGTCGTATCTTATAGGTTACTACTCAATTCAAGAATATTAAGATATTTCCCAAACTTATACATAAGGATTAATACTTTTTCTAAATTCAATTTGTTTTCTAAATAGATATTTATATATTTTATCTTTTTTGCTATCATGAAGATTACTATAATCAAATTCAAAGTATTGATTTATACCTATTTTATAACTTTTAATAATCTTTCCTGTAATATCAATGTTCTCTTCATCAAAAAATATTTTTAGATAGCTTATTTCACTATTGATTAAATCATTAATTTCATACTCACTTATATAGAAAGATAAAACATTCCCTCCAATCATATGTATATTTATATCATAGACCTTTTGGTGTTTACTCATATCGATATGTATTAATCCATATAAATTCCATGATAGTTTGAAGGCAGTTGATTTAGGTTTTAATTTTAAATTAGAGATATAAATGGTCTCATTTTTTAGTTCTTTTATTCTCACACTATATTCAAAAATATTTTGCCTATCATTGATATACAAATCCATTTGCTTAATATTTATTTTATCTAATTCATCTAGACTATTCTCTGGATCCATTTTAAATATAAAACCAGGATCCATTTTAATTAACTGCCCTTGATTAAAATAGATTTTATCTTTTAGAGTGATAGCCATAGTGGCTTGAACAATAGGAACTGAAAAAATCTCTGTTTGCTTCTGTTTTGAAGAAGCTAATATCTGTATAATTGCATCAGTAATCTTAGCATCAAACTGTTTGCTTTTTTGTAATGCCAGCTCTTTCATTACAGCTTGAATGGATTTTGCTTCTGAGTACTCTCGTTTTGAAAGCATCGCATCAACTGCATCTGCAACTGCTAATATACTACTTTCAATTGGTATTTCCTTTCCTTTCAACCCCTCTGGATAACCGGTTCCATCATATCGTTCATGATGATGTTTTATGATTCTAGGAATGTGATGTAAATCTTGAATGTTTTTACAAAATTCTTTGGTTATATGATAACTATACATGGAATGTTTTTTTATGATATCATATTCCTCTTCTGTCAATTTCTCTGGCTTTTCTAATATATTTTTACCTATATGTATTTTTCCTATATCATGTAGTATCCCGGCAATATATATTTGTTGTATTGTTATTTCATCAAGAGACAAGTATTCTGCAATTTCCTTAGCCCAATGTGCTACGTTATATGAATGATTAGGTAATGAAGCTTGCCTATCTTCTAAAAGAGTAGAAAAAACATGAATCATATTGAGCGTATTTAAAAATCGTTCCGATCTTCCATATATTATTTCTAAGTGCTTTGATAATCTATAAACTCTATATATTATTTCGTCCCCTTCTAACGCTTGAGCACGAATGCTATTTTCCGAAAGAAAAGTTCCTAAGTATAAGCATCCAATTATATTTTGAGAATCATATTCTCCGAATAAGGGAATATACACTTCTTGCTGTATATCTTTTATAAGAGGAGTATACTCCACATCTTCATGCGTTAAATTTCCATCATTGTTAAATATAACCACTTCTTTTTCTTTCATAACAATATTTAATATGGTAGGTACTCTTTCTGATATATAATCAATTTGTAGTATAGGTTCTTTCAAATTAATATTCTCTCTAACGTATTTACTTCTAAAGGTAATAGAGTTTCTTTCGCTATCAAACATAACAACTTTTCCTATATCAAAATTCAAGAAAATAGTAATATCTTTAATGAAATATAATAGTCTGTCTTTCATGTGCATATCTTTGTATTTTGCATATTTGTTAGTAGAATTGTCTACTACTTGTATCATAACACTTCATCTCCTTTGCAAAAAAAACTATGATAAACTATAAGGTAATAATACATTTCATTGTAATTATTCACCTTTTCGTCTTATTAAACATCTATAAACAATTCTAGAAGAAGAAGCAAATGAGTTTTCTAAGTTTTAATTATCTATATTATATTTCATTCTTTTAAAAAAATGGTGAACTATCCCTTAAAATTTGGTAAAATATTCAACAAGGGGTGAAATCAATTGAAAGAGAATCAATTTATTCAAAAAAATACATCTTCATGGACAATATTAAAAGATCTTACAAATACACTCGAAAAAAAAGGACCATCCAAACTTACAGCAAAAGAACTAAGAAAATTTTTACATCTTTTTCGTCAGGCTAGTCATCATCTTGCATATGCTAGAACCCATTTTCCAAGTAGTGATGTAGTCTTATATTTAAATTCTTTAGTCGGACAAGCGCATAATCATATTTATGCAGTAAAGAAAAATACCTTTAAAGAAATTTTATCTTATATTACCTTTGGATTTCCAAAACAAATTCAAAAATTTCGCTCTTACATCCTTACTTCTTTCTTTATTTTTCTACTTGGCTCTTTAGTAAGCTTTATCCTTGTAAAAGTCAATACAGATTCTGCTTATTATTTTTTACCAAAGGCAATGGCTGAAAATACGAATTGGGATATGACGGGCTCAAATGATTGGAATTATCCATTGATGTCAAGTATAATCATGGTTAATAACATAGCTGTTTGCCTAAAAGCTTTTATATTTGGAATTACCCTTGGATTAGGGACTATTTATGTTTTATTCTTTAACGGCACAATGTTAGGAAGTTTAACAGCATTAGTATATACATTTGGAAATACTACGAATTATTGGTCCCTAATTTTACCTCATGGAATAATAGAATTAACGGCTATTTTCATATCTGGTGGTGCTGGACTAATCATGGCTCGTTCATTTTTAATCCCAAATGAATATTCAAGAAAACATTCTTTAATAAAAGGATCAAAAGAAGCGGTTTCTTTGGTTCCTGGAATCGCTATTATGCTTGTAATCGCAGGTATTATTGAAGGCTTTTTTACGCCTCTTGCCATCTCTGCCATTGCAAAATTACTATTTGCGCTAGCAACAGCTATCGGGTTAATTTTTTACTTTTGTATTCCTTATTTAAAATCGGATGATTAGAAATACATCCGATTTTTTATTTGTAGATACCCATTGATTACATTCATGGCTAGTTTTTCTGGAGGACACTCCATACACATGATCCCCTTTTTGTTTAAGGTATTTATGATATGTTTTCTTTCTCTTAGCATTTCTAATGCTACACCCTTATTAAAGACCTCTTCTTCACTGTTAGCCCACATCTTTGCTATCTTTTTCGTCTTTTCATTTTCCATCATAATGAGCATTACAATATTATTCTTAGATAATATAGGTAATACCCTCATCATATCTTCAGCTTCTTCTACTGTATTAAAATCAGTAAATAAACAAATCAAACTTCTTCGTCTTTCTTTTCTCTTTAAATGATAAAAAGCTTCTTCATAATTTGATGTAAGATTTGTATCTTCAACATGATATAGAGCTTCCATCATACTATTTCTATGTACATTTCCTTTTCCAGGCATAATTAACTTTTCTACATTCGTATTAAATACCATGATTCCAGACTGATCTCCATTTTGGTTTACGATATCTGCAAGCAATAACCCTGTATTAATGGCAACATCCAGCTTTTTATAGCCCCTCACAGAATGACTCATGGCTCTACCTGTATCGATCAATGCATATACGTGTTGATTTTTTTCTGGTTCATATTGATTAACAATGGGTTTATTTTCCCTTGCCGTTGCCTTCCAGTTGATTGTTCTATACTCATCTCCAGCAACATATTCTCTCAAACTCTCAAACTCGGCTCCACTACCAAACATTTTAAAAGGTTTCTGTCCCATATTGTGAACCTTACTATTATATAAAGCCAAACGATATTTTCTTAAATCTTTTAGATTGGGATATACCTTATATTCACGAGGAACAGAAGCTATAAATTCTTTCATACAAAGCTTTAATTTACTTTCATATCGAACATGTAAAGCCCCAAACTCAAATGCCCCTCTTTTTTTAGGCACAACCTCATATTCAAAGATTTGTTTGCTATGTGGCAAAACAGACCCTTTCATCATTTTTTCTTTTACCTCAAAGTGAAAATCAGGAATTTCATCTTTCATTTCCACATATATTTCTTGATCACTTTTATTATAAATACTGAATTGTATTTTTTCCTTTCCGTAAACAGATAACTTATCTTCTCCGATTCTTTCTATTTCTACGATTTCACTATTTGGAGAACTAAAATAATCTACCATTAAAGCAATGAAACATAATACATTATAGGAAACAAATGTAAATACAGAAAGATTGATAAAATAAGCCATTGTTGAAAATAAAATTCCAATTCCAATCATCCAAATAAACTTTTTTGTTATTTTCAATATAATCACCTAACTCCCTAGTTATCTAGGTACTTTTATTTGAGACAAAATATTATTTAGCACCTGTTCTACTTTCATTCCTTCCATTTCTACTTCAGGCTTTAATGCAATACGATGTCTTAAAGAAGGAATAGCTATTTTTTTAATATCTTCTGGAATCATAAAATCTCGTCCTTCAATCACTGCATATACCTTTGCTGCTTGTAGCAATGCAATAGAACCTCTCGGAGAACTTCCTCTGTCAATGAGTGGATGATTTCTAGTTTCCGCTATGATTTTTACTATGTATTCCATCAATCCATCATCAACTTCTACACTTTTTATTTCCTCACTACATAATAATAGATCCTCTGCACTACATACGGATTCAATGGATACACTCTCTAACTCAGTGCTTTTAAATCCTTTTTGATATCTCTTTAAAACCTCTTTTTCACCTTCTAATGAAGGGTATTCAACAACAAGTTTCATTAAAAATCTATCCACTAGTGCTTCTGGTAATGGATACGTTCCCTCATATTCGATTGGATTTTGTGTAGCGAATACCATATATGGTTTAGAAAGAGGTATAATTTCTCCATCAATAGATACAGTTTTCTCCTCCATTGCTTCTAAAAGTCCAGCCTGTGTCTTTGGTGGCGTACGATTGATCTCATCTGCTAATAAGAAATTTGTAAATATAGGCCCTTTCTTTAATTCAAACTCTCTTGTTTGCATATTATAAATCTTTGTTCCTGTTACATCTGATGGCATTAAATCTGGTGTAAATTGAATTCTCTTAAAATCTACACTCATAGTTCTTGCCAATGTTCTAACCATTAATGTTTTAGCAAGACCTGGTACCCCCTCAATTAAAACATGTCCCCCACAAAGAAGTGACACTAAAGAATACGCTATTAATTCATCCTGCTCTACAATAACTTTTTTCATTTCATTGGTAATTTTATCTACTATATTTTTTGTATATCCCTTGTAAGATTTCTCCAATTGCGCTCTCTCCTTTTCTCCAGTATTTTTTTGAGTTCTTCTATGATCAATATGATTTCTAAAAATTTCTTAGCCTTTTTCTTTTTACTTTTATATTCGTGTGTAGGTTCTTTGCTAAATTCATATAATTTCTTTGCTTTATGATTCTTTCCTAGTTCTTCTTTTTCCCAAAGTTCAAACCATATTTCTCTTACGATTACTTCATCCCTAACAAATACTTTATTTGCCCCTATTAAAAAATCCTTGTAATAATGATCAAAAACGACCTCCCAGCATCCTGCCTGTTGGTATAAACTGGCTACTGACAGAAGCTGTTCATTTTCTGACCTTTCTACTTCTTCATAAAGAAGAACTACTTTTCCAAATCTTTTTCCTTTATAAATAATAATACATATAATCAAAAGTAATAATTGGCATACTATTAATTTGATACCTCTTGGTGTATCTTTCCATAATGAAGGTTTTTCTTTAGCCGCATAATGATAATATTCATTAAATTCTATATGCTCATATTTCCACTGACCCATTTGTTCTAGAATCCAATAGGCTCCATCTGTATTCTCTACTAGGGTTTTATTGATTAAAAGATCTGTATTTCCAACTACTATTTTTCCTTTTTCACAAGAAAATACAGTTGCTTCTTTATTGTACGAGGCAATTTTTTTACCATATTTTACCTTTGTATCTTTCCAATCAGGAGATAGATAAATAATATTTCCACCCTTTTCAATCCAATTTTTAATATCTGTATTATTAACATCAAAATTAGTAGACTTCTCTTCCTGCGAGATTATTTGTACCGTATCTACACTTCTATTTTGAACTTTTTTAATGGATAATTCAGTTGGATAGTTAAGTTCCTTCATGGTTTCATACATTACACTAAAACCTTTTGTTTTGTTATTTAGCACTGTATAAGGTTTCAGATTATCTTCACTTTTACTAGAAAAATTTAAACTAATCCATAAAAAAATTGGAATCAAAATGATTAGTATAATAACGTCTCTTTTATTTGTATTTTTCAATACTAATCACCTCATTCCACAACAAATTCATCTTTTCTTCCCATAACAAACACATTTCTTCATTCACTTCTTTATGCCCATACCAAGCTTTATTAAATAAATAAACCAAATCCTCAAATAACGCTACATGTTTAAAGTTATTTTTTCTAAGGCTTTTAACCATTTCTTTATTTGTCATAGATTCATCTAAATATAAAATATTTTTTTCATTCATGTGAAATAAAATTGCTATAAAACCATATCGTACCGCTTCTCTATACTCTCCATGAGCTTTGTACTTTCTAGCCTTTTCATTTAATGTTTCTGTCGTTGTTTGTTCATCGATCACTTCTCCAAGTATGTTTTTGATTTTCGTATCTTTTCTAACCATTTTTCTTATATATATAAACAATATAATGAGTATAATACTCATCAAAATGATTCCTGTAATCATCCATCCTTTAGATATAGAAGCACTACTTGGCTGAATTTTATTTCCGCCAAATTTCATATTACTAAAGATATCTGTTATCCACTTTATGATTGTTTCTTTCATCTTTTCAATCATTTCTTTATATCCATTTCTAAGGAACAGATACTTTGACTTTTTTAACACCTCAACTACTGCTTGATCAAATACTTCTTTCGAAGGAGTTGTAACCCCTAATAAATAAAAGTTTCTCACTTTTCTTCTCCTTTTATAATACTTTCAGTTTCTTTCATTTTTTCAAGTCTTAAGGTCAAATCATATCCTTCTTTTTTAAATCTTTGATTATAGTACAATAGGGTAGTAAATATTCCCCCTATGGGTGCAATAAATAATGATAAAATTAATTGTAAAGGCGTTCTTATTAAATTTCCAATCATTGCTAATGAAGCTAATATTTCTGTTTCTATTCCACTGGCCATTAAGATTAAATAAAAAATCCCCAAAATAACACCGAAAAAGGAGTATATCGAATAAGTAATTGCCCCAATTGCTAAAGTAGATATTAATAATGATCCATAAATCTTCCAAAAATTATTTTTCACAAGCTGTCTACTTCTTTTTAATGCCTTGAAGAAATATAAATTTTCCAATACAGCAACCTGAACAGAAAATACATGTACCGTTAGAAAGCAAGTAACTACAGCAATGAAACTAAGCCCAAACAAAATTGCTCCAATAATAAAATGCATAGTATTATTTTCCAAACTGATTCCAAAACCAATTACAATTCCACCGAATACTATAATTGCAGGAAGAAACAATATAGTCCCTGCGATTATTACACTTAGAATTCGTGGAATATTTTTAAAAGCCACCCCTAATACTTTTACTATATCGGCACGCTTATTAAAAAGTTTCTTATTCGTAATTTCTACAATTCCTACTTTTTTAGTTAATGTAAATGAAAAAATACCCAAATAAATAATGCCCGCAAAAATTGTAATATTCGTATACATAAATGGTGAAGCAATATCCTCTAACATAGAAATCTTATTGTATCCAAATCCACCAAACATGGTAAATGCTCCAAATCCTAAAACTAATACAATTAAAATTACAACACCAACTATGAGCCCTATAAGATTATATATAAACATATAAGGTGCTGAGGTCCATATACTATTTTTGTGTGTATCAAGTGCTTTATCTAAGATTTTCGTAATGGACATGCTTGAAAATTTTTCAGTATCCATCTTATCACTCCTTTGTTATAAATTTTCTTACACGTTGAATTATAAATGATTTGAGAAAATTTTACAATGAAATTGAAAAAAGCAAAAAAATACACCCCTTCCACATTGTTTATATCCTAAAATAAACAATGTGGAAGGAATGATTTATACATAACTTTACCCATTAGATTCTACCACTCTATATCATCCATTGTATCTCTTGTGGTTTTACGCCTACGTCTACTACTTCTTGATATTGTTTTATTATCATCCTCTTTAGGTACTTCAATCATAGATTTAAGTTCATCACTTACAGTAGCAGCCACTTCATAACTGTGTAGTTTATAATCTAAATTAATTGATCCTATATCATCTCTTTCTTTCTTTTTATTTTCTGATACTTTATTCTTTACTTCTATCTCTTTTAATTTGCACTCATATTTATCAAAAATTGCTACTGGTCGGGATAGTCCTGCAAAATAACCAATACTCACTGCATCTGGATTATGATTTATTGCTTTAAAAGTTTTCTTAGGATTATTGCCTCCCACAGTAGCTAATTCTTTTATTAAACTATCTAATTCAACTAAACGACTAGCCTCATTTTCTAATTTCCCTTTATATTTCTCCATATCTTTTATTGACATAACTGCACTAATTAATTCTGCATCATCCGATTCTAAAATACAAGTATCTGATTGAAAGATAGAACAATCCGTTTCATTTGTATTCTTCCCAAAATAATAACTTAAATTTAACTTTCCTATGTAGGAGTATCCTTTATATGTAATCGTTTCAAATTGTTCTGCAGTATCAAAATTAGCATAAGTATTGCCGTTTAAAACATCTATTATTGAATTGGCTAAAGTACAAAACTTTTTATTTACTATATCTACTGTTCCACTATTATTATCTATTAACATGATATTATTTATGTGACCCATTTGCATCAATCCATGAAATTCAAGTAGTGCATTTCTAGTATTTAATATAGTAATTCCATCTATTTCTGAGTCAGGAGGTAATATTGCTATCAAATTTATAATTTTAGGAGCCACATCCTCCTCTTTCCATAATCTATTAAGTTCACTTACAATTACGGGTGTTCCTCCTGAGCCTGTCCCTCCCGAGAGAGAAGTTATAATATATATAACATCCTTATGCTGAAATTTGCGTTCTATTTTATCAAATAAACTTACACCTTTTATCATATTACTAAATGTTACTTTTTTAGCTTTATCTCTGTCCTTGCCTACCCCATCCGCTCCTTCAAGTTTTACAGCTTCTGCCACATTTATATTAGACAAGTCATCTGCTGAAGTATTAATTGCTAATGCTTCATAGCTTCTTTTAGCGAAATATTCTGTCATATTTCCACCGGCCATGCCCATTCCTATAATCCCTACACGACTTTTCATTTTAATTTCTCCCCTTTATCTCTCGTATTCTATTGTAATCGCTTCACCTTCTGTTGTTATACAAAATGTTTTAGTCATATTTACTCTGACCCCATCCTGTATATACCCCTTCTTTTTTAATGCAGCTATTCTTTTGCGAAGTGTACTCTCTGATGCACTTAGGATGCTTATTCCCTTTTTTTCATTTTGTATTTGTGCTTCTTCTTTTATATGTTTTACTATCATTTTAAAAGATGCTCCTTTTATTCTATTAAACCCTTCTAAAAAAAATAAAAGTTCCACATCTGTCATTGTCATGCCCATTTTTTCCAACTCCTTACAATATAAGTATAATGTTTAATTGTAATTTTGTCAATATTCTAACATCTATTTTTCCATTCATTTTCCACCTAATCGTTCGTCATATTCCTACCATTTTCTAACCCTTTACAATTCACATATATTACTTTTATCCTTTATCAGTGTTCTTTTTCCATCCGTTTTCCATTAAAATTCCATTTATTTACCATCTATATTTATAGTCCCTTCCTCTATTCTTCTTTCATTCATCCCCCTTATTATTTAAATATTCTTTTATTCCTTAAACTCTTTTATAAATAAATTACCCCTTAAAGTAGTTTATTGACAATTTCTTGTCTACTTTAAGGGGTGAAAATCATATTCCTTATTTTCTATCCAATAAAATTCTTAAATATAAGAGATATTAATAACATACCAATTACTACTTAGATTTTGAATGATCCTTTGTCCATTTAGCCATTTTAGGAGCAATTTCCTTTTGGGATTTGGAACTTACGTACATACCAATATGTCCTACTGAGAAAGAAAATGATTCCTTGTCTTTACTAGATACTAAATCATTTAAAGGTTTACTTGACGCAGGAGGAACCAAGTGATCATACTCTGCATAAATATTAAGTAGTGGCATATTTATATTTTTTAAATCAACTTTTTGTTCACCAATTTCTAATGTTCCTTTCACAAGTTTATTTTCCTTGTATAAATCATTAACAAATTGACGAAGCGTCTCACCTGCTTGATCAGGACTGTCGAATATCCACTTTTCCATCCTCATAAAATTCTTCATCATATCTGGATCATCTATATTTTCCAAAACACCAACATATTTATCTAACATCAATTGAAAAGGTTTAAGCATCATATACCCATAATTCATCATAGAACCAGGTATAACACCATAAGCATCTACCATATTATCTATATTTAAATGTTTCCCCCATTTAAACAATAAGCCATCTTCTATATCAAAGTCTATAGGCGTAACCATAGTAATTAAACTATTAACCTTCTGTGGATTAAGAGCTGAGTAAATTGTAGAGAAAGTACCGCCTTGGCATACACCTATAATATTTAATTTATCTATATTATTAGACTGTAAAATATGATCTACTGCATCATTAATATACCCGTTGATATAGTCATCCATAGTAAGATACCTATCTTCTTGTGTAGGATATCCCCAATCCACAATATATAAATCAAGACCTAATTCTAATAAGTTTTTTATTATACTGCGATCTGGCTGAATATCCATCATATATGGACGATTCACTAGAGCATAAACAATCAAAGTAGGAACTTTACAAGGTCTTTTAGACTGATTTTCATAATGGTAAAGCTTCATTTTATCTTCTTGAAATACAAGTTCTTTTGGTGTTACATCTACTTCTATATCCTCAAGATTTTGTAAAACCTCTATCCCTTTAACAAATTTTTTCTGTACATCAAGCATTTCTTTCATAGATTTTTCCATATCTATTCCCAAAGTTGAATACATTGGTAAATACCCCCTTAGTTATTTTTTCTTTCGTTATTATAGATAAACTACTTCATTCTTTAATCTAAAAGGGTGTAATTATATAATAAGGAATGACTTGCAATCTTCATACTTGCCGGAATGACGTTTATATCATTACACCCCTGCCATACATTTAATTTAGAAGTAGTTTGTCTATAATGCATTTATGCATTCTTTTCCTTATCATTTAATCTATTTTTTACTTCCTTAAGTTCTTTAGTTGTGTTTCTTACTGATTTCTTTAATTCATAGATTGTCTTATACATGCTATTCATATCTGTCTTAGTAGGAAAAGGTAGAAAAGCTAATTGTTGCTCAAGTACTTTATCATAATTTTTTTTAAACTCACCACCTGCATCAACAACTTGACTTAGCAGTTTAGAAAAGCCATCTGTTTCAAAAAGATTGTTATAAGCCTCTTCATTTTTTCTCGACCAATATTCATAAAATTCTTTAAAAGTTTTAGGTTGCGTTTCGTCTTTTATCATATCTTGTAAATCTTGTGAAATTTTTTCCATTGTTTCTATTCCAACTCTAGAAATAGTTGCTGTAAACTCATTTATTGAATTTGTATATTTCATAAAAGAATCTACACTACCTACTTGTTTTTCAAAATACTCTCTATTTATGCCCATAATAGGAGCACCAAATAATTTGCCAAATGTCTGTTCGTAATTTCCACCCAAAAGTTTTGCATAGTTAATATAAGCATCTTTATCTTCAAAAATATTTGTACCCATTAATTTTTGAAATTCCTTAGCATGATCAGTCCATGGTTGGAACAATTTATTACTATTTTCAAAATACATTTGATATGTTTCCATAGACTGTTTAAATAAACTCTGTGTAGGCTCAGGCAAATAAGAAATAAAGGTATTAGAAAAACTCTTCATATATTCATCTTGCCATTTGCTAAAAAACTTTTTCACTTGATCATTAGAATTTCCTGAAATTTGTTTCGTCAAGTCCTCCCAAAAACCATATAAGGAAGAATAAGTATTTGTGCTATTGGTCATTTTTTCAAAAACCTCTTGAAAAGGATTTTGTCCAAATAGCATACTGTTTTTTGTAAACATATCACCATTCATCATTCCAACCCAATTATTAAACATCTCCATTGGCTTTTTTACCATATTATTCATATTATTCACTGTATCTGACTCTTTTTTTTCATCTTTAGGTGAAAAACTTTCTTGCCACATATCTAAAGCTTTCTTTTGTGTATCAAAGCATTGTCCCATAAATTTATTATAATTATCTAAAAATAACATTTAAATTCCCCCTTATGTTTTAGAATAATATTAGAATTACATTTTTTTTACCACAGCTTCTCCCGCTAAAATCTCATTTCCTAATTGGTTCTTTACAATTGTATTTAAAATAATAATCTTTTTTTCATCCCTTTTTTCTTTCACCTCTACAGTAGCTGTCAGATGGTCTCCTATATACGCAGGTGCTAAAAATTTCACATTTTGAGATAAATATAGGGTATTTTCACCGGGTAATTGGGTTCCTAAAACAGCGGAAATTAAAGAACTAGTAAGCATACCATGGGCAATTCTCTTTTTAAATCTAGTTTTAGAAGCATACTCTGCATTAAGATGTATGGGATTATAATCTCCTGAAATATTTGCAAATCCTGAAATATCACTTTCTGTTATAATCTTAGAAACACTTGCCTTTTCTCCTATCATTATTTCCTCATATCTTTTCTCTGCTCCCATATTATCCCCCTTATTCTTTCGTATATATCCTTTAAATATCCAGTTTTATATTTTCTGTAAATCTTATCAAAACTAGATACAGTTTTCATAATCTTTTAAACTGATAATCCATATTGTATAGTACTACACGTTAATATTTTGTAAAAACTTGGTATTTATACATGCTTTTTTATATGCAAAAATCGATATATTATAAAGGTAAAAATGCTAAAAAAAGAAGTATTTCGACTTCTTTTTTTAGCATTTTTATAATTTCGGTATAAACTATTCAATTTTGCTGCTTACAATCATACATTAATTGTGTCGAATGTTTGATGTGACGATTAAATTTTTTTTACTATACATCCATCATTACCCCATACTTTTTCAACCAATTCCTTCTTTCTTTATAATCTGGAATAATAGATTCTACAAGGGCCCAAAAATCTTTCGAATGATTCTTATGTACCATATGACACATTTCATGAACGACTATATAATCTAGAACTGAAGGTAGTGCCATACTGCCTCTCCAATTGAATAAAATCTCATCTTTATAAGTACAACTTGCCCATCTTTTTTTCTGCTCTTTTACTCTTATATTTGATGGATCTTTATGAAAATAAGGTCTATAATATTTTACCTTTTCTTGTACTTGTTCTAGGGTTTGTTTTCTATACCATTTTTCTAATGTTTCTGATAGTATACTTTTGCTTTTTTTAGGTGTGATTATATGAATTTGTTCTTCCTCTAGTTTTACTTCTGGTATTTTTATATCTTTATCTATACTAATTTTTAAAAAATAATCTTTTCCTAAGTACATGAATTTTTCGCCATCTTCAAATTTTCTTTCTATGGGTAGATAATCTAAATCTTTAAATTGATCCAATTTTTTTACGATCCATGAACCTTTATTTTTAAGTTTTTCTATGATCCATTCTTTCGGTGCTGCACTTGGAGCAATTACTCTTACTTGATCAGGTGGCGTGATCCTTATTTCCATGGTTCTTCTTTTTCTCTGTATTAATTCAAATTCTATGGTTTTATTTTCATATTCAAATGTATATCTCATAACGATTCCCTTAGCTCTCCTCATCTGGTGCATATTCTAACAGATCTCCTGGTTGACAATTTAATTCTTTGCATATAGCTTCCAACGTAGTAAATCTAACTGCCTTCGCTTTGTTGTTTTTTAATATAGATAGATTTGCATTCGTTATTCCAACTCTTGATGCCAAATCAGATAAGGAGATTTTTCTCTTTGCCATCATAACATCTAAGTTTATAATAATAGCCATAATATCCTCCTTTAAATCGTAAAATCATTCTCTTCTTTCACTTCAACAGCCCGCTCAAAGACCTTGGATAATATCAATATGAAACACCCTGCAAAGAAAAATATGAAAAATTCCATATCTGTGTGTATCCCTTTCATATCAATGGTGATCAAGTTAAATTCCGTATATTTAGGATTTATAAAAAAGTTGATTAAGTAACATGCTGTAATGATAAAGCATTCTATAGATATATTACTTAAACTTTTTACATTTTCTCTTATAAATGGATCTGCCTTCACAAGGGAATGTACTATTTTCCTTAAATTGTATACAATAAGAATCAATGATATAGTCCCTACTAAAAACAAAGAATATATAAGTGTTTTTCTAAACATACCTATTTGAAGATCATTTGAAGTAATAACACCTTTCGAAATATAAATAAACATAATTACACCTATAACTAATATACTACTTAGCATAATTTTTAATAAACTTGCCAAAGAAGAATTTCCATAATATTTCATACTCAAGCCTCCTATAAATTTGTTAAATTAAATTCCTAAGTAACATGTTACCACGAAAAAGGTATTTTTAACACTTTAGATTATTTCTTATATACTGCTAAAATTTTATGCTTATAATAATTGTATTCATACCACTGATTATAAGATTTATCTACTTCATCAACCGTTCTATTTATATACTTTATTGTCCTTATTTTAATATTACCATCTCCTATTTTCATTAATTCACCAATTTCCTCTGTTGCATCATAGGATAAACTTTCTAGATAATCCATATCAATCACATTTCTATTCTTATACCTTTCAATATTATTTTTGGCAATCACCTTATCTACATTCACAAAATTTATGCCTACATAGATAGTTATGGTTGCTATAATAGCTAATTTCAATATGGGCATTTTCTTGATCCATATACCTAAAAATATGATTACAAGTAATATGGCCAACAAAATCATAAAGACCTGTACAAATAATCTTAATCTTGTAAATCCAAATTTATTTTCATATACCATCATTTTATAACTTGCTGAAGCTAGCATATTAAATGTAAATAAAATCAGCAAACTATAGGCTCCATTTGCTATCTTATTCACATTTTTATTGTCTTTCTTAGAAAACGTCATACTGGATAGCACTATGCTGAAGTTTATCAATGTAACCACAATAAGCTCAAAGAATCCTTTTCTAGCATAAGCAGCGTGAGAAAGTCCTCCAGGAAGAAGATCACTACCCCCCCCATATAAGTACGAAATTTGAATAATGGTAAATAACAAATATACGATAGAGATTAAAAATATGATTGTAATAATTGTAACTGGCTCCCAAATAGCGTTTTTTTGTATGCTCTTTTTCTCTGTATTCAATTCTTTTTTATATTGAAAACTCCACAAAAATCCAAACATATATAAAGTTGTAATGATCACAACCATACTGTGTCCTATTACACTAAATAAATCTAATTTTTTTCCCATATTATCAATATAATACTCAAATACCATATCTGCTGATGAAAGTAACCCTACAATAATTAATAGTAATGGTAATGCAACTATTAGTCCTTTAAATATATTTTTATGTACTTCACTTACTTTTGAATTTTTCTCTGAAGTTATCATTTTTTTTGTGAAAACGAAAAACTTAGGTATATTAACAAATGACGCAGGTACAATCCTCACCAAAACTTTTTCTATAAAAGAGAACTTTATATCTTTTATATGCTCATACCTGATCGTGATTATATAACTAGCCATCAATAATGGAATTACGATTGTATTTATTAATCTTAATATTTCGTTCGTGTAAATACTATATGCTATCGATAATAAAATAATAGGTATTAAAAATATAAAACTTATTCTTTTCTTTAAATCAATTTGAGGATACAAATACCATATTGCTCCTGCGATAATAAAACCATTATAAATCACTGCTGAAATTCCTATTGTATTCCAAATAAAAAAATAATTAAATAAAAGCCCTATTATAAAAGCTACCCCCATAACTTTTAACTTTTCATTTGTTGATTTACTTTCATCAATTAAACTTCTTTCTATTTTTTCCATCATCTCACTCCTATTCTATTTAAATATATGTATTGCAATAAATAAGACCTGTCTTTTTCATAAAATCGTCGCCTTTACTCCTTCATTCTTTTTATTAATTCAGCCCTTTCTTTTTTCACAATATTATACATCCTATCCTCTCCCCCTTCGTCTTTTAACTCTTTTAACCTTTCATCATATCTCTTTATGATTGCTTCAAACCCTTCTTTATAGTCTGCCTTTATCAAAAAATCTGCTGTTTCATACTCCCTGCATACTCTATCACTTTTTAGTTTTTCTACAAATAGCGGACATAAAAAAGCATACTCCTCTACTTTTTCTAGCACCTCATCAATATTCAATACATCATAATATTGATCATCTTTACAATAAAAAACATCTCCCCATCTCGAATGAATAACCGTATAATCAACTCCATCATACTTATAGTTAAGCTTATTTAAATGATCATCACTTTTCATCACACTACTTAAACGCTCCATGATCTTTTTATTTTCCTCTACCGTATTTACTTCTATTAAAAACTTCAATTTATCTTTATCTATTTCATCTTTTTGTATATTTTCTGCAATTACTGGCTTTAGAAAACCATAAGCCTTTGGATTTTCAAATAATTCCTTTAACCATACCATTTCATATTTATGATGATCTTTTTCATATACAATAAACTCCTCCAAATAAGTGTTGTTATACCCTACATTGTAATCTGCAATTTCATATCTATAATGAAATTCTTTCATATACTTATCTTCATTTTGTTTATATATTTTTTTTAGGTCTTTTATGATTTCTTCATAACTTAATGCATCTCCCTGAAATCCCTCTCTTTTTTCCATCTCCATCAAAAACTTTAAATCTCCACCCTCCCCATATTTTTCAAATCGTTCTTTTATGGGTTCATACAAAAAAGTATCTTTTCTATGAGCATCTACCAAATTTTCTCTTGACACATATTTATATTTTTCTGATCCATCCTTCTTATACAGAATAAAGTTTTCAATTTGATGCATTGTATAGTTTTCATTTTGATATGTATACATAGTAGATACAACATCATCCTTCACACTAAAATTCTCTTCATCAATATAAAATTCTGGATTTCTACCTGATTCACCAGATTTCATTAATACTTTTTTCCCATTTCTAATCTCATATATAGCATATTTATATCCATATAGTTTTGGAAAAGTATTCTCTATACTTCCCTCAAAATAAAATTTTTCTCCTGTATTTGTTTTTATGTTTATATGATCACTTACTCCAGCAGGAATTATAAAAAATAAAATCACAGGAAAGCACATAATAGTTAGTATAATCAAAACTGCACTTACCCCTAAAAATTTAGCCATTTTTTTCATCTGCCATTCCCCCTCTTATCTTATCTACATATATTCACAAACTTAATTCCCCAGTAATATTTTATCATCCATTCCATTCTTTTTCAATATATTATTATCGAAATACAATAAAATCATATTGAAAAAGAACTAAGCGAGCCATTTCAGAGCAAAAAAATACAGGATGGACAAAAAAGTTCCAACCTGTATCAATAGAAAAAAATATTCAAAATATATATAAGTTAAAGCAATGTTTTTTTATCATGAAAAAACATGGTAAAACATAGGCAATATAAATGGTACCGCAAAGGTAAGAATCGTTCCTGTAACCAAAGTGACTAATCCTAATTCGGGTCCAACAAATTTTGTTACTGGCACCAACATGGTATCCATATTTCCAGCAGCACCTGAAGCAATGGGACTACCTTTACTTATTTTAACAATGAACGGTAAAAACAAAACAGTGATAAATTCTCTCATGACATTTACCATAAATCCATATGTCCCAACTTCAACTCCATATACCTGACTCATATACGCACCGGTTATACTATAATAACTCATGCCACTGGCAGACATGATTGGAATATGCATCGGTAAATGAAGGATGATCCCTGATAAAATCCCCCCTACGATACTTCCAATAAAAATAGCAACGGAAAGGAAAACAATCTTCCATCCCAATACTTTAATATACTTAAATACCATACGATTGGAACCCAAACCGATGCCAACACTGACGTAAAGAGTTATCAGTGAGATCATCAATGAATAATCTAAAACAAAAATAAAATTCTGCGGAATTATAAAATTTCCGAAAAGGATGCCCACAATTATGCTGATCGGCATCACCCAAATCAAGGGTGATGTTTTTTTCTCTTCTTCTTCTGAAAGATCAATTTCACCATCTACATTATTTACATTGATTTTTTCTACTGATAATTTCCTACTGACTTCTTCTAACGGTAAAATTGTTTTCTCAAGAAGAAAGGTAAAAAAGATACTAAACGCGATAGCCAGTGAAGCAATTACCATACAATTTAATCCAATCCGTGGCAAATTAGGCATAATTAAATCGTTGGTCCCAATATTGGCACCAATGGTTAACATGAGCACTACCAAAGAGAGATTCGTTACCCAGTCTATGACTTTCAAAAAAGAATTTGTCAACCTTTGAAGTCCAACAATCAAACCTATTCCCAAGCATAAAAAAGGAATCCAACTCATTTGTTTTATCACCCCATTTTCTGTTTTATAACTTATAATTTTATATATTCTGATTATTCTAATTATATGTATATTATCACTTTAAAAATCATATAGCAATACCGTCAAAAAGAACATCCTTTCAGTATCCTAATTTTCATTATGAAACTTTTCCAAACTCTTTATGATCTCTTGTTCTGATTTTATAGTTCTGTTATTATTCCATTCCCTAGGAAATAATTTTCTATAACTTGAATAATTAAATCTTTCATCTATAAGAAGGACGACACCTTTATCTTTTTCTGTACGAATCACCCGCCCTGCTGCTTGTAAAACTTTGTTCATTCCTGGATATGTATAAGAATAATCAAATCCCTTATTATTTTTTTCATTAAAATAATCTTTTATGATATTTCTCTCTAAACATATTTGAGGAAGCCCTACCCCTACTATGATTGTTCCTATAAGCCGATCTCCTTTTAGATCAATTCCTTCGCCAAATATCCCACCCATTACAGCAAAGCCAATTAAAGTATCTTTAGGATTTTCTTTAAACTCTGATAAGTACGCTTCTCTTTCTTCTTCGCTCATTATATTTCCTTGTATGATTGTATTGTATTCAGAATATTTTTCTTGAAACCTTTCATAAACATCTTGCATATATTTATAAGATGGAAAAAATGCTAAATAATTGCCTTTCATTCGAGATGAGATTGTTTTTATATGGTCAGCTATTCTATTATAACTATTTTCTCGATCCTTATATTTGGTTGAAATATTATTGGCTATCATAAGGCAAAGATTCTTTTTATCAAAAGGAGAAGGTAGAATAATCATTTGTTCCTCTTCATCCCCACCCAAAATATCCTTGAAATATTCTATTGGAGATAATGTAGCCGAAAAAAATATTGCTGCTTTTCCCTGCTTGATTGCTTCCCTTAATAAATAGGAAGGATCAAGACAAAACATCTTTAGTTTTACATCTTTATTTTCCTTTTCTATGTAAGATACATACCGCTCGTCATAAAATTCAGCTATTCTTATAAAGTCTAAAGATAAAAAGAACAATTCTAGTAATTCTTTATGTCCTTCTGCGCCCTGCTTCGTAACTAAAAATTCTTCACTAGCAGATATGAATTTATTTAACAAATATAATAGATCCCCATGGATATCCTTTTGCATATGAAATTCATCTTCTTCACAAAGCTTGTTTAATTTAAGCATATAGGCATTAATTTTTCCTAATTCTTTCGCTATATTATGTTCTTTATCTTTAAACACTCTTCTCAACTCTAAAAAGGGCTTTTTATAAAGCGTAACAGAAAACATTTCTCTAGCTCTATCTACTAGATTGTGTGCTTCGTCTATTAAAAATGTATACTCATTATCACCAAAATCAAAGATACCTCTCAGATATACTTTAGGGTCAAACACATAATTATAATCTGCAATAACGCTATCTACCCAAGTAACTAAATCTAATGCAAACTCAAATGGACAAACCTTATGCTTTTTTGAATATGCTTCTATTACGTATCTAGACATTTCATCTTCATTTTTTAGAATATCTAACAGTGCATTATTCACTCTATTAAAATGTCCATTTGCATATTCACAGTATTCTGGATCACATCTTTGTTCTTCTTTAAAACAGACCTTCTCCTTCGCTGTTAATGTAATGGTTTTAAAGCGTAATCCTTTTTCTCTCATTTTTATAAAGGCTTCCTCAGCAACCTGTCTAGTGATTGTTTTGGCTGTAAGATAGAATATTTTTGAAGTATGTCCTTCACTAAATGCCTTTACGGTAGGAAAAAGCGTTGAAATTGTTTTTCCTATTCCTGTAGGTGCTTGGACAAATAATTTTTTCTTATCTCTAATAGTTCTGTATACTGAAACTGCCAGCTCTCTTTGACCAATTCTATATTTTTCAAAAGGAAATACTAAATCTTTTACTGATTTGTCACGTATAATACACCATTCAGAAGTAAATTTTGCCCAAATGATATATTTATTTATGATGTCATAAAAGAATTGCTTTAAATTACTCAAGCTAAAGGTTTTCCTTATCATTTTAATAAACTCTGTTTCTAACTGAAAATAGGTTAATTGAACATCAATATTTTCTAATTCATTTTGAAGTGCATAAATATATGCATAGAATTTTGCTTGTGCCCAATGAACCTCATTATAATTTTCATCAATCATTTCAAGGGGCTTTGTTGTAGATTTTATTTCATCTACACAAATAATGTTCTGTTCTTTTATAATTCCATCTGCTCTGCCTTCAATTGAAAATGTAAATCCTTCATATTCAAAGCTATGTTTTAGTGTAACTTCCGCTTCATAATTTTCATCTTTAGATTTTTGTACCTTTTGATGTGCTCTTGTTCCGTCTACAGCTCTTGACCTACTTCTAAAGCTTGTGTCTAAGCTTCCAGAACGTAAGACAAATTCAATTAGATTTCTAACGGATATTTTTATCTCATTTGTATTAACCATATCATCAGCCTCTCAACTTACTATATACATATATTCAATTTATTATAAAATCAAAAATCACCATATACCCCTAAATACCATTATAGTATTAAAATACAAATTTATCATGTAGAAACTTAACCTTATACCTAAAATTGTTAATATGTACTATCACAATATTGTATTGATCTACATTGAAAATTAACAGAATAAGTAAAAAGAGCTAGTCAAAAAGACTACCTCCTTATAAATGAATAAAAATAACTACGATATACCCTTTCGGATTTTATCAGCAAATTCACTTGGAATTTCACTATCTTCTATGGCTTTAGCCATTTTTTCGTAATCATATTCTACTTCAACCATTTTGGTTTTTATATCATCAATATTCACATCTATGATCATATACGTAGCATTTGGATTTCCGTGCTTTGGTTTTCCTACACTTCCTGAATTGATCATATGAATCCCTTTTACCTGCTTATGAAATGGTTTATGTGTATGACCACAGACCATAATATCTGCATCAATGATATTAGCAATTTCTTCTAATTCTTTTGAGTTTTCATAAAGATATTCATTATTTTTTCTAGGACTTCCATGGACTAATAATATCTTTTGACCTTTAACTTCAAATTCTATTTTTTTAGGTAGTTCTTTAAGCCACTTCTTGTTTTCATCCGTCGTATTTTCTTGCGACCAATATAAAGATTTTGTTCCTAACGCCATTACTTTATCGTCTTTATAATCACAACCACAAGCAAATAATCCTTCTCCTACACTCTGGTCATAGTTTCCTTGTATCGTAGAAATATTCTTTTCTTTAATCAAATGGATTACTTCATTTGGAAATGGTCCATATCCTACTAAATCTCCTAAGCAATATATCATATCTATCCCTTTATTTTCTATATCTTTAAGCACTGCTTCTAGTGCAAATATATTAGAATGAATATCAGTAATTATAGCTATTTTCATAGATAAAACCTCCATTGTATCAAACTATTTTTTATAATATTCTTTACTGTAATTTTTCACTTTTAGGAAACCAATGTTTTGTGTTATTTGCTATTTTAACAAGGGTCAGCATCAAAGGTACTTCAACCAAAACGCCAACGACTGTAGCCAAAGCCGCCCCTGACTTTAAGCCAAACAATGCTATTGCAACAGCAACTGCTAATTCGAAGAAATTACTTGCTCCAATCATTGATGCCGGTGCCGCTATATTATGCGGAATCTTCCACACTTTTGCCCATCCATAAGCGATTATAAATATAAAAAAGGTTTGTATAATTAGTGGAACAGCAATTAAAACAATGTGTATAGGATTATTTAATATGACATCTCCTTGGAAAGAAAAGATAATAAGAAGTGTAAGTAATAGTCCTACTTCTGTAATTCCATTAAATTTCTTTAAAAATACACTTTCAAAATAGTCTTTTCCTTTGCTTTTTATAATATACGTTCTTGATAAATATCCACCCAATAAAGGAGTCACTACAAATAAAGCTACTGATAAAAATAATGTATCATAAGGAACAACTACATTACTTACACCTAATAAAAGTGCCACGATTGGCGTAAATGCTATTAATAATATTAAATCGTTCACAGCAACCTGCACCAAGGTATAAGCAGTATCTCCTTTTGTAAGATGACTCCAAACAAATACCATAGCAGTACATGGGGCAGCACCTAAAAGAACTGCTCCAGCTAAGTATTGTGATCCTAATTCATCAGGTATAAAAGATTTAAAAATAACTTTTAGAAAAATCCATGCAAAAAAATACATTGTAAAAGGCTTTATGACCCAATTTGTAACACACGTAATCGTTAAACCTTTTGGTTTTTTTGTAGCTTCAACAATACTTGAGAAATCAATTTTTAACATCATAGGATAAATCATTACCCATATAAGTATAGCAATAGGTATAGAAACTTGTGCATACTCAAATTTACTCAATATTTTTGGAAATTGTGGAAATACTTGTCCAATCATAACGCCTGCTACAATACAAAGCGCCACCCACACAGTAAGATAATTCCCAAAAACTCCTAATATTTGTTTTGTTTTTTCTTTATTTTTCATAATCAACACTCCTTTATACTTTCCTTTTTCCATCACAATCTGTATTGCTGCGTTTCACTTCAATATCTAATTCTTTATTTAAAATCATTTCAAAGAATTGTTTAATTTTGATAACTTTTTCATCATTTATTGAATAGTATTTCCATTTACCTCTTTTTTCAACATGAATCAACTCTGCCTGATAAAGTACTTTTAAATGATGTGATACAGTCGGTTGCGTTAAATCTAAATTTTCTATAATATCACAAACGCATAACTCTCCTTGCGTTAATAACTTAAATATTGTTATCCTATTTTCATCAGATAAAGCTTTAAAAATTTCTACTGATTCCTCCAAAATCTCACCTCCGTTTTATCTCTAGTTTTAATTTTATTATATTTCATATATAGATACATGTAAATATGTCTATATGTTAATTTCTTGTTAAATTATTTCCTATATCTTTTAAAACCGATTTACTACAAAATAAAACCCCTAGAAACTAGAGGTTTTATTTTTATTACTTTTGAATTAACTTTTTAATTTCATCTTTTTTAGCTACTTTCCCCATTACTTTTACTTGTTCATCAATGACCAATGCTGGCGTTTTCATCACACCATACTTCATAATACTTGGAATGTCTTCTACTTTTTCAATGGTTACATTTTCCAGACCTAATTCTTTAACAGCTTCTTTTGCATTTGCTTCTAATTTCTTGCAATTTGCACATCCTGTTCCTAAAACCTTAATATTCATATAAAACCCTCCTATTTTAACTTTATTTTATAAATAAAATTTAATTAACAATTAACGGGATATGATTTTTCGCCATTTAAATCTTTCCTTTATATAATATTTATATTAATAGATGTGCGATTGCATTAAATAAATATCCAACAAAAATGATTCCTATTCCTGTAATAATTACAAAAGCTTTTATTAATTTAGGTTTAATAACTTTTCTTAAAAGAATCATTTCTGGTAAAGATAAAGCTGTTACTGCCATCATAAATGATAGTGCCGTTCCTATGCCTACGCCTTTATTAATCAATGCTTCAGCAATAGGAATCGTTCCTAAAGCATTTGAATATAGTGGTATTCCAAGGACTACAGCTACAATTACTGAAAATGGATTATTAGGTCCTGCATATTTTGCAAGTAGTGGCGCTGGTGCCCATCCATGAATAATTGCCCCTACAGCAATCCCTATTACTAAATAGATCCATACTCTTTTTATAATGTCCTTAACATTATCTATTGCAAATCTAATTCTATCTTGACTACTTAGTTCTTCTATTGCTATTTCACCCATTTGTATTTCATAAACATACTCTTCAACTTCTTTTTCTAAGTGAAGACTACCTATTATTAAGCCTCCTACTATACCAACAACAACTCCTGTTATTACATAGACTACTGCTATCTTTAATCCAAATGAAGCAAGTAGTATAGCAAATGCAGCTTCATTTACTATCGGTGAGGTTATTAAAAATGAGAAAGTTAATCCTAATGGAACCCCTGCTTCAACAAACCCTATGAAAATTGGTACAGACGAACAAGAGCAAAAAGGTGTAACAATTCCTAAAAGCGATGCCATTATATTTCCTGTAATCCCACTGAATCTACTTAATATTTTTTTGGTTTTCTCAGGTGGAAAATAGCTTCTAATATAAGAGATGGCAAAAATCATAATTCCAAGCAAAATAATAATCTTAATTGAGTCATAAATAAAGAAATGTACACTTGAACCTAAATTAGTCGTCATAGAAATACCAAATACATTTTCAACTAATTTTGCAACTAGCTTATCAAGCCATGAAAACTTTAATATTCCACTAATCCATTTTAACATCTAAATCAGCTCCTTATTTGTTTAGTTATATCTTTTATTTCCTTTGCAACGATCTGTTCAACAATATTTATTAGTTCAATGATTTTTTCGTTTTTAATACCATAGTTAATCCTTAAACCATCTCTCTCTTGAATAAGTATATATGCATCTTTCAAAATTTTAAGGTGTTGAGAAAGATTAGATTGGCTAAGCTCAATATCTTCATTCAACTCACAAACACACAACTTTCCTTCTACTAACTGCTTTACGATCTTTAATCTAGTTGGGTGTGCTAATGCTTTGAATAATTTTACTTCCATATTTTCAATGACCATTTCTTTTTCACCCCTTCATGAACATAGTAAATATATTATCATGCAAATATATTAGAATATTATAATATACTTCTTTATTAATATAATATTCCTTCTTTTTCTATTTGTCAACATAATCAATAAAGTTTTTATTTTTCATATCGTAACAAGAGTTACAGCACTCCATGCATAAAATTGGTATTATTGTATTAACTTAAAGATATAAAAAATTTGGAGGGATTATTGTGGATAGAAAAAAACTACAAGAAGAATTTAAAGAAGAAATCGGTTTTGTTCCACCTGGAGTCATGGTATCTAATGCATTTGGAGATGATTTTCAAAAGATTATATCTGAGTATCATCATGAAATTTGGAGAGAGGGAGTCATTCCTTTAAAATATAGATATTTAATCGCTTTAGCTACCGCAGTTTTTGATGAGAATGAATCTAGAGCAAAATTAGAAATGAACAAAGCAATAAAATATAATGCTACGAAAGAAGAAATACTAGAAGTCCTAAAGCAACAAGTCTGGATGAAGGGGGCACCTACACTATTACAAATAGCACCTCTTGTAAAATATATGGGAAGTAAATTCAACAATAAGTAATTTATTCAAACTTCTTAAATTTTGTAACCTTTTTTTAACTACATAAAATCAAAAAACGAGTATACTTGATATATGTTTTATGTAAAAAAATTGGAGGTTATATCATGAAAAAACTATTATTATGCGGAATCCTAATTTTAGGATTAATATCTACTGTAGGTTGTTCAAAAAAGGAAGAAGTACAAGTTCCACAAAATAATCTAACTTCAACAAATGAATTAGTTGAAGAAACATCAATAAATAAAGATGAATCTAAAGATCCATATCAAGTTGCAATGGAACAAGTAGGAATGATTGATACGCAGTTGGACAAATATACAAAAGAAGAAATAAAACTACCCGCATTAAAAGAAGGATGGGAAGAACAGACACTTTGCCTTTGGAGCGAAAACGGAAATCCAATGAAATTAACAACTACAGAAGCAGATGATATTGGAAAAATGGATGGTTTATCTTCTACTTACTTCAAAGATGGAAAAATAATATTTTACAAAGCTCCTTTCTCAAATCACATTTTCGAAAATGAAAAAATAATTCTTTGGATGGATGAAAATATGAATCCTTTAGATATCCCTGAAAATAATATCAAAGATGCTGAAAAAGGAATATTAAAAGTAACAAAGGAACGTCTTTCTGCTTTTACTAAATAAACCATCGTAAATAAATTGTTTTCACACGCTATACAGTATCATACATGTTTGATTTATTAATTGATTTAATAACGAAGGGACTAAATTACATTAAGCGTTGTAATTTAGCCCCGTTATTAGTCTTTCATACGAATTCAAAGATACAGTATGCTTTCCTATATTTTTTATATCTAAGGCAGTAATAGTTGTGTTAGACATTGGCTATGTAAAAACCACTATCCAAATTTAACGATCAGAGTAATAATAGTCGCAAAAATACCAATGATTGTAACCACTTTCAAAATAAACTTCTGTTTCACTTCTTCTTCCTGTTTCTTTGCATCGATCTTCAATTCTGTTTTTCGATCCTCAACCTCAAATAAAACAGCCTTCTGTATTACTGCTTTTTCTTCTTCAAATTCTACCATGTATTTTTTTAACTGTACTGCTAGGGTTGAAACAGTAGCAATAATGATTGCTGCATCATCAGCTAGTCCCGCAACAGGTATAATATCAGGAACAGCATCCATAGGTGATACTAAATATAGTAAGGCTCCTATTGCCATAGCCTTTGACGACCAAGCTGCTTTAGGATCTTTAATCATCTGATACAAGGCTTGTATTTTAGGCCAGATATCTTTTATTTTTCCTTTATTCATATTAGCTAAATGATGATCTATCTTCCGTATATCAGACTCACTTGCCTGCTTTTGGAATGTTCTTACTAGTTCTTCTTTCTTTCCCATGTAAAATTCCTCCTACTATACAACTCTGAAATCCCTTCTTTGTAATCCATACTTTACCTTATTGTATAACTAAAAATCATAAATATAAATAAAAAGTACACTTTACATAAAAATAAAAAATAACATTTCGAAATAATCTCATTATCAAAAAACACAATGTTTTTCGACAAATTATTGCTTTTCTCGATGTTTTATGGTTTAATGATAACTAATTATAATTTTTTACACTATAAAAAGGAGGTCATTGAAATGACACAGAAGAAAAGTTTCCTCAAAAATTCAGCCAATCTTATTTTAATTGCAATGGTTATAGGTATTATAACTGGCGTATTAATGGGTGAAAAGGCTTCCATGTTTGCACCTTTAGGGCAATTATTTATGCAACTTATTAAAATGCTTGTAATCCCACTTGTAAGTGTATCTATTATTTCTGGTGCTGCTTCTCTTGGAAATACTAAATCTGCTGGTAAAATAGGTTTAGCTACATTTTCATACTATATGGGTACAACAGTGGTAGCTGTTATTATCGGACTTATTTTTGGTATTATCTTTAAACCTGGATTAGGACTTGATATGTCTACAATCCAATCAATGTTTTCTAACGAATATGCTGGTAGAGGTACTACCCCAGGATTTTGGGATACGGTCCTTGGTATGATTCCACTAAATCCATTTACAGCATTAATAGAGGGAAATATCCTTCAAGTTTTATTTTTCTGTTTATTCTTAGGATTTGGCGTAGCATCTCTTGAAAAGAACAAAAAAGATAATCTATTAAATACTTTTAATTATTTAATAGAAGCACTTATATGGATGATTGAAAAAGTAATTCTAATAGCACCAATAGGTGTTTTCGGTCTTATGGCAGACTCTGTTGGTACCTTTGGATATCATACCCTTGCTCTTGTATTTAAACTATTATTAGTTTATATAGTTGCTATTATAGTACACACTTATGGATTCTATCCATTAATGCTAAAAGTTTTTTCTAAGATGTCTATTATTAAATTTTTCAGCAAAATATATAAAGCTCAAGTTGTTGCATTCTCAAGCGCTTCTTCAATGGGTACGCTTCCTGTTACCCTTGAAGTATGTGAAGATGAACTTGGCGTTTCAAATGAAACCGCTTCCTTCGTACTTCCTTTAGGTGCAACTATTAATATGGATGGTAATGCGATCTACTATGCACTTGCAGCTACATTCTTTGCACAAATGTTTGGAATAGATTTAGGAATTCCACAATATATAGCTATTATATTTACTGCTACAATCGGATCTATTGGACAAGCAGGTGTTCCCGGTCCAACCCTTCTAGTAGTTGCCGTTTTATTATCAGCAAATATTCCTATAGTAGGACTACCTCTGTTGTTTGGAGTAGACCGTTTATTTGATATGATTAGAACTGCTGTAAATATAACCGGAGATGCTACATGTGCTGTTATTGTAGATCAATTAAAAGATACAGATCCAAACGAAAAAACAATATAACTTAATGCACTGGAAACCACCTGTAATTTCATCTAAAAACAGGTGGTTTTTTACGCCCCTTTGTGTATAATGATATTAGAAAATATTTTTAGGTGGTTTTATTATGAATAGAATAATTTTTCACATAGATGTAAACTCTGCTTTTCTTTCTTGGGAAGCAGTAGAAAGATTAAAAAACGGTGAAAGTACAGATTTAAGAAAAATCCCGTCTGCTATAGGTGGAGATCCTCAAAAAAGACATGGAATCATCCTTGCAGCATCAACCTCTGCTAAAAAGTATGGCGTAAAAACTGGCGAGAGTCTATATCATGCATTCAAAAAATGTCCTCCTCTTTTAATCGCAAAACCCAATCACAAGTTGTACTATGAATATAGCCAAGCAATGATTCATTTTCTTACAAATTATTCACCCCTTTTAGAAGTGTATTCTGTAGACGAATGTTTTTTAGATGTTACAAATACGCCTGGAAGTAATAATCCATACGCGTTAGCTTTAGAAATAAAAAATGCCATTTATAATAAATTAGGATTTACTGTAAATATAGGAATATCTGACAAGAAAATTTTAGCAAAGATGGCCTCTGATTTTGAAAAACCTAATAAAGTACATACCTTATATACAAATGAAATAAAATCTAAAATGTGGCCACTGCCTATAAGGAATTTATTTATGGTGGGAAAATCAACAGAAGATAAACTCAAAAGAATTGGCATCTATACAATAGGCGATTTAGCCAATAGTAATTTATTAGCCGTAAAAAATATGCTGAAAAAACAAGGGGAAACCATCTATAGATATTCAAATGGAATGGATTCTTCACAAGTAGAACCTAATAATTATGAAGATATAAAAGGAATAGGAAATTCTACTACTATAGCCTATGACATTGATAATAAATTTGAAGCCTACAGAATATTACTCTCCTTGACTGAAAATGTTTCTATGCGACTAAGAATTAAAAAATACAAATGTAGATTAATCTGTGTAGAAATAAAAAATAGTGATTTTAAAAAATACACACACCAAAATAAATTATTATCTCAAACGGATTGTACTGATACCATATACAATATAGCAAAAAAACTGTTTGATGAAAGTTGGATGGGCGAGCCCATAAGGTATTTAGGCATACGTCTTTCAGACTTAACGAATGATCCTATGGTTCAAATATCTATGTTCGATGACACTAAAGAAGATAAAAAAAACAAATTAGATCATGTACTAGATGGTTTAAAGATTCACTATGGACAAGATATAATTACAAGAGCAAGTCTTTTAGATTATAATAAATAAATCACCCACATAATAGGGTGATTTATTTATTTTATTTAAGCTGCTGTTGATAATTTTTGAGTAATCTCAACGACCTCATCTATATTATCACAAAATCTTTCTCTTCCTAGTAAATCAACAAACCCATAATTTTCAAGAATTTTATAAGGTTCTTCTTGCATTTGCATAAAGACAAGCCTCGTATTACTCTTCGTACACATTTCATACAATCTACATAAAGCACTATAACCGGTAGCATCAATAATTGGTACTTGTTTTAAATCTAAAACAAGTATTTTAGGCATCTTATGTGTAGATCTTACAGTCTTAATAAATTTATCTGCAGCGCCAAAGAAAAAAGGCCCTATAATCTCATAAAAATCTATATCACTTGAAATCTTAAATTCTTCTTTTAGTCTTAACTGATCACTACTAGAATTATCTTCTCCTAACATATAATTAAACTGGGTAATATTTGCCATTCTCTTCATAAATAAGAATGCTGAAAGTACCATACCCACTTCTATGGCAACCACTAAATCAAATATAATTGTAAGTAAAAATGTAACTATGAAAACCAACGCATCACTCTTTGGGCATTTGTTTAGTTGCTTAAACTCATCCCATTCTCCCATATTATATGAAACCACAATCAGTATACCTGCTAATGATGCCATAGGAATATACTTAACATAAGGCATTAATATAATCATCATAAAAAATAAGGTAATAGAATGAACGATCCCTGATATAGGCGTTCTTGCACCATTTTTAACATTGGCTGCAGTTCTAGCAATTGCTCCTGTAACTGGAATTCCTCCAAATAAAGCCGAAAAAATATTTGCAACCCCTTGTCCAACCAATTCCATATTTGATCTATGGTTTCCTCCAATCATTCCATCTGCTACAACTGCTGAAAGTAATGATTCTACACTTCCAAGTACAGCTATGGCAACAGCAGGAATAATTAACTCCTCTATTTTTGAAAAATCAAAGGTTGGAAAATGAATACTAGGTATACTTCCTGAAATTTCTCCAAATTGAGTTTGAATTGTTGAAACTTCAAGATTTAAGCCCTTCGCTAATAGGGTCGCTACAAATATAGCGATCAGGGTTGATGGTACTTTTCTATTGATTTTAGGAAATAAAACAATTATTAATATGGTTAAGAAACCAATCATTAAAGCTTGCATATTGGTTTGTCCTAAATTTTTCAGATACACCATCCACTTTGCTATAAACTCTGATGGTATATTCTCAATATTTAATCCTAAGAAATCCTTAACTTGCGTAGAAAAAATAATAATTGCTATACCGCTAGTAAATCCTGTGGTTATAGGATATGGTATGAATTCTACTAAACTTCCTAGTTTAAAAACACCCATAAAAATAAGAATCATTCCCGCCATTAGGGTTGCAAAAATTAATCCATCTAATCCATACTTTTGTATAATCCCTAGTATTATCACTACAAAAGCTCCAGTAGGCCCTCCGATCTGTACCCTACTTCCGCCTAACAAAGAAACGAAAAAACCACCAATAATAGCAGTAATGATTCCTTTTTCTGGCGTAACGCCGGAAGCAATTCCTAATGCTATGGAAAGTGGTAGCGCAATAATAGCAACTATAATTCCTGCTATTAAATCTTTAAAAAACTGTTCCTTACTATAATCTTTCATACATGTAAATAATTTTGGTAATAACATTTGTCTAAAGCCTCCAAGTCTAATAAATATATCGTCCAACGACTATTATAGTCCTTTTCTTCTTTTTTTCAATATGTAAATCAAAAAGAATTGAACTGAACGTGGACTTTTGAACTTTTTAACATATATATATATATCCCTTTTATTGTATAACATTCAAAAATAATGTAAAATAATATTATATAGAAAATCTAATAAGATATTATTTTGAAATATTCTATTGTTTACAGGGGGAAAACACAAATGTTTTCGATAAAAAAATGTCAAATTACCGAAACAATTTACAAAAATAAAAACACAATAGATATGAATGCTGTTTTGAAAACTTTCCAAACTATTTCAAGTGAAATTGAGTTAGATAAACTGGTTGAAAAACTTCTTGAGAATGCAATAGAACATTTACATGCTCATAAAGCATTTTTTATAATGGAATCTAAAGGTACACTTATTATTGAAGGTGAAATGAGTAATCATCATTTATCTGTAATGCAAGGTATTCCTCTAGCATCTTGTCAAAACATTGCCCACAGTATTATCAATTATGTAGCCAGAACAAGGGAAAATATTATTTTAGATGATGCTTTTCATGAGGAATTATTTGCTACAGATCCTTATATAGTAAAAAATAAATCTAAATCTATTTTATGCCTTCCAATTATTTATGGCGGTAATTTAAAGGGCATTGTATATTTAGAAAATAATCTCATAACAAGTGCATTTCCCAGAAAACATTTTGATTTTTTTAAATTACTAGCTTCTCAAACAGCTATTTCAATAGAAAATGCTTCTATGTATAAAGAAATTAAAGAGCTTAATTGTGATTTAGAAAAAAAAGTAGAAAAAAGAACGGAAGAGCTAAATAAAACAATACAAAAATTACAATCTGAAATTTATGAACGTAAGAAAGTAGAAAAAGATTTAGAGGAAAACAAGGAAAGACTGTATACCCTTATAAATGCTTTGCCTACTATTATATGTTTTAAAGATGGAGAAGGTAAATGGCTTGAAGTAAATGAAGCTTGTGGAAAACTTTTTGGATTTGAGGGAAAAGATTACAAAGGGTTAAATGACTTAGAGTTAGCAGAAAATAGTTTATGTAAAAATACTTTTCTTAATTGTAGAGAAACAGATGAAAAGACCTGGAGAAAAGGTACTATAACAAGAGGTGAAGAGGAATTTTTATGTCATGATGGTACAAAAAAACTCATGGATGTTATAAAAGTTCCTATTTTTCATCCAAATGGAAAACGGAAAGCAATGGTTGTTGCTTGTAGTGATATTACAAAGAGAAAAAGATCCGAATTAGCATTAAAGGAAAGTGAAGAACGCTATCGTCTTTTAGTAGAACTCTTACCCGATGCGGTTTTAATTCATCGTAATCATAAGATTGTATTGGCTAATGAAGCAGGGGTAAAAATGTTTGGCGCTAAAAAGAACGAAGAATTAATTGGAAAATCCATGAAAAATTTTGTGCATCCAAATTGTTATGAAATTTTTAATAAAAGAATGAATTTAGTGCAGAATGAAGGTAAAATTGCTCCTTTATCTGAACAAAAATATATAAAAATAGATGGCACTATGATGAATATAGAAATCGCATCAAATGCTTTTCCCCATAAAGGAAACATGTCTGTTTTAAGTGTTATACGAGATATAACAGAGCGTAAACAAGCAGAAAAACTACGTAAGTATGATAGACTCAAAACTGAATTTTTTGCTAATATATCTCATGAATTTAAAACACCCTTAAATGTTTTGTTAGGTGCATTGCAAATGCTAAACCTCATGTTAAAGAATCCTTCAATAGATATGAACATGAATAAAATTAGTAAATATTCTAATATGATGACCCAAAATGCCTATAGATTAATACGATTAGTTAATAATCTTATTGATATTACCAAGATAGATGCTGGATATTTTCAAATACATTTAAAAAATCATAATATTGTAAGTATTGTTGAAGGCATTACACTATCTGTTGCAGAATATATTCAAGATAAAGGGATAGAACTAACATTTGATACAGATATAGAAGAAAAAATTGTAGCTTGCGATGATGATAAAATGGAAAGAATAATACTAAATCTCCTTTCTAATTCAATAAAATTTACAGAACCCGGAGGCCGTATATTTGTAAATATGATAGATCAAGGAGAAAGCATCATTATTTCAATAAAGGATACAGGCATCGGAATCCCAAAAGAAAAACAACATCTGATTTTCGAAAGGTTTATACAAGTTGATAAATCACTTTCAAGAAATAAAGAAGGAAGCGGAATAGGATTATCTCTTGTTCAGTCACTTATTGAAATGCACTCAGGTAAAATTTCTATTGCTAGTGAATATGGATTGGGCAGCGAATTCATTATTGAAATTCCTGCTGTAATATTACAGGATGAAATGATAGAAACAAGAAATTATCATAGTGAAAATGACAATATTGAAAGGATCAACATTGAATTTTCAGATATATATTTTTAGATAAAAGTCACTCTCAATATAATAGTCCTTGGCATTCGTATGCTCAAGGACTATTATATTATAGACAATTTGATTTTTTAAAATCAATATATCCTTTCTTTCTTAAACCACAAGCTGGACATTCACCGCAGCCATTCCCTTTTATCCCATTATAACAAGTTAATGTTTCATTTTTAATAATAGGAAGAACGCCTAAATCATCTGCCATTTTCCATGTTTCCTCTTTATTGATCCACATTAGAGGGGTATGAATAACAAATTCATAATCCATAGCTAAATTTAAAGTAATATTCATTGATTTTATAAATACATCTCTGCAATCTGGATATCCACTAAAATCACTTTGAGATACGCCTGTTATAATATGATTTATTCCTCTTTGCTTAGCAAAAATTCCTACAAAGGATAAGAATAGCATATTTCTTCCATCCACAAATGAATTCGGGATTTCTCCTTTGGGTGATTCTTTATCTACTTCTATATCCGTTCTCGTTAAAGAATTGGGTGCTAATTGATTTAATAAAGATAAATCTAAAATATGATGTTCTATATTATATTTTTCACAAATATCTTTTGCACAATCTAGCTCTAATTTATGCTTTTGATTATAATCAAAAGATACTGCTATCACCTCTTTAAATCTTTCTTTTGCCCAAAATAAACAGGTTGTACTGTCCTGTCCTCCACTAAATACAACGATAGCTTTTTCTGTATTCATCCTTTACACACCTCTCTTTTCCGGGTCCCATATAACCTTATGAAGCTGAACCTGTAACGTAACTTTATTCATTTTATTATGCTTCATGAATTCTACCATTTCATTCAAATCAATTTTTCCAAACACTGGACTTATATATACCTTTCCTTTACTGGTTAAATCATATTGATCCACTATATCCTTTGCTCTGCTTAAATCATTCATATTCCCAACTACAAATTTAACCGTATCCTCTTTTCTCATATAATGAAAATTATCCATAAACATTTGATCTTCCATCTTGCTAGATGGCAACTTATAGTCAATCGTAAATTTGGGTGGGTTTTCTATGGTAACAAACTCTTTTATAGAAACACTTCCATTGGTTTCTATTTCTATATATAATCCTTCGTCCTTTGATAGAAATTTTATTAAATCTACTATTTCAATTTGCAATAAAGGCTCTCCACCTGTTAAAGTTATATTTGTAACCTCTGTAAACTTTATATATTCATAGATCTCTTCTTTTGTCATTAACTCATAGGCTACATTTTTTTCATTTGCCCATGATGTATCACAATAACTACACTCTAAATTACAACCTGCAAACCTTATAAATACTGCTAATTGTCCTGATAAACGCCCTTCCCCATTGATACTTACAAACTTTTCAACTATTTTATATTTCATCTTCTTTCCCTCACTTTTCATATACTGCACAATTGGTCGGTGTCTCATATACGGTAGCTCTTTTTACGTTATATCCCTTTTGCTGCATCCAATCAAAGAAATCTTTTGCAAACTTCTCAGCAGTGGGCCTAAATTTTACATTTATGATTTTAAATCCATCTTTTATCAAATTTTCAACTGTTTCTTTTCTCATGGTATCTTCCTCAATGATTAAAGCATGGTCGTAAAAATCAACCATTTCTTTTATATCTTTTTTTAAATCTCCAAAGTCTACTACCATTCCATCAAGCTGTCCGCCCTCTATCAATTCTTCTGACTGAACTTCAATCTTAACCTTCCACCTATGCCCATGTATATTCGCACATTTCCCCTCATAATTAGCAAGAAAATGAGCACTATCAAAGCTATGTTCTGCTTTTAAAATATACATATAATCCCTCCCATCTAAATACTTCCATAGTAACAACACCCTATTGCTCCATTAAATTGTGGCTCATCAATAGGAATTATTTCATCATAATCTTGTTTTAAATATTCGTTTAGTGCTATATTGTTGGCAACTCCACCTGTTAACACTAACTTTCTTCCTCTAAATTTATTAAGCAATGGGTGTAATCTCTTATATAATGAATAATTCACACCTGCACATAATCTTTTTAGATCTATTCCTTCCGCTATTTTTCCAATTAATTCTGATTCAGAAAATACAGCACATGTAGAATTAAGGGATACGGGTTCCTTGTAATGTTTACTCATTTCATCAATAGATATTTCTAACACATTTGCCATATTCTCTAGATATCTTCCACATGATGCAGCACATTTTTCATTAAGCTCTAAATCTGTAATAATCCCCTTTTCTACCTTAACGACCTTTACATCTTGTCCGCCTACATCTAATAATATAAAATCCTTTAATCCTGTTTGATAAAAAGCACCATATACATGTGCCTTCAACTCATTTATAGGTTTAAACTTATTTAAATCCGTATTATTTCTGCCATATCCTGTTGATATACCCTGATCAACTCTGCCAATATTTAATTTATCCAAATCAACAATGATCTTTTTGTCAAAACTACAATAATCTCTGTAAAAAGACATTGTACTTATTTTTGTCTTTTTAACTATTTTATGATCTTCCATTAATACAATTTTTACTTCTCTACTTCCAAGATCTATTCCTAATATTTTCATCTAGACTCTCCCTTCAGATCAGACAACATATCTAAAAAAGCCTCTAATCTAAGTTTTGTTCTAGCATCTAATGTATTTAGCTTATCCCCTTCTATATTTAGAATTGGAATATCTAATTGCTTTTTTAAAATAATATCTTCTACTGCTCTATAACAAAAGGCTTGGGTATAGTGAATAACCCCATCTATTTTTCTTTCCTTCATTTGTTTTTTTAATTCAATCATTCTAAAATCAGTATCATATGGATATGTGTAGTCATAATACTGCTCATATATATTTAAAGCCTTATCAGCTCTTGGAAAAGCAAATTCTCTTTGAACCTCATTATAGACAAACTGTGCATCAAATTTCTCTACAAAACTATACATATCAGCTGTCATAGGTGGAACACCAATATAAGCCAATCTTATTTTTTTATTCATCGGTTCTCTTTTTTTCATGTCTAAGATTATATTTTCTAACTCTTTTTCAAATACATCCACATCTCCATTTAAATCACTTAAACTAACTTGATATAGATGATTTTCAAATCCATTGGCTTTATGATCTATATATGTCATTCTATCTATTCGTTTCGCTAAATCTCTTGTTTTATTTAATCTATTTCTTACAGCTTCAACATCTTTTAAAGAAACGTTAAAAATATTTATAAATTTATCTATCTCTTTTTTTACATCTTCTTTTTTATGACTATGAGGGAATGAAAATGGATAAACATTTATTCCTTTTAACGCTAATACCTCTATAAGTGCTTTTGTATTAGAACAATCCCCTTCCATAACCCCTACTATTTCTTTTATATCATTCTCTATACATGCTCCATATATTCCTTTGATCCAAGCACATAAACTTTTTGGAAATCCATCTCTTTCTGCTATATCTATATATTTTTCATAATTTTTTGAAGTTATAAAAAGATTATTTAAATCTATTGGCGTATATCCAGCCGCTAAAAGAACCTCTATAGGAACTGTAGTAGTTAAACCTATTTTTTTCATTTTTTATCCTCCATTTCTAAAAAGGACACAAAAAAAGGGCGTAATTCGCCCATAAACAAAAGAACTACCTCAAAGGGTAGTATGCCCTAGTTTTGTTTATAGACAGGATGGTGAACGAACTGTCTTCTTATATTGTAGAAACAAGTATATCATACATTTATATTGTGTACAATTTTTATAATCTTACTGCTCCACGCTTTCTTCTTTTTGAAGTAGGCCTTAATATTATGTATATAATAATTGCTATTATAATAAAAAATAAAATAATATTTATATTACTCATGTATTCCTTCGGTAGTGTAGTATATAATTTTGTTATCCCACATAACATAAATACAGCTGATGAAACAATTTTTATTGTAATTTTGGGAACCTTATCACCAATTTTACTTCCAACAAAAATACCTAATGTACTTGTAAATACCATTCCTAATACAGTTCCCATCAAAACAAATATAGGAAAATTTGCATCTGCTGCTAAAGTAATTGCCGTAAGCTGTGTTTTATCTCCAAGCTCTCCTATGAAAAACGCTATAGCAACTGTCAAAATCGGGCCAAAAAAATTTTTATGATTCGCATCTTCATCTTCATCCCCTTTTAATGTCCAAAGGGCAAATCCTATAAATAAAAATCCTGCTACAATTTGAATAGCTCCTATTGGTATGATATCCGAAATATAAGAACCTACACCTACTGCTATACCATGATTTAAAAGTGAACCGATAAATATACCTAATAATACTTGATGTATTTTAAATTGTGTTGCAAATGCCATTGCCAAAATCTGTGTCTTATCACCCATTTCTGCCATAAATATTAAAATTAATGATTTCATAAATTCATGTAACATTTAAAAACGTCCTCCTTTGTAATAGAACAAACGAGACTCATAACTTAATAAAGCTATTACTATCCATAGCTTTATTAAGTTAAAAGTCTCGCTCCTTTAAAGTTTAAAGTAAATAGGACCAGGTATTTTCACCAGTATGTTGATCCATATTTATAGGATTTTCCCATAGCTACTCCCTTTTAACCTACATTTACAATCTAAAATATATCATATATTTTTATTTATTTCAATATTTTAGAATTATATAAGAGCGTTTTTTCTTCCCTATTTTCTTATTAACATTTTTAATTACAATAGAATACTATAAAAAATAGATATTAAAATTTAGAGTATGAGGTGAATAATATGAAAAATAAATATCCTTGCATGATGGCTACAGCCTATATACAGGGTGGGAAACTTGCACCTACCCTAAAAGGCTTTGTTGTTTTTAAAGATGTATTCATTGGTACTGAAGTATATGTCCATGTTACAGGTCTTCCAACCTATGAACCTGCACAAGAAGGCAAGGCCCCTATTGGCCCTCATGGATTTCATATACATGAATTTGGAAATTGTACTATAGATTCACATGAAAATTCTTTTAAAAATGCAGGTGGGCATTGGAATCCAAATAATCAACCTCATGGAAATCATGCTGGAGATTTCCCTGTCCTATTCTCAAATAATGGTACCTCTATTATGTCTTTTTTCACAAACAAATTTAATGTTAAAGATATCATTGGAAAGTCAGTCATTATTCATGAAAGTCCCGATGATTATAGATTTCAACCATCTGGTAATGCTGGTAGACGGCTTGCATGTGGCGTCATAAAATGCACCTTTCCCTGGTTTTCCTAACAAACAAAAGTTATACCTTTTAAAAATATTTCATATTCCTATATTTATCTTTGCTTGAATTTCAAATTATTGTAGGTATTAATAATATAATAGGTTGCAATGCAAATAATGAGTAAATTATAAGCCTTTATTGAAAAACAAATATAATTACCTAAAATACAGCTTACAATAACAGTGCTTAAAATAATAAATATAGAAATCAATCTTTCTCTATCATATCCCTTTTCATATTTCCCTATATCTATATATCGAAACAATTGAACTACAAATACAGCCATCCCTATATACATAAATAGATCACCAAGGGATATTTCTAAAATATAAGATATATTTAAAGTTTTAAATCCTGTATTTCCAACAAAATCTATGAGTGTAATCATTCCTATAATAATACACATGTATTTTATATATCCCATTAAGCTATATTTTTTTATTAAAATACTTGATTTGGTCATACTCCTTCCCCCTTTATAAATAATCAATCCTATAGTATAAAGCATCCTATATAAATCTTCCCCTTATCAATAACTCTTTAAACCTATTTTAAAAAAAGTTTCATTATTTAAAATATTCTATCAATTTCTTTTTATTCCTTTTTTAATACTTCATTTTATTTTAAAATATAAAAAACAACCTTAGACCATAACGGTCTAAGGCTTTATTCATTTACTATTGATCTATAAAAAAAGTTTCTCAAGATAATTTGCTACGCCATTATCATCATTTGTTTGTATAATCTCATTTTCCGTAAGAACATTTTTCAGATTATCTTGTGCATTTCCCATTACAAGACCTTTCCCAACAAACGTAAGCATTTCTAAATCATTTAATCCATCTCCAAAAGCAACGACTTCTTTTGGATGAATATCATATTGCTTTAAAACTTTTTCTAATGCCGTTCCTTTTGAAACTCCCGAAGCCATAATTTCTAAGCACTGGGGAAGTGAAAATGTTACATTTAATTTTTCCCCAAATTTTTCTTCTATTTGTTCCTTTACTTGTAGTAATTTCTCATTATTTTCACAAAGAAAAAATACCTTTGATGCTGTATAACTTTTTAATTTTTTTAAATCCCTAATATCATAACAAAATCCTGTTTCATTGTGAAATTGTCTTACCCATTCATTTTCCTTTGCAGCAAACCATTGATCTCCTTGGTACATATTTACATGTACTTCGCAGTCATACTCCATATTCAAAATATCTTTTACCGTTTTTTCATCTAAATCACAAGCAAAAATTTCTTTTCTTTCTCCATTATGAACTCTAGAACCATTGGATGTAATAAATGTTGTATCTAATCCTAATTCTTCTCGAATACAGGTCACATCCATATGGTGTCTTCCTGTTGCAATAAAAAATTTAATTCCCTTTTCGATCACCTTATTTATTACTTCTTTTGTGTAACTACTTACTTGATGGTTACTATTTAATAGTGTACCATCTAAATCTGATATTACCGCCTTATATTTCATCATTACTTCATCAGCCTTTCTTTAACTTACTCTCTACAATATTCTTCGTTATCATTTATAATATATCCTAGTTCTTATATATATTCAATTCATAGCAGTAATAAATATTTTCTTTCGTATAAAAAAAGCAGATATAATAATTAAAACTTTTTATTATATCTGCTAAAATATTTTGTTATATACTTTTAAAAATCTTTTTCTTAATTTGTATACCTATAGGTAATGCAATTATAATCCCTACACTTGTAGTCAATAGGGACCCAGGAATTTTTGCTAAAGGTGCAATGAAGTTTCCAGTAAAGTACACATTCGTTAGATAATATCCTACTAATGAAATAATTCCTCCAACTACATAAGCTATAAAATTTACAGTCATATTTTCACTATTATAATCCTTTCTCTGAACAATTTTAGCTACAACAAACGCCATTATTCCCTTTATTACTAAAGTAAATGGTGCATAACTAAAATACCCACCTAAAAGATCAAATAAAAACATTCCTCCACCTGCTGCAATTGCTGAATCAATAGGATTTAAAATAAGTGCTGTAATAAATAAAGTGGTTGTTCCTAAATGCATCATACTAGGTCCTATCGGAATGTGTATATAGGTAGCTACCATATTAATAGCTATGAAAAGGGCTAATCTTACAATCCTTTTCGTTGAGTATTTCTGACTTACATTTGAATTTTCCATTTTAGTTCATCCTCCTTATTAATTGTATCGTTAATATTTACTAAAACATCATATAACTGGAATAATTGTATTATTCCATAAAAATCGTATCGTGTCAACAGTGTTTTTACAACTATTGTACCGGTACTATTTTTGCGAACAAAAAATTCTGAATTCTAAATAAAGAACCCAGATTAACATAACTTATTTATTTTTCATATTTTCACCTTTAACATTCTAAACTATTCGTAAATTTCTACTGGTGTTTTCAATTTAGCATACGTCCAAAGAATTCTAATATCTTTATCTGACAATGCCATACACCCCCAAGTCCAATCTGTTGATGTCCTGCCTCCATGAATACCAACCTCACCACCTAATTCAGTGTACCAATTAGAATGAGTTTTATCCCCTTTAACTTCTCCTCCAATTGCAACTTTAAATCTAGCAATTAACTGATCATCTCCATGCATTTCTAAAAATCTTGATTCTTTAAATACTTTAATCAAAACCTTTTTAGGTTTGTTTTCCGGCTCTTTTAAGAATTTTTCAAAAGTATCATTTTCTAAGGTTAAAAAGACTATGTATGGATAAAGTTACTTTGCATATATAGTAACTTTGCTGGTTATAGGCCGATATATAGGAAGTAACTAACTTCTAGGAAATGTAAATAATGAAATATGATGTTTTTATTGCTGCTTTAGTACGAGGAGCTAATTCAAGCTCAATAATATATAGCATTGTTGAAACGGCTAAAGAACAGGGGCTTAACCCTATGAATTATATTACTTATTTATTTGAGCAAATTCCTAATATGGATTTAAAGAATAATCCTGAGTTGCTTAAATCTTTATTACCTTGGGGTGTGCTTCCTAAGAAATGTTATTTAACTAAAAAAGATTAAAAATGAGCGATTAATAGCTGTCCATGTGACATGTTATTAATCGCTTACATTAAAATAATAATTTACAGTTTATACATTCAGTTCTTTTATTTATTCAGTCTGTTTCACTGAAGCAAATATGGATATTTTGCAAATTAACTTTTCCTTTTTGCGATAACTTCCATTGAGCCATTGTAATGCTGTGATATTTTGTAATCTTTCACTTCAAAACCAAGATTATTTAATACGTTATTTAGAGAAGTATATGAAAAATAATTCAAATGTTCCCATACCCTCCACATTGCATCTTTATCTTTCATAGTATTAGAAAATGCACTTTCGAAGTTTGGAGTAGAAATCCAAATAACACCCTTTTCATTTAACATCTTGCTACATTTTATTAGCAAATCCGTTGGTTTTGAAAGATGTTCAATTACATCTCCTAATATAATAACATCAAATAATTTATCAGTTTCAAACCTCATAATATCTATTGAATATACAGGTACACCAAGTCTTTCCGAGACATTTTGAGCATAGACAGGCCTAATGTCTAAACCAGTAACATCATATAACATTCCTTTAGCAACCGATATCATTTCGCCAGCTCCTACGCCCACCTCTAAAAGCTTATTACCACTGACAACACTATTTATATTGGAAATAATACTACTTAAAATTGAAAATAACCCTACATTTGGCTTAAGGTAGTTCTTAGACCCAGTGCTAGAAAATATTTCTTCTAGATTTTTTGGATAGTTCTCAGCAAAAATATGATTACATTTTCTGCAGAGTCTCCATTTTCTTATGGGGTTAAATCCATATAGTTTAGCATTATTAGATATCATATTAAAACAACTGTGTAGCTCACTTTCACCGTTACAAAGCGGGCATATTTTGACTTCAATTTCTTCTACTTCATCATATTGATAGTAATAATTCGGGTGATCTGGCGCTACTAACCTTAATGTTAGTTTTTTATCAAGTTTAAAAGCTTTCGTATGATAGAAAGATGATTTTTCAATATCTTTATTTCTATTTTCAATTTCTCCTAATCTAAAATAAGCCAATGGAGCCAAGTTGGTATTATTTAATAGTTTTTTATATACAATTTCTGCTTTTGGATCGTGACCTTCCTTTATTAACTTCTCTGCCATATCCCAAAGTTCTTTTGGGGTTTGATCAAGATTTAGTTCTGTACTTGTATTTGTACTAATATTTTGAAAATTTAACATCATCTAATCGCCTCCGTTACTTAGTTTAATATATAGTAGCAATTATTGGCATCACCTTTCTCTTTTCTCAAAATAAAAATTAGATAAAACTTAGCCAATTCATTATACTACTACATTTTATTCAAGTGTTTCCAAAAATGTAACAAATAGGCATAGTACCAGCGAATCTGCTATACGTGCAAAGTAGAATAAAAAGCATTGGAATTACTTGATTGCAGTCATTTAACTCTGTCTATTTATGGACTTTGATTTTAGGATGAGTTTTAGAACTACATAGCCTTAAAATGCTGATATTTACTACAGTCTATAAAACGAAGGTTTTTTCATCAGCAATTGCTACTTCCTCTTTTTTATCTATTTTTTGAATCGTATTTGCTTCTTTTACCTGGCATCCAGTTATTAAAAAGATTCCTATCAGTAATAATATTTTTTCGTGAATCAATCTCCTTATCTAATTTTAGTTTTTTCTAACTACAATAAAAAAATTTACATTATAGTTAATATAATCTTTTTTTACGTTCGCCAAGGAAAATAAGTTTTAAACTTGGATGAAAATACCAATCAATAAATAGTTATCTTAAGGGAATACTATATATAGAATTTTGAACAGTATTAAAATAAAAAACAAGGGAACGAAGAAAATGAAAGCGAATACTAATAAATATTATAGACCTACAAAAATTATTTTAATACTGTTATTATCCATTCTTTTAGTATCCGTCATAACCATGTCTTTTACATATTATAAAGTAAGTAATTCTTTAATACATAGAGAAAAAGAAATACAAATACAAGTATCTTTAAATCCAAAAGAATTCTCCTGGGAAGAAGTTGTATTTAAAAGTAAAAAAGATAATCTCACTCTAAAAGGAACTTTTTTTTATGCAAAAACACCAAGTAACAAGACATTGATTTTCGTACATGGATTTGATGAAAATAGACGCATGAGTGGCCGAACAAAAATATTAATTGAATATCTAATCCCTAGGGGATATAACGTACTGGCATTTGATCTAAGAGGACAGGGTGAGTCACAAGGAGATTTAATTTCTTTTGGTTGTTATGAAAAGTATGATGTATTAGGTGCCATAGACTATTTAAAGCAACGTGGTAAAATAGGCGAAAAAATTGCACTTATTGGTTTTTCTATGGGCGCCGTTGCCTCAATCGAAACTGCTGGAGCGGATTCAAGAGTTGATGCCTTAATTGCAGATAGTGCCTTTAGAGATTTAAAACTTTTTATTATGGATGATATAAATACTTTGCCAAATAATTTAAACACTATATCCAATAATTTAGGTGATTTATCTTATTGGTCTATACTACGTCATTTTCCTTTTAAGAATAAGATATTGATTCTACTGTCTAAAATATATGGTGTAAACATAAATGAAGCTTCTCCAATAAATACAGTAAAGCATATTCCTACAAAACCTATCTTTCTTATTCATAGTAAAAACGATCACGTTATCCCTTATACCAATTCAGTAGCAATTTTCAACTTAGTCAAAAATAATTCTAATGCTACATTTTGGTTCACAGAAAAAGCATGTCATGTAGGAAGTTTGAAAATGTATTCCAAAGAATAAAAGCTTTCTTAGATAAAAATATGTAACAATATATTTTTATCTAAGATTTGTTATTTCATAACTTATACTATGCATTGGTTATAGGTTTTAAAATTTTATTCACAAGGGGTCTATCTGCAATTATAAAACTTTCTGTTTCCCCATATATTTGAATCTCATACAAAAGCTTTAGTAATTCTGACATTTTATCTACACTAACTTTCAAGACCATACTGTATGGACCAGTAACTAAATGACATTCCAAGATACGATCATTTTTATGGATTACATTCTGAAGTAATTGTTCCCGTTTAGAAGGTTTTGAAGTGACGTTTATAAATGCATTTACATTTCTTCCTATCTTTGTACCATCTACAATTGCTTTATAACCTGTAATTATTCCATTTTCCTCTAATCTTTTAACTCTTTCAGCTACTGCTGGAGCACTTAAAGCAACCATTTTCCCTAATTCTTTCATTGTTATTCTTCCGTCTGATTGTAATATTTCAAGAATTTTATAATCTGTTAAATCCATTTTAGTCACTCCCTAATAAAATAAGGTATTTCAATAAATCAATTCATATTATTATGTGCTTATATTATATTGCATTATATTTTTTATGTACATACATAAACCACAATGATAAAATAAATAGAAATTTTAAAAATAAACTAATTAATGGATGGTGATACAGTGAACAGTGAGAAAAAAGGAATACTATATATTTTACTTTCTAGTTTTTGCTTTGCTTCAATGGCTGCTTGGGTAAAATCCGTACCGAATATTCCTTTATCAGAAAAAATATTTTTTAGATGTTTAGTTGGAACCATTGTAACAGGTTATTTTCTTTTGAAAAATAGAAACGAACTAAAATGTAAAAGAATCGATTTATTAATAATACGTGCTGTTTTTGAATTATTGGCTGTAACAGGATATTATTACACTCTTTCAAAATTACCTTTATGTGATGCTGTAATACTAAATAAAATATCTCCAGTCATCATCATTATTCTTTCTTATATTTTTTTAAAAGAAAAAATACAAAAAAATCAAATTTATGCCGTAGTTATTTCTTTAATAGGTGTACTATTCGTAATAAAACCTCAATTTAATTATACGATTTTACCAGCTCTTGTTGGGCTTTGTACAGCAGTACTTGTTTCAGTGGCATATATAGCTGTAAGACAACTAAGATTATATACATCCCCTGAAATTATTGTTTTTTCTTTTTCATTATTTTCAGTAATTGCTACCATTCCATTTATGATTATTGGAAAATTTGTTTTTCCAAGCAAAGCTGAAATGATTTCACTTTTTATGATGGGTCTATTTGCTACAGGAGCTGAAATATTTCTTACAAAAGGTTATCGTTATGCGCCTGCTTCAAAACTTGCTATTTATGATTATGCTAATATTATTTTTTCAACTTTATATGGAATCCTACTATGGTCAGAAATGCCAGATTTATATAGTATCTTTGGAGGGATTTTAATTCTTAGTGGCGGCATTATTAACTATATTGTAGGGAATAAAGAAAATAAAGTAGATCGTTTTGTAGACAATTAACAATAAGTAAATTTACATATTATTCCATGCACCAAGTTGATATGGTAATAAAGTAACTTAATGACTAGGATAAAACTTATTTTGTTACAAAGAATAATATTATCTCAATTATAGGAGGTCATATCATGAGAGATGGTTTAGTTCCAACAGCATTAGGTACTGTAGTCACTGCCGGTGCAGCTGCATTAAGAGCAAGAGATATGCGAAAAACAGGAATGCGTAAAAAGAATATTGTTCCCATGCTCGAAACTGCTGTTTTAGGATTTGGTTTAGCACATGTTGTTTTAGGTACAATTGATTTAATACAACATAGGGAATAAAAACAAAGTATCCATACAAAAAGATTGAAATCTTTTTATATGGATACTTTTATATAATAATGATCACATGACCTAAGCAATTTCATCTATATTCATTTCACATGCCGTAATGAATTCACATTTATTCTTTTTTGCTCTACTAGAAGCTAAACTTGCTCTATTTATTAAATTTGAAACAACTGTATATATATCTGTTATTCTTTTCTGATATATTCTTTCTTCAGCAATCCCTGCTGAAATACTAACATTAAATTCATCATGAAATTTATATGTTCCAACTATATCTATTAGTTTTTTGGCCATACTTTTTGCTTTTTCCATATGATAGGGTGTCACCACAATATATTCATCTCCACCAAATCTACATAAATATGTATCTGGATCTTTATGCTTATTCAATAATATTGCAATCTCTTTTAAAATTTTATCTCCACAAATATGTCCATACTCTTTATCAATATATCCAAAATTATTAACATCTATAAATATAACAGATATTCCACTTTTATTTTCAATTAATTTTGCAATATGATAATATATGTAATCACTTTTATAAAGTCCTGTAAGCAAATCTATATGCTTACCCAATTCAATGCTTAAATCAGATTCTGTAACCAGTCCTACTACTTCATTATTCTTTTCGACTAAAAGACTCTCCGTATTTTTTCCTTCAAATAATTCCTTCGCTTCCCATATGGATGTATCTGTATTAATACTTAAAAAGTTTTGCGTTATGGCATCTGCTGCAATCCTATTAGGATGCGCTTGCATTAACTCTTTGTAAGTTATTACACCAATAATCCTTTCTTCTTCCGCTACTGGGAAATAACCTATTCCTTTTTCTAATGATATATTCATTATAGTTCTAACACCATCAAGTGCATTCATTATTATAAAATCTTTGTTCATAATATCGGAAACTTTTCTAATCATATTTCTATAGATTTACTAACCTCAATTGTAATATTAATCTGTGCCCTTATAATGGTAGATTCGTTAGCAATCTTTCCTCCCTCCTCCATTATTAATTCAATAAGCCTATCTTGTGGTAAAATATTTAATAATCCTCTTCTAATAATCATAGCTTCAACAACAGGATGTTCGATCTTTACAATTTCATATTGATCGGGTGATAGTATATCTACCATTCTTCTTGCAGCTTCTGATCCAATAGGTGCTCTTTTTCCAACAATTAATACATCCTGCATAGGAGGCATCTCAAATTCAGATAAACGTATATTTATATCTGCTTTTTTTGTACTTTGCTTATATGTCCCCATCAACATCCTCCTTTCATACCATTCAAAAGTATTTCATCATATTTTTATACTTTTATTCAAACAAAAAAAGGAGCTTCATATATAGGAGTAACAAACTAGATAGTAATCAAGCCCTTTCGTATGTAGTAAATTTTTCCTATATTTAATAATAACAGATTCCTAGAGGAAATCATACTATTTAATGATAAAATTTGACATTTTTTTAGATATTAAAAATGTACAATTGAAGAAATAAAAAAAGTATGATATTCACTTAGAAAATGGAGGTTAATTATTATGTTGGAAGTTTATAAAAACCCTTCTTATACGCCTGCTAAAAGAACAAAAGACTTACTTAGTAGAATGATCCTAGAAGAAAAAGTTGGACAAATGTGTCAAGTAGATGGAAGATTTGATCCAGAAAATTGGATTTTCAAAAAACATATTGGTTCATTTCTTCATGTTACAGGTAAGGATGTTATTAAACTTCAAAAAATAGCAGCTGAAACTAGACTAGAGATTCCTCAGAAGCTGATGTTTCACAGCGTAAACTTCGTTCCATTTTTCTTCCCCCTTTTAAAGAAGCTGTAAATGCTGGTTGTTCAACCTTTATGGCTGGATATAACGCCATAGATGGCATACCTTGTTCTGCTAATAAATGGATGCTTACTGATCTATTGAAAAAAGAATGGGACTTTAAAGGTTTTGTCGTTACTGACTGGAATAACGTAGGCTATCTACATACGAAACAACAGATAGCTTCAACTATTTTCATTTGGTTTTGGGCTATCCTATACCCATTATGAATATTCAAATTTGAAAGTATCCTCAAGAAAATTAAAAGCTACTGATGACCTTTCTGTTTCTGTCGACGTATATAATGTCGGAAACTACGAAGGAACTGAAATTGTTCAACTTTATATAAATGATATCTTTATTTCAGTAACAACACCTATCAAGGAATTAAAAGGATTCAAACGCATCACTTTAAAACCTGGTGAAAAAAATGCAGTAAAAATTACAATTCCTGCTTCTTCTCTTTCACTCGTCAATAGACAATGTAAGTCCGTTGTAGAACCCGGTGAATTCGAGATCATGATGGGTAGTTCATCAAGAGATAAAGATTTGATTAAGACAACCATTGAAATTGTATAATAATTTATCTCAGGCTGTGTAAAAAAAACTACGTCTATTTCTATGTAGGCATAGTTTTTTCATATAAATCAGAGATAATAATACTACCTTCTCTACCTAGCTTATCCATTTCATTTGTAACGTAGACAGCTTCATTAATCAACTCAGTGGATGTATTAATTTTTTGTCCCAATTCTTCTGTACTGTATTGTATTTTTTTCATACATTTTATCTAATACAAATAAAGTTATATAATACAAATAAGGCTATAGCTTCAACTCTATAACCTTTTTGTTTTACTTACAACTTTACTCAATATCCTCATCAATCATACCCATATCCTAATATTCTGGGTAATAATCTATGCCTAAGTACACATTGCTACCTCCTATATAATAGAAAACTTATACTCTGTTTTTTCATAATACTTCCTACCTACATCTAAAATAGCTGAAGTTAAATTTTCATGATTCATACCGTCCGGTTCATATTGTGTTTCAAAACAAATCCCATCATATTTACTTCCTATATTTCCATATTTCAATTTTTCATTATTGGGGAAATTATAGCTATAAACCACTACACTAGGATAAGTAGTTGTAATGATCATCTTTCTGCCACTTAATAAATCTATCATCTCAATCTGATTTTTTTTTCCATTTAAAACCCAAGTGTGATCATATCCATTTGTCATGATCAATTGTTCATAATTACACTCTATATCTTTTCCTATTAACTTACATTCTTTAAAATCCATAGGTGTATTTTTAACATCAATCAATTTACCTGTAGAAATTTGATTACGATTTAATTCTAAGAAGTAATTTGATTTGATTTTTAAATATTGTTCTGTTACTTTTCGTTTATAATTACCAGATACATTAAAATAGGAATGATTTGTTAAATTACATAGGGTCTTTTTATCCGTGTTTGCTTCATACTCAATCCATAATTCATTATTTTCTGTCAAAGTATAAATAACTTTTACCTTTAAATTTCCTGGATAATTTTCCTCCCCATCCTTAGATAAGTAAGTAAACTCAACAATTGTATTATTTTCTTTTTCTAGTATCTTATAATCCCAAACTTGAAAACTAAATCCCTTAAAACCTCCATGTCCTTGATTTACTCCATAATTCTTATTTAAATCATATACTTTTTTATCTAAAACAAATTTACCAGCTGCAATACGGCCAGAGGTTCTACCCACAATTGCACCAAAATAGGATGGGTTTTTAATATAATCTTCTATATGTTCATGGGTTAATACTATATTTTCCATATTTCCATTTTTATCTGGAACCCATATTGCTACTATGGTTGCACCATAATTTAATAAGGTAACTTCCATATTTTTTTTATTTTTTATACTTATTCGTTTAACTTGCCTTTCTTCTATATTAAAAGCATTTTTAATTGAATACATAAGTATCACCTACTATAGACTATTAATAAACCGCTCAAAGGCCTCTATTTCTTTATGATCTTGTTTAAATACACCAGCATCTGTTAGTATTCTTTCAAAAGTTTTGCCTACTTCTAATTTTAATATCTTATCAAAATCCACATTAGGGTCTTTATATTTATCTTTTAAATAATCAAACCATTCTATATGCTTTTTTAAATCATCATATTCACGAATATTTTTAACCCCTAAAAGACATTCTTTTAATAATTCTAATTCTAATTTCAATCTTGCTGGCAATACAGCAAGTCCCATAACCTCTATTAGTCCAATATTTTCTTTCTTAATATGATGAACATCACTATGTGGATGGAAAATACCAAGAGGATGCTCATCACTTGTTCTATTATTTCTAAGGACTAAATCTAATTCAAATTTATTATTTTTATATCTTGCTATAGGCGTAATTGTATTATGTGGTTCTTTGTTTGTATGGGATAAAATATCTACCCTTTCATCACTATACCCTCTCCAACCGTCAAGGATTTTACTAGCCAGTTTAACTAGTCTATCTATTTTTTCACTTCTAATTCGTATAACGGATAAAGGCCATTTAACAATACCCACTTCTATATCTTCGAATCCTTTCATATTTATCTCTTTTAATATGGGTGCTATTTCCATAGGAAATTCATGATTTCCAGCTTGAAAATGATCATGTGATAAAATTGATCCTCCTACAATGGGTAAATCAGCATTTGATCCAATAAAATAATGAGGAAATTTATCTACAAACCCTAATAATCTTTCAAAAGTAGCCTTTGTAATCTTCATTGGATCATGTTTCCCTTTAAAGACAATGGAGTGTTCATTGTAATAAACATAAGGAGAATATTGAATAAACCAATCTTCATTACATAACGTAATTGGTATCACTCTATGGTTCTGTCTTGCAGGATGCTTTATACGACCTGCATACCCTTCATTTTCTTTACACAGCAAACACTTTGGATAAGCATTTAATTTCATATTCTTAGCTTCAGCAATGGTCTTTGGATCTTTTTCTGGTTTTGAAAGATTAATCGTAATTTCTAATTCTCCAAAATCAGTATTCGTTTTCCATCTTACATTTTTATCTGTTCTTTTTGTTCTAATATAATTAGATGCTTTTGACATCTTATAGTAATTTTCTGTTGCCAATTCTGGTTTCACTTTATATTCTTCATAAAATTTTCGTATAATTTCACTTGGACGAGGAATAAAACAATCCATTATTTTCGTATCCAATAAATCTCCATATGTTACTGTATTATATTTTAATATTCCATTTTCATAAGCATACTCTAAAATAGTATCTAAAATGGACTGCGGGTTTTCTAAATTCTCTTTTTCTATGTTTATATCTTCATATTCATCTAGTTTTAAAATTTCTAAGATTTTATTTGTTACATAAATTTCATCTTCTTTATAAATCAATTCTTTATCAATACCATAATTAATAAGACGTTTTATTTCTTTATAAATATCCACGAATACATCACCTCTTACTTTTCAAATCCATTTGGATTATTTTCATGCCACTTCCATGCTGAGCCTATGATTTCTTCAACACTTGTAAATTGAGGGTTCCAACCTAATTCTTTTTGTGCTTTTTTACTTGAAGCTACAAGTTTTGATGGATCGCCTACTCTTCTCTCACTCACAACTGCTGGTATTGGATGATTCGTTACTTTTCTTGCTGCTTCTATCATTTCCTTAACAGAAAATCCTTCCCCATTTCCCAAATTATAAACAGAGCTTTCTGCTCCTTCACGCAATTTATTTAAAGCCAGAATATGTGCATCTACTAAATCCATCACATGAATATAATCTCTAACACAGGTACCATCATGTGTATCATAATCTTCACCAAAAATAGAGATATGTTCACGTTTCTGTAATGGAACTTGTAGTATTAATGGAATCAAATGTGTTTCAGGACTATGATCCTCACCAATAGAAGCACTTTCATGTGCTCCCGCCACATTAAAGTACCTAAGTGCAATATACTTAAGGCCATAAGCTTTGTCAGACCACTTCATCATTTTTTCTATTGCTAACTTTGTCTCCCCATACGGATTTGTAGGTTCTGTTTTATCAGTCTCCAAAATCGGAATATTTTCTGGTTCTCCATAGGTTGCGGCTGTGGAAGAAAATACAATTTTATTTACGTTGTACTTATTCATTGATTCAAGTAAAACTTGTGTACCATATACATTGTTGTTGTAATACGTTAAAGGTTCTTTCATACTTACACCTACCAATGAATTTGCTGCAAAATGTATTACTGCATCTACTTCATTTTCACTAAATACCTGATCTAAAAATTCTCTATCTCGAATATCCCCTTGATAAAATTTAGCATCCTTATGTACAGCATCTAAATGACCTGTTTGCAAATTATCTATAACAATTACTTCTTCCCTTTTATCAATCAAATCATAAACACAGTGAGAGCCAATATATCCTGCTCCACCACATACCAAAACTGCCATACTATTCCCTCCTTCTATGCACAATAAGAGGTAGTTTTTCATATGTTAAGGGAAAAAACTACCTCTTGTTGCACTAAACTATATTTGTCTAGCTCCATCACCGATTGAAACCACATAAAAATCAGCTTTATATCCAATTTTTTCTTCATAGTCTTTTCCAACTTTTTCAATAAACCCTGTACGTTCATGATCATATACTAAACTCACGGTACATCCACCAAATCCTGCTCCAGTCATTCTTGAACCAATAGCACCATTTTTCCAAGCTGCTGATACTAAAGTATCTAATTCAGTACCCGTAACCTCATAGTCATCCCGTAATGAAATATGGGATCCATTCATTAGTTGTCCAAAACCTTTAATATTTCCATCATTTAAAGCTTTTACAGCTTTCATCGTTCGTTGATTTTCATACACAGCATGTTTTGCACGTTTTCTATGAATTTCATTTTGAATGAAATCTTTATTTTCTTCAAATCTTTCTTCAGATAAATCCCCTAAGGAAGAAATATCTAGTTTTTCTTGTAATACTTTTAAAGCACTTTCACATTCACTACGTCTTTGATTATATTTTGAATCTCCTAACCCTCTACGTTTATTTGTATTTGCAATGACAATGGAAATTCCATCTAATTTCATTGGAACATATTCATACTTTAACGTATTCGTATCTAATAAAATGGCATACTCTTTTTTCCCCATACCAATTGCAAACTGGTCCATTATGCCACATTTTACACCAATAAATTCATTTTCTGATTTTTGGCTTAATTTCACCATTTGAATCATATCAATATCTAAATTAAATAAATCTTTTAAAACTATACTTGTAGCCAATTCAATGGATGCACTAGATGATAAACCAGCACCATTTGGAATATTTCCAAAGAACAGGACTTCAAATCCAGTTTCAATTTCAAGCCCTGCATCTTTAAATATTTTCACAACGCCTTTTGGATAATTTGCCCAATCATCTTTTTTATCATAAACTAAATCACAAAGATCTACTTCAATAATTCCTATATCATTAAAATTTTTTGAGAATAATCTAATTTTGGAATCATCTCTTTTACGAGCAATCGCGTATGTTCCAAAAGTTAGTGCACAAGGAAAAACATGCCCGCCATTATAGTCCGTATGCTCACCAATTAAATTTACTCTTCCAGGTGCAAAAAAAGTATGAACTTCTTTTTTCGTTTTAAAAATTTCATTAAAATCATCTACTAAATGATCTAAATTCATATTATACACTCCTACATAAAATAGTTGTACATTAAGTATTATGTACTGTACAATCTATTTTTTCTTGATATACTTTCTTGAATCGATAGCTACTGCCACAATAATAATTAAACCTTTAATAATAAATTGTAGATATGGATTTACGCCAATGAATGATAAACCATATGCAATAACTTGGAATATTAATACCCCAATAACGATTCCACCGACAGTACCAATACCACCGGAGAAAGATAATCCACCTACAATACATGCAGAAATTGCATCAAGTTCATACATATTACCCGTATTATTCGTAGCACTACCGATACGAGCTGCTTCTAATGATCCACCTAATCCGTACAACATTCCTCCAAGTGCATAAACCATTACAAGATACTTAACAACATCTACACCTGATACAGTAGCAGCATCAATATTGCCACCAATTGCAAAAATATTTTTTCCAAATTTTGTTTTATTCCATAATGTCCAAATGATGATCGTCACAATGGCTGCATAAATCACAAGAAATGGAATTTTAAATCCACCAATCATAAAAGCACCTTGGGCAAAATGTGTAAATGCTTCATCAAGTCCTCCAATTGGTTGAGCTCCATAAGGGGGGCGATCAAAATAAATGGAATTAACACCGTATACGATGACCATCATTCCTAATGTTGCAATAAAAGGATCAACTTTCAATTTAGCAACTATAAATCCATTGATTAAACCAAAAAAACCAGTAATAATCATAACCAATATGATCGGTATAAAAATATGTAAATGAGGTAAATTTGGATACATCTTATAAGCATATTCAGGATCTTGTAAGAGTGAAGCTGATACCACAGCTGCAAGACCTACTAAACGACCTAGTGAAAGGTCTGTCCCTTTAGCAACAATTATTCCACCAACACCAAGAGCCATAATAACACGCGTTGATGCTTGTGATAAAATATTTCTTAAGTTTCGTAATGATATAAAATCTGGTGAAACGGACACAATGATTACAAGTAATCCAATAAGCACTAAAAAAATTGCATTATTCATCATCCAATTTAATACATTTTCTTTTGATAAATTTTTCTTTTTTATATCAATTTTCGGCATATTCATTCCTCCTAACGTATAGGTACTTGGCTGATAGTTTTAAAATTTCTTCTTGTGTTGTTTCCTCTGTATTTACAATTCCAGCTACTCTACCATTGCTCATAACCAATATCCTATCCGTAATACCTAATAACTCAGGCATTTCCGATGACACCATAATAACGCCTTTTTCTTTATTCCCTAAATCAATCATTAATTGATAAATTTCATATTTAGCACCAACATCAATTCCACGAGTTGGTTCATCTAATAATAATATTTCAGGTTCAGTTAATAACCATCGTCCAACAATAACCTTTTGTTGATTTCCACCTGATAATGAACTAATTAATGTTTTATGAGATGGCGTCTTCACACTCATACTATCAATAACCCAATCTGTATCTTTCTTTATTTGTTTTTCATCTAACAGCTTGTTCCACTTTACATATTTATCCATATTTGCTATAATCGAATTAAAACTAATATCTAACATGCCAAAGATACCCGTTGCACGGCGTTCTTCTGTAACAAGAGCAAATCCATTTTTTATTGCAATGTATGGATTTTTATTGTTTAATTTTTTATTATTTAAATATATTTCTCCAGAATTCACATTTCTTGCTCCAAAAATAGATTCGATCAGTTCTGTTCTTTTTGCTCCTACAAGTCCTGCAATTCCTAAAATTTCACCTTTTCTTAACGTAAATGAAACATCTTGAATAGATGGTTGATAAGATGCAGTTAAATTATTAACTTCTAGTATTACATCACCCGGTTTATTTGTTTTTGGTGGAAAACGATGAGTTAAATCACGTCCAACCATCAGTTTAATAATTTCATCCATTGTTATATCATCCGTATCCTTCGTTGCAATCCATTTTCCATCACGCATTATGGTTACTTCGTCAGCAATTTGTTTGATTTCTTCCATTTTATGAGAAATATATATGATTCCTACCCCTCGATCTTTTAATGCATTTATAATCTTAAATAAATGACCAACTTCCTTTTCTGTTAATGATGATGTTGGCTCATCCATTACTATTATTTTTGAATGATAAGAAACAGCTTTGGCAATTTCAACCATTTGACTTTCTGATACAGGTAAATTTCCAACTTTTTCACGAGGATCTACAGAAATATCTAAATCCTTAAAAATTTTCAATGTATCATTATACATTTTTTCCTCATCGATAAAAAATCCTCTTTTAGGAAAACGTCCAAGCCAAATGTTATCCATTACGGTTGTTGACTGTACTTGATTTAATTCTTGGTGTACCATTGAAACGCCACTATCTAATGCTTGTTTTGATGATTCAAAATTTATTTCTTTCCCTTCGAATATAATTTGACCTTCATCTTTTTTATAAATTCCAAATAAACATTTCATTAAAGTTGACTTTCCAGCACCATTTTCTCCCATTAGAGCATGAACGCTTCCCTTACGAACTTTTAACCTTACTTGATCTAATGCTTTAACACCGGGAAACTCCTTCGATATATTAATCATTTCTAATAAAGATTTATCATCTAGATTATTTATTTTAGTGCTCGTCATAAATAAGCCTCCTTTCTTACATACCTATGTAATATTAATAAAGATGCATATGCATTTACAATGCCTATGCATCTTTATATTAACTATTATTCTGCATAACAGTCTTTTGCAATTTGAATATTATCATTTGTAATAGGTAAATAAGGTACACGAACAGATTTCTTATCATCAAGCTTCCACTCTGTTCCATCTAATACATCTTTACCTTCTGCAACATTTAAAGCTAAATCTACAGTGGCTTTACCTTGATTTGCTGCATCATTAAGTACACTACCAACTAAAGTTCCTGCTTCAATTTGTGTAAGTGCATCTGGGATCGCATCTACACCAACTACAGGCATAATTTTATCTTCTTTAAAGTATCCTTCTGCTTTTAATGAGTTTACTGCACCTAATGCCATTGCATCATTATTCGCAATAACAAACTCAATAGAATCACCATGTTTAGCAAACCATGCATCCATTAATTCTTTTGCTTTAACAGAATCCCACATACCTGTTTGAAGTTCTAATTCGTCAACTTGGATTCCTTCAGAAACAACAGTTTCTACAGAATATTTAGTACGAGCTTCAGCATCTGGATGTCCTGGCTCTCCTTTTAATAATACATATTGAATTTTTCCATCTCTATTTTTATCCCATTCAGGATGATTTTTCCAAGAATCTGCTATTAATTTACCTTGGATAATTCCTGATTCAGATGAAGTAGTACCTACATACCAGCATTTTTCATAAGATGCCATATCTTCTGCACTTGGCTCTTTGTTAAAGAATACAACTGGTGTACCTTCTTCTTTTGCTTTAGCAATGATTGTAGGTGCTGCTTGAGGGTCAACTAAGTTGATTGCTAAAGATTTAACACCTTTAGAAAGCATCATTTCCACTTGGTCATTTTGCTTTGCTTGATCATTTTGTGAGTCATTTAAAATTAACTCTGCTTTACCTTCTGCATTTTTCTCAACTGCACGACGTACAAATGACATGAAGTTATCATCAAACTTATAAATAGTTACACCAATTTTCAAACTTTCTTCTTCAGGTTCACTCGTTGCTTTTTCTGCTGAATTACATGCTACCAATGTAAACATTAACGACAACACAAGTAATACTGATACTAATTTTTTCATGCTCAATCCCCCGTTTTCAAATTTTTGATGGCTTTTATAAATAATATTTCCTCTTTAGTAAATTTTAACCAAGTTATAATGAATTGTCAACATGTTGTTTGTATTATGAATATTCAAACACCCATACTACTATCACATTTTTTTATGATTGAAGAATAATTTACTTAAATATCCCATATAAATACTGTTATAAATGTAAATAACCCTACTGAATCGAAGTCAGTAGGGCAATTTTTATAAATTAATTTTACGGTCTAATAAATATCCGGTTACTATAAATACCATTGCAATCATACCTATGCTAATTAAAAAACTTGTATTAGGAATTGTAAAATCAATTCCGTTCGCTAATAGGTAAGAACTATCAGTAAAAGAACCAAGCCAACTTGTAATCGTACCTACAACCTTTGAAATTAGAATAAAAAATAGAAAAGATAATAATTTTCCATACTTAATAGCAGAAAAAATACTTTTTGCCAAAGCCATTGATAAATAAATCATTAGAATCAAAGTTATATATCCAAATAACATCAACATCAACATTTTCATTATATTCAATACAAAATTTGGAGGAAGTTTTGATAGCATTTCTAACTCTGGAACTTTATTAAGGATTACTTTATAATCAACAAACCAAAAAATTCCTGCAAATACGCCAATCCCTAAACTTTCCAAAATAATATTAGCAATTTTTCCTCCTAAAATTTTATATCCACTTAATGGGGTTGTAAATAAAAGTTGACCTTCTTCAGTAAATAAACTTTTATACATTCTTATTATATGGTCAACCGCTAAAACAATTCCCATTACAAATACCACAAGAAATAAAGTCCCTGTATAAAGGGATAAATAATCATTTTTATTCATTATTCTACTTACAATATCTATATTTAATAATATGCAAACGGTCAAACCACCCAAGAAAATTTTCCATCTATTCATCCATTCATACTTCATTAATTTAAGCATTTGCGTACACCTCCCTATATACTTCATCTATGGACATTCCCTTTTCTGTTCTAATATCTTCAGCATTCCCAGTTACTATAACATTTCCTTGATCCATAAAAATCACTTCATCTAAAATTCGTTCTAATTCCTTTACTAAATGACTTGAAATGATAATCGTATTTTCTTCATTACAAGCATTTAAAATTACCTCTATGGTTTTTTCTCTTGAAATAGGGTCAATCCCATTAAAAGGTTCATCTAAAACGAATAATTTTGCATTTCTAGAAAGTGCTAAACTTAGTTTCAATCTTCCCAACATACCCGTTGATAGAGATTTTACTTTTTGATCTTCTTTTAGTCCCATAAAAACGATCATGTCATTTGCTTTTTTTATATCAAAGTCTTCAAACAAATCATGAAAATACCCTATACACTGCTTAATCTTCATCCACTTAGGAAGATAATTGCTGGTTGGCATAAAGGATACAATTTCCTTTGTCTTTGTTCCTATTTTATTTCCGTTTATTTCAATTGTCCCATTACTTGGTTGAATCAGTCCTGCCATCATTTTCATAAAAGTTGTTTTTCCACACCCATTAGGGCCTAATAACCCATAGATCTTTCCTTCTTCTATTGTTACACTTAAATTTACTAAAGCCTTTTTAGTAATATACTTCTTAGTCACATTTTCAGCTCTCAACAGTTCCATTTTCATCCTCCTCCATATACCCATTAATACATTCTAAAATTTTTTCATTAGAATATCCTACTTCTTTCATTCCTTTTACAAAATTTCTAAGTAGTTCATTTGCCATCTTATTTTTAATGTTGTGAATTACGCCTTCATCTTCTGTAATAAAAGACCCCTTTCCTCTTTGGGTAAATGTAACGCCTTCTCTTTCTAATTCCTGATATACTCGTTGTACTGTATTTACATTTACCTTCAATTCTACAGCCATACTTCTTACAGAAGGAAGTTTGTCACCTTTTTTTATCTTCCCTAATATAATCTCTTTTTTTATTTTTTCAATAATTTGCAGATAAATAGGACTCCTCGTATCAAATTCCATGAGTTCACCTCTCTCGTATCACTGTTATATTTAAATAGTACACTATTGTAATATTAATGTCAACATTTTATTATATATTATATTAGATTAAAATAAAAAAGGAATACACTGTGATCAAGTGTATTCTATTTATATAATTTTTTTAAAACCTCAATCTCTCTTTTATGCCCTTCTATGTCATAAGGGGTTTCTAAAAAGAAAGGTATATCTCTTAATTTTTGATGATTGATTATATTTACAATAGCTTCAAGTCCAATATTCCCTTCACCTACGCCTGCATGTCTATCTTTTTTACTCCTGAATTCTGTCATATTATCATTTAGATGTATTGCTTTTAATCTATCCAATCCTATTATTTCATCAAATTCATTTAATACGCCATCTAAATTATTTACAATATCATATCCGGCAGAATGAACATGACAAGTATCCAATGTTACCCCCATTAATTCATTGTATTTTACATTCTCTATAATCATTTTTAATTCTTCAAACGTAGTACCAATCTCTGTTCCTTTTCCAGCCATCGTCTCTAACAAAATAGTGGTCGTTTCATTCCCTGTAATAACTTCATTTAATATAGTTACAATCCTATTAATTCCGTACTCTACCCCTTTTCCAGTATGATTTCCTGGATGAATATTGTATAAATTACATGGTATAAGTTCTAATCTTTTCAAATCATCTGCCAAAGCCATCTTTGCAAATTCCCATATATTATCTTTAAAAGATGCCATATTCATAGTATAGGGTGCATGTGCTAAAATTGGCGCAAAATTATTTTCTTTCATTAAAACTTTCAATTTTCCAAGATCTTTTAAGTCTAAATCTTTTGCTTGTCCTCCTCTAGGGTTCCTTGTAAAAAATTGAAATGTATTTGCACCCATATCAAGTGCTGTTTTTCCCATATTTTCATATCCTTTTGAAACACTCAAATGTGATCCTATATTCAGCATAATGTCCACTCCATTCTCATTTCATTTTTAATCTCTAATTTGAAAAATTCCTATTCCTCGTTCTTATTATATCTCTATCTTATTGCAATAATCAAAACGTTTTAGTCATATACATTAAGTCAACCTATCTTTTTACGAGAATTAGTGTCATAATAAGTAATATAAAAGTTAAACTTGATTTAGTAGAATTATTATTGATACTAGTTATATTATATTTAGGGGATGATACCATGAATTATATTATATTTGATTTAGAATTTAATCAAGGCTCCAACTCGATAAGAGAAGATACCAACTTAAAAAATTCTGAATGTCCTTTTGAAATCATTCAGATTGGTGCGCTAAAGCTTGATGAAAATTTCCATACAATTTCAACCCTAGATAAACTAATAAAACCTAAAATATATAATCAACTTCATCCTGTTGTAAAAAACCTTACAGGAATAACAATAGATCAATTAAATAGTGCTCAACCTTTTGATGAAGTCTATAAAGAATTTGTTGAATTTATTAAAAACGATAGAAGTATCTTATGCGTATGGGGCACAGTGGATATAAAAGAATTATTAAGAAACATCTCATATCATCAGTTAAGTCTGTCTCCAATACCTAAAGAATATATTAATATTCAGTCTTATGCATCCAAATATTTAAATTGTCCAAAAGGAACTACAATAGGTCTACGTAATACAGTAGAATTATTAAATATTACACTTAAGCAGGAATTTCATAATGCTTTTAACGATGCTTACTATACATCTGAAATTTTCAAGAAACTCTATAATGAAAATATGGAATCTAAAATATATACGCATGATCATCACAAGAGACGAAATAGACATAACAAAAAAAATCAAAAAGTTGATACTTATCATTTAATTCAACAATTTGAAAAAATGTTTGATAGAAAAATAACTACTGAAGAAAAATCAATCATTAAACTCGCTTATATGATGGGAAAAACAAATCAATTCCAAATTGAAATATCTGACAATAAATTCCAAGAACAGTAAATAAAAAGAAGGTATTTAAATTAAAATATAGAATATTCTTATAATATACTTTAATTAAAATTTGTTCTATGAAAGAGGGATATTTCATGTATGACGAAAATTTAAAAGAAATACAAATAGAATTATGTTCTCTATGTAAAGATTTTATTCAATACATAAAAAAACTAGAGGATGAAAGCGTAATCTCACATGAAGAATACCTTACACACACCGAGAAGAAAATAGACTTTTTAAATAAGGTTAATCATATTTAAGAAATGAAAAAAGTACAGCACCCATTAGGTGCTATACTTTTTTTATTGTGGCTGATTATATTGAGGTTCTTCACTTTTTACATAGTCTACTCTACTTTTAAGTGTTTTAGCTGCATTGTCCATAGTTGTAGATAATTGATTAAACATTTGTTTTGCTTGCTTATCATCTGTATCCAAAGCAAAAGTTTTTAATTGTGAAGCTAGACCTTCTGATCCTGCTAATGCTTGTTCCAGTTTATTGATTGTTGTCATATAAGATTCCTCCTCTATTTGAGTTAATACTAAGTACATATATAGTATTATCAAATCCAAAAAAAATATTATTTTTTTTAGAAAATATTTAATTTTTAATAAATGAATATAAACAATAATTAATTGTAAAACTAGATTTATATAAAGTGAAACTTAATTCAGCTAGAATTTTAACTCCATCTTAATTCTAGCTGAACTTATCCAGGAACTTTACAATTCTTATCTCCAACTTGCAAAAGTGGGCGTATTAGAATTGTTAGTTATCGTATAAAATTTATAAAAAGGAGATTTTTTATATGACGGTTGGTGCTAGCGTTAAACAAACACTTGCTAATCTAAAAGGGGCACAGGGCACATTAAGAACCTATTCTATTAAAGTTCAAGATGAATCTGCAAGATCCATTTATGCAGAAGCATTAATGACAACAAATAAAGTTATTGATGATTTAAATAAAAGACTTAAAACCATAGAGTTGGAAGAACCACAATATAGAGCTTATTAAGTGAGGGGAAAATATGAAAGACTGGATTGAAATACTTATAAGGTCAATAGCATTATTTTTTATAACTTTTGCTTTTATTAGGATCATGGGAAAAAGACAACTCATTAGAATGACACCATTCCAATTCATTAATTATTCTGTAATTGCGATTTTAGTTGCTTTAATGGCCACAAATCTTATTAAAAATTTAGCCTTTGGATTTATCACTTTAGGGATTTGGTTTTTGTTCCCTATTGCATTAGATTATTTATCTATGAAAAGTAAATGGATTCATGACTTAGTATATGGAAAAGAAACAATTTTAGTAAAGCATGGTAAGGTCATGGAAGAAAGCCTAAGTCAACTAAGACTCACAGGCGAAGAGCTTTTAAAGGAACTTCGGTCTAAAAATGCATTTAATTTAGCAGATGTTGAATTTGCTATTATGGAATCTACGGGTGAAATTAATCTACTATTAAAATCCGATAAAAATCCTATTACGCCTCATAATTTAGGGACAATTGTATCACCCCAAAGTGCACCTCAAACGGTGATTTTAGATGGAACTATATTAGATGAACCATTAAAAAACATGGGGTTAAACAGAGGCTGGCTAAACGTAGAATTAGAAACTATGGAAGTGTCTCTAGACAATGTCTTTATTGCACAAGTAGACTCTTCTGGTGATTTATACGTAGATTTATTCGATGATTCTGTACAACTTCCTGAGGCAAAAGTACAAGAATTACTTTATGCTACCCTTGAAAAAATTCAAGCTGATCTTTGTTCTTTTGCTCTAGATACAGACAATCAAAAGGCAAAATCTATGTATTCAAACAATGCACATGAATTTCAAGAAATGATAAAAAAACTAGAACCTCATTTATTACGTTAGAAGGTGAATTATACGTGTCTAATAAACAAACTAAAAAATTAACACCAGCGCAGCAACAATATCAAAAGTTTTCCAAAGCTAGAGAACCAAAGAGAAAAGTTCTTAGAAATACCATAAGAGCATTTCTTGTTGGGGGTTTTATATGTACGATAGGGCAAGGATTACAATGGATCTTTATAACTTATTTTAATTTCACAGAAATAACAGCTGGAAATCCTGCGACAGCAATTCTAATTATTATTTCTGTTTTACTCACAGGCTTTGGTGTATATGATCAGATTGCTCAATGGGCTGGTGCTGGAACAATTATTCCTATTACAGGTTTTGCTAATACCATTGCCTCTGCTTCAATAGAGCATCGTAGCGAAGGATATGTATTAGGTGTAGGCGGGAATATGTTTAAACTAGCTGGTTCCGTTATTGCTATGGGCGTTTTTTCAGCCTTTGTCGTTGCCCTTTTAAAAATAACAATACAATGGTTAGGTGGGATGTAAATGCTTAAAGGACATCAATCATGGGTTTTTAATTCTAAACCTGTTATATTATCATCAGCTGCTATTGGCGGTCCTTTCGAAGGGAAAGGAAATGTAGCTGAGGATTTTGATATTCTTCATGAAGATTTATGGTTAGGACAAGATAGCTTTGAAAAAGCAGAAAAAAAGTTACTAGAAGAAGCATGTGAAAAAGTGATTGAAAAAGCAAAGAAGAAAAAAGAAGATATTCAATTCTTTATTAGTGGAGACTTAATGAATCAAATCATCTCTAGCAGTTTTACTGCACGTACATTAGGTGCACCTTTTTTAGGTATTTTTGGTGCCTGTTCTAGTTCTATGGAGGGTTTAGCCTTAGCTTCTTTACTTATTGATAGCAACGCAGCAAACTATATCATAGCTGCAGCATGTAGTCATAATGCCTCAGCTGAAAAACAATTTAGGTATCCAACAGAATATGGCTCTCAGAAACCTCCAACTTCACAATGGACTGTTACTGGAGCAGGCGCTGTATTATTATCTAAGAATGGTCAAGGACCCCGTGTTACTTCAGCTACCATCGGCAGGGTAGTAGATATGGGCATTTCCGACCCTTTCAATATGGGCTCAGCAATGGCTCCTGCAGCAGTGGATACAATTGAAGCTCATTTTAGAGATTTGAATATTGATCCATCCTATTATGATCTCATTGCCACTGGTGATCTTGGTCAAGTAGGTCATAGGATCGCTTGTGATTTACTCACTGAACATGGTTTTAAAATGCCACCTGAAATTTTTACCGATTGTGGAATATTGATATATAAAAAAGATCAACCCGTGATGGCGGGTGGCAGTGGTTGTGGTTGTTCCGCTACTGTAACATATGGACATTTTCTAAATCGTATGCGCAGAGGAGAATTAAAAAGAATATTAATTGTAGCAACAGGTGCATTAATGTCTCCCATGTCCTATCAACAAAAAGAAAGTATCCCTTGCATAGCCCATGCAGTATCTATAGAAATGTAAAAGAGGTGTTATCTAATGGAAAAATTCATTTGGGCTTTTATAGTAGGAGGCACAATATGTGTCATTGGACAACTTATGATGGACGTATTCAAACTTACTCCTGCCCATACAACTAGTACGTTAGTTGTAGTTGGAGCTATATTAGGCGGCCTTGGTTTATATGATCCTTTAATTAAGTTTGCAGGTGCAGGTGCTTCCGTACCAATATGTAGCTTTGGGAATGCATTGGTCAAAGGGGCTTTAGCAGAATCTGAGAAACATGGTATCATTGGTGTACTTACAGGAATCTTCGAAATTACAAGTGCAGGTATCTCCGCTGCAATCATTTTTGGATTCATGGGTTCTTTGGTGTTTAAACCAAAGGGTTAAAATAGTAAGAAGTCAGCTAATTAAAACCTACTTAGCTGACTTCTTAAATTCCTCAATTATTTTAACTTTTTCATTATAACCACCATTAAGAAAATTGAAATACAAATAATGATTCCATTAAATATTAATTTGTAGTCTATATTCTTTTTAGGATCTTCTATATCTACCTTATTTTCATTTAATTTAGTAAATTTACCAATTTCTTGTTCCTCCTCTTCTATATAGTTTCTATACGCCTCTATATCATAATTTAACTTAGTAGCCTGATCATTTCCAAATGAAAGCTTATATTTATTACTACCATCATCCTTAAAAACTAATTTATCTATATAATAATTAACTTCTATATCTTCTATTTTTATAGGCTTATTGTCTTTATTTGCGATGACTAATTTAATCTTATCGCTACTAGTAAAATCACCAATATCAATACTGGTTCTTTCTTCTTTAAAATTCTGAAGAGATATTTTATGTATTTCGCCTGCATGGGTTACATCATATTCTCCATCATATTTATAAGTCAAATGATAATTTCTTTTAAAATCATCCTTACTTATTATTTTAATATTGTTTATTTTAAGTCCATCTTTGTTATCTAAAAGAATAACCGTATCACCATTTTTATCATTAGAAATACTATACTCTAACTTTTTTGTTTTTTTATAGTTATCATATAATACTTCTTTTTTATTAAAAGCTACCTTGAAACTTTCTATTGAAGTATTTTCAATATCATTTATAAAAACAATTCTATAATAGAGATATTTATATGGTTTATCCAATTCTATATATGTTTTTTTTCCTAGATCCGTTTCATATATAACGTCTTCCTTTATTAATTCCCACTTTTTATTATCATACCCCCCATACACTTTTACATTTTTCAAAAAGTTACTATTCCCAATTTCAAAGAGTAACTTATTTCCTACAATATCAGAGTCATTCTCTTTCGTAGTGATCTTAAAATCACTATACTTATCATTTTTCTTCATAAAAGATAATACTTCTTTAGCTTCATACTCTACATAAACTTCTTTGGTTTCAGTTAAATATTCATTAAATATATAATAGGGTACAAATTGATCTTTATCATTTACGATTCTCAAATCTGACAAGTCTTTTTTAGAAAATCTATATACATCTTCATCTAAAAAAACACTTTTATATTGCATTATGTCTTCAAATTTAATATCTTTAGAGTAATTCCAGTTGTTTATATCTTCAGCAAATGTTACAGAACTACAAATTATAATACATATTAAAAATATAATACTCTTTCTTATCATTCATTTACCCCTTCTCTATCTAAACTATTCTTCAATCTATGGTATATATATGATATTCCTATTAACACAAATCCAAAGCAAATATAGCCTATAATTTTTCCAGCTACACTTAAAAATGCTAGGTCAAATATAAAAAGTTTTCCTGTAGCAAATATTGAAAGTCCTAATCCTAATCTCCTAATTAGCATAAATTTTTTCTTAAATCCATATACAATATACACAAAGGACATAACAATAAAGAATATACTTACGATTAGATTTATATTGTTAAAATTAAATTGTTCTATTAAAAATGTTGTTGAGATTCCTAAAATATATACAGCTAAAATAATAGGATAAATCTCTATGCTTAAACATCTTTTTTCTATAATTTTTATAATAATATCCCTTATACTAAAGAATACAAATACATCATACAGTATAATAATTACCATGGATATAGCTCTTAATGTTACACTTTCTACAAATTCAAATCCATTTAAGTTTATATAAATCCCTATAACATCTACTATAATATAAAGTCCAAGAACCATATTCTTAACGATATGATCTTGTATAATATGAATTTTAGATACAATATACGCAAATAAAGCTGTAGCTACTGCCATTAAAATATAATAGTAAAAATCCGAAAACATGATAATATCAACCATATTACTATTCATCATTTTATCAAATACGCTATCATATAATTGGTTTACCATTCTCACTATATATATCCATGAATTTACTATTGTAAAGTACTTAAAAACAAATAATAACTTACCCTTTTTAGTATCTTTAAAAAATTCGCTGCTATTTAACTTATGTACATACAATGAAAGTATATAGATTACCCCCAAAGTCATAATCGTATATTTTAACATAAAGTAGTTATAAGCCCAAGTACTAAGGAAATCAATAGCCACAAAATCTAAGAAGCATAGAATAAAGACAATCCAACCAACAAACTCCATTTTCAAGACATCATTCTTTCCCCCATAATATATAAGGAGTATTGATTCTATTAACCATCCCAAACAAGCCCATTTCATTCCTATTTGAAAGGGGATCATAAGTACAGCGAAAGTCATTGCTGTTATATAGAATAATGCTTCTGTTCCTTCTTCTTGTGATGCATTCTTTCTTATATGCTGTCCTAATGCCAAATATATTAATGAATACATAAGGGCTAAAATTCCTTTAAAGGAACTATATCCGCCATTTTCAAAAATCGAATACACAAGCAAACTATTCACCACAGTATTTAAAGAAAGTAAAGCAACATCCATTTTTTTTAGTTTTACATTTTCTTTCATTGGATAAATGAGTGTTATTAATAAATACATTACAAAAGTCAAGATGGCATAAACGATCCCAATCGTTTCATTCATACATTGTGTAGTCAAATACACAAGACATGGAATGTTTAGTATAAAACTTATATAATTTATATAAACCCATTTTCTTTTTATTGAAATTCCTAAAACCAGTAGATTTAAAATAATCAAATATGCCATAGCTATATATATGCCCATCTCTGATAATCCTTCTACAAATACATAACTAAAAAATGGAAGATATCCACCAAATAGTGATACGCCACATATAGTCATTGAGTTATATCGTAAAGATAATGTTATAGAAACCATTGTTATTAGAAGTGAAATAATCATACTTACATGTATACCTGTTATTCCTAAAATAAAATAACAACTAAACACAGATAGATATAATATTCCGATCCCTCCACCACATAAACCTAATGCAAATATATTCTTATCTTTCCTATTAAACCATTCTCCAGTTCCTAGGAATACCCCTCCTAATAAAAATCCTGATATTCCTTTCATATATACATTAAACCATGTAGAAAAAGTATATTTCATAGCAGTGGAAATCCCTAATAAAAGTAGTATTACACCTATCTTATTAATCCAACTAAGACCGATCTTCACTTCTAAATCATTATACTTTTTCTTCTTTTCTATAGCCTCTTCACTCAAACTCTCATTCTTTAACTCATTATACTCTCTTTTAATCCCTTGCAATAAATTATCTTTTTCCGATATAACATGATTTTTTCTTTCTGTGATTTTTTCTTTAATTTCCAGTTTCAATGTATTGATTTTGCTAAATACTTCTTCTTTTTCTGTATTCAACTCTCGATTTGCTACTTTTTGAATTTTATCTATTTTTCCTTTAGCCGATACTTCTAATGCCTGTAATTTATTTATAGCCCCTTTACTTTCTTTCTGAAAATAGATATCTACCTTCTTCTTTGAAGCATTCAATAAAGCATTTTTTTCATTAATCATTTGTTCTTTTAATGCAATTTTAAAAGCCATATTTTCATCCGCTAATTTGCTGCGATTTATTTCTAATTCTTTTGTTGTATTTTTATACTTTTCTATTTCTTTTTTTAAAGCAATATTTTCGTTGACTGCATCATTTACATTTAACTCTTTTATAAGTCCTTCGTATTGCTTTAATACCTCCTTTTGACCGGACAACAAACGATCTATTTTTTCTCTAATCTCCACATACTCACTCCCTTAATTCTATTCTTATCTCTTATCATTAAAATTTAACTATAGTTCCAATATATACAATATCATCTTTTTTGTCTAAATACAAAAAGACTTGTAGTAGTATTTTTTCATACTCTACAAGTCTTTTTTACTGGCACGCCCTGAGGGACTCGAACCCCCGACGCCTAGATTCGAAGTCTAGCACTCTATCCAACTGAGCTAAGGACGCATATATTTTAACATTTTAATTATACACTAATACCTTCCATTTTTCAAGATAATAAAAAAAGTCTGCAACCAATCATAATTGATTACAAACATTTTTTATAACTTATTCTTTTTCTAAAACAAGCGTCCCTGCAATTTTGTCATGCAACGTTTGCTTCTTTTTTGTAAATAATGCTACTAAAAAACCTATACATAAAGTAACCGCAGATAGATACTTTGCAAAAAATCTACCAGTTGCTCTCCCTAAACTTAATCTATCTCCATTCATATCAGTAACTTTCAATCCTAATGCCATTTTACCTACTGTTGCTTGTTTTTTAGAACTGTGTAATAATGCATAATATGCCCAACCTACAATAACACCAAATACTATGGCTATAAATGGATTAGGTTGATAATAAGGATCAGTTGATGCCCTAACAAATTGCCATATACTTATAGGTATACAACATATACTAACAATTACACCATCTAATATATACGCTATTACCCTTTTAAGAAATGATGCATATTTAAAGTCTACTACTTCTTGCATTTCCCAAGGATCAACATTACTTTGACTTTCAACACCATCATTTTTTTCTAGTGTAACTTTTGTACTACATTGCGTACAAACTTCTAAATCCCCTGAAATCTCTTTCCCACATTTTTTACAATTCATTTTTCTTGTCCCCCTTTTACAATAAAAAACCAACACGTATGTGTTGGCTTCTTTTATATTGGAGCGGATGATGAGAATCGAACTCACATAGCCAGCTTGGAAGGCTGGAGTTT
>JADPRS010000070.1 GCA_015686845.1 Lutibacter sp. B2
GCGATAGAGAGTATGAAAGCCACTGGAACAGTAACCCAAGATATCCTCTTAAATTTAGCAACCCAAATCTCCACCCTAGATAGGGCAGTAAGTATGTCAGGTAATACAGCATCTAATGATGTAATCAAGGTAGTGCAGAAAGCAGAAGAAGTAGTACAAGGCTTATCTGGTGAAGGAGCAACCAAGGCAAGTGCAGCTATAATGGTAGTAAAGCAGTCAATGGGTATCAAAACAGCAGTATCAAAAACAGAGGTAAGAAATGCAAAAGCAGTAAATATATCAGATATCCAAGGGCATTGGGGAGAAAAGTTCATAAAGGATTTAATAAGTAAAGGTGCAATCAATGGATATCCCGACGGAACATTCAAGCCTAATAAAACAATATCCTTTGCAGAGTTCTTGAGTATATCAGTACGTTCAGTAGCAGGGAATGATGTACAAGCACCGGGAGCGAATGAGCATTGGGCTAGTGGTGTGTACCAGACAGCAATAGACAAGGGTATAATAGAACCCTCCGAATTTAAAGGGTCAGCAGAAAGTTTTAGTGCACCAATAAGCAGAGAGGATATGGCATTAATCTTGGTAAGATTAAATGAGAATATCCAAGGTGAGCAAAGGGTAGATGCAAGTACAATGAAAAATAAGATACAAGACTACAATAGTATATCAGCTAAGAGAACATATTATGTAGAACAAGCCTACAAAAAAGGACTTTTAGGGGGTAAAGGAGATATTGGATTTGCACCGAAGGCGCAGCTAACCAGAGCAGAAGCAGCCACAGCTACAATGAATATGCTCAACTACCAAAGTGGTACAACAATCCCAGATGCACCTGACACATCGGTAGTACAAGACAGTATCTATGTACAAGCAGGTAGAAATGAAGGAAAGGTAAATAGAGAAACGTCAACCAAATACGACCTACAAGCCTTAAAGACAGCTAAATTCTATAAAGAGGGTGGAAAATACTTTGTATCAGTAAATCTACCAGAGTTACCAAGTGGGGTATATTGG
>JADPRS010000071.1 GCA_015686845.1 Lutibacter sp. B2
ATTGCGCTTTCGCGCTGGCTTAATTCTTACACTGTTTAATTTTCAAAGTTCAAATATTTGTTGTTTTCAGCAACTATTACATCATATCATTTATTGCTTATCTTGTCAACTTCTTTTTAAAACTTTCTTTCAAACTTTTTTTACCCAAGATTGACTTCCGAAGCGACAAGATTTATATTATCATATATATTATATAATGTCAAACAAATATTATTCTTTCATGAAAATATCTAATTCTATATGATGCTCATTATAAGTTAACGGAATACAAACTGTAGTCATTTGCCCAGACATAGAGACATTTTGACCAATCATTAAAGTAGGTGGTGTTATATCTATATTTTTACCAATATTAAATAATAATGTAGCGGAATTTCCCATAATCATATTTCCCAATTCAGATAATGCACTTTTTGAGATATCATTTAACTCATCAACAGGCATTCCACCCATCATATTTGATACTACTTGTTTAGCTGTAATCTCATTCATGCTAAATACTACTTGTCCTCTTATTTCTCCAGTTATTCCTACAATAATAATGACATTGCTCACATTAATAGGATTTTCTTTTAAATAGGGTTTTTCAACTTGAAAATCCATAGTTGTCATTTGAGTTAATACATCTTTACTTGCTTTTATAAATGAATTTATATATTCAGCTTTCAATTTTAGCCCCCCTAATATACACAATTAATTATATGAATACTTATATATTTTTCTTATATTTAATATTATACACCTTTTTTGTAGCCTTTAATCTTTTTTTGGTGAATTTGTCGTTTTTTTATTATTCTCCTACTCTACTTATAAAAATCACCTTGATTTAGTAGGAATTTTAAGTTTTAGGTCATTCTGTATTTGTATCCTTTTTAATAACTCTAGATTTTTTTCTAATAAATTAAATACACAAAAGAACTCATAACGATTTTCATCGTTATGAGTTCTTAGTAAACCAGCGACGACCTACTCTCCCAGGCAGTTACCCACCA
>JADPRS010000072.1 GCA_015686845.1 Lutibacter sp. B2
GATACAATCATCCTATATCAAGGGTACAGGCATATAGAGCATTAAGTAAAGCAGGCAAAAAGTGTGGGTTAGATGATATTGGAACTCACAGTTTACGTAAAAGTTTCGGTTACTGGCATTATCAGATGTATAAGGATGTGGCCGTTCTTCAGGATATCTTTAATCATTCAAGCCCATCCGTTACTTTAAGATATATTGGCATCAATCAAGATGTAAAAGATCAAACCATAGAAAAATTTTTCTTATAGTAAAATTAAGTAAGCATGGCACCAGTATTTAATTAGAGAATACTGGTAACTATTAAAAATAAAAATTATAAAGTATGGACCTTTGAATTTGAGGAAGATGAAACATTTATTTATGATGTAGAATGGATTTATGCTGGTAAAAGGGAATGGATTGGACATGATGATATTGAAGATTTCGTGTAAAAGAATAGATTTGTGAATGCAGTAGGAGTAAAATCCTACTTTTTTTATTGGTTCAAATAATATTTTTATGTCAACAAAGTAATTTTTAATAATATTAAATGAGTATATATGAGTATACCGTTGAAAAATAAAGGGATACCGTATGTATATACTAGTATACTTATGTAAAAGTAGTATAATAAATAAAAATATTTTCAAATCACAATTTTATTTAATATAAAGTGTGATATAATATAAGTATATAAGAAAATAAATAGGTATACCATTGAAAATATAAGAGATACCATTAATATATACTAGAATACCAATTTAAAATAAGTATACTCAAATAAAAATCATGAGGAGGAATATAGTATGAATGAAGGTAGAGAGTTATTGAGCGAGAAAATACAAGCGAAAGTAACTGGTAGCGTGAAAAAAAGTTGGGATGAACTAGAAAGCAAGATCGTAGAAACCAATC
>JADPRS010000013.1 GCA_015686845.1 Lutibacter sp. B2
TAATTCTTTTCATTTGTTTTTCCCTTCTTCTCTATCATGTCTATTGTAGATAACGGGCTTAGCCTTTACGTTGTTCTACATGCTTTTTGTAGGATGACGTAAAGGCTATGTTAGGCGATGTTTAAGACTCTATGAACTTTGAAATTAGTTCTGTGTAGCCAACTTTCTCATTTCCTTTTAAATTTATTTGTACATACGGTTCAAGATATACTTTTAATATTGAATTATTCTGTAATACATCACCATCTCTTAAGACTTTTTCTTCTATTAATTTATCTAATAAGTTTTCAGAGAGTATTATATTATCTTCATCCTTCTTTTGACTCACAATATATTTTTGTTTCTTTATATAATTCTCTACAGTAAGAGCAAATTCTAGTTTCTCACCTCTATCAAAATGAATAAGTGATTGAGATATGTGAGTCAAAAGTCTAAATTTAATTTTATCTAAATTGATAACTCCAAATTGATATCGTAACTGTCTGTATTCATATTTAGAAAAATCTACTTCAACAGGAGAATATATGACAAGCGATGCATCATGCATACCCTGTTCTATGATCTTCATGTTTTCAGCAATTTCTTTCATAATTTCTTGTTGCTTTTCAAGGATTATTTCAGTCAAATTACAACCTTTTTTTCCATTTTTGATTGAATATAATTGTAGTTTTTCATCATGTTTTTTATCTTTAGTAATTTCAATTTCTAATGATAAATTTTTTGGAAACTCTTCAACTGTTGGTATTAGTTTGGCATTAATAAATTGAAACTGCTCCATGCTTCTAGCAATTGTATGAAGATAAAAATGTATCTCTCTTCCTGGTAGACCCCATTCCTCAGCAGCCATTTCTCTTACAATAAATATATCAATATTTTTTGATTGTGCATATTTTTCCGCACCTTTCTCGTAACCTGTAGTTGTGAAAATAACCCCTTTTGAAGCATTTAAATCTTCAATAGAAGCATATAAAATGTCAATAATATCTCTACTTACTCTTTGTTTCCACCGTTTACATTCCACAATAGTTATATATTGGTGTAATTTTGTATTTTGTGTTATTAAAACATCAATTTGGCGTTTTGCCCCTGACTTTCCTTTTAGTGTTACATCATGTTTAGCTATTAGATTTGGATCGTCTTCATACATTCCCTTAACAAATAATTCAAACTCTTTCCAATCTATAAATTTTTCCATAAATGTATTCATATTTTCCTCCATTCTAAAGGTTAAGATATCGCCTAACGGTTCTAGTATCTTGCGACGGTTCACATGGTTTTTGTGAACTGTATGCAAATACTATGTTAAGCGATGCTTATAAAACTGCTTTAGTTTCTGCTAATATACATAATAATAGGATGATTACTGGTATTAATATAAGTAATAAATCTAAAATAAAATTCATAATAATTCTTAGTTGGAGACTATATCTATCAATTTCTGATAAATATTTTTTGATTCTTATCTTCTCTAAGTCTTCCTCTTCATTATTTGATTCGGTTTTTATCATTAGTAACGGTAACCACCAAATAATATCTTTTTGTCTGCACAGTTGTTTAACTGTATTAAAAAAGTCAATATCAAGCCTTAACTCTTGTTTATCAACTATTTTAATATAATTTTTTTTAAACTCTTCCAAATTTCCATGACTAATTTCTCTTTTTAACGTTTTTAATTGATTTATTGCATCTTGAATTTTTGATATCCTCTCTGAATAATGAGCATTCATATTTATAATAGAATATACTAAAATAACAATGGAAATAATTATGCTAAAGTATTCTCCCAGAACATCGTGATAATAGTTGGGAAAAAATTTGCTAGTTAATGAATATATTATGAGAGATGTACTATAGTATATTAGTATAAATTTTGATGTCATATCATTCTTTTTGAACCGTTTTGACATATTAGAGTAGTTTGAAAAAGTCGCATCACAAATTGATTTCCATTTATCCTCACTACTATATAAATCACTGACTTTGTTAATACTTTTTACATTTGTTGTATTACTCATTTCAGATAATCAATCCTTCCGTTTTTTTATAAGTTTTGCTTAACTTCTCATTTCACGAAACAGTTTCGCTTTTTCTCCATATATGATGGGATTAGCGAACCAGTTTCGGGAATATTAACTTATCTATGTTCTTTTCTTACTCCATTTCTCTAAATATTCTATCCAATGGACTTTCTATTTTGCTTAAGTTCTTCTTACTTACATGGGTATAAATTTCTGTAGTTTTAGAACTTGTATGACCCAATAATTCCTGTATATATCTTAAATCTGTACCTCCCTCTAGTAAATGGGTAGCAAATGAATGTCTTAAAGTATGAACGGATGCATCCTTTTTTATCTTTACTTTTTCACATGCCCTTTTAAATACCTTTTGAACGGATCTTTCATGTAAATGATCTCCCTCTTTACCACCTTCAAAAAGCCAATCTTTGGGTCTATACTCCTTTGCATATTGACGAAGAACCTTAAGCACCGTATCAGATAATATGGTGTATCTATCTTTTCTCCCCTTTCCCTGTTTTATGTGAATAAGCATTCGATTACTATCTATATCATTGATCTTAAGTCTAGTAACTTCTCCTAATCTAAGTCCTGCTGAATATATAACAAATAATATTGCTTTATGTTTTTTGTTTTCTACTACATTTAAAATATTCATCACTTCTTTTTCACTTAATACACTAGGCAATTTCTTTTCTTTTTGGGGTCTTGATATTTCATATAAAACATTGTCTTTTTTAAGTACATACTTATACAAAAACTTTATAGCACTTAATGCTTGATTTGCATATGAGTGACTATTATTACTTTTATATAGTAAAACATACATATATTTTTCTACATCTTCTTTTATTAATTCGTCTACATCTTTATTACAAAATTTCAAAAATCTTTTAGAATGACCGATATATGCTTTTATTGTTTTTGGACTAAATCCTTTCAAAATTAATTGCTGATTTAATTTTCTTGATACCTCTTCAATATTGCAATTATATGATTCCTCTACATGCTTACCCCTATGTTTTATTGAATCATTACAATTTATTTCTTCATCTTTAAATAAAGTAAATAATTTTGTTATACTTTCATTATTATTAGGTATAATCCAACATTTTTCATTTGATTTCCACTGTCTTCCTTTTATTCTTCTGATTTTCTTTACAAATTCTTTATTATATTCAAAATGAACTGCTATATCTTGATCATTTATTGCTTTCACATCCATGGTATAATATCCCTTCTCTCAAATTATACTATATATTTTCTAATTTAGAAAATTTTATAATATTGTATAATACTTTACATTTAGCATCGAACAAATGTTCTTTTTTATTTTATGTTTTTTACGCAAAAAAATACTACTAGCTCGGCTAGTAGTATTTTCTATTATGCTTCTTCAAGGGCTAATTCTTTCTTATCTTCAAATGCAAATATTCCATCTACTAAAAATCTCACTAACTTTGGTGTAGTCTTATATGAGTAATCCACTAAAATCCGTTCTGTATATTTGTGTGGATCTCTTCCATGAGGGCCATAATTTAGTACTGGTAAATTCAGCTTTTTAATTTCTTCTACAGGAACTTTGTATCTTACTCCCCAACCAGGCATATTTGGTTTTAAGTATTCTACTACTTCCTCTGCATCTTGAAGTGCAAAATAGCTTAAATCACATAATCCTTGGAAATATTTTTGTTTTAATATCTTTTCTCCGTACTCTTTGTCAGCTTTTTCAATTAAACTATCAAAAAGAGTCATTAAATATTTTTCAAATTCTGTTTCTTGTTTTAATCCTACATGTGGATAGTATGGAGGCGCAAAGAACATGATAATCATAGGCTGTCTTATAGGGCAGAAACTATGTACTTCAGAAACTATTTTCGTACTTAAATCTCTTTCATCTAAGGAACTATCCAATTTCCATTGACTAATACATTCATTGATATGATCTTCAAATACTTGTCCATGTGCTTCTTTTGCTAATTCGTACATTTCTGAGAACAACATTACCTTTGGTTCGAACTCCACTACTTTAACAGGAAGTCCTGACATTTTTTTATAGGTTTCACCTTGTACTTTTACTTTTTCACAAGCAGCTTGTATCGCTTCATTTGCTATTTTACTAAACCGCTCTAATGCTTCCTTTGGAGACATTTTAATTGTTTGTAAATTATAGTATGCAACTGCGCGCACTGGTGTTTGTACAGAATATAGGTCTTTTAAGTCCTTGTATTTAAGGCAAGTTGGTGGTAATGTAACAGCTCCATCTACAACATCGCAAAGATCCGTATTAATCTCAGCTCTTTTAATAAATTCAGATGCGATTAAATCTACATTGACACCTGCTAAAGATTCTCCTACATGTGCTTCTCTTCCAACGAAATAAAATCCTGGTAATAATTTTCCTGCTGTTCCATAGTATACATATCGATTGTCATCTCCTGGATATGCTGCAAAGTCTGGTTCACAATTTAGTACGGCAATAGGGTTTAATCCTCTTTCTTCTATTAGCTTGTTCATAAATGGAACGCCTGCAAGTACGCCTTCAGAATTAGACTCTTCATCTGGAACGACGATAAAAAGAAGGTTTCCATCAAAATCATCCTTTGTACTATACTCTTCTAAAAGAGACATTTGCATAGCTACCCCTGTCTTCATATCCATGATCCCTCTACCAAATAACCAATCGCCCGATAATAAATCTTCTTTTGCATCTTTTGGAAGTGCATCTGGATTCAATCTTTTTGTATATTCATATGGGTCAAATGCATATTCTTTCAATTGACCAAAGTCTTGTACATCTACCGTATCCATATGACTAACAAGAATCAAAGTATCCTTAGATTCATTCTTTCCTTCTACTAAAGCACAAACAAAGTATCTTCCTAATGCATCTCCCACAGGGCCTAAAAATACATTGTTTGGATTTTCATTAAAATAGGGAACTTCTTTCAGTGAGTCATAAACCAGTTTAGCCATATCTACTTCTTTTTTTGTTCCAGATACACTGTTTTGATTTACAAGACTTATTGCAAGTGATTTTAACCCTTCTGGATTGTTCCATTTTAACATGTTTATCCCCCCAAAATAATTATTTTCAAATGAGTAACCTAAAGGAATTTCCTTTAGGTTACTCAAATTAACTTATTTAACTTTTTGTTCTAACTTTGCTCCTGGATAGTACTTAGGATCATTGAAAAATTCGTTTTTCATTTCTTTTATTTCTTTGGTCATTAATACTAATCCAATCATATTAGGTACGATAATTGCTGCTAATAAAATATCTAGGAATTGATATAAGAATTCAATACCACCAACTGCACCTAAGAAAATTGACAATATATACACAGCTCTCATTACTTTTGAAAATTTCGTTCCAAAAAGGTATTCAGCTTGTTTTTCACCATAGTAAACAACAACAATAATAGTTGATAATACAAACATTAATATACTTAAGGTAACAATTGCTCCTCCAAAACTCTCACCCATCAATGCTTGAAAAGCTTTTGCTGGCATAGAAGCAGCTTCTGATGCAGGTACTTCTTTCCAAATACCTGTAGTTAAAATAACCATAGCAGTTGTTGTACAAACAATTAATGTATCTACAATAACTTCAAAAATTCCCCACATAGCTTGGCGAGCAGGATGATCTGTAACAGCTGCAGAGTGTGCGATTGGAGCTGTACCCATACCAGCTTCATTAGAATAAACGCCTCTTGCAATCCCCCATCTCATTGCTGATGCTAATCCTGCACCTACAAAACCACCAGTAGCTGCAGCAGGTGTAAATGCACATTTAAAAATCAATCCAAAAGCTGCTGGAACTTGATCTATATTTAATAAAATGATGATAAATGCACCAAATAGATATAGGACTGCCATAAATGGAACTAATTTTTCTGTAACTTGAGCAATTCTCTTAATTCCACCATATACAACAAGTGCAACAATTGCAGCTACAACACATCCTGTTACCCATCCAGAAATCCCCATTGTACTTGCAGTTTGTACAACAGAAACTGTTTGTGTAGCAATAGAAGGAACTAACTCAACCATTAAGCCAAATGCAAACATTGCGGCTAGTACTGGAGATTTTGCTCCTTTTTTTAGATAATACATTGGTCCTCCAACATATTCTCCTTCTTCGTTCTTTTCACGATATTTCATTCCTAGCATAACCTCTGCAAATTTCAATGCAGATCCTACTACTGCAACTACCCACATCCAAAATATAGCCCCTGGTCCTCCAAATGCAATGGCAACAGGAACGCCCACTATATTAGATGCTCCTATGGTAGAAGCTAGGGCAGAAGTTGCTGCTTGAAATGGAGAAATCGTTCCCTCTCCTTCTGCTTTTGCAAATATTTTTCCAAATGTTTCTTTAATGATGAATGGAAAATACCTAAATTGAAAAAATCCTAAAGCAAAAGTCATCCATATTCCACCACCAACAAGAATGATTAGCATTGGTGTACCCCAAATCCAATTCGATAGCCTAGATACAATGTCTAAAAATGATTCCATTATTTTTCCCCCTTTGTTGAAATTTTCTTAACATTATAAATATTATATCACACTTTAAATGGTAAATGGTGGTTGTTTTTAAATATTCTGAATATTTTAGCATGCAATAGAAAACCCTCAATACATTGTATCGAGGGTACTATATTTTATCCATTATTTAACAAGATTAAATACTTCTATTTCATCTTCTTTCATATTCTCATTCATCACATCTACTACTGCTTTTGCGGTATCCAGAGAAGTAAATACACCTACGCTAGATTCTATTGCTGTTCTCCTAATTCTAAACCCATCTCTTTTAGAATCATTTCCTTTCGTCGGTGTATTGATTATAAAGTCAATCATTCCGCTTCTAATAATATCTAAAATATTTGGAACGCCTTCACTAATTTTCTTAACTTCTGATACGTCAATGCCTTCTTCTTTTAATAGATCTGCTGTTCCTTTCGTTGCCATAAACCTATATCCCAATTTAGCAAATCCTTTTGCTACACTTAGGAATTCCTCTTTATCTTGCTTATTAATTGTGGCTAATATTGTTCCATTCTTTTTTGTGAAATTTTTCCCAGATGCTATAAAACCTTTGTATAAAGCTTCTTTAAAGTTTCTTCCTACCCCTAACACTTCTCCAGTAGATCTCATCTCAGGTCCTAGACTCACTTCTACCTGTGGTAGCTTTTCTGTTGAAAATACAGGTACTTTAACGGAAACTAATTCTGGTTCTTTGTAGATGCCTATACCATATCCTAAATCTTTCAGTTTTTCTCCTAGCATAGTTCTTGTGGCTAACTCTACAATAGGCACTTTGCTAACCTTACTTATATAAGGAACAGTACGACTCGAACGAGGATTTACTTCGATTATATATAGTTCATTTTTAAACTCTATAAACTGAATATTAACCATGCCTATGATGTTTAACTTGATTGCAATTTTCTTTGTATACGCTAGAATCTGTTCTTTCATTTTATCTGAAATATTTTGACTAGGATATATGGTTATACTATCTCCAGAGTGAACGCCTGCTCTTTCTAGATGCTCCATAATACCTGGTATTAAAATCTCTTCTCCATCACAAATTGCATCTACTTCTATTTCTCTTCCTATTAAATATCGATCTATCAGTATAGGATTTTTCTTATCCCTTTCAAATGCATGACTAAGATAGTGCGTTAATTCTCTTTCATCATTTGTAATTTCCATTCCTTGACCTCCAAGTACATAGGAAGGTCTAACGAGTACTGGGTATCCTAATTTTTCAGCTTCTTTTAATCCTTCTTGAAGATTCCATACTGCTTTTCCTTTAGGTCTCTTAATATCTAGTTCTTCTAAAAGTGCTTCAAATTTTTCTCTATCTTCTGCTGCATCTATATTTTCAGCAGCTGTACCTAAGATAGGAATATCCATATTTCTTAAGAAGTCTGCAAGTTTTATTGCTGTTTGACCTCCGAATTGAAGGATTACGCCATCTGGATTTTCTTTTTCAATTATATTTAATACGTCTTCTTCTGTCAGCGGTTCAAAATATAGTTTGTCAGACATATCAAAATCCGTACTTACCGTTTCAGGATTATTGTTTACGATAATTGTTTCAATTCCTAATTTTCTAAGTGCCATTACACTATGTACTGAACAATAATCAAATTCAATACCTTGCCCTATTCTAATAGGACCTGATCCTATTACTATGATTTTCTTTTTATCACTTACTTCTACTTCATCAAATTCATCATAGGTTGAGTAGTAGTATGGGGATACTGCTTCAAATTCTCCTGCACATGTATCTACCATTTTATAAACTGGTTTAATTTTCCACATATTTCTCATTTCATATATTTGATTTGGATTTGTTCCTAGTAAATCTGCAATTCCTTTATCAGAAAATCCTTTTTTCTTTAATATTTTCAGCCATTCTTTTGTTACATCTTCCATACTAGATTGTCTTAGCTTTTCTTCTTCGTCTACAATCCATTTAATTTTATTTATAAAGAACCTGTCTACACCTGTAATTTCAGATACTTTTTCTACACGATAGCCTTTTCTTAGCATTTCAGCTAAATCAAATATTCTTTCGTCATCTGGCACTTGAACTCTTTTCTTCAACTCTTTTAAGTTTCTTTGAGAAGATGGTTCATGTACTAATGAATATTTACCTATTTCTAATGAACGAATTCCTTTTAACAATGCGGACTCAAAATTATTTCCGATTGCCATAACTTCTCCAGTTGCCATCATTTTCGTTCCTAATACTCTATTTGCTCCATAAAACTTATCAAAAGGCCATTTAGGAATTTTTACAACTACGTAGTCAAGACTTGGTTCAAAACACGCATATGTCTTTTTTGTAACTGCATTTTTTATTTCATCCAATCCATATCCTAAGGCAATTTTAGTTGCAACCTTTGCAATTGGATACCCTGTAGCCTTTGATGCTAGGGCTGATGAACGACTTACCCTTGGATTTATTTCTATAATGGCATATTCAGCACTATCAGGGTGTAGTGCTAATTGTACGTTACATCCACCTTCTATTCCTACAGCATTTATGATATCTATGGAAGCACTACGTAACATTTGATATTCTTTATCAGAAAGAGTCTGACTAGGGGCTACTACAATACTGTCTCCAGTATGAATTCCAACGGGGTCTATATTTTCCATATTACATACAGTTATACAATTACCATAACTATCTCTTATTACTTCGTATTCTATCTCTTTCCAACCTTTTATACTCTTTTCTAATAATACTTGCCCAACACGGCTTAATTGAAGTCCTTTTTCTAGTGTTTCCTTTAATTCTTCTTCATCATCTACAATTCCACCACCGGCTCCGCCTAATGTATAAGCAGGTCTTACAACCACTGGATATCCTATTTGTATAGCAAACTTTAAGCCTTCTTCTATAGTTGTTACGATTTCACTTTCAATCACTGGCTGATTGATTTCTTTCATCAGGTCTCTAAAAGTTTCTCTATCTTCCCCTTTTTTGATGGCTTCTATAGATGTTCCTATCACCTTTACATCATATTTATCTAGTATGCCATGATCTTGAAGTTCAACTGCCAAATTTAGTCCTGTTTGTCCGCCCATTCCTGCAAGTACGCTATCTGGTCTTTCTTTTTTTATGATCTTTTCTATAAATTCTATTGTTAGAGGTTCAATATATACTTTATCTGCAATTTCACTATCGGTCATAATCGTTGCAGGATTACTATTTACAAGAACTACCTCTACCCCTTCTTCTTTTAAAGCTTGACAAGCTTGCGTACCTGAATAATCAAATTCAGCTGCTTGTCCTATTACGATTGGTCCTGAACCTATCACTAATACTTTTTTTATATTTTTATTAATTGGCATATTCTTTCCTCCTCAAGTTTAGTTATTATATTTGCATGAACTTATCGAATAAATAGTCCATGTCTCTTGGTCCAGGACAAGCTTCTGGGTGAAATTGTACACTGAATATAGGTAAAGTTTTATGTCTCATTCCTTCTATGGTTTCATCATTTAAACTTGTATGTGTTACGACCATATCTTTCGGTAATTCATTTACTACGTACCCATGATTTTGTGAACTGATATATATCTTATTTTCTTCTAAATCTTTGACTGGATGGTTACATCCTCTATGACCAAATTTTAGTTTTTCTGTAGTTCCCCCTAATGTTAATGCCAACAATTGATGACCTAAGCAAATTCCGATGATAGGCTTTTTCCCAACCAATTCCTTTATTGTATCAATTACTTCTGATAAATCCTCTGGATCTCCAGGGCCGTTTGATAAAAATATTGCATCTGGATTTACTTTTAGGATTTCTTCTGCCTTTGTATAGGCTGGAAATACGGTTAATTTACAATTTCTTCTCTTAAATGAACGTATTATGTTTTCTTTTATTCCAAAATCCATAATAGCTATATGTTTTCCAGTTCCTTCTACCGTATATACCTCTTTTGTAGTAACTTCTCTTACAGCACTTCTATTATCAAAGGCTTTAAATTTTTGTTTGATTTGACTTTGAGTTAATTCTCTTAGGGTAATAATTCCCTTCATGGTTCCACTATTTCTTAAAATCTTTGTAAGTGCTCTTGTATCAATTCCTTCTAATCCTAGTATTCTATTCTGTTTTAAATAAGCCTCTAGTTCCATTTCACATCTATAGTTATTTGGATGATTTGACTTTTCTCTTACTATAAAACCCCTTACCTTAGGTCCATTTGACTCCATATCTTCAAGATTTATTCCGTAGTTTCCGATCAGTGGATATGTCATTGTTACGATTTGTCCATAATAAGATGGGTCTGTTAATACTTCCTCATACCCGGTCATTCCTGTATTAAAAACTACTTCTCCAACACTTTCTTTCATGTGTCCAAACGCGTTTCCTTCAAAGATCATTCCATTTTCTAAGATTAAATGTGCTTTCATAAATATCATCTTCCTTTCTGATCTCACTGAACCAATTTAAAGTTTAAATTCTAAATAATTCCTCTTATCTCCGATAGATCTTTTATTCCTTCTTTATCCATATATGATTTTATACCTTCTAAAATCTCTATTCCTGCTGAAGGATTCATAAAATTCGCCGTCCCAATTTGAATGCATGTAGCTCCTGCCATTATAAACTCGATTGCATCTTTCCATGTGGTTATTCCACCCATGCCCATTACAGGTATGGATACATTTTTACTTACCTCATGAACCATTCTTAGTGCTATAGGTTTTATAGCTGGACCTGAAAGCCCTGCATAGGTATTTTCAAATACATTTTTTCTATTGTTTATATCTATTGCCATTGCCTTGAATGTATTGACTAAAGATACGCCGTCTGCTCCTTCTTCTTCGCAAACCTGTGCGATTCTTACAATATCTTCAGCATTTGGAGAAAGCTTTACTACAAGGGGAAGAGATGTAATATTTCTAATAACTCTTACGATATTTCTTGCACTTTCTTCCTTAATCCCGAAGGCCATTCCGCCCGCTTTTACATTTGGACAAGATATATTTAGCTCGATCATATCTACATCTTCTTTAGATATTAAATTTACTGCATCTACATACTCCTGAAGTGTTGCCCCTCCCACATTTACAATGGTCGTTACATCTAATTTTTTTAGATTTTCAAGTTCATTCTTTATAAATCCTTCTATACCTGGATTTTCAAGACCCACACTATTCATTATTCCAGATGGTGTCTCCCATATTCTTATTCCGTTATTCCCATCTCTTTTTTTAATTGTAAGTCCCTTTGTAGAGATACCACCTAATTTTTCAATATCATAAATCTCTCCATACTCTCTTCCGAATCCAAAGGTTCCAGATGCCATTACGATTGGGTTTTTAAATTCTGCTGATGCAATTTTAACCTTTAAATTAGGCATAATACACATCCTCCCCTAAAAAAACTGGTCCGTCTTTACAAGTCTTTTTATTTCCACTTTGTGTTTTGCATGTACATACAAGACAAGCGCCTACTCCACATGCCATTCTTTTTTCTATTGAAACATATACTTTTGTATTACTTCCTTTAGCCATGTTAACTACACTCTCCATCATGACTTCCGGTCCACAGGTAAATATATAATCATATTTGTCTACATCTAAATCATCTGTTACTTTTCCATTGATATTTATAAAAAGTTCATCTGCATATTCTTCATATTCCTCAGTTAAAATAGCTTCATCTCTAAATCCCATGTATACATCTAGTTTTTCTACACTTTCCATCTGTTTAAGTTTTTTTGCTGCTAAGTATAATGGTGCTACGCCCATTCCGCCTCCTACTAATGCAACTTTACCTGTTACTTTTGGAAATCCATTCCCATAAGGCCCTTCTAACTTAACATCATCTGAAGTCTTTAGATTACTTAAAATTTCAGTTCCTTCTCCAACCACTCTATATAAAAAAGTAATACTTTCTTCCTCTATGTTATGAATGCTTATGGGCCTTGATAGAACAGGATAGTTTTCCCATGCTCTTACCATATAAAACTGTCCCATTTCACCTTTGAAGCTACCTTCTATCTTTAAAAGATGCATATCTTGACCTAAATATTCATTTGAAATTACGTTCGCCATTGTGTCCTCCTTTATTGATCCTTATGAAGTATTTTTCCATTTTTAATCGTTAGTTTTACTTTTCCTTTTACTAATTCTTCATCAAAAGGATTATTTTTCCCCTTAGATATAAATTTTTTAGTTTCTATTTTGTATTCTTCCTGTAAATCTACTAATACTAAATTTGCTTCATACCCTTCTTGAATAAGTCCTTCATTTAAATTTAATATCTGAGCTGGATTATAAGACATGAGCTGGCTTAATTTATTTAAAGATATATTATTTTCTTCAAATACTTTATACACCATGGAAAATGCTGCTTCTATAAGGGATATGCCCGGAGAACCATTCTCTTTATCCTCTTTCGTATGAGGTGCATGATCTGTTCCTATAACATCTATATACCCTTCTTTTATTCCTTCTATCAAAGCACTTACATCTTCTTTTTTTCTAAAACTTGGATTTACCTTATACTCTATATCACTTTTGAATATATGATGAGGCGTAACTTCGCATGTAAACTTTAGTCCTTTATTCTTCGCTTCTTTTATTCTTTCTACTGTTTTCTTAAGACTAATATGGCATATATGCAGATTTCCACCTACTTCTTCGAGTAAGCTTAAATCTCTATCTACGATTTTAAACTCTGGTTGGCAATGTGTAAGTACCTTAAAATCTAAGTCTTTGGAAAACGCTAGTGCTTTTTTCATAATATCTTCATCAAATATAGTCTTCCCATCATCAGAAAATAATTTAGTATAACTTAACATTTCATCTATATTTACGATTTCTTTTCCTTCTAGGTTTTTAGTTACAGCACAAATTTGTATAATATTACATAAGTCTAATTCTTTCGCTTTATTTAATACATACTCTATGGTCTCTTTATTGTCGCATACTGGATCTGTATTTGCCATGGCACAAAGTGTCGTATATCCTCCCTTTAATGCCGCCTTTTGTCCAGTTTCTAAATCTTCTTTCTGTGTATACCCAGGGTCTCTTAGATGGGTATGCATGTCTATGAAAGATGGAAGTAGGGTAAACCCTTTACCATCTATTATTTTTGTATTTTCATCTATGTTCTCTATATTTTTTATGCTGTAAATTTTTCCGTCTTTTATTAAAACATCACCGCATATATTTTTTTTAGCATCTACTATATTTACATTTTTAATTAAAATATTTTTCATTTATTTTACCCCCAAAAGTTTTGCTATAAGTGCCATTCTCACAAACATTCCTAGTTTTGCTTGTTTGAAATAAACAGCTCTTTCATTATTATCTACTTCTCGAGCGATCTCATTCACTCTTGGTAATGGGTGCATAATAATCATATCTTTTTTTGCAGTTTTTAATTTATCTGTTGTAAGAATGTACTGATTCTTTAGTCTTAAATACTCTTCTTCATCAGAAAATCTTTCTTTCTGAACGCGCGTCATATAAAGAATGTCTAAATCATCCATTACATCTTCTAATTGTTCCGTTTCATAATAACTGTCTTCTTTTAATTCTTCTTTTATATAATCTGGAATTTTCAATTCTGGTGGGGATATAAAAACAAATTTTATATCTTCATATCTTGATAATGCTTTTACTAATGAATGTACCGTTCTTCCGAATTTTAAATCTCCACAAAGACCGATTACATGATTAGAAAGCTTTTTCTTAAAAGATTTGATTGTAAGCAAATCTGTAAGTGTTTGAGTTGGATGTTGATTTGATCCATCTCCAGCATTGATCACTGGAACATCAGAATATTTTGAGGCGTGTTTAGGTATATCTTTCTCTGGATGTCTCATAACAACTATATCTGCATAGCATCCTACTGTTCTTATGGTATCTTCAATACTTTCTCCCTTTGCTGTAGAAGATGCATTTGGATCTGAAAATCCTATCACTTGTCCACCAAGTCTAAACATTGCTGCTTCAAAACTAAATCTAGTTCTTGTTGATGGTTCATAAAATAAGGTTGCCAATAATTTACCTTTACAGATATCTAAAAATTTATTTTGATTTTCCATTATTTCTTCTGCTAATGAAAAAATTTCGTCTACTTCTTTTAGTGATAAATCACTCGGTTCAAATAAGTGTCTTCCTTTTAACATATGCTCATCTCCTTTTTAGCCTCTCTGTGCTATATTAAAGGTATTTATTTTATATATAAAAAAGCCTTTCCCACTAGAGATGAGAAAGGCTGCGTAAGCAAAATTATCGTGATATTTTTATAGCGCTATTGTATAAATACATAGCCATATCACATTACCTTTCTAGTCTCTCGTACTAGATTAAAGATATCTGTTGTTATTTAGGATATATCATTATTTATATATTGTCAATAGAAATTATGTAGATACTATTTTCCTTCTAATACTTCTATCGCTTTTTCTAATTGCATATCCCTTAATTCTTTTTCATCCTGTTCAATCACAACATCTGGTGTAATCCCTATACCATTTATCTTTTGTCCATTTGATGATAAATATTCAGCTATCGTAAGTTTTATTCCTCCACCATCTTGCGTTGTTAGAAGTTCTTGAACCGTTCCCTTACCATATGTTCTTGTTCCTACTATTATGCCTGATTTCGTATCTTGAATGGCACTTGCAACAATCTCTGATGCACTTGCACTCAACCTATTCACAAGCACTACTACGGGTATACCAAGTTTTTCTTTTGTACCCATATAAGTCTTTCTTTTTTCATTTTTACGCTCTATATGCACAATAGGTTCTTTTGATACAAATTCATCTGCTATGGCTACCGCTTCTGTCAATGAACCCCCTAGATTATTTCTTAAATCTAGTATGATTCCTGACATATTCTTTGTTGTTAAACCCTTTAAAGCTATATCTATATTTTTACTGGCCTTTCCATTAAATGTAGTCAATTTAATATATCCAATTTTATCTTTTAACAGTTCATAACGAACAGGATTTACTTCAATTTTGTCTCGTACTATATTAAAATACATAATTTCATCATGACCTTTTCTTTCTACTCCAATTTCAACGGTTGTTCCCATCTCTCCTAATATGGAATCTACTGCTGCTCTTAAATTAGTATTCGTTACCGCCTTCTTATCAATGTAACGAATTACATCCCCTATTTGAAGACCTGCTTTTTCGCTAGGTGCGCCCTTTTCAACTTCATTTATTGTTATTTTATTATCTTTCATACTCACTACAACACCAATTCCTACAAATTCACCGCTACTATCTCTCATAAGTTCTTCAAACTCACTAGGCGTAAAATAATTACTATGCATATCTGTTGCTTCAAATATTCCTTTATATGCACCTTCTATTAGCTTTTGTTCTGTTACTTCTCCTTTATAATGATCTTCTATATATAGAATCATCTGTTTTAGATAGGTTAATTTTTCGTCTAGATTATTATCTCTCATGTCTGATTCTACTGCATATGAAGATCCTACAAATATAGAATTTGCTATCAATATTGTACAAAATAATAGAAAACATCTTTTTCTAACCATATGCCACATGCTATAAGCCTTATTCATAAAAAACGATTCCTTCCTCATTCTATATTTATTTCGTTAATAGTGTACTATCTTTTACAGTTTCTTCCTTGCAAAACTACCAGTAATGGGATAAGAATAATCAATTCCATCACATATTTTTACAACAGCCATTATTGGAAAAATCAACGACACAATCCCTAATACAATCAACAATGGTATTCCTATTAGTACAAAACTTAGAATGAAGAAAACAACCCCTAATATACTAGCGCCTATTTGAAATACTAAAGCCTCTTTTGCTTGTTCTTTAACAAATAAATCTTGCGCTAACAACATAACGATCAAGGGTGCAACTATAGGAAAACCTGCCATCCATCCTAAATGTGCTACACCACACAATAATTTTTGTTCCGTTGTAAACATTATACCCTCTCCTTATTATTTCTATCTCACTTCATTATAACATAGTCCATATGAATGGTTAATAATAATAGAAAAAGATATAGCCGAGACAAACGTCTCGGCTATATCTTTACTCTATTTCCATACTTTGCTTCATTAAACTAAGTGCAGCTTCAGGATATTTTTTGGATAATACGCCTAACGATGCCATAATATAATGATTGTCTATTAAAATTTTAGCATCCTTTTTAGGAAGTAGTGAATCCCCTTTATTTTGAAGTGCAACTTGCTTTAATATATTCACTCTATTCGGTAGTCTTGTAAGTGCACCACCTGTTCCAATAATCCATTTTACATCTGTAAGATCTTTTCCTTCAGCAAAAGTCTTTTTGCCCGTTGCGCCAAACAGACTTCTATATTTCCCTGAATGGCGATACGTAGCAGTCAAAACTGCTTCTTCTGTAAGAAGTTCTACAAATTCCTTTAACTTAGGTGTATCGGGTATAGGCTTATGATTTTTTATTAACTCATCTATATCACAATTTAATTTTTGTGCTAATGTGTCTTTGCCTATTCTATCAACAATATTTTGCATATTTACATATACACCTAAATCACCTTCAACTGTTCTCTTCGCAGTAGGTTCCGGACTAATTAGTATTCGACTTATTTCCTCACTACCTTCAGTAACAGAATGAATGTCTGTAGTTGCTCCTCCTACATCTAAAGTAATCAAATCTCCTATTGCTTCTTTTAATACCTTAGAAGCCTCCATAACTGCACCGGGTGTAGGTATAATAGGTCCAGTAACCATTTCTCTCACCTTCGCCATTCCTGGTGCATGGGTAATATGATCTTCAAAAGCCTCTTGAATTACTTTTCTAGTTGGTTCTATATTTAGCTGATCTATTTTAGGATAAACATTTTCTACTATATATAATTTATTCGGAAAATCCTTGAAAATTTCTTTTATTTCTTCTTGATTTTCAACATTACCAGCATATACAATAGGTACTTGTATCCCTGAACTTGCAATTAATTCTGCATTATCTAGTGCCGTATCTCTTTCTCCATAATCCACGCCACCAGCTATTAAAATTAAGTTTGGCTTAACTTCTTTTATTTTCTTTATATCGCTTTTTCTAAGCTTTCCAGCCGTTACTTTATGAATAATCCCTCCAGCCCCTAAGGCTGCTTCTTTTGCTGCACGAACCGTCATATCATACACCAATCCGTGAACGCTCATTTTAAGTCCACCAGCAGCACTACTAGTTGCTAGCATCTCTCCATAGGATAATTCATCAATTCCTAAATTGTTTTTTAAAGAATCTACCGCACCCTGAAGGCCGATATTTACATCTCCTTCTAGAACTGTAGTGGGTGATTGACCTTGCCCTAAAAATTTAGGACAAGGTGAATTTATATCATTAAAAGCATTTACTACGGTAGTGGTACTTCCAATCTCAGCAACTAAAATATCAATTTTCATTATTCATTTCTCGTCTCTTTTTAACAAGGAAAGTGGCCATATGAACTCCTTTTGAACCTCTTCCAAATCCTGCATCTATCCCTTGTTCTACTGCTTTTTCAGGGATAACTTGCGTTCCACCACAAGCAATCATAATTTTATCTCTTATTCCTTTTTCTATACATAATTCATGAATTCTTTTCATGTTTTTATAATGAATACCATCATGACTTATAATAGTTGATGCAAGTATTGCATCTGCATTTAACTCTATAGCCGCATCTACTAATTTTTCTACAGGTACAGAGGTTCCTAAATAATGGCATTCAATACCAAATCTTTCAATTCCCCCATGCTTAATATCTATGATTTCTCGAAGCCCTACTGAATGCTCATCTTCTCCAACAGTAGCAGCGACTATTTTCATTGGTTTATTTTCTATCTCTTCTCTTATTTCATCATCTGTCATAATTTCAGGCTCTGGTGGAATCACTAATTGATCCACATCTATGCTAAATTCTAATTTACCTTTTAATTGAATTCTAGTACCCTCAGCTGGATGCATAATTTCTCTATGAATAACCTCGACCTCTGCCAATCCCATCTTTTTCCCAATCTCTAATGCAGCTGCTTCAGCTACTCTTTTGCTTGTAGGTAAGAATAAATCCATTTGAACGATTCCATCTCCAAGCCATTCAACCTCAGGTTTAATCATACTGCTCTCGCGTAATTCCTTTGTCTCTTCCATTCTTACATTTACATTATCCGTTTCATCTAACTCATCAATATATACAATTTTTTCTGGAACTTCCAACGTAGAACCACCAATTAATTGAGATGGATTCTCTACTGCATACTCATCATATTGAGCCACATTATTATATCCAAAGTGTGCAGTAACAGGCGCTAAATAATCTTCATCTCTTTCAAAGATCTTTCCTACACCTACTCCACCTTCTATTTTTCTAGAAATTCCATCTCCATTTCTTTCTGGATAACAACCTGAATCCACAAAGAATCCTTCTTGTACTGAATTAAAATATCCACCTGTTTCTAACATTTCTTCCATAAATAATACTGCTCTTTCTTTTAATTCTCTTACTTTTTCTTTTAGATATCCGTCTTTTTTAAGTTCCACTAATCCTAATAAATTATCCATTCCTACTAATGCCTGCTTTGCAGTATCACAAGCTTCCATATTATAAATATGCCATGGCACATTTCTACCTTCATCAGGTGTAATGGTTGATTGAATATCTGCACTGGTAAGTCTTGAAATCATTAAATTAAGTACATGTGTAACCGTAGCTTCTCTAGTTGAAGATTCCATATATTTAGTATTCATTTGTGCTCTCATTCTATATTCAGAGAATAATTCTCTAAGTGCAACTGCATAGGGTAAATCTATATTCAAACAAGGTGCAGGCGGTGCAGTCGGTGGTACAGTTGATAAACATATATTCGATTTTTTCATTCCTACTTTTGCAGAAAATATAGAATTTAATGCATGCTGTACCATAAGCTCTGGCATTACCTTCCAAGCTTGTCTTGCAGTTGCATTTGCATTATGTGCGCCATCTATTTGTGCAATATCTGCCCACGCCATAATTTTTTTAGATTCTGCTGCATCTACAAAAGAACGAACCATATTAATATTTCTATAAAGTACATTATATTGTGGATCTTGATGTGCTCCATTTACCCCTTCTTCTGCAAACATAACTGCAACATCAGGACCTGCTACACCACTTACATATGAATGGTAATTTATCGGTCTTCCAACTTCTTCTTCTATATAATCTAGCGCTTTTCTTTGTGCTCTAACTTGCTTTCTAGTGATAGGTATTCCACCAATTCCCTGTGGTGTTCCTTCTATCAGTCCATCAAAGTGAGATTGACCAGCAGTTCTAATAACCATAATGTGATCAGCTCCATGCCAAGCTGCCATTCTCATACGTCTTATATCATCCTCAAATCTTCCAGATGCTATTTCTGTAGTAATAGAATACTCTGGCTGTGGATCAATATCTCCAAAATATTTTGCTGAAGGTAGTGGAACACTATTCGCTAAAGGTGCAGAACAATTTTGATAAGTAAATGGTCCCATTTTCAGATCTTTTTGTTGCTCTCTCCAAATCCATCCTCTTCTCTTAGGACGATAGTTTTCAAGGTCTTTTAATATTTCCTTAATATCCAACTTTTCATTTTGATTCAGTTCCATTACTTAACACCTCCTTCAAATAGCGTTGCTACTTCATCCCAATACTCTCCATTTACAAGTGCTCGTCCAGCTTCTCTAATATCCATGTTTTTTTCTTTGGATAGCTTATAAACCACATGTCCAGCGCCCTTTGGCATAAGCCCTTTATCCATGACACCTTCCACGATTACTTTTGCTTCTATACTTGAAAATCCCATTCTAAGAAGTACTGATCTTTCAATAGAAGGAGTCGTATTTTTATAAGCTAAATCCATCATAGGATCTACTAATTGTCCAGCTAATGCCCAAAATTTATTTTTTAACTCTTCATCTGATAATTCATTTAGATGCTGTTTTCTTTTTTCAAAATCATCTTCTCTTTTCATTTTTTTCCCACCTTTACTATTCGGTCTCTATCCTAAAATATTGATCTCATTTTCTAGTAATATGCTTTTTACAAATTCAATATTAGATTTGGTGTCTTTCACTAAAAATTCTAAATCTTCTCTAGTTATTTCTTTTTTGTTAGATTTTTCTATGCAATTCTTGATATAAGATTTTTTTAATTTATTTACATCGATATCTACTGCTTTTATAAAACGTGGTTCCTTTGGAAATATAATATTTTTTCCTGGTACTTCTTCTTTTGGATTTCCAAAGAATATTTCTATACCATTATCTCTAGCAAAGGATAATTGCGGCTGAATATGTTTTCCAGCACCTGTATATTCTGTTTCCTGTGCTACTATAATTTTATCTTCATCAAGCTCTTGTGCCAAACTAAATGCAGCAGCTAATGACGTATTTCCAGCAGGTCCTCTTTCAAGTCCCTCAAGCTGTGCTAAACTTTCTGTCATATAAAATACTTCTCCTTGTGCTACAGTTACATATCTATCTATGTATCTAAGGGGTCTAGCTGCAGAACGAGGAACATCTGAACGATCTGGCCATGTAGCAAAAGGGATTCCGAATCCTGTATGACCTGTAGTAAATGATTTTTTATTAAATTGGCTATCACTTGCCATATGTAATCCTGATAAATCTACACTTGCTCCTACTACTTGAACGCCATTTGCTCCAGCTTTTATAAGTCCCCTAGCCGTACCTGTTAGATTTCCGCCTCCAGCATTTGTACATACAACTACATCTGGATCTCTTCCTTCTCTTTCTCTAAACTGCATAGCAATTTCATATCCAAGAGTTTCAACGCCTGCTATTCCAAATGGCGTATATAATGAAGCATTAAAATATCCTGTTTCTTCTAATAAGTTTAAAAATGTATAGAATAACTCAGGACCAACAGTAAGTTGTATTACTTCTGCTCCATAAGCTTCACATTTTCTAGCTTTTTCAATAATTTCGGGTTGTCCCATACCTTTACTATCATAGCATTCTTGAACAATAATACATTTAAGTCCCTGCATAGCTGCCTGTGAAGCTACGGCTGCACCATAATTTCCACTCGTTGCTGCAATAACTCCTTTATACCCTAATCTTTTAGCATGATATACCGCATTTGATGCTCTTCTAGCTTTAAAACTTCCTGATGGGTTAGAAGCTTCATCTTTCAAGAAAATTCTTGCTCCCTTTCCCTTAGGGGCTAACTTTCTAGCTAGTTTAGTCAGATTTTTCATTTCCAAAAGGGGTGTATTTCCGACCCCTGTACTTCCCTGAATTTGTTGCATTTCATCAAGTGAGTAACCTGTTTCTTTCATCATTTTTTCATAATCAAATGCAACACTTCCAGACTCAAACACCTCGTAATCAATTCCGATTGCTTTTTTCATTATTTCATTTTTTCTGCCCATTACAGCTTCATAACTCATATCTCTATTCATGAGCTTCACCCCCATAAAGAACTTCTTTAAGATCCATTCCTATTTTAAGAAGCTCAGGAACAAATTTTCCATAATTATGTTTATGCGTAGGATTCACTTCTATCAATTTTCCCTTTTCAGTTCTTCCTGTCATGGTTTTTACTTCTACCTCTTCGCCAATTTCTCCATCACTTTGTAAAAATCCCTTAACCCAACATTCTAGAGGAACCTCTTTGGTATCCGCTGGAACTTGTGGTGCTCTTTCACTTGCCTTTAACACTATATTATGAATTAAAACCCAATCCCCTTTACATGCTTTCATATCTATCACTACCTTTCTATCATATTTCTCATGTCACCCATGATTGCTCTTGGTACTGGTAAATCTAACATTGTTTTAAGACCTGGTTTTGAATTAATAATCTGAGGAATCATATTAACGCACATTGCAATTGTTCCAATTCCACCAGGTACCTCAGGTTTTATAGCCATATTAATATCTGGTACGCCTTTAATAATTACATAGTCTCCAGTATTTGTTCCTTCAAGTTCTGGTTCTATTTGTTGTGGATGATCCATTTCTATTTTAAGCTCATTATCTACATATCCAAATCCTTTCATTGCGCATCCTGCAACATCCCCTGCTTGTACTTCTGCATATGGAGATTTTCTATATACATTTGATACAATCGGCTCCATACTTTGTTTTACTTCATCACTTAACTTCCAACCGATTGCATCTGCAATCATATTTACAGATTCATTAAATCCAACATGACCTGCCAATGTACCTTCTTCTACCCCTTTATTAAATGCATCTACAGTAATACCAATACCTTGTTCTTCCATAACAGCAGGTCCAAATGGAGATAAGCTATTTACTCTTCTAGCAGTAATATGATCTACTTCTTCACAAGCTCCAGTTAATAATACAACTAAAAGGTCCATAATTAGTCCTGGATTAATTCCGGTTCCTAGTACACTAACACCATTTTCTTTTGCTATTCTATCCATTTCTTTCGTAAGCTCTGGCTCCATTGCCTTTGGATAAGACATTTCTTCTGCACTTGAAATAACATTTATTTTCTTTTCTAAGCAGTACTTAATTTTCTCAAAAGCATTCTTCGTAAAAGAATCTGTACAAAGTAATACTACATCTGCTGATTTTTCAGTAATAACATCCTCATAAGCTCCAAGCATAACGTCTTTTCTATCGCCTCTTTCTACAGACAAATAATCATACATGCTAGTACCTATTTTTTTACCTCTTCCAACCGCTCCTACAATTTCTACACCTTTCTTTTTAAGAAGCATTTCAGCCATTCCGCTTCCCATTGCTCCTAAACCCCAAATAACAACTTTTACATTTTCCATATGTAAGCACCTCCAAAATTTTTTCCTATCTACTATAAATGCAATTTTCATGCCATAATTTTGGGGACATTTTGTGAATAATTCACCTAACTTTCAAGGGTTTCCTTAAGAAAACAAATAAAAAAATAAAAAAACTGCAAATATATTTGCAGCTTGTAGCAAATATATTTGCAGTTTATTTCACTTTAATATTTAATTTTTTCAACTTATGCTGAAGAGTCTGTCTCTTAATTCCTAAATTTTCAGAAGTTTTAGAAATATTAAAATTGCATGACTTCAATGCTTTTGTAATCATATTTTTTTCTATTTGCAAGAGAGTATTTGGAAGATTTTCCTTTAACTTATATTCTTTATTAAATGTTAGTGCAAATATTTTTGCATTTGTTTGAGGAGAAAAATGTTCTTTTCTCAAAATACCATTATTTTCAACTATATTCATAGCACCTTCTATGATATTTTCTAACTCCCGTACATTTCCTGACCACTTATAACTCCTAAACCACCCTAATAAAGATTCATCTACACCTTTTACTTTTTTATTCAACCTATTATTATATTTATCAATAAAATAATAGATTAAAAGTTCTATATCATCTTCTCTTTCTCTTAAAGAAGGTAAATTAATAGACATTACATTTATTCTATAAAATAAATCCTTTCTTAACTTCCCTTCTTTTATTAATTTATACGGATCTTCATTTGTACTAGCAATAATTCTAACATCTACATCAATCTCGTCAAGGCTTCCCACTCTACGAATATTACTTTCTTGAAGGACCCTTAATAATTTAGACTGCAACTGCATTCCCATAGAATTGATTTCATCTAAAAATAACGTTCCTTCATTTGCATGCTCAAATAACCCTTCTTTATTCATAGCTCCTGTAAAGCTGCCCTTTACCGTTCCAAATAAAATACTTTCAAGTAATGTTTCAGGAATTGCTGCACAATTTTGTGCAATAAAAGGTTTATTAGCTCTAGCACTTCCATAGTGAATACTTTGTGCCACTAACTCCTTACCCGTTCCAGTTTCCCCATAGATTAAAACACTAGATGAAAAATTTGATGCCTTTTTTGCATACTCAATGGCTTTCGTAAAATTTTCATTCTTCCCTATAATACTTGAAAATGTAAATTTCCGCTTATAATTTTTCTTATGATTCGGGTTGGATAGTTGATTTTGAAGCGATATCATTTGTTCAGACAGATATTTTAGTTTTGTAATATCTTTTGATATTTCTAACGCACCTATAACCTGGTTATGAACAGTAATAGGCAATGTAGTATTTATAGTCGTTATTTCTTTTTCATGATTATTAAAATAAGTTTGAGGAATATCTAAAATAACCTCTTTATTTTTAAGAGCTCTAAGTAAAGTACTCGTAGCTTTATCTAAGCTAGGAAAAACATCTAGTATATTCTTATCTATAACTTCACTTTTTTTCATACCTTCCATTTTTTCCATGGCTTTATTATATATTATGGTTTTTCCTTCATTATTTATTACGTGAACACCCTCATCTATGCTCTCCAGTATTGTATATAATATATTTTTAATATCATCATTCATATTTTCACAATCCTTTAAGTTCTCACATCTATTTATACATATTACCGATTGAATATATATCTGAAAACTCAATATTTATACTTTCAATATAATTATTCTTATCATATGTATTGGTCTGTATCGTATTATCGCCTTCTTCTAATACCTTAACAGGAAGTTCTATAATAAATTCAGTCCCTCTTCCAGGGTTACTTTTAACAGTAATTTCTCCATCCTGCATGTTTACTAAAGCTTTAACAATGGACAAGCCTATGCCACTACCTTCTTTTTTTCTAGACAAAGATTTGTCAATTTGTATGAATCTATCAAAAATAGTATCTATTTTTTCTTGTGGCATTCCTTCTCCTGTATCTTTAATTGAAATAGCAATGCTTTCTCCTTGATCATGGATGCTCACCATAATATCTCCATCTGGTTTTGTAAACTTTATTGCATTAGAAAGAAGATTTAATATAATTCTTTCAATGTTATCTGCATCACACGCTATAATCTTTTCTTCAACATCAGTATCAAATATAATATTAATATCATTACTTTTTACATACGCTGAAATAGAGAGTACAATTTCTTCTATCATGCTTACAATATTATGATTTTGCAATTTAATTTCAAAATACCCAGAATCTATTTTAGTCATATCAATCAAATTATCTACAAGTCTTAAAAGCCTATAACAATTTTGCTTCATAATATTTATATGTTTACTATTTTTTAGCGGTATCCCATCTTTTACATACACCTCAAATAACTGAATAATACTAAAAATTAAATTTAATGGCGTTTTAAATTCATGAGATATATTCGCAAAAAATTCAGTCTGAAGTTTATTATATTGAATTGTTTCATTGGCTTTCGTTAATTCTTCATTTGTTTTTTTCAATTCCTCATTACTTTCTTTTAGTTTATCATGTAGTTTTTTCACTTGCAAATGAGTCTTTACTCTAGCAATTAGTTCTAATTCATTAAAAGGTTTATTAATATAATCTACCGCACCTACTTCAAATCCTTTTGCAATTTCTTCTACTTTTGTTTGTGATGTGAGAAAAATCACAGGAATATCTTTTGTTTTACTATAATTCTTTAGTAATTTGCATACCTCATACCCATTTATTTCTGGCATGATAATATCTAATAAAATAAGGTCAGGTTTTTCTCGAATAACATGTTGCAATGTCCTCTTTCCTTTTGACACTAAAACTGTTTCATATCCATTTTTTTTAATCACATCCGAGATCATACGACTGTTTAATATACTATCATCCACAATTAATATTTTAGATTTTTCACACGCATCCATTTTACAGTTCCTCCAAATTTACATCAAAATAATATACTATATTTCTAATCCTGCTAATTCTTTACTACTTTACCTCATATTATAATAGTTTAACAGATTATCATGATAAACTTTGTCGAAATACGCAAGGAAATAATTAGTACTTTTTCCTCATATTTCAATATTTCATCAAATAGTTTTACGTAATTATGATTTTTCATAAGAATCAAAAAAACTCCATGTCTACATAAAGACACAGAGTTTTAATACATTCTTTTTTATTATCCTACAATACTAAATCCACCATCCACATGAATGACTTCACCAGTAATTCCACTACTTAAATTACTACAAAGGAATACTGCAGTACCTCCAACCTCACGAGCATCTACAATTCTTCCTAATGGTACTCTTTCTTCAAATTCTTTCATTAACTTACTAAAATCACTTACGCCCTTTGCTGCCAAAGTCTTAACAGGCCCAGCAGAAATTGCATTTACACGAATGTTTTCTTTTCCTAAATCTGCTGCTAAGTATCTAGTACTTGCTTCAAGAGCTGCTTTTGCAACACCCATTACATTATAGTTTTTAATAGCTCTTTCTGCGCCTAAATAGCTAAGGGTTACGATGCTTCCACCTTCTACCATTAACTCTTTTGCATATTTTGTAACCACTACTAGTGAATATGCACTAATATCCTGTGCCATATGATATCCTTCTCTAGATGTATCCATATATTTTCCTGCTAATTCTTCTTTCTTAGCATGAGCTATACAATGAACTACTCCATGTAATACATCAAAGTCTTCTTTTAATTCATCAAACGCATTTTTGATATCTTCATCCTGTGTTACATCGCATTCAATAATCTTTACTTTTTTCATATCTTTTGTAAGCTTTTCTATATTCGCTAAACTTCTTTCTCCTTGGTATGTAAATGCTAAATTTGCACCTGCTTTATTAAACTCTTCTGCAATTCCCCAAGCAATACTCCACTTATTCGCAACACCCATAATTAAAATATTCTTATCCTTTAATAATGTATTCATTTATCCAACTCCTTATCTCCTATTGTACTCTATTTAATGCATTTTTCAAAATCTCTCTTGCAATTGGAGCAGCACTCGTTCCTCCGGTTTTACCTTCATTTTCTAAAACAACAGCGATTGCTACTTTAGGATCATTTGCTGGTGCAAATCCAATAAACCAAGCATGTTCCTTATCAGATCCATTTTCAGCAGTACCCGTTTTTCCTGCAACTCTCACATTTTTTATTTTCGCTTTTTTCCCTGTCCCTACTTCAACTACTTGAATCATTATATCTCTTAATTTGTTTGCATTCTCTTTATTCGTAACATGAGATAGTATTTTAGGTGGCTGCATTTTTATAATTCGATTTTTAGAATTGATTATCTCCTTCACTAAAAAGGGCTTCATCATATTACCATCATTTGCAATAGTTGAAGCTACCATAGCCATATTTAGAGGCGTAACCAATACCTTGCCCTGTCCAATTGCGGATACTCCTAATTCTGTCTTCGTCATTTTTACTTCTTCAGAAAAAATTGATTTCTTACTCATTATATCAAATGGAATTTGTTTATCAAACATATATTTTTGTGCTGTACTTTTTAGTTTTTCTTCCCCTAGTTCTATGCCCATCTGACTAAATGCTACATTACAAGAATATATTAGCGCCTTCTCTAAATCCACGTTTCCATGTGCTATCGAATGATAATCTTTCAATACATATCCACCTATGTTTGTTTTTCCTTCACAAAAATAATTTTGATTTGAATTATTTTCCATAACAGAAGTAGCAGTAATCATTTTAAATACAGACCCTGGTGTATAAAGTCCTGTAGTCGCTCTATTGATCAGTGGACTTTCCTTATTCTCTATAATATCTTGCCAATCGTCCCTCATCGTATTAGGATCAAAATCTGGTTTACTTACCATAGCATATATTTCTCCAGTTTTTGGATTCATTAAAACAATTGAACCTTTTTTACCTCGAAGTAATTCATCTGCATTTTTTTGCAATGTATGATCAATAGTCAATACCACATTATTTCCCATATTATCAGATCCCATTATTTTATCTTTCACCTTCGTAAGAGGAGAATTACCTATTCCTAATAGCTGATTATTATAGTTCTTTTCAATGGCTGTTTTTCCATATTCTTTAAAGCTATATCCAATAACATGACTATATAAATTTTTAAAGGGATAATTTCTTATTTGTTGTTTATCTTGCTTTATACTACTGGCTAATACCTTCTCATTCCGATCTAAGATAGAACCTCTTAGAACATACTCTTCTCTCATCCACTGTCTTTTATTATATGGATTATCTTGTATTTTGGCTACTACAAAAATCTCAAAGTAACTCAAATACAATACTAAACTACCCAATAATATACAAAACAATATTAACACTTTAACAATTCTCTTAGCTGTTGTATCCATCCCCTTCCTCCTGTTCCATTTGAATTTCTTCTGAAGCTACTTGTAAAATTCCTAAAGCTGCAAAACTTGCAACTAAAGAACTCCCTCCATAACTTACAAAAGGAAGTGTTACTCCAGTTAAAGGAATCATTTTAATTACACCGCCTACTATTATAAACGCTTGAAAGCCTAATGTGGTCGTAATCCCTATAGCCACTATTTTAAAAAACTTGTCATATTGATTTAGTGCAATTTTAAATCCTCTATACACCAATATTAAGAATAACATTATTACTGCAATTCCTCCAAAAATACCCATTTCTTCGCATATTGCAGAAAATATAAAATCTGTATGAACTTCTGGAATAAACTCAGGATGCCCTAATCCTATACCCGTTCCAAAAAACCCTCCTGCACCAATTGCAAATAAAGACTGCGTAATTTGATACCCTTCTTTTTCAATATATTCCCAAGGATTAAACCATGCTATAAATCTCACCTGCACATGGTGAATTAAAAAACTACTCACAATCCCGATAATCAATCCTCCTATGATTTGATAATATATTAGCTTTCGATCTTCCTCATAAATATATAATATAATAAAAAATACAAAGCAGAAAATCATAGCCGTCCCCAAATCTCTTTGTATAAATAAAAAAGCTATATAACTATATACAACGCCTAAAAACTTATATTTTTCATTGGCTTTTTTCGTATAATTCGTATAATAAGAAGCTAAATAAAATACAAATATTATTTTAATAATTTCTGATGGCTGAATCCCTATTCCTCCAATTCTAATCCAATTGGTCGCTCCCTTAATCTTTGTTCCTAGCACTTGTGTAACTACAAATAAAATCATAGAAATGATAAAATAGCCATTTAGCCATTTTTTCCATCCTTTGATTCTTTTTACGCAAAAATAAAATATAAAATAAAAAACAATACCTACTCCAAACCATATAATCTGACGAAAACCATATACTGGATTCAAACGATAAATCATAATAATTCCAATACTAGAGAGCATACTCACCACTAAAAATAGATAATGGTCTCCTGACGAAATTTTAAGCAATATATAGTTTGATATATAAATAGTTGCAACCAATAATATTACTGAAATTAGTATTGACTTATCAAATCGCTCTTTATAAAAATAAAGCAAAAACATTGATAATATATTTACGAATACTAGCAAGGTTTGAGGCATTTTATTCATTAAAAATTTTTTCATCATAAATATCCCTCTTTATCTAACTTCTTTTAAATCAATCTTAGCCTTCATTAATAATCTACATACAAGAACTCTACTTGCCCTATTTTTATCCTGTCCCCATTTCTTAACATAACCATATCTATTATTCTCTCTTCATTTAAACACGTACCATTGGCACTATCTATATCCTCTATAAAAACCCCTTCTTCTTTAACATAAAATTTCACATGATCATTTGATATATATGGATCTTTTATTACTATTTCATTTCCATTTTTTCTTCCAATGGTCGTTTCTTTATCTAGTACATAAACTTCTTTTACCTTAAATGGTAACTGATCCTTTCTATTAATTAGTTTTAAATAAGGGTGATTCCCTATAATTGCCTTCATACTACTAATATCTAAATAAATCATTCGCATAATACCAAAAATAAATAAATAAATCATCATTATAAATATGTATCTAAATATTAAAGATAGGAAATTAAACATTAATTATACTCACCACTTCTTTCTTTTCTCCTATTATATCATCATCCGTTAGTTAATTATAACTTTTTTACTACTTTTCAATAATTTTACCCATATATTACTATTTGCATACTGTTTGACTTTATGTATGATTTAAAAAACCCATGATGTTTTCATCATAGGTTTTTGACTCTTTCTTTATTTGATTTTTTATTTGATGCTTTTTCTTTATTTGATTTTTTATTTGATGCTTTTTCTTTATGTTTCTTTTTTTCTTTCTTCCCTTTATTTTTTTCTACCTTTTTTTCTTTATCTTTTTTGCTATGTTGTTTCTTCATTTTCAATTCAATAATATCCTTGTCTACAATTTCTTGTACCTTCATTTCCTTCATTTGTTTTAAAGTTATTTTATTATCTTTTTCTTTTAACTTCTTATAAACCTCATATTTTCCAATAGATACATGTTCTTTCTTTGCTTCTACTAAATTTTTCTTACTTGACTCTGCATAAATAAGATTTAAATCTTTTAATTTAGGATCTTCTTTTAACTGATTTTTTATATCCATCTCAATCTTTTTTGCATCTATATGGGTCTCATCCTTTGTAATAGCAACGCCTATAATAATCGAATTTCTTGTTTCCGTAATATAATCTTTTTCTTTTGCATTATAAATTATAATAGCTATAGCCTTTTCAATATTATAACCAACAAGTTCTCTGTCCATTAATTCCTTGGCTTCCTTATTAATTGGAATAACATTGATTACTTTATTTCGTTTATCTACTTCAAATTCTATACTTGGATTAATATCTAAACTTACGATTGCTACAGCATTACTTACATAGCTTTGATTACTTATAGATGTCATAGATAAAATTAGTAAAATAAAAACAGCAGCAATCAATCCTATATGTTTAAATGAATTTTGTTTTTCTTTATAAACATCTTCTTTTACAAAAATTATTTTATTCCCTACAGCTATTCCATCCCTTTTTATAATCTTTAGGTATTCCATTGTATCTGTCATAATGATTGCAAAATCTTTTTCAATTTTAACAATACATCCTCTATAGATCATTTATGACACCTCCCTTTGTTTGAGATATATAATTTTTTAATTGTTCTAAATCACTATCTAGTATAAGTACAGCAGCAATAATAAACTTTCTGCTTCTTTTTAAGATCTTAACAGTAACCCCTAATTCAGCTGTAAGTTTTGTACTCGGTAATGTCTTCTTCCTCATCAATTCTTCCTTTAATTTTTCATTTTCTACAATATACTTTGCAATGCGTAATGCATTTACCCTAGTATCTACATGCTTTGGAGCTTCTTTGAGCAAATCTAAAAAAGTAATATTAAATTGTTCTAGCTTCGTCTCAAATTCTTCTATTTCATGCTTAAATATAAATGACTCAGTAAAATCTTCTGTTTGTAACTGTTTTTCTATATGATCAATTTCCTCTTCTTGAAATTGACTCATTGGAATTGATGCCTCATGCTTACTCATTTTCCGAATATAATCTAAAATTCTACTCTTAATAACCAATTCCGCAAAATTTATAAAGCTTCCTTTAGAAAATTCATATTTATCAATAGCTTCATTAAAAGCTTCTATCCCTATGCTATACTCATCACTATTCTCAGATTCTATGTATTTATTTGTAGTATTTGATATGGTTTTTATAATAAAAGGTATATACTCCTCAATCAGTTTTCCCCTTTCATCACAATCTCCTATTTTAATTTTTTCTAATCTTTTTGTTAAAGAATGCTTGTTAAAAAAATCCAATAGGCGCGTCAAGCTTTTACACCCCCTTATATATAGATATACGTATGTTTATAAAAATTTAGAGTACCTGTTTTATAAGTATATCTCCTTTATAAGTTAATTTAAATAGGGTGGAATAAATTAGAAAAAGGAGACTAAAATAGTCTCCTTTAATAATTTACTTCAGTTAAAATTAATCCTTGCGCTGGTGCTGTAACACCTGCATTTTGTCTAATTTTATCTTCCATTATTTTTTTCATGTCTTCTGGACGTCTCTTTCCTTCTCCAACTTCTATCAACGTACCAACAATAATACGAACCATATTATATAAAAAACCTTCTCCATGAAACAGTATCTGTATTTCACTTCCAACTCTTTTTATATCTATACTATATAGTTCTTTTATCGTTGATTTTTTCTTTGATTTTACAGATGAAAAAGCTTTAAAGTCATGCTCTCCAATAAAATATTGAGCAGCTTTTTTCATCGCTTCTATATCTACTTTATTGGGAATATCGTACGTATATTTCCTTTCAAAAACGGTAGGGATTTCCCCATTCCATATTCTATATAAATATTTTTTACTCTTTGCATTATATCTAGCATGAAATCTTTCATCTACCTCTTCTACCTTTTTAATCATAATATCATTTGGAAGATAATGATTTAAGTAATCTCTTATTTCTTGATTACTCAGTTTAATAGTAGACTTGAAATTTGCAATTTGATTACGTGCATGTACGCCTGCATCTGTACGACCCGAACCAATAATTTCTATACTTCTACTTGCCATAAGTGAAAGAACTTTTTCAATTTTAGATTGAATGGTATTGTCAGTATCCCCCAACTTTTGCCATCCATTATACCTTGATCCATCATATTCTATCGTTAATTTAATATTTCTCATATTTTAAATTTAATACTCCTTCCACTTTCTATTCTTATTTTATTATTATCATTTCTTATTTTACACTCTTTCTCCTTATTTTACAAACATTACACAAAGTTTATACATATATTTATTTTATATTAAAAAGGTTTTTTTAAAAAACATGTCGAATATTGTCATAGTAGTACTATATCAAATGGATTACCTTAAAGGAGTGGGATTATTGAAAAAATTTCAAGATTTAAGAACGAGTATCAAAATTATCTTATTAGCAGGTATTATACTTTCGCTATCTATGGTTTCAGAATTCATTGTTTTAAATAAACTAAAAGATACTAGTCTTAAAGAAACAAGCAATACAGTTATTCAAACTTCAAAAACTGAAGCAAAAACAATATTAAGAGATATTCAACTTGTAGCAAAATCTGTAGAAGATTTAACGCATACTATGGGAATATTGGCTGAGGAAGGCACTCTAACTAGAAAATCGGCAATTGATCTATTATCCAAAAGTCTTCAATCAAACCCTACTATTATCGCTCATGGCTCGGGATGGGAACCCAATGCTTTTGATGGAAAAGATGATATATATATGGATCATGAAGAAATAGGAAGTGATGCACAAGGAAGATTTCTTCCTTACGTATATAAGAATGAAAGCAACAAAATAGTAGCAGAACCTTTGGTTGGTTATGATGTTGAAGGAGATGGAGATTGGTATTTAGTTCCTAAAAGAACGAAAAAACCCATATTAACAGAACCTTATATTTATCCTGTAAACGGTGTTGATGTATTAATGACCACTATAGCTTATCCAATCATCAATACAAAAGGTGACTTTTTAGGCGTTGTAACTGCTGATATAGTATTAGATTACTTACAAGATACAATCACAACGATAGAAAGTATCAATGCCTTAGATGGTACTGCACTACTTATATCTAATAATGGATATTGTGTTGCTAGTGGATTAAATAAAGAAATGATTATGACGAATCTTATGGATACAGGTTTTTTAAACGATAAAATCGTAACAGACATTCATTCTAATAAAGGAAATTCATATTTCTCAAATATTAAAAAATTGAATGAAAATGCCTTAATCACCTATGAACCACTACACTTTCAAAATTTAAATTCAACTTGGGCTGTATTAACAATTATACCAAAAAATAAAATTTTAGAAGATTATCATAAATATTTTAAAACAAGTTTAATAATGATTGCAATTATAATTCTAATCTCAATCTTATTAATCATAGGTATTACAAAAAATATTAATCATTCTATTCATAAAATAATTTCATTAATGAAGAAGGCAGAAGAAGGAGATTTGACCGTTCTTTCAGATATGCAAAGTAAAGATGAATTTGGTCAGCTTTCAAATAGCTATAACAATATGATTATAAAGATAAGAGAACTTGTACAAAATGTAAACACATCATCTACTACTGTATATGAAAAAGCAGATCATTTATCTACTGCATCCTACCAATCAAATATTGCTACGGAAGAAATCTCAAAAGCAATAGAACAAGTAGCAATAAGTGCCTCTGATCAAGCAAAAGATACAGAAATGATTTCCTTTAAAACACATGACTTAGGAGATAAGATTCAAGAAACAGTAAACTTGATTACAGAAGCATTTAGTATCTCTAGTGATACAAATCAATTAAGCGAAGCAGGCATCAACCTAATGTCTACGTTAAACGAAAAAACAGATATAAGTAGTAAAAAATCAAGTGAAATAGACCAAATTATAAATATTGTAAATGAATATGCCAACAATGCAGAATCCATCATAACATTAATTGATACCATTGCAAATCAAACAAATTTATTAGCACTGAATGCGTCAATAGAAGCAGCTAGAGCTGGCGAAGCAGGAAAAGGATTTGCGGTTGTTGCAGATGAAATTAGAAAACTAGCTGAACAAACCTCTGATGCTACTAATAATATACAGCAAATCATTGTGAACATACAAAACCAATCAAATAATGCAGTATCAAAAATGAAAGATATGACGCAAACACAAAAAGAGCAGAATGAATCAATTAGAAATACATCAGAAATATTCAAAAAAACAGCAGCATCATTACTCTTTTTAGTAGACAAATTAGATAAAGTACTAGAAAATGCCCACAAGATAGAAGATAGCAAAACTGAAATTATTGAATCAGTAAATAATATTGCTGCTATAACAGAAGAAACATCTGCTACTGCCGAAGAAGTATCTGCTAGTACACAAGAACAACTAGCTTCTATGGAAGAAATAAACGAACATGCACAAACAACAAAAGATTTATCAAAAACATTAATAGAAAACGTGAATAAATTTAAATTTTAACATCAATGAATTTTAAAAATATTGACAATATTCTTTTTGTAAAATTCACTTTAAATGATATGATAAAAGAAGGAAAAATATAACATATATAGGAGGAGTCTTATGGATTTTACAAAACGAATTGATGAAATGAAAGACCAAATCATTCAATCCACACAAGAAATTATAAGCATAAAAAGTGTAAAGGATAAACCAAAAGAAAATATGCCTTTTGGTCAAGGAATAAACGATTGCTTAGAACATACAATCAATCTATGTGAAAATTTAGGATTTGAAACTAAAAATGTTGATCATTATGCTGCCCATGCTGAATTTGGCCATGGTGAAGAAGTAGTGGGCATACTTGCTCATCTTGATGTAGTTCCAGAAGGAGACAACTGGACTTACCCTCCCTATGCAGCAGAAATTCATGATGACAAAATCTATGGCCGAGGAACCATTGATGATAAAGGTCCTGCAATCGCAACACTATATGCTATGAAAGCCCTTAAAGACTCAGGCGTTAAATTAAATAAAAAAATAAGAATTATATTTGGTACAGACGAGGAAAGCGGATGGGAAGGAATAAACTATTATCTACAACATGAAAAAGCACCAGATTTAGCATTTACACCTGATGCAGACTTTCCTGCTATTCATGGTGAAAAAGGAATATTGATCTTTGACTTCGTTAAAAACTTCAAAAGTACTCCAGAAAATACGGGAATAAAAATTTTAAAAATAAATGGCGGAAACAGACCTAACATGGTTCCTGATTATTGCGAGGTACACCTATTATCTGATGAAGATTTAAAACAGAAAGTAACTACATATGGGAAAGAAAATAATATCAAACTAGAAGTAGTCCAACAAGAAAAAATAACGATTATTAAATCTTTTGGCGTATCTGCTCACGGAAGTCTTCCACACGCAGGCCAAAATGCCATATCACAACTTATAGTATTTTTAAATACACTAGATTTAGCTGATGGAGATATTTCTGACTTTATAAAAGTATATACTGATAAAATCAGTATGGACTATTATGGTGAATCCATTGGATGTGGCTTGACTGATGAAGAATCTGGAAAACTTGTATTCAATGTAGGCGTAATAAATTTAAATGAAGAAAAGGTAAATCTTTCTATAAATATCAGATATCCTATTACATGTACAGATACTCAAGTTTATGATGGCATGAATAAAGAATTAAAAGGTACGGGTATAGGCATAGTGGAAATTGAACATAAAAACCCTATTTATCTACCTAAAGATCATGAACTCGTTCAAAAACTTATGAAAGTTTATAGGGATTTTACTGGAGATCATAGTGAAGCTATTACTATAGGTGGCGGAACTTATGCTAGAGCAATGGAAAATGCCGTAGCCTTTGGTCCATTATTCCCAGATCAACCTGAACTGGCTCATCAAAAGGATGAATACATATCTATAGACGATTTAATCAAAATCACCAAAATATATGCAAATGCATTATATGAACTTGCAAAATAACAAAAGAAGAGTCTTCGACTCTTCTTTTGTTATTCCATCAATTTTTCCATCTCATCTACTAATTCTTTAAATACGTTAAGTGCATTATGAATAGGTTTCGTTGTAGTCATATCTACCCCTGCCCCTTTTAATAGATTAATTGGATAATCACTTCCTCCACCTTTCAAGAAATTAATATATCTCTTAATAGCTTCGTCACCTTCTTTTATAATTTGTTGAGATAATGAAATAGCAGCAGAATATCCTGTGGCATATTTATATACATAAAATGCATTATAGAAGTGTGGAATTCTTGCCCACTCCGTCTTTATAGAATCATCTAACACTACGTCTGGTCCATAGTATTTTCTATTTAAATCTAGATATATTTCATCCATAACATCTGGCGTTAGTGCCTCTCCTTGCTCCACTTTTTCATGAATAATCTTTTCAAACTTTGCAAACATAGTCTGTCTATAGATGGTTCCTCTAAATTGCTCTAAATAATGATTCATTAGATATAATTTTTTCTTTTTATCCGTTGTATTTTTTAGCATATACTCTATCAGTAATGCTTCATTAACAGTAGATGCAACCTCTGCTACAAAAATCGTATAACTTCCATACGCATATGGCTGATTTTTATGTGTATAATAAGAATGTAGCGAATGTCCCATCTCATGGGCAAGTGTAAACACATCATTCGTCGTGTTTTGATAGTTTAAAAGTACATATGGGTCACTTTCATAGGTTCCAAAGGAATAAGCGCCACTGGTTTTTCCTTCATTTTCATATACATCTATCCAACCTTCATTAAATCCCTTTTCTAATATTTCTATGTACTCTTTACCTAAAGGAGCTAACCCTTTTTTTACTTCTTCTTTTGCATCTGCATAAGAAATTTCTACCTTAAGTTCTTCTACTATAGGTGTATGTATATCATACATATGAAGTTCTTCTACGCCTAAAGCTTTTTTTCTTAATGCTACATATTTATACATACTATCTAAATGTGACTCTACCGTCTCTATTAAATTATCATATACAGACATAGGAATGTTATCACTATCTAGAGAAGCTTCTAATGCTGAATTATATTTTCTTACCTTTGCGTAAAATACATCTTTTTTCACACTAGCAGCTAGTGTAGAACAAATCGTATTCTTTTGGTCTTCATAGGATTTATATAGTGTCTCAAATGCATCTTTTCTAACTCTTCTATCACTGCTCTTAAGTAGTTTTGTATATCTTCCCTTGGTTACCTCTATTTCTTTTCCATCCTCATCTTTAATACTTCCAAACTTAATGTCTGCATTATTAATCATGCCAAAAATATTTTTTGGTGCTGCAGCGATTTCTCCCATTTGTGCTAGTAGTTGTTCTTCCTTGTGAGATAAAATGTGCTCTTTCTGACGCATTAACTCTTCAAAAAAGAAAGTATATAATTTCAAGTCTTTATTTTCATCTAAGAATTTTTTTATTTTTTCTTCCTCTATATTCGTTATTTCTGGAATTATAAAGGATAACTTACTTTGAACTTCTACAGCAATACTTTGTGCTTGATCCGTCATTGCCTGATACTTGGCTACAGTATTATCCTCATCTTTTCTCATTCTTGCATATACAAATACATTTTCCATTTTTTTAGAGATTTCATCTTCTAATCTCAATACCTCTAGTAAATCATTTGCACTTTCCCCTAATTTCCCTGCATACTCCAGTATTTTTTCACTCATTTCTCTTACTAAGGCTATGTCTTTTTTCCATAATTCTTCGTCTGAATACATTCTTTCTAGCTTCCACTTAAATTCTTCGGATATTTCATCTCTTTTTTGTATTTTATTTTCGCTCATTTATTTACTCCTTCCATTTCATTGATCTAAATATATTATGCTCTAACGTTGCTCATAATTATTAGCAAATCCAAACATTTATAATATACATTATATAATAATTATCATATTTTTCCAAATTTAAATAAAAATATACTATGTTTTCTGAATAGCTTGATAATCACTTATCACTGATTCATCTTTACGAAAAACTTTACTATGAAATGATTGAAATTAGTCGTAAAAAATGTTATGCTATCAACGGTACACCCAAAAAAAAGAATGTCGTTACTAAATAATAATCAATCAAAAAACTACAATTGGGAATATTATATATTAAAGAGCTTATTTTTATAAGCTCTTTTCAATTGATAAAGAGAGGTAATAATATGATAAAAGTTGATAACTTGTCCTACTCATTTCCGCAAAAAGATCTATATAATAAGATTTCATTTACATTAGAAGAGGGTCAACATTGCGCATTTATAGGAACAAGTGGCAGTGGAAAAAGCACATTGATAAATATAATTATGGATCCAGAAAGATATATGTTCGATGGTAAGTTAGAGATGGAGCCAAATTGTAGAATTGGGTATGTAAGTCAGTTCTCACAACTAGACAAAACACAAGAAACTACAGTTTTCGAATATATAGGGAAAGAATTTATTAAACTTCAAAATGAAATGACATTGATTTGTACTGAAATGGAAACATCTTCAGATATTGAACCTTTACTAGAAAAGTACCAAAAAGCTTTAGACGCATTTGATGCAATTGGTGGGGATGATTTCGAAAGCAACATTAATAAAAAACTAAATCTTGCAAACCTAATCAAGCATAAAGATCTACTGATATCTGAACTTAGTGGTGGAGAATTCAAACTTGTTCAGGTAATTAAGGAAATGCTTAATAGTCCAGAGGTAATGATTATGGATGAACCAGATGTGTTTTTAGACTTTGAAAACCTTAATGCTCTTAAAAGTCTAATTAATTCTCACAAAGGAATCATGTTAATTATTACACACAACAGATATCTATTGAATCATTGTTTTAACAAAATTATACACCTTGAAAATAGAGAGCTTCAAGAGTTTGATGGAAGATTTATTGAGTATAATTTATCATTACTTCAAACTAAAATTGAGTTACAAGAACTCGCTGTTGCTGATAATGAAGAAATTGAGAGAAACGAGCTGTTAATCAATAAACTAAGAACCATCGCAACGAATAATTCTGACGCTGCTAACGGGAAATCTCTAAAAGCTAGAGTTAAAATTCAAGAAAGATTAGAAGCTCGTAGAATTAAAGAGCCATTTGTAGATATTAAACAACCGGATATCAATTTAGCTACTGCTAATAAAATCGAAGACACCATTATTTTAAAAGTGAATGATTACAGTGTTGCTTTTGATGAGATGCTTTTAGAAAATGTTAATTTTGAGATTAAATCTACTGATAAAGTAGCTCTTATTGGTTCAAACGGTACTGGTAAAACGACTTTATTAAGAGAAATCTTTAAAAATAATCATGATTCCATTGAAATAAATAATGACGTTGAAGTGGCTTATTTATCTCAGATTCAAGGAGAAATATTAAATGACTCTAATACAATATTTGAAGAATTTTTCGATGTTGGATTTAAAACTTACGGGGAGCTTAAATCATATATTTCAAACTATGGTTTTGACGAAGAAGTCGTTGATCAAAAAATCGGATCTTTATCTGGTGGAGAAAAGAATATACTTCAATTGGCTAAAGTTTCTGCTGGTAAAGCAAACCTGTTGCTTCTTGATGAACCCACAAGTCATTTAGATACCTATTCACAAATAGCACTTGAGACAGCCATAGAAAACTATAACGGTGCGATTCTAATGATTTCTCATGATTACTATTCTATAATAAACTGTATGGATTATGTTTTAATCATTGAAAATAAGACAATTAGAAAAATGAGTATGCGAAAATTTAGAAAGATGATTTATGCTAGTCATTTTGATAAAGACTATTTAGAAATTGAACAAAAGAAAAAATCAGTTGAAACGAAAATAGAATTAGCTTTAAAAGATACTGATTTTGAGCTTGCAAAAATTTTATCTGAAGAGTTAGAAGAGCTGATTAAGTTACTTTAAATCGTATATTCTTTACAACAATAAGTTATAATCCCCTTAAAGTTCACAGATTAAATTACAAAATCTGAATACTACTAGGGGATTCTTTTCATTGTTTTACTAGGGTAATTTTAGATTATCATAAACAAAAGGGATTTACATTCCAATATGGATAGATTCTAACCGGATTTTAGGTGATGGAGTTGACACAAATAATTCGTAATTTACATTCCAATATGGATAGATTCTAACCCTCACAGGAGGAGGGGAGAGAGGATTTATTTAAAAAATTTACATTCCAATATGGATAGATTCTAACTGGATCTAGTTTCAATACTGCTATCCCCTTGCTTTTATTTACATTCCAATATGGATAGATTCTAACCACCGAGTGAAATATTTAAAGACATATAAAAAAAGAATTTACATTCCAATATGGATAGATTCTAACCCTACGCAATGTACCACCCATTTTTCCACTACTAGCATTTACATTCCAATATGGATAGATTCCAACCAAGAAGCCGTTTAAATACTAAATTGAGGGTTAAAGAATTTACATTCCAATATGGATAGATTCCAACAAGGACACAAAGTAATGAATCCCGCAATGTTACCACCATTTACATTCCAATATGGATAGATTCCAACCTAATATATAATGAAGTTTGTTCATTCTTTAAACATAATTTACATTCCAATATGGATAGATTCCAACAGAGTTAGCGAGGTAGTTATACCAGTAACCACAACGGATTTACATTCCAATATGGATAGATTCCAACCTAATACATAACTACCTATCGGTATCAATGGAATACTATTTACATTCCAATATGGATAGATTCCAACGAGTTGCAACAGATTTATTTGCAAAATTAGGTTTAAATTTACATTCCAATATGGATAGATTCCAACAAGAACAAATGTAGTAGGACCTACTAAAAATAGACAAATTTACATTCCAATATGGATAGATTCCAACTACAATTATACAGTTAGCTCCTGCATCATTAATTGAATTTACATTCCAATATGGATAGATTCCAACTTGGGGATGTTTCAATGATGCTAATGATATACTTGTATTTACATTCCAATATGGATAGATTCCAACTGATATTAGATGAAAAAACTAGAAATAATGCTATTGAATTTACATTCCAATATGGATAGATTCCAACCCTCAAGACTACTAAAGTTATATATCTTGTGTTCATCATTTACATTCCAATATGGATAGATTCCAACGTCTGCTATCTTATCAAGGAGTTTTTCGAATTTCATATTTACATTCCAATATGGATAGATTCCAACACGCTAGACTTTAAAAAATTGAGAGAAGAAGAAATAATTTACATTCCAATATGGATAGATTCCAACCTTTTAATCTTTTATTGATTTTAACTGAAATATCTTCATTTACATTCCAATATGGATAGATTCCAACTCTTCGTATTCAGCAAGTCTATCTGTTAAAATTTCAAATTTACATTCCAATATGGATAGATTCCAACTAGATGTTTTATTTTCTTTTTTGACTGTATCACCTATATTTACATTCCAATATGGATAGATTCCAACGGGAAGATCTTCTATACATACTATGGATAGGATGGTCAATTTACATTCCAATATGGATAGATTCCAACTGTTCCACTCGTTGCAATTGTAATCCCATATACAACAATTTACATTCCAATATGGATAGATTCCAACCATCTCACAATCCCCACACCCTATATAAAATAAGATGATTTACATTCCAATATGGATAGATTCCAACTCTATTTATTTTATATTTTATACCCATGTTGTTTCTAATTTACATTCCAATATGGATAGATTCCAACTATTTTTCTAAGAGCTTTATTATTATATGAGTTCATATTTACATTCCAATATGGATAGATTCCAACTGTAACAACACCTGAAGATACATATTATATTTATGAATTTACATTCCAATATGGATAGATTCCAACTAAATTATATGGAATTTGGGCTTTTACTGGTTATTAATTTACATTCCAATATGGATAGATTCCAACTTCTACTATAGTAAAATACATAGCACAATCTTTTTGATTTACATTCCAATATGGATAGATTCCAACCGTCTCCATGATGATGAAGCTTCATCGTCTCAGATATATTTACATTCCAATATGGATAGATTCCAACGATTCAATTTAAGATATTTAATGCTCCTATCTTTGAATTTACATTCCAATATGGATAGATTCCAACTCTAAAATAGTTGTAAGAGTAATATACATGAAGGTGATTTACATTCCAATATGGATAGATTCCAACATAAAGGTATTAAGATATCTCCTTTTAAATTATCTAGATTTACATTCCAATATGGATAGATTCCAACCATAAATTGTTTTTAGCATCCATGCTATATTATCTAAATTTACATTCCAATATGGATAGATTCCAACTAAAACTTCATCTGTTGAAAATTGTGATCCTAACTGATTTACATTCCAATATGGATAGATTCCAACCCATTAAGTCGCTCTGAAAAAGATTTATTCTCACAAATTTACATTCCAATATGGATAGATTCCAACCAAAGAAACTTTAAAAACTTGGGTAAATACATTTCTATTTACATTCCAATATGGATAGATTCCAACATCTATTTTATTTCTAATTTTACCACTAATACTATCATTTACATTCCAATATGGATAGATTCCAACAATTTTACGACAAAAGTGACAGGTAGAGGACTTGAAATTTACATTCCAATATGGATAGATTCCAACCAATGCGATAAATGGAAAACGTCTTAGGCAAGGACAATTTACATTCCAATATGGATAGATTCCAACTTGTGCATTGGATAACTTCTCTTGTATCTCTTTTGCATTTACATTCCAATATGGATAGATTCCAACATAATAGGTACATTCTTTAATGCCCAAACAATCTTCATTTACATTCCAATATGGATAGATTCCAACGAATTGGTCTTATAGCACCAAAAGCAATTCTTATTTTATTTACATTCCAATATGGATAGATTCCAACGGAACTACTTCAAATCCTGCTAGAGCAGGTTGTCATTATTTACATTCCAATATGGATAGATTCCAACTGAAAAATAAAAGTGCTGCTTATGTATGTGCAGAAAAATTTACATTCCAATATGGATAGATTCCAACGAAGTAGTTCAAGAGTTACAATTAATTAATCAAAATTATTTACATTCCAATATGGATAGATTCCAACTTTTACGATATATGGATTCGTATGAAGTTCAAAATGATTTACATTCCAATATGGATAGATTCCAACCAAATAGAGGAGGGATTTATTTTAGAGTTTGAACAGAATTTACATTCCAATATGGATAGATTCCAACTGTTTACTAATTCTACTGTTTCGGATGATTCTTCCAATTTACATTCCAATATGGATAGATTCCAACTATAACTTTTACTGTAATTGATTGTAGTTGTTTCTGATTTACATTCCAATATGGATAGATTCCAACTTTAAACAAAAATAAAAAATTACTTCTATTATATATATTTACATTCCAATATGGATAGATTCCAACCTTGGTGTAACTACCGTACAAGAATTAAGCGAATCTAATTTACATTCCAATATGGATAGATTCCAACTCTAAAACCTATTGTAATCATGCCCAGTCTTTTATGATTTACATTCCAATATGGATAGATTCCAACCAGCTAAAATTCCAACTGCTACTACTACTACACCTATATTTACATTCCAATATGGATAGATTCCAACCCTTTTAATACTGTCATAAGTACCTCCTCGATTTTTATTTACATTCCAATATGGATAGATTCCAACGCCCTGATAGTATATTCGCTATTTTTAATCTTTCCCATTTACATTCCAATATGGATAGATTCCAACCTTTATGAAAGCAGTACCATTTTAGGACTACTTGCAAATTTACATTCCAATATGGATAGATTCCAACAATAATTTCTAATCTCCAACGTTTTAAATCTTCAAGATTTACATTCCAATATGGATAGATTCCAACAATTGTTTCGATATCTGATGATACAAAATTAACATCATTTACATTCCAATATGGATAGATTCCAACAATGAAGTGTTTTTGATATCCCGTCTTTTTCTAAGTATTTACATTCCAATATGGATAGATTCCAACTGGTGAATAGTCCATTGGTGTATCAAATACATACCAATTTACATTCCAATATGGATAGATTCCAACAATCTTTACTAATCCACTCTTTTCCCATGTTCTCAAATTTACATTCCAATATGGATAGATTCCAACCTCACATCTACTCCCTAAAAACTCTTTTGAACATACATTTACATTCCAATATGGATAGATTCCAACTCTGAAAATACTTTGTAGCATAGAACCGTAAAACTCATTTACATTCCAATATGGATAGATTCCAACGCTTGTAGAAAGAATTAATCAAGAAATAGAAATTAAAATTTACATTCCAATATGGATAGATTCCAACTGTAGCTACTTTGACTGGAACGGGCACAATTAATAAATTTACATTCCAATATGGATAGATTCCAACTTGCATAAATTCTAATTTTACATATTTAGTGTTGCTATTTACATTCCAATATGGATAGATTCCAACTAGCTGGAAAGATTGCAGGATTAGAGAATGATTTACATTTACATTCCAATATGGATAGATTCCAACTGATAACAGGATTTCGTTAGCTGTAAAACGGGAACAAATTTACATTCCAATATGGATAGATTCCAACATAAACATGTAGCTACTATGATACGAGAATATGAAAATTTACATTCCAATATGGATAGATTCCAACTGTAGTAAACAATGCTGATAAAAGCGGTTCTACTCAATTTACATTCCAATATGGATAGATTCCAACTATTAATTAAATAGATTGAAAAACACTTACATCTGTATTTACATTCCAATATGGATAGATTCCAACCGTGCTCAGGGAGGACAAAAGTATATTGTTTTAGATATTTACATTCCAATATGGATAGATTCCAACTAAAACCTGTTGAAGTTAAAGAAGAACAACCAAAAGAATTTACATTCCAATATGGATAGATTCCAACACGGGTATACTTTTTTAGGTTCGAGTGCTGTTTATGATTTACATTCCAATATGGATAGATTCCAACTGTTATTTCATCGTCTTTGTTTTCGATCGAATTGTCATTTACATTCCAATATGGATAGATTCCAACTATGTTTACAGATAATTTTATTTCAACTTTACATTTATTTACATTCCAATATGGATAGATTCCAACTACTGATTTGTATCCTTATTATTATCATGGTTTTGAATTTACATTCCAATATGGATAGATTCCAACACCTACTAATGTTCTTAATTTATCTCTTATTTCTCCATTTACATTCCAATATGGATAGATTCCAACTATGTCTGCTATATCTTTTTGTATGTCTTTATAAGTATTTACATTCCAATATGGATAGATTCCAACCTGTATGAATAACCTTGGTTTCTCTTGCTAATAATTATTTACATTCCAATATGGATAGATTCCAACTTCTGATTTTATTGCTTATAACAATTATCAATATAAATTTACATTCCAATATGGATAGATTCCAACAAGCAACATTAAAACTTGAAATAGTAACTCAACCACCATTTACATTCCAATATGGATAGATTCCAACTCCAACTAGGTCCTACTGCTAACATATCTTTACTTATATTTACATTCCAATATGGATAGATTCCAACCAAATTAAATCTCTTGTTAATATATTTTGGGGAGAAATTTACATTCCAATATGGATAGATTCCAACCCATCTTATTTAAAACCCCTATTAATGCACGTTATACTTGTAGTTTTTGTCGATGTCCTTTTGTTTTGTAAATATCATCGAACTAATAATATCACAAATCAAGGTTTTTTCCATGCAAACCTTTCATCTGCAAGGGTTTGTCGTACTCCCAGTGTTTTCACACTATGTCACATCGACATTTCCTTAGTACTAAAAAAAGTTAGATAATGCATCATCCTTTTTACCCCAAAATTCTTTATCAAGCCATCTTTCATTTCTACTTTTAAATATTATCACAGAATCTAAATTTTTTCTAATAAATTTATTTAATTCTGAATTTAATTTTGCTATTTGTCCCTCTGTTATCTCACCTTCAAAAACAGAATTTTGAATATGTGTTAAATATTTTTTGCAAATTTTAAATACCTTTCCTAATGTTTTTTGTCCATTTTCCTCTCCGCTTATGTCATATACCAAAACAATATACATTGGATTAATCTCCTCCTACCACCAGATTTTAAAACCTTCATATTCTTTTTCACCCATTAAATGTTTTATTAATTTATAGCACTCAAGTCTTATTAAATGTTGATATGTCACATCTTTTGACAATTCCTTATGACGAATTGTTTTTTTTAGCATTTCATCAAATTTCATTGATATTGTTCTAGATGCATCTTTGGTTAAATGAAGATAATTTAAATCTTTTGTAAAACAACTTGGTGTTATTTGATTTTTATTTAACAGTGCAAAAATTAACCTATCCCCTAAAATCGGTTTAAATATTTCAGCTAAATCTAAACTCAATGAAAATCGTCTTACTCCTGGTTCATGTAAATAGCTTATAGTGGGGTTAAGTTGTGTTCTATATATTTCTCCTAATACTCTTGTATACACTAATCCGTTAACAAAGGAAATCATTGTATTAATCATATTATCAGGAGGATTCTTTACTCTCTTTTCAAAATCTATTTTTTGGTCAACAATAGTATTCCATGTTGAATAGTATTGTTTTCTAATATTACCTTCTATGCCCATCAATTCATTAATACTTTCAGTGTTTAATATTTTTTTTCTAAGATATTCAATTTCTATCATTGCTTTGTTTACATCTTTACCTCGGCCATTATAGTATCTTAAATTTCTATAAATATTTCCAGCCGCAGCATCTATAAATTTCCTTGCTATGAAAAGTCTTTTTTGATCATCTTCATAGTGTCTAACTTGTTTTACTAGCAAATTTCCTGCAAGTAAAGCCTCTTTAGGATAAAAACTCCCTGTATAAAAACTATAATAATTAAAGAAATGTATAGGTATTTGATATTTTGATGCAAAATTTATAAACTTTGTATTGAGTGTCATTTCGGACATGATGTATATATCTTCAACTTGTTCTATAGGAATATCTCTAGTTTCATTTTCACTATTTGTAAATCGTAGTGTATTGTCTTTTCTGTGTATCTTACCATTATTATATATATAATAGCTACGTTTCAAACGACTCAGCCCCCTTCATTAAATATAGCACAATTCAAAATAGGCACACTTCTTGCAAATTCTTTTTTTTTCAAGTAGTGGTGGCAATGGTCTATTTACAATTTCTTTTAACTCTATTAGCACAGATTCTATATGTTTTTCATCTTCGTCTGTTAATTCTATATCAATACGTTGCTTTAGAAGCGGATAATCAATTTTACCCTTAATGTCTTCTACACCCTTTTGTTTTAGGTAGTACAAATAATATTTCACCTGCATTATTCCAGCTTCCTCTATTTTTTTACTCTTTTTCACTTCATGTAATATACCCTTATCTTTTATATAATCAATATTAATCACATCATCTATGTTAATATGCTTCTCTTCTCGTTCATAAGCTGTTTCATCAAGAACCTTTCCTATTTTTACATTCTCACTTTCTGTTTCCATTTGTATTTGATTGTAAAAGTACCACAATTTTCTCTTACAAACAATATAATAATAAATCATCATCCCACTAATTGGCTTATCCATAATAATACCTCCCTTTACAAGAAATTATCAAAGTTTTCTTCCAAGCCCGTTACTTCTTTGCTTGTTAATCGTGAAAACCCTAATTCGTTATACTTACAATTTACAACACTAATAAATTCATATCTGCTTAACTGAATAGTCTTTGTAATTACCTTTTCACCTTTAACATAAATATCATATCTGCCAACTGGCACAGTATATTTTTTAATTTCTTCTTTTAACTTTAGTTTTTCTAATTTTATTTTATCTAGCTCTATTTTGTCTAATTTGGGGTTTACAGCCTTTAATAATTTTCTAGAGTTTTCATCTATTTCATCTTTATAATCTTGGTAAATTTTATTAGGTATTACATCATAAGATATAATGTTTCTGAAATTCACTTGATTTTTTTCTATCTCGTAAGGAGATAATTCGGCTATCCACTTCGCAAATTCGTTATACTTAAATAAATAATCGCTGCCTTTTAAGTTTTCTGTTGTTAAATATTGATTTATAATACTTATTTTATGACTTTCTGTTAATAACCCATCTATGTCTTTTAGTGCATCTTTTGATAGTTCATATATTTTGCTATCAATAAATCCTTTAGTTCCATTAGTCAGAAGGTTATTATCTATTTCTAAAAACACAAAGCAATTGGGTTCGTCTACAGGTTTCATGCCTTTTCTGTTACATCTTCCAAGCCTTTGAAATAGCCCACTTATATCTGAAAGTTCTGTAAACAAATAGTCAAAATCAATATCTAAACTTGCTTCTACAATTTGTGTAGCGATCCAGATACACGTCCCAACATTTTTAGTCTCTCCAAACTCTAATATTTCCCTTTCTTTTGTTGCTCTTTCACATTTTATAAATTTACTATGTAGTATATTTATACTTGATACTCCTTTTTCTAAAAGCTCCGTGTATATTTGTTGTGCTTTTTTAACAGTATTACAAACCACAAGTATTTTATTACTTATATCATTTTCCCTATTTTCTTCAAATTTATTGTATATACTATCAGTGTCAATCTGGCTATGATAAACATTCACATTATGCCTTTTTATATCATTTATAAATGTTTTTTCTTCAAACTCAATTGGATTTTCTCCACTCTTTAATAAATCTCTTATAAATGGAGCTAATGTTGCCGTCAAGATTGCAATCTTTCCTCCAAATTTATTTACTGTTTTAATACCATAAATCAAATATGCCAGTAAATCCGATCCATACATTTGAATTTCATCAATGACTATTTTTGAATAGGACAATGTAGCAAGTTTAAGTTCGTATCCTTGGTATTTAAACACAAAATCAAATAATTGATCTAAGGTTGAAATACTAAGAGGTATAGAAAGCTGTTTACTCTGATTATAATAATCCATAATATCCATTTCATCATTCTTATCGTTATTGTAATAGCTTAGTGCATCCGAATGGAGCAGTGCTAATTTAGATTCAATATGATTTTTATCTAAAATATCTTCTTTAACTCTTTTGTATATGGAATTTATAGCTGTTTTTAAGGGCAATATAAAAAAGCCTTTGTTATTACCTATCCAGTGAAGTCCTGCCTCAGTTTTTCCCATACCCGTTTGGGCAACAACCACAATATTATTATTGGTGTTTTCCTTGCAATATTGCTGAAGTTCATTCCAGTTTGAATGATTATCTTTACTTGTCCATTTCTTTAATAAATTACTAAGTCCGCATTTTAGAAAATCATTTTCACGTTCAATTGGAATTTCTCCACTTGCACTATAGTCACATTTGTGGAGAAATCCTTTTATAAGAATCGCCTCATCATTTTTTGTTATTTCTTTTAGATTATTAGGCGTACTTATTTTAATAGGGTTTATTTTAAAGTCGCTTAATAAGCTTTCTGCTAACTCTTTGCAACTCCTATTTTGTATTGCTCTTAAATTGTCGCAATAGTTATGATGATTCAAAACTGCAAATCCTACCTTATAATAATCTTCTTTATTTTTAAATTCCTTTTGATTTATAAAATACAGAGATAACACATTATGTGCAATCTCTGTATTTTCGTTAAATTTAGTATTATTCTTTATTCTTTTTTGAAATTCTCTATTTGCTTTACCATAATCATGATATTCACAAGCAATTTTTGTAAGCTCGTATATATGTGGACTTTTGATATATTTTAAATTTTGTAATATATCAAGATTTTGCAATAATTCATCTGTGTGCTGCCTTATGGTTTTGTCCGGTTTTGCTTTGTAATTAGATACATCCACCATACCACCCCTAATTAAAATTAACTATATATGATTTTTCTTTACTTATATCAAAACAAAGATTGTCGCAGCCTTCTTCTGCTGAATATTCAGAAGTATATACGACTTTCTTTTTTTCAAAGATTCGTTTATTATCTTCTATAATGTAATTTTTATTTAGATAATATTTTGTTCCATTTGCTGATATCTTGTCTCCTAATTTTAAATATACTTGTTTATTTTTTATAAGATCATAATTGATGTATGCAGAATAGTCACTAACCATTCCATCTTCAATTTCATCTACAACATCCACAAAACAAGCCTCTTTAACATCTACAAAATCTTCACTTCTACCAATCGATTTTAAATTATATATATTATCTTTAATATCAGTAAGTGTATTTTTATCGCTCTTTATATGAATTATCAATTCTACATTGTTTAAAACTTCATAATATTTTAAAGAAGTTATAATGCACGCAAATTTTGAAAAAGGTATTTCATATTTTTCGTTCTTATAATCTTTATATAGCTGATTTATTGTTTTTTCTAGTTTCCTTATCTCTTTTTCTCTTTTAGCCATCCATTTAAGTTCTTGTGAATTTTTTTCACATGTTTTCTTTTTAATAGCTAATCTCTTTTTACGCTTTTTTATAAGTTTTAACACTTTATCATATCGATTAGTTTTAAATTCATTGATTTTTTCTAATAAGTCTTTTAATTCTCTATATTCCTCTAACAACTCCCTATTTATAACCTCTATTCCAATCCCTTCTCCGAAACTACTTCCTTTGGCTTTGGATGTAGCCACCTTATCAAATGCCATTGATAAAAATTTTTCATTTTTCATTTTTACTAAAAGTCCTCTATCCCCTTCTCCAATAGAATTTGAAAAGCAATAATCTGTATATGGTTCTTTATGCATAGCTTCATATTTACCCTGAACACTAATATCCATTGGATGATAAGTTGTATAACCACAGGTACTATGTAATGCTCCAATTATTGTTGAAAATGGTGGAAGTGGATAGGTCATTTTATTTAAAACCGTTTCTTCTTTTTTATAATTCGCACTGCTTTGCGTTAGTATAATTCTTAAAACTTCCATACTTACACCCCATAATGTTTGTTAACTTGTGTCCTTAAGTCCTCAAAGAATTCATAAACGCTAATTGGCTTTAGTTCCTTTATAATTTCAGCTTCATTTTTGAAACCGCCAACTTCTAACAATGCAACCTTACATCCTTTTGAAGCTCTTTCTTTCAAAACTTTTATATTTGATAATTTTTCTTTTTCCACCTTTACTACGTTCTCAAAATAATGAGTTTTTCTATCGGTTAAGCCACCTACAACAAATAGGGGTTCTGCATTGTCTAAATTTCCTTTTACCACTAAATTAAGCATTTCAATCGTGTCTAATATTGAGATAACTCTATCTGCTTTTTCTTTATCCTCAGCTTCTACTGTATCAAAATTTTTATCTTTTCCTATCATTTCAAGATCAATTGTTATACTATACATTTTCATGGTTTTATCATACTCATATTGGTATGGCATAAGTCCACATTTTCCTGCATCTCCTTTATTCTGTAAATTCAACTTATTTTTTTTTGCAAAATTGGATGCAATATATAAATTGTTATGAAATCTTGTTTCATTTATAAAATGATCACAAGCAATTGCATCTGTTAAATAAAATGAACTCTTTCTGATATATGTATTTCCAGTTGTATTCATATATCCACCCTCTAATGCTCTGCAATTTGTAGCATTAAGATCCTCAGAAACAAATTTCTGAGTTGCTTTATCTACAGAAGTTTGCAAGTCATCATACATACCACTTTGTACCATGATCGCGTTTTTAAGGCTCTCTCTACTTCTTGTTGCATAACTCTTACCATTTTTAAATACCTTTTGAACGCTTGATATATTTCCTAATCCCTCTCCGTAATTAGATGTCATATTTGCCACAACCGTAAGTGTTAATGCTTTTTTATTCATCTTTTTTTCCTCCATTATCTTTATTAGCCTCCTTATTAAGTGCATTTATAAATGTATATGCTATGTTTTTATTTTCATCAAAATCCGCAAATAAGTCGTATGCGAAATCAAAAACAACCCCAGAATAGGAAGATAGCTGTAATAATATCTCGCAAAATCTTTCATAATCTTTAAAAGTTATTGCGCTGATTAACTTCTGCTTGTAACTATTGACTTTGTTCTCTGGAATTTCTTTCATTACTCTTTTAGCACTTTCATAAGCAGATTTCATTTGCTGATCCATTTTATCCCCTCCATAAATTAATGTGTTAATTTCTATAAGTATTTTAATATTATATGAATAATTTGGATACTTGTATTTTTCAGTATCCTGCTTTGGTTTTAATAGCATTTCTATTAAATCATCAATCTTTATATTGTTTAGAATACTGTCCGTTACTTCTTTTTCAAGATACCTAACATAGTTATCATTTACTCTATATGGTATTTTGATAGCTTTATAGTTTTCTATTGCTTTAAATATTTTAATCGCAGATTTTCTAATGTATAATGTTTCAAAATATTCTTTGTTTTTAATCTTATTCTTTTTTTTAATCTTACCTTTAATAATTACTTCAACGTCAAAGTCTATAAAATTAGCAGAATTTTTCAGATCGCAAAACAATGTACTTCTAGGATGTTCACTATTACTAATTACATTATTTGTATTAAAAAGTTGTTTTATAGAATAGTTATTATTTATAAAGAATGCTTCAAATGATTTTGAAAATGCAAATGGAATAAAATCAAACTCATTGACATCATTAAATTTGTAAGTCTTAAAATCCCAATTATACGAAATTGTTTTACTTTTTCTACCTATGTCTATATCGTAATTTAATATTCTACAAATTTTATTAGGTTTTGAAAATAAGTACTTCGGATTTGCAAATCTTGAGTACAAACTATCTCCATTTTTATATGTTTCTTTTATTAAATCTTCTCTGTTTTCGTTAATTTTTTGTAATATAACTTTTTTGTTTTCACCAGAAAACTTAATGTCTTTGAAAACTTTTTTCATGATAGTATTAGCTTTTAATTTATCATTCACCAATTTTATTTGTTCATCAGTAAATTCACTATTCTTTAACATTTGCTCAATTACCCTATGATGCATAGCTGTTTCAAAATAATGCTCAACAAATAGCAAGTATCTTTTTTCTGTAATGGCCTCACTGTTATATGCTATTACATCATCCTCAATTTTATATAAGTTAGATTCTACCTCGTACCCCTTAGCCACAAGATAATCAAAATATTTTATAAGCCCCACTATACTTGCACTGTATCTCCAATCAGATGTTTCCATTTTGGTGTTGAATTTTTCGTTTTCTATTATGCTTTTCATAGCGTCTCCTTCCTGATTATTTCAAACAATCCAAAGCCACTTGACTTGCGACTTGCCACGCCACTTGTATATAAATAGTTGAGCAACGCTATATTACCCGTCAAACTAAATAAACCTACTGTTACCTCTACAAATTGTGAATGATGTCTAACTACAGTTTTCTTACATCTTATAGGTGTTATAGCAAAGTCTTCTAAAATCGACATGGGTAACGTATTAGAATTAGCTATTTGTAATTCTAATACGTTATTAAGCGCTTCATTAAAACCTTCTTTTTCATAAGAATAATATGTATCCTTGTTATTTTCTTTATTATGTTCTCTGACGCACAGCGGAGATTTAAACATAACCTCAATTGTATTTGTTGTAATTGAAAATTCTTTTTCTACCAAAATATTTTTTACTGTCATTGTATTTTCATGAACCAAAGGGTACGATTTGTTCTTTTGCATTAATAATGCATTAAAAAATACTATACCTGTTGCTATATCACTTGTGCTAAAAATAATATGAATTTTTTTATTGGACACTACTATCATTTCTTTTGTAAATTTACTATTGGGTATACCTACTGCAAATGTAAAAGGCTTGTCTTTCCCTGTTTCATAATAAATATTAAAATGTTTACCATTCTCATATACAGTTAAACTATGTTTAAATAGACTAATTATAGCTGGACGATAATCCAATGGTAAATGTTCGTTTTTTAATTCCAATTCTACTTTAAATCTCATTATTTTCTCCTCTCAACACAAAATACTAATCACACCTTTTATCCCAAGTACTTATATTATAATCCTTATTTTTATAATTTTCTATAAATTTCTTTAAAATGTAATTTAAACCATATTTGTATATTGCCTATATATTTGTACTTTAAAATAAAATAGAACCCTAAAAATAGGATTCTACTCTTCATAAACTAATTTATACACGCTATCACAAATTTCAAATATCTTTTCAATTTCATCATCTATAATATCGTTTAAATCACTACTATAACAAAACTTAGCCCCTATTCCACAATTGGAACTCAACTTTCTTGGTACTGGCATAAGCTCGCAATGAATATTATTCTTCTTTGAAAATCGATTAAACTTAATGGCTCCTGAATGGGTAAAAAATATTGCTACATATTCTTTCATTCTATATTCACATCCTATTTACTAGCACAAATTAAATAATCTTCTTCTACCTCTTTTACTTCATAACTATATCCAGCATTTTTCAAAAATCTTGAAACATTATTTTTAGCAGTGTTATTATCTACCATAATATCAATGCTTTCTGGATTCAAATCTATTGCTTTTTTAGTCATAAGCACGGGTTGTGGGCAAGACATACCTCTCGTATCAATTCTATCCAATCTTTACATCCCCTTTCACTTTGCTTTCAATACTACTCATTTCTGAATTAAAGTATCCTATTAAACCAACAATCACAAAGCATGCAATTACAGCTATTTGTCCATTTGGTGTAGGTCCTTTAGGACTTGATGCTAAACCAAAATTATGACAAATTGCAGCTCCTACAAACATTCCCATAACAGTAATAACAGAATCTGTATTTCCTTCAGCAGATAAAATTAATTGCCTCATAGGACATCCTCCTAATAATACAGAACCCCAACCACATAAAACCATTCCTAAGAAGTTCCAAAGTGCATCCGCATGGGCAACTGGCTGATCTATAAAACCTACTTTAAAATAACCTAGTGCAAAATTTCCAATGAGTGCAAATACAAATATTGATATAAATCCCAATATAAGATATGTATCTTTAAAAAGAATTAGATCTCTTATTCCACCAACCATACAAAGTCTAGTTCTCTGGGCTAAAGCACCTACTATTAATCCTGCAACTAATGCAATCATAATTGGAGCATGCATTTTACCAGGACCTTTTTCACTGAAGAATATAAAAGCTGGTGCACTTATTAATAATGCTAGTAAAAATACATTTATGATTGGAAATGCAAAACCTTCTGTCTTGCTTAATTTATAACTTCTTTTTAAACTAAATCCTTTATTTAAAAAGAATATCCCTAAACCAATACCAGCAGCAAAACCTACAATACCAACAATAGCATTCAAGTCTCCTCCTGCAAGTCTTAAAACCATTCTAAGAGGACACCCTAAAAACATTAAAGCACCAATCATTACTATTATCCCAAGTGTAAAACGAATAAAAGGAGAAGAACCTCCCCTAGAATTAAATTCTCTTTTCCCTAAAGCCATAATAAAAGCACCCAATACCAATCCCATTATTTCTGGTCTTAAGTACTGAACGACTCCAGCTCTATGCATACCCAATCCACCTGCAATATCCCTTATGAAGCACGCAATACAAAATCCCATATTTGCAGGATTTCCAAATTTAACTAATAGCACTGCTATCACACCAACAATTGCACCTGTAAAAATAATGCCCTTTTTACTTTCCATTTTATTACACCTCCTATTAATTCTTCCATACAGATAAATTTTAACAGTATATACCACAATTGTTAAATAAATTATTCTTATAGTATTTTTAATACTATAAAATTTTTCTATAATGGTTGTTTACATAACAAGAAATAGAATACTATTAAAATAAAAGTCTCGCTGAAATTCAAATACTGATGAGGTGAAAAAATGAAAGCAGTATATTTAGATAATGGTGCAACATCATTCCCAAAAGCTCCTGGTGTTGCTGAAAGCATGAGCAATTATTTAATAAATATCGGATGTAACATCAATAGAGGTACCTACGAAACTTCATTTGAAGCAGAAAATGTCGTTTTTGAAACCCGCGAACTTATTTGTACATTATTTAACTTTGACAAACCAGAGAATGTAGTTTTCACTAAAAATATTACAGAAAGCCTAAATGTATTAATAAAGGGTTTATTAAAGGAAGGAGATCATGTAATTCTATCTTCTATGGAGCATAATGCAGTTATGAGACCTATTCATTCTCTATTAACAAATGGAATCCAATTCTCTAGGGTAACTTGCAATGCGTTAGGTGAATTAAATCCTGAAGATCTAAAAACCCATATAAAATCAAATACAAAAGCTGTAATAATGACACACGCATCAAATGTATGTGGAACCATATTGCCCCTTGAAGAAATAGGTGATATCTGTAAAAAAGAAGGACTTTTTTTTATAATAGATAGTGCACAAACTGCTGGTTTTTTAGATATAGACTATAAAAAGCTTAAAGCTGATGCCATTGCTTTTACTGGACACAAAAGCCTATTAGGCCCACAAGGTATAGGTGGATTCATCATAAACGATAAATTAGTTAATACAATCTCTTCCTTAATAGAAGGGGGTACAGGCAGTTTATCTGAATATGAAATTCAGCCCAATTATATGCCTGATAAATTCGAAGCAGGAACAATGAACATCCCTGGCATTTATGGACTGAATACATCTTTAAAATATATATTGGATTTAGGTACTCCTTCAATAAGAGAAAAAGAATTATATCTATTAAGTAAATTTATTCAAGAAATCAAAAACATGGATCAAGTAAAAATAATAGGCAAACAGGAGACCCATGGAAGAACAGGATTAGTATCCTTAGCTTTTCCTAGTTATGATCATGCTCAAATATCTTATATGTTATATAAAGATTTTGGGATTATGACTAGATGTGGTCTTCATTGTGCTCCTTTTGCACATAAAACATTAAACACTTTTCCAGATGGAACAGTGCGATTTAGCTTTAGTCATTTTAATACAGTTGAAGAAATCAATTACACTATAGATTGTATCCATAAAATTATTAAAAACCTTCCCCCTAACTATAATAGTGCAAAATAAAAGAATGAAAACCAGTAAATATCATACTAGTTATCATTCACATAAATTGAAACTTAATTCAGATGGGGTTTTTACTCCAACTGAATTGTAGTAATAGGAATTGAATTTATCAATACGTTATTATCACTTAAAAAAGTTCTTCACAAATTCGGGTGCATCCTTTTGATCCATCCAATCGATCTTACTGTCACCATTTGTATAATAAATTCCTATTATATATCTTTTTTCATCCGGCCAATCGGAACGATCATTAACCAACATTTCTTCTATTTGGTCCTTGTTTCTTATTTCTAACCTTTGTTTATTTGTATTTTCTTTTAATCCCTCTGCTAATTCCTTTGTGTTATAGCCATTGGCATTTTTAAGCTCTTCGCTTGTTTTTTCAATGACCATATACTCTATATCTTTGGGCATCAACCTTGCTTTTTCATAATATCCATTTTCCTTAAGCCAGCCAGGTAGATGCTTATAGTGTTTTTCCCACGTTAGATACATACGTTTATTTTCGTGCTCAGATTCTAAATCCTTTAATTCATCATAATGTATATAGATTCTTGCCCAAGATCTTTTCTCATCAATAACATCTTTGTAGGTTTCATCTAGCATGTCAGATTTTATGGACTGAATCATTTCCTCAATCTCATCTGTTGCTACAATTTTTACAACCTCAGACGTATTCTTTAATTCTGGATCCATTTCAATATATGCTACCTCAGTAGGGTCTAAATCAAAAATATCGTAGTAATTGATCTTGTATTCTGTGGATTCATATATTTTAGCAATAGATTCATTTATAGCTGCACATTCTTTAGGAATATCATATTCTCTTACAATTGTTTTTCCATTTTTTAGTTCATACGCAATACCAATACGTTTTGTAGTATTCTTTTTACCTTCACGTATAAATTCGTCTTTATGTGCGATTACTTCCAAATGTAGTTCTCGAACAAGATGAATATTTTCTGAGGTTTTTAAATTGTCGTTCCCCTCTTCTCCATTTGACCAATAGCCATATAAGCCATTTCCATAATACACACTTTCTATATCGTCTACATTTGGAACTCTTTTTTCATAACCCACTAAATCAAATTTTATTCCTGCAAAAACAACCAATATTACCATGGTATAGATGGCAAACCCCTTTAGGTTTTTGAAAATCCAAATGGATTTTTGAATAATCATTTCTGCAATCAGGTATCCTAATAATGCACCAATAAAATATCCAATATATAGCCATAAATCCACTCTTTCCATCATGTAAAGATATGCACCACCTAGAATCATTGAACAAAAGGTAAATCCATATTTGAATATAGGTTTTAATAGTTCAAAGGCGATTGGGTCTGATGCACTTTCTAAATGTCTTTTTTTGTACAATCCATATCCCATAAAATAAAGGATTATACTCAAAAGTATATACCATATTATAAAATTAGAATCGATTGCTTTTTCGCCCATCGACGATATACACGGTATTATTTTAATAATAAAGTTTTCAAATAGGTTTTGATTAATGACAAATCCATATAAAAGTTGATCAAAATTAAAAACAATTAAAACACTAATCCCTACAGGTAAAAAAATAGATATCAATGATAAAACCATCTGAATTAAAGATATACCAGTAATCGTTGCCACTAAAACGGAAATAAAATAGACAACTAGATTTGATATAATACTAAACCCAACCCATTTTAATATATCAGAAATTGTAAAAATTTCTTCAAACAATTGACTTCCATCATGATTTATATTTAAAATAACCATTAAAACAAGGCCTATTAGTACAATTGGCATCATAAGTAATAAAACACCTGCTATATTGTGACTGTGAAAAAGCTGACCTCTCGTAATTGGAAAGGAATGCATTAAGGTTGTTGATTTATTTTGTTGCAAATAGCGAAAAAGCAATCCAGCTAATACGACGGGAACAAATATTGAAAGGACCATTTGTAACTCTGCATGTCGTAGATTTAAGAAGTTTTCTATTGCTTCATTGGGATATTTATTTTCATTCGTAAATAAAGACATGATATGCAGTGGCCCTGAAAAAAACAAACCCCCAAAATAGAGTACTGCCATTCCCCAATATCTCTTTAAATCGTCTAATACGATGTGTACATTAAAAAATAACATTTTGGATTTCATATCCCATACCTCCTAATTCGTATATAAAAATTTCTTCTAATGTAAGGGGTAAAATATCTAGGATCATTGGATTGTATTGATTGAACTTAGAAAGAACCTCTTTTTTTTCTCCTTTAACGATGAACAGATCTACCGTTCCATGTTTTTCTTGATGCATAATATGAACATTTTTAGTTACTTCTTCAGGCACGCCTGCTTTATAGGCAACTTGGATTTTATGCACATCTGATTTAAGATCATCTAAATCTCTCTCTATTAACATTTTTCCTTTGTGCAATATTCCAACATGGTCGCAGATGGTTTCTAGTTCCTTTAGATTGTGAGAAGAAATCAGTACACTCATCTCTCGCTCTGCAACATCCTCAACAATATATTTCCAAACTTTTTTTCTCATGAATGGGTCTAATCCATCAATGGGTTCATCTAAAATCATTACCTCGGGCATGGTTGAAAGGGTAAGAATAAATGCCACTTGTTTTTGCATTCCTTTTGATAATTTATTGATTCTTCTATTTTCATCTAGTTCGAATGCTTGTAGCATACTTATATATCTTTGTGCATTCCAATTGGGATAGATTTTTTTATAAAAGGATGCCATATTTTTTATGCTAGACATGGAAAAGGAATAGACCTCATCAGGTATATAACTAACATGTTCTTTTATATGGTTGTTTTCAAAAACCTTTGTACCACTTATAGTAACTTCTCCTGCATCTTGTTTATAGATACCTACTAAATGTTTGATCAACGTGGTTTTTCCAGAACCATTTGCACCTATAAGCCCATAAATGGACCCCTTGTTTACGGTTAGATCCACATTTGTTAAAACTTCATGATTTTGAAAGGATTTTGTTAGTTGTCTTACTTCAATCATTTGTATTTCCTCCCTTAATGGTTGAATAGGTTTTTTCGATTAATGCAATCAATTCTTCTTTTTCTATGCCCAAATAAATAAGTTCCGATAAGGAGTTTTCAACTTGTTGTTTTAATTTATCCAACTTTTCTTCATCTACCTTTCTTATTGTACTAGAAACAAAATTCCCTCTTCCTCTAATAGAATAAATATATCCATGTCTTTCTAGCTCCCGATATGCTTTTTGTATGGTGTTGGGATTAATGGTAAGTTGTTTTGCTAATTCTCGTACGGAAGGGATTTGTTCATCGGCCCTGAGTACTTCTTTTATAATTAATTGTTTAAATTGATTCATAATTTGTTCATAGATTGGTTTTCTACTGGTTAAATCGATTTGAAACATAGGACACCTCCTTTGTATTTTTGCGTATCAAGTGTATTAGTATTTGTAATACAGTATGAATATAACAGATTGATTGATGTAAAGCAAGTATTATATGGGCATTTTTATGTATTTTAAGAAAAGAATTTTATTAAAAAGTCTTAAGAGAGGTAGTAACCCATGCTCATCAAGTTAAAGTCTCTACGTTTTTTATCTATATTTTCATAGATTTCCTGATAACCTTTTAAATCCAACCACTCAATTTAAAAATTTATCAAAACATATTCAATACAGGTTAAATATTATGTTATTATTTATACATAACAATAATATACTAAACTCACAAAAAGATATTTACATTGGAGGGAACAAAATGGATAATCGTCCAATTGGTGTTTTTGACTCTGGCGTAGGCGGTCTTACAGCTATTCCATATATACTTAAAGAACTTCCTAACGAAAGATTAATATATTTTGGAGATACAGCTAGAACTCCTTATGGTTCAAAAGCTACGTCAACTATAAAACATTTTACGAAGCAAATTGTAGACTTTTTAATTAGCAAAGATGTAAAAATGATCGTAATAGCATGTAATACCATAACCTCTACTTGTTTAACTTATTTACAAAAGCTCTATCCAGAGATGCCCTTTATCGGCATTATAGAACCAGCAGCTTTTAGAGCATCTCAAATATGCAATGAAGATAATAACATAGGGATCATTGCAACGAAAGTAACAACTACAGAAAAAACCTATATTAACTCGATCCACAAACATAATAACACCCTTAATCTATTCGATAAATCGTGCCCTATATTTGTCCCTTTAATAGAAGAAGGTATTATTAACAATGATATTATGAATTTATCTATAAAATACTATTTAGATGATTTTGTGTTCAATAATAAACTTGATACTTTAATATTAGGCTGTACCCATTATCCATTGATCCGAAAAACCATACAAAAACTCTATCCTAATTTAAATATCATTAATCCCTCTTTTGAAATAATCAAAAGTGTTAAATCTACTTTGATAGAAAAAAATATATTTTCTACTCATCCTACCTATGAAAATATATTTTATGCAAGTGACTTATCTGAAAACTTTATAAATATGATTAATTCTATTTTTGGTGAAGCAAATGTACAAATTAGTTTTAAGAATTTTGATTTAGATGAATTATAATAAAAAAACTATGGATTTCCATAGTTTTTTTATTATAATTCTGTTTTTATTTTAAATTTCAATACATATACTTAAATATCACAGTTTAAGGAGGTTTTGTATATCCCATTCTTAACTAGAGTATTAATAATAATTATTACTATATTCTGTGTATACACATTTTCTACTACTCTCTTATCTTATATATTACCATTTATATTGGCATGGATTATAGCTTATCTTCTTCAACCTTTTATAAATTTCTTACATAGACGTCTAAATATTTCCAGAAATATTTCTACCATTATTGTTGTACTTACATTCGTACTACTTACAACTCTATTAACTGCACTCATTGGAGGTGTTATAATTTTACAATTAAATAAATTATATCTAATGCTTCCTCAATATTCAAAAAAAATATATGATTACAATACTCGTATTATGCAAAAACTTCAATATGTGTACATAAATCTTCCGCCAAATTTATCCCAGTCTATTAGTAATAGTTTTTATATAATCTTAGAAAACAGTACTGCTTTGATTGGAAAATCAATTTCATCCTTATTAGGTTTTATATCTGCAATTCCAAATTTTATTGCATTTTTATTCGTTACAATGATCTCTACTTTCTTCATTGCCAGAGATAGAATCCAAATAAAGAGATTTTTCATTTCACAAATGAATGAAAATTTTCGTACAAAAAGTATCATACTAAAGAATAATCTTTCCTTTACACTCTTAGGATATGTTAAAGCTCAACTTATTTTAATGGGCATCACTTTTATAGAAAGTGCAATAGGATTAACTTTAATTGGAATAGATTATTCAATCTTACTTGCATTTTTAGCGAGTACAATAGATGCACTTCCAATCGTAGGAACAGGCATGATTTATTTTCCACTAATTGCATATTATATTGCTATTTCAGAATATAACACTTCACTTTATTTAAGTATTTTATACTTACTAATTTTGCTCGTAAGGCAATTGCTTGAGCCCAAGATTTTAGGTAACCAAATTGGAATTTATCCTCTTGTCACTTTAATTTCTATGTATATAGGTCTTAAGGCGTTTGGAATAATAGGTATTATTACAGGACCTGTTTCTGTTACCCTTCTTATAAGCTTACAAAAAATCAACTTATTACCAAAGTGGAAAAAGTGAGAATTATCAAATTTTATACCTTTACAAAAACTCTATTTATGCTATAATCAATCAATATAATAAAATCTAAATAACGAGGTGATTTCGTGTCAAAAGATATACTAACTTCTAATATTGATAAATTGAAATTTATAATTACCCCATCAGAAAATAATTCGGACCAACTTATTTCTATTTTAAAGAAACATCCCGAAATTAAGTTTGTTTCTTTAATGGGTGTTGACCTAGGGGGAAATGACACAGACGAGAAAATTCCAGTTAACGCCTTTATAGAAGATATTAATACTTTTCTAACCTTCGGAGTACAAACAGATGGTTCTAGTGTAGTTCTTCCTGGAATAGCTACTTTAAACAATGCTCAAGTAGACATTATTCCTGATTTATCGGTTAATTGGTTTGTAGATTATAATTTTGACCATATTGTACTGGAGACGGGACTTCCAGTAGGAACCCTTAGAATTCCTTCTTTCCTTGTTCATAATAATAAAAAAGTAGACTCTCGTTCAATTCTAACAAGAGCCGTAAATAATTTCAAAACAGAAATTCTATCCCTAATGAAAAAATACCCTTATGTTCTTGAAACCATTGGCATATCATCAATAGATGAAATTGAAGACGTAACACTTACCTCTGCAACAGAACTTGAATTTTGGGTTAAGACACCAGATGATCAGGCAGATATAGAACAACTTTCTACTTCTCAAGTATTAAAAGAACAATATTGGAAAAGAACCATTGGACCTGTTCGTACATCAATGGAGCAGTCTTTATTATTTTTAGACCATTACGGATTGGAAGCAGAAATGGGACATAAAGAAGTAGGCGGTGTAAAAGCTCAACTTAAAGGTGACGGACAGTTTGATCATATAATGGAACAATTAGAAATCGACTGGAAATATAGCACATCCTTACAAGCTGCAGATCACGAACTACTTTCTCGTGACATAGTAAGAGATGTCTTTATTCAAAATAACCTTGAAGTTACATTTATGGCAAAACCAGTAGAAGGTGTTGCTGGAAATGGTGAACATCATCACGTTGGTGTAGCTGTAAAATTGAAAAATGGAAAAATGAAAAATCTATTTTCACCCTTAGATATGAAAAAAGATTTTATGAGCCCAATTGGCTTTGGTGCATTAATGGGACTTTTAAAAAATTATGAAGTAATCAATCCCTTTGTCACTTCTACAAATGATGCTTTAAATCGTTTAAAACCAGGTTTTGAAGCGCCCGTATGTATTGTTTCCTCTATTGGTTATGCACCAGATAATCCATCTCGTAATAGAACCGTATTAGCAGGATTAATTAGAGACTTATCAAATCCTATGGCAACACGTTTCGAATTGCGTTCTCCAAATCCAACAAGTAACACATATCTTGTTTTAGCTTCTGCATACCAAGGAATGCTTGATGGTATAAAAGCCGTTCTTTCTACTGAAAAAAACACGGAGGAACTACTTGTTGAACTATCTAAAAAAGCTGGAGAATCAGGGTTCTATCTTGAAAAAAATCGTTGTTATCTAAGTGAAGAAGATGTATTTGATGATTTTACGGAAGAAGAAAGAAATGGTTTATTTGGAAATCCTCCAAAAACTGTATGGGAAAACTTGTTAGGATTTGAACAATACGCTGAAAAAAAATCTGTATTGTTATCAGGAGAAGTATTTGACGACTCTATTATTAACTCTTACAAAATGGCAACTTTAAGTCAATGGGCAACAGAACTTTACAATAGAATAATTCCAGAAAATATATCTTTTGTAAGAGAATGTAAAAAAATCCACACAAATGAATATACTTCAGATTTAGACGTTGTAAATTGGGAAAAAATAAATCATCTAAGATATTATTTAATGAAGGATCGATTAGAGAAAGAATCTCTTTTTACAAAAATCAGAAAAGCAATTGATGAAAAAGATTATGCCAGTGTTTCAATCCTCCAATTAGAAATGCGTTATAAGATTGATGAGCTTAAAGAGTTATATATAGTATATAAAAGAAATTTATTTGAATGTTGCTAATAAAAAGTAATAAAAACCCATAAAAATGGGTTTTTATTACTTTAATCACCTTTTATATTTTTTATTGTTTTAAATAATTCTTCAAATATATCTCTAATCTTTTTAAAATCCTCTTCCTTATTTTGTTCACCACACTCTTTCATATTACAAATTTCCTTCATCATATGTTCTATTTGACTACAACTAAATTTTTTATGATTGATAACAACGTGTACCAAATCATCTTCCATATCACATGGTTTTCCTCTTCCACTTTTATTCTTATATTTATCTCCTTTTTTCAAGTCAGCCCATATATTTTTAATATTTTCTACAATTGTACCTAAACTCGCAAGCATAATCCCTAGTGCAATCACAAAACTTGTAATACTACCAATGAGTGTTTTTTTCTCTATAGAATCTTTTTTATTTTGATGTTCATCTAAAATAGTTTGCACCTGATCACTAATATCTTTACTTTCTTCATCAGAAACCACACAATAAGCTATTTTCCCATAAGTTTCTTGTTCTAAATCATTCAATAGCCTTGAAGCATGAAAGATCAATCCTACAAAAATAGCAGTAAAAATCAAGCAACAAAACAAAACAGAAATTATAATATTTCTTTTTTTGACAGACATAATACACCTCCCATTCATCAAGTTGTCCCCTTCACTACATAATACTTTTGAACTCAAAAAATGTGAAAATTATTTATAACATTTTTCATAAGAATATACTTTTTAAAAATTGTAAACAATAAAGATTATAAATATAGGGAATATGGTGATTATATGAATTTATCTAAAGTTATTGAAGAAATTTATTTTAAGTATAATGTAAAATCTTTCGTTAACTGTTTCATTATATTAATTTTGGCTTTTTGTTTAATCCAATTTGTAATGTACTTAACAACAAAAATTATTCAAATAACAAAGTTTAATGAACAACGAGAAAGAACGCTAAAAAGTATTTTTGATTCTATATTCTCATACTTCATTCTTACATTGGCCATTCTAAATATTTTAAGTGAATTTGGACTGGTAAAGCAATCTACTATTCTTACAAGTGCTGGAATCATTACTCTTGTTGCAGGTCTTGGTGCACAGAATTTGATCAAAGATATTATAAATGGGTTTTTTATTTTATTTGAAAGGCAAATGAAGGTAGGTGACATCGTTAGCATCAATGAACAGTATATGGGGACAGTAGAGGAAATTGGCCTTCGTAGTACTGCTATTCGAGAATTTTCGTCACGAAAAATTTACATTCCAAATGGCGAAATTAAAACAATAAAAAATTATTATAAAAATCAAGCTAGGGTTATTTTAAATATCATCGTACCTTTTGAGGAAAATCATGAGCAAGTATTAAAAATTTTAAAAGAAGCATGCGAATATGTTAATATTACCTACGATGACAAACTGTATAAAATTGGTAATATTAATTATTCAGAGTTCTCTGTATATGGAATAGTAGCTTTAGATGGTCGATTAGGGGGAGCAAAATATGTTATTACAGGTACAGTTAAACCACATGAACAATGGTTTTTAAGAAATCGTACTTATGAATATATATTAAAAACATTTTGTGAAAATGATCTTCGTATTGCTTATCCTAAAATACATCTTGAAAATAATCAATGATATTTTAAATTTAAAATTTTCATCATATGATTGTTTTGTTCTATTTTGTTGTATTTTGTAATTCGTTTCGTCTTTTTAAAATAGTTTAAATTTTTAGTTTTATTACATTTTAATTACACATGCAAACCTTTTCCTCCTTTTTCGATCTCTCTTTTATGCTCTTTTAGTTAAAATTTCAACAAGTATACAACAAATACAAGAATTCTAAATATATTTTTCAGAACATTCACAATAAATTCACTTTTCAACAACATGAAAAATTCGTGTATAAAAATGTTATAATAATATTCATAAAGGACAATAATACTTTGACAAAATTTTAAGGAGGAACTAAAACATGGCATTTTTAAAATTTACACCAGTCTTCTTAATGGCTGGACTTATGATTTCTGGTATGGATGCATTACTAGCAGCACCTCTATCTGCTGTATGGGCAGCAATCGTTGCAGTTGTTACTGACAAATTATCATTTAATGAAATTGTTGATGCTGCTGTCGACAATGTAAAGGAAATGCAATTGGTATTTTTTATTCTTATGGCCGCTTATGCTATGGCGGAAACATTTATGGCTACAGGTGTAGCTGCATCAATCATTAATATAGCACTAAGCCTAGGTATGACTGCTAAAACAGTAGCCGTAACTGGATTCGTTGTAACGGCTGTCCTTTCTGTTGCAACAGGTACTTCATGGGGAACTTTCGCAGCTTGTGCACCAATCTTTTTATGGTTAAACCACATCGTTGGCGGAAACCTATTACTTACGACTGCATCTATTGCAGGTGGAGCTTGTTTTGGTGATAATATTGGTCTAATATCTGATACTACAGTAGTTAGTTCAGGAATTCAAAAGGTTGAAGTAATTCATAGAATTAGACACCAAGGAGTTTGGTCTCTTTTATGTCTTCTTGCAGCTGGTATTACTATCTTTGCTTTCAGTATGAACTTACCAAATACTGCAGCGAATGCAACAGAGGCAATCAATCAAATACCTCAAGAGGTGTGGGATAACTTAAATGAAGCAAGACCTTCTGCTGTTACTCTTTTAAATCAAGTAAAAGAAGGCGTTCCTACTTATATGATTATTCCATTATTAATTGTTCTTGCAGTAGCTATTAAAGGTCTTCCTACACTAGCTTGTCTTGGATTAGGTATTATTTCATCTCTAATCTTTGGAAAAATGGCTGGAACAGTTGGAGAAATGAGTGGCTTCCTTGATTTACTATCTACAGGATTTTCAGATGCAGGTTCATGGGTAATTGTTATGATGATGTGGGTTGCTGCTTTTGGTGGTATCATGGGAAAAATCAAAGCATTTGCTCCTCTATCTAACTTAATTGCACGTATATCTGGAAATGTAAGACAACTTATGTTCTATAACGGAATATTATCTATTGCTGGAAATGCAGCATTAGCAGATGAAATGGCTCAAATCGTTACAATTGGACCGATCATTAAATCTCTAACAGATGATAATGTAGAAGGAAGCGAAGAAGATCTTTACACGCTTCGTTTAAGAAATGCTACTTTCGGAGATGCTTTAGGAGTATTTGGTTCACAATTAATTCCTTGGCATGTATATATAGGTTTCTATGTAGGAATTGCTACTGCTGTATATCCATTGCATACATTTATACCAGCAGATATTATTAGATACAACTTTATGGCAATGATTGCCGTAGGTTCAATCCTATTATTAACATTAACTGGCCTTGATAGATTAATTCCATTATTTGGTTTACCTTCAGAGCCAAAAGTAAAATTAAAAAAGCACAAAAATATATAACAAATAAAAAAGCATTCTGAAAAGGATGCTTTTTTTGATTATCTAGATAAAAGCTAGTAAAACAAAGGAATTTCAAGCGTGTTTACATATAACACCTAAAATCTTAAATAAACAAGCCATACCGCAAAGAATTAAAAGCTATAGTTTAATATACAGTTTTACTTATGAATCTATTAAGCATAATATAGAGTAGTTAGCTTTAAAAACGACAAAACAGTGAAAAGCGAGGTGTTATTTATGAATCCCTTCATGATTTTAGGAATCACATTAATAGTCGGAATACTATTTGGAAAACTCATGAATAAATTTAATGTTCCTTCTGTTGCTGGTTATATTATAGCTGGTCTTCTTTTAGGAACATCTGGTCTTAATATTGTAACTGGCTCAACCATTGAACAATTATCTTTTATAAGCGATTTTGCTTTAGGTATTATTGCTTTTAATATCGGTAGTGAACTGAAAGTATCTGTTTTAAAGAAATTAGGAAAAGCGATATTTATCATTGCAGCTTGCGAAGCATTAGGTGCTTTTATTCTAGTAGGTGGCATAACATTTTTATTGACAAAAGATATTTCAATTGCTTTAATCTTAGGTGCTGTATCTTCTGCAACCGCACCAGCAGCAACTGTAATGGTATTAAAAGAATACAATGCAAGAGGCCCTTTAACGAGTACACTACTAGGCGTTGTTGCAGTTGACGATGCAATATGTTTAATGATTTATGCAATTGCTTCTTCTATTGCTAAAGTATTTATAAAACATGAAACTGCTACAATGTATAAAGTATTAGTACATCCTGTTATGGAAATTGCATTTTCCATATTAGCAGGTGCTTTATTAGGAATTCTACTAACATACCTTATTAAAATTTCTAAAAAAGAAACGGAATTGCTACCATTTGTCATTGGTACAATCATATTATTAGTAGGTATAGCTGATAAATTCCATTTATCACCACTTCTTTGTACCATGTCTTTAGGTATAATCGTAGCAAATATATCATCTAATAGTAGACGTGCTTTTTTAACAACAGACAATTTTTCACCACCTATTATAACTGCATTCTTTACATTAGCTGGTGCTAGATTGGATATATCTTTGTTGCCTCATATCGGAATATTAGGGGTTGCATATTTACTATTCAGGATTATCGGAAAAATATTAGGGGCTTATCTTGGAGGAATTATCTCTGATGCTCCTTCTGTAGTAAAGAAATATATTGGCTTTGGTCTATTATCACAAGTAGGGGTTGCTGTAGGTCTTGCAATAGTAGTAAATAAAGAATTTGCAGGTTCAGAATTAGGTTCTTTAGTAATTACTATTTTATTGGCTACGACTATTATCACTGAAATTATAGGACCACTTGCTACCAAAAATGCTATAATAAAAGCAAAGGAAGCAAATATATAACTAGAAGGGGGTAATATTATGTACGCATTATTTTTAATATTAAATGATGTTAACAAATTAGAACAAGTTCATAATGTATTCTATGAAGCAGGTGTTGGTGCTACAACATTAGATAGCGTAGGTATGGGAAAAGTTCTTTTAGAACACGATATAGATGTACCTATTTTTTCAAGCATTCGTAAGCTTGTAGAGGGAAATAAACCCTATAATAAAACCATCGTTAGCGTCATTCGAGAAGAAGAAAAACTTAGAAAAGTAGTAGATAAAATCAATGAATTACTTTCTCAGATCAATAAACAAGGTGTAGGCTTCATGTTTGTAGTTCCCGTATTAGAATGCTATGGTTCAAAAAAAGATGGTTCTAAAATCGAAGTAAGAAATAAACTATTCTAACTGAGGAATTTTTCCTCAGTTTTTGTGTATTTTTTTAGAGAAAGGATTTTTTATATTGAAAAAAAAATATATGTTATTTGTTCTCTTCCTATTTATATGTACAAGTATTTTTATTGTGTTAAAAAATATATCCCCTACGCAAAACAGTAATACGGACAAAAATATAATAGATTCTAAGTCTACTATTCACAAAGAAGATCCTAGCATTGCGTTACTAGACTCTATGACATTAGATGAAAAAATTGGACAGCTTTTTATTTTTGGATACACAGAAAAAGAACCGTCTGAGGAAATAAAAGCGTTTATTCAAAAATATAAAATTGGTGGGATTATATTTTTTAAAAGAAATTATCAATCTGTAGATGACTTGATCAATACCACTAACCAATTGAATTCTTGGAATGCTAAAAACCCACTTCCTCTTTTTTTATCCATAGATGAAGAAGGTGGTTCTGTTTCGCGTATTCCTGCCGGATGTACAAAATTTCCACATGCCAAATTACTAGGACAAATTAATCAACCTACGCTCACTTACAATATGGGCCGTGTAATGGGAAAAGAATTGTCTTCCCTTGGTATTAATCTTGATTATGCACCTGTACTTGATATTGTATTTTCCAAGAGAAATAAGCTTTTGTTTAATCGTTCTTTTAGTAATTCTCCTGAAATAGTTTCAAATCATAGCGAGATGATTTTTAAGGGATTACAAGATGAAGGAATTATTTCAGTAGCAAAACATTTTCCAGGGCATGGAGATACCATCATAGATTCTCATGGGAATCTTCCTCATATTATGATTGATAAAAATACACTCATGAATAGAGAATTAGTTCCTTTTAAAAATATTATTGATCAAGGAATTGAGGCTATAATGATCGGTCATCTATCCCTTCCAAAGATAGACAATAGTAAAGTTCCAGCTACAAGATCCAAAATCCTAGTAAAGGATATTCTTAGAAATGAATTAGGTTTTAATAAACTCATAATTACGGATGATTTAGATATGAAAGCTTATACTAAAAATTCAAATTCATTCAAAGAAAGTATTTTGCAATCTATCCATGCAGGAATAGATATCTTTTTAATATGCCATACCCGTGAACTTCAATTAGAAGCTTTATCTATCATTAAGAATGGGGTTCAAACTGGAGAAATTTCAGAAGATGAAATCAATGCATCAGTTTTAAGGATTATTAAAATAAAAAATAAATACAAACTAGCAAAGCGCTTTCCAATTGACGTGGAAAAGGCTAAAAGTAACATCGGAACTTTAGCCCATAAAAAAGTCCTGCATGATATATTAATGATGAGGTAAGGTGATTATTGTGAATATCGAAAACATAAAATCTAAAATCAAAAATAGAAAATCAAAACTAGAAGGAAAATATAACCGTTTTTCAGTATTAGTTCCTATTGTTAAAGTTAATGGTGAACTTGAACTTTTACTTGAAGTTCGCTCAGAAACACTTAGCGTTCAACCGAATGAAATTTGTTTTCCTGGAGGAAAATTAGAAAACAATGAATCCCCATACGAATGTGCTATTCGTGAAACCTGTGAAGAATTAAATGTATCTCCTAATGATATTGAAGTATTTGGTGAATTAGATTACTTAGTACTTCCATCCAATCTAATATTATACCCTTACTTAGGTAAGATCAACTGTAATGTAGAAGATATTAAATTCAGCAAAGATGAAGTATCTACTATATTTACAGTTCCACTTAAACATTTTATCAATCATCCAGCTCTAGAACATTCTATCGACTTAAAAGTTCATATGGGTGAAGATTTTCCTTATCACTTGATTCAAGATGGAATAAATTACAATTGGCGCACAGGCAAATATCCCGTTCTATTTTACAAATATAATGACTACATTATATGGGGCATTACAGCACGTATTATAAAAAATCTTGTAGAACTATTAAAAACCTATGATCTTTAACCGATCATAGGTTTTATTATTATTTTAATTTTATGCCCTCTTCTGTTTGATCAATTTTATCTTGCTTTAATAAACCACCGATTGCCCTTTTAAAAGCTGACTTACTGATTTTAAATCTATTCTTAATTTCCCCTGCACTACTCTTATCGTTCAAAGGAATAAATCCATCACTCTTATTCATTTCTTCTAAAATCATATCTCCATCTACATTCATTTGCTGAAATGCCATCTTTCTTGTAGATAAGTCTAATTTTCCATCTTCTCTTATTGTTATTATTCTAGCTTCTATTACATCTCCAGTTCTTAAATCATTAAAATACTCATTTTTTTGTATTAATCCTCTATACTTATTATCTACTGCAATAAATGCTCCAATCTCTGAAACAATCTTATATATTGTTCCTGTTACTATATCACTACTCATATGATTAGAATTATTACTCAAGTATTTGTCAACGTCAGTTGTTGCAGCCAATCTTTCGCTTTTATCTAAATATGCATATACTAAATAACTTCCACCTACTTGAACCTTATACTTTTGCTCTGCAAAGGGTAAAAATAAATCTTTTTCTAAACCCATATCTAAAAAAGCCCCTATTTCAGTAGTTTGTACGACTGTTAAATAAGCAAGTTCGTCTACTTGTATCAATGGATTCTTTCTACTTGCAATAGGTCGATCCTTTGAATCTCTATAAACAAATACCTCTACTTCATCTCCTTCCTGTGCATCTGTTGGAAGTTGATTATTAGGTAATAAAATATTATCACTTGAATCATCCGTGTTCGCATCTAAATAAGCACCAAAATCAACTATATTTGAAATCTTTAATTTTTGAACTCTTCCCATTTCTATCATTTTTATTTTCCACCTTTTCTATTCTTTTACTTAGTTTTTCTCTTCATCTAAACTTTTAATCTCATTTTAACATATATTGTGTGCATCACAAAATTTATTAATTCATCAACAATTGCAATATTTTTGTAATTCCCTATAAATTATAAAAATCAACTTCTATTTTATGATAAAATATATAAATATAAGTTTTTATTGTATATTTTATTAGGCTCTTTGCATATGATGAAATCATATAAGAAAATCTTTCTTTGCAAATTTGACTTTTCTAGCGTCTTTATACAAAATATACTATTCTAATAAGGAGTGATACAGATGACGATTGCTGCATTTTTCGATATTGATGGTACTTTATACAGAGATTCTTTAATGGTAGAACACTTTAAAAAGCTTTTAAAGTACGAGGTTATAGACTCATCTCTATGGCACAAGCATGCTAAAAAAACATATAGAGATTGGGATAAACGACAAGGTAACTATGATGACTACCTTTTAGAAATTGCTCAAATCTACTTAGAAGCCATGAAAGGTTTAAATCAGCAACAAGTAGATTTTATTTCAAATCAAGTTGTAGACCTAAAAGGAGACCGTGTATATCGCTATACTCGTTCTAGAATTAACTGGCATAAAAAGCAAAATCATAAGATTATTTTCATATCTGGAAGCCCCTCTTATCTCGTATCCAAAATGGCAAAAAAACACGAAATTTTAGATTTCAAGGGCACAGACTATCTTACAGATGAAAAAGGAATTTTCACAGGAGAAATTGTACAAATGTGGGACTCAGAAAGCAAACAAAAATCAATACTAACATTTAAAGAAAAATATAATATCGACATGGAAAAAAGCTATTCTTATGGGGACACTACTGGAGATTTTTTAATGTTAAAAATGGTAGGTAATCCAATTGCAATTAATCCCACAAAAGAACTTTTACAAACAATTAAAAATGATTCATCTGTAAAAGAAAAAATACAGATTATTATAGAAAGAAAAGATGTAATCTATAAAATAAATGCAGACATAGAAACTTGCTAATCAAAACTGGGCACCTAATCGTGTCCAGTCTTCTAATTATTCAATCCCATATCTCCATAATTTTTCATACAAGCTAGACCTGCTAATGTCTAGTATTTTTGCTGTCTTTGTTCGGTTTCCATTCACTCTCTTCAAACAAGCAATGATTGCCTTTTTTTCAACTTCTTCTAAAATATTTTTTAACGCTCTATCTTCTTTTGTATTTACCTGTATTTCAATTTTTCTAATATGGATTGGTAAATGTTCAACCTTTATTTCCTTTCCATAATCCACCAAATTTATAGCACGTTCTAAAACATTTTCAAGTTCTCTAACATTTCCTGGCCAATCATACATTTTCAAATATTTCATTACCTGAGAAGAAATTTTAGTAACATAGTTTCCTACTTCTTCAGATATTTTCATTAATAAATCTTCAACTAAGGGTTCTACATCAACGATTCGATCTCTAAGTGGTGGAATGGTAATACTCATTACATTCAATCTATAATAAAGGTCTTCTCTAAATTCACCTTTTTTCACCATTTCTTCAAGATTTCTATTCGTCGCAGCAATAATTCTTACATCTAATGGAATACATTTGTTTCCACCTACTCGTTCTATCTCTTTTTCTTGTAATATACGTAATAGCTTCACTTGCATATTTTGAGGCATATCTCCAATTTCATCTAAAAAAATACTTCCTCTATTCGCTAATTCAAATTTCCCTATTTTCCCGCCTCTCTTCGCTCCTGTAAATGCACCCTCTTCATATCCAAATAATTCTGCCTCTAAGAGTTCCGCAGGAATGGCTGCACAATTCACCTTTATAAAGGGACCCATAGCTCTATTGCTAGCAGCATGAATAGCATGGGCAAAAAGTTCTTTTCCTGTTCCACTTTCCCCTCTAATTAGTACATTCGAATTGGTATGGGTTGCTTTTTCTGCAAGATACTTTGTTTCCTTTAGCTTTTCACTTTTTCCTGTAATATTATCAAAGCTATACTTTGTATTTCTTACCTCTTTTAATGCATCTTTATAATAATCCAATTCATTTTCAATCTGTTTTATTTTAGAAGCCAAGACATTAACCTCTTTAATATCCTTAAACATTATTTTACCAATAGATCCTACAACTTCATTACCTTTATAAATAAGAGATCTCATTACAACGATATTTTTTCCTCTTACCTTTTGAATATCAGCCACTTCTTCTTTTTCTGTTTTCACAACGATATGAAGCCTAGTTTCATCAATAACCTCTGTAGCGTGCTTTCCTATTACATCTTTTCGATCTACCCCTAAAAATTTAGCATATGGCTCATTCATCATGGTAATATACCCTGCTTTGTTTACTACCACAATTCCATCATAGGCATTATTTATAATATTTTTTAATATTTCTGATGCATTTTTTTCTTCTTCAAGTTCTTTCGTCACTTTGCTAAGATGGCTAATATCTTGAAAAATCGATACTGCCCCTAAAATCTCATTATCTTTTATAACTGCCGTTCTATTAATACTTAGGGCTGTATTATTCAAAGTTTCTTTTTTACCTAATTCTCTTTGTCCCGTTTCCAAAATTTGAGGTAATCTAGAATCTGGCAACACTTCACAGATGGACTTACCTATACTATTTGTACCGTTTATTCCAATAATTTTTTCTGCTGAATGATTCCAAAGTATAATTTCTTTATTTTTATTAATAGCCACGATTCCATTATAAGTTGAATCTAATATAGCACTGAATTCATTGGAAAGATATTGCTGTGTTTTAAAAAAATCTATAATAACTTTATTTTTTTTTATAATTCCTTTAAAAACATTTTTATCATCAACCACAATAATGGGCTTGTCAATAATAGGAATTGTTTTTTCGATGTGTTCATCTTCTTTTATGCATACATATTCTTGCGTAATATATTTATCTATATCGCCAAATGAAAGTTCTTTTTTAAGCATACTATGATAGATATAATCTTTTAAAACAACACCAATAACATTATAATCCCTATCTATAATAGGCATAAATGTTAATTTTTTATTGTCCAATAGCTCTGATATATCTTTTAAACTTATTTTTTCTCTTTCACAATATATATTTCTTATAAGATAATCTTTTACTTTCACTGGCTTTTCCTCCTAAAATAATTCATGGATCATTCATTATACTATCTCTTTTTTATATTATAAAATAGTACCCCAATCAAAATTACAACGCCTATATGCATGAATGCAAATGATTTGTATGAAAACTTATTCAGTCTACTTTTATCTTCCATTTCAAATTCTTTACCTAAAAGTCCATATTTTTCTCTAATGGCATAAGGTAATTCTTGTATTTCCTCTTTTGCACATGAAGCAATTTTTTCTTCTTTTTCAAGCATTTTTTTCAGATAATATATATATTCATCCATCTGACCAGTAATCTTGTATATCTTAGCAATTTCATATAGATTTTTATCTTCTAGCATTCCATTAATTTTTAGATAGTATATTGCTTTTTCATACTCTTTCTTTTGTGCAAAAATCATTGCTCTATAATAATCTAGTTTGTATGCCATCTCTAATGCATACATTCGAACCTCTTCATGTTCATCTTTTTTATATTTTTCTATCTTGTCTATTTTTTCTAATGCTTCATCGTATTGTTCCTCTTCATAAAGCTTACATGCTTCATTCGCTAAATTTTTAATATCTTCTTTGTGAACATTTGCTAAATTTTCATTATTAGCTTGTTGCCCATTACATATACTTCCTATCATGAAAAAACATACTATAGATAAAATTAATATTTTCCTCATTCAGACCTCCAACTATACTCTACTATTCAAATTTAAATTTAGCTACAAAATTCCACTGATTCTCTTATTTCATCCTTTCACCCTATGAATATTTATCTTAATAAAACTATCTTAATTTTATCATATATCATTATCTTAAAGAAGCCTATTTCTTAGTAAGAAAAAAAGAAAAGGATAGCATTAGCTATCCTTTTCTTTTGATGAGTTGTGGGTGGGAATAAGGTGTATTTAAAAGTCTATCGACTTTTAAACCAATTTTCATTGGTATTTATATCTTTGCCATATTTTTATTTTTTATACATTTATTTTAAATTTATATTTTAAATTCAAATCATTTACTGTCATATTTATAAATTATATAGGAAATACTATTTTCGAGGTGATAAATATATGAAAAAAATCATATCAATACTTATTGTATCAACTTTACTCGTATGTGGTTGTACCCCTGCTAAGCAAAAACCAGGTGTTTCTCCCCAAGCATCTTCTATTTTCAAAAAGGGTGAAGTAAAACAGATTAAGGTAACTGAAAACAATACAAACTGTCGCTCTGGAGAAGGGAAAGATGCACAAGTCATTACAAAATTAAAGAAAGATGAAATCTTCAATGTTGTTGGACAGTATGGAAATTCTTATGTTATCAAGACAAAAGATAATAAAGTGGGTGTTGTAGATGAATCTACTGTAAAACCACACATCGAAGCACCAAAAGACACAAATAAAAGTAATGATAATGCCATAGCTAGTCTCACACCGAATGAACAAGAAATGTTAGATCTATTAAATGGAGAACGAACAAAAAACGGCTTAAATCCATTAAAAGTAGATATGGAAATTACAAAAGTAGCTAGATTAAAATCTCAAGACATGATTGATCAGAATTATTTCAGTCATAATTCTCCTACTTACGGTAGCCCATTCGACATGTTGAAGAAATTCGGAGTCCAATATATCTATGCTGGTGAGAATATAGCTGGTAATACTTCTGTTAAAGATGCCCATACTGCCCTTATGAATTCAGAAGGACATAGAAAAAACATATTAAATTCTAGTTTCACACATATTGGTATAGGTATCAAAGAAGGAGGTCAATATGGAAAAATGTTTAGCCAAATGTTTGTAGGTAGATAAAAAATATAAAAAACCCTGTAAAAACAGGGTTTTTTAACGATCATTTTAACTTTTTTCGTTCATTCTTTTTACATTCTTAAGTTCTAATCCTCCCGTTTTGTCTTTTCTAAATTCAAGATTAGCTATGCATCGCTCATGGGTCTGAGGAAGAACAATATTCATATCTTTTATTATTCCTTTTTCAAGGAGTTCTTTAATCACTTCTGATGTAACTTCCTGACCATATATTTCTAAACTATTCTTCCAAACAGTGAATTTACATCCTTGTCTCCAATTACTGCAATAAAACGCTTTTGTATTTTCTAAAATATCTCCACTTTCACATACTTTACAATTTCCTAATGTATTATTATTTTTTCTTTTCTCTTTTTTTTCATGAATACTTGTGTTTCCTTTATTATTTGGAATTGTAGTAAATGAATTTACTAAATCAAAATGATTATTTAAGTTTAATACCTTTTCTGTATTTTTCTTTATATATGCCTCGAGCTTGATCATATACTCTTCTGATTTTATATCTCCATTTGCCACCAAATCCAGTCCCTTTTCCCAACTTGCAGTTAATTCAGGCTTCAGAAGTGAAGAAATAGAATTATTAACAACATCATAAATCATTTCTCCCATGGATGTAGGTGTTAATATTTGTGTTTTTTTATTTAATTTAATATAGCCAATCTTTTCAAGCTTTTTAAGGATTTCCGCTCTTGTAGCACTTGTACCTATTCCACTACCTTTTATTTGTTCTCTTAATTCATCATCTTCAATTAACTTTCCTGCATTCTCCATTGCTAAAATCATAGGTCCTGAACTATATTTTTGAGGTGGTGTTGTTTCTGATTCCTTAATCATAAACTTATTAACTTTTACTTTTTGCCCCTTTTTTAGCTTTTTAAGTGTCTCTATATTTTCAATCTTTGACTCTTTATTTTTTTTATCATCATTTAATACGACTAAATAACCTTCTTCAATACATACTTTTGATGAAGTAAAAAAACTTTCTGTTTTTATTTTCGTAGTAATAGATAGTTTACTATAAATTGCTGGGGGATAAAATATTGCTAAAAAACGTCTTAATACTAATATAAACATCTTTTGTTCATTCGTAGCTAATTTATTAAAATTTCCAAGTCCTTGTCCAGTAGGTATGATCGCATAGTGATCTGTAATGGCCTTATCATCTACGTACTTGGTTTTTTCCAGCCCTTTAAAAAGCTTTTCATCTACTACCTTTTTGATCACTTCATTCAGTTTTTCATCTTTTTTGTCTAAATTACATGTTTTACCAATATTTAAAAGTCCTTTAAGATTTTTATCAATTTCCTTAACCACAGCTTTTGATAAAACCCTTGCATCCGTCCTTGGATATGTGAGCATTTTCTTTTCATACAAACTTTGAACAACCTTTAACGTTTCATCTGGACTTAATTTAAATTTTTTCGAGCATTCATTTTGCAATTCTGCTAAATTGTATAATAGTGGTGGATTTTTCTTTTCTTTCTTTTTGTTTACTTCTTCAATTATTGCCATCAGCTCGTCGTTCTCTTTCTTTAGTTCATCAATAAACTTATTCGCATTTTCTTTTTCTTTAAATCCAATATCTTTAAATAATGAATTGGACATATAATAGTTTGAACTCTCTATCGCCTTCCATTCCCCATCATATTCTAATGACTCATTAAAGTTAAATTTAGAACCAATCTTGTAATATGGCGTTTTTACAAAGGCTCTAATTTCTCTCTCCCTTTTAACAATCATTCCAAGAACACATGTCATAACTCTACCCACTGCAATAACCGTATAGTTGTTACCGATATAATCACTGATGGTTCTTCCATAACGTAATGTTAGGAGTCTCGAAAAATTGATCCCCATCAAATAATCTTCTTTTGCCCTTAAATAAGCTGAATTTGATAGATTATCATATTCCGATAATAGTTTTGCATTTTTTACCCCTTTTTTAATTTCTTCTTCCGTTTGTGAATCAATCCATACCCTTTTTTTAACTTTATTCTTTACCCCTACCATTTCATCTACTAATCTATAAATATATTCTCCTTCTCTTCCAGAGTCTGTACATACATATATAGTAGAGATATCCTCTCTCTTCATCTGTTCTTTTACAATATTAAATTGTTGCTTTACAGCTTTTATTACTTCATATTTATATTTGTGAGGTAAAAAAGGGAGGGTATTTAACGACCATTTTTTCAAATTAGGATCATACTTCTCAGGATAGCTCATATTCACTAAATGACCTACGCACCATGTAACAACTGCACGCTCTGATTCTATAAATCCATTATTTTTTCTACCTTTTATATTCAATGCTTTTGCAAATTCTATTGCAACACTTGGTTTTTCTGTTATAAATAATGCTTTACTCATAAATTTTCTCTCCAAATTTTTATATTTTAATATAATATTATGCCCATAATGGCAGCGCCAATAATCCCTAGAATAGGATGAATCTTCAACCTAACTAACATAAAAAATATAATCAAACAAATAATAATACTTTTTACATCTACTAAAGCAGTTTTTCCTACAGATATAGCTGCACTTAAAATCAAACCTACCACAGCCGGTCTTATTCCTTTAAATACTGCTTTCATTGAAGGATTATCTTTTCTTTTTATAATATGTTTTGCCAAAATAGTAATCAAACAAAATGAAACGATTGCAACACCAACACTGCCTGCTAATGCTCCTAGTAGTCCGCCTACCTTGTATCCGCAAAATGTAGAAGTATTAATAGCAATGGGTCCTGGTGTCATCTGAGAAATAGCAATAATATCTACAAATTGATCCGGTGTAACCCAATTATTGCGATATACAATCTCTTTTTCAATAAGGGGAAGCATAGCAAGTCCTCCTCCAAAACTAAAAGCACCTATTTTCATAAACGTTAAGAATATTTTACCAATAATACTCATTTTATACATACTCCTTTAAATAAAATCCCATTGTTCCAGAAATAATAATAATCCATATAGGGTGTATTTGAAAAAAAGTAATACATATGACTGTCAATAGCATCCATGACAAGTGTAAAAATTTCCTGGGTAATGTTTTAGATAATCTTAAAACTGCACTACAAATTAATGCTACAACAGCAGGTCTTATTCCTTTAAATACAGTCTTTAAAATTTCAACCTCTTGAAACTTAATAAAATAAACTGCAATACCAATCATTATAATAATAGACGGTAAGATAGTTCCCACACATCCTAAAACTGCCCCTTTAAATCCAAACAAACGATATCCTATATAGGTAGATGTATTAATGGCCATTGCCCCTGGTATTGTTTGAGAAATAGCTATAATATCTATGAATTCTTCTTGCCCAATCCATTGGTTTTTTTGTACAATTTCTTCTTCAATTAAGGGAATCATCGCATAGCCGCCCCCTAATGTAAAAGTTCCTATTTTCATAAATATAAAAAACATTTTCAAAATACTTTTCAAACTTTTCAATCCTTTCTATAATTTCCATACTGAAAAATCAAAGGAATAACCAAAAACACGATATCAAAATATCGTGTTTTTTATTTGTACCATTCCTTATTCAAAAACAAATCCATTCACTTTAAAAATTTCTTCTATAACTTCCCAAAGTTCTTCTTTTCCATCTTTCGTTTGAGCAGAAACACAAATAAGTATATCATCACTTTTCATATCTAATTCTTTTCTTATGGTACTAATTTTCTTTTGTCTTTCGCTTCTTTTTATTTTATCTAGCTTTGTAGCAATAACAATTCCATTAAATCCAAACTCTTTAATCCAAGCATACATTTGCTTATCTTGAATGGTAGGTGCATGACGAATATCTACAAGTTGAAATATATCTTTCAAATTCTCTCTACTTGTTAGATATTTCTCCATCATTTTACCCCATTGTTCTTTACTACTTTTAGAGACCTTTGCATATCCATAACCAGGTAAATCCACAAATTTAAATTGATGATTGATATCATAAAAGTTAATCGTTTGTGTTTTTCCAGGACTAGCACTAGTTCTAGCAAGTTTTTTACGATTTAATAACATATTAATCGTAGACGATTTACCTACATTAGATCTACCCGCTAAAGCAATCTCTGGTAGTTCATCTGGTGGATATTGTTCTGGTCTTACTGCACTAATCATAATGTCTGCGCTTCTAATTATCATATTTTTTATCCTTTTCTCACAAGTGCATTTTCTAACACTTGATTCATATTTTCCACTAAAACAAAGGTTAACTCTTTCTTTATATTAGTAGGAATTTTTTCAATATCCTTTTCATTATCAATAGGAAGAAGGATCTTTCTAATTCCAGCCCTATGTGCTGCTAAAACTTTTTCTTTTATTCCTCCTACAGGAAGTGTTCTTCCTCTTAATGTGATTTCTCCTGTCATAGCTACATTTTTATTGATAGGAATTTGTGTAAGCTCTGAAATCATAGCTGTAGCCATAGTAATTCCTGCTGATGGCCCATCTTTTGGAATAGCGCCTTCTGGAATATGTATATGAATATCCTTTTCTTTATAGAAATTCTCATCTATTTCTAGTTCTTCTATTTTAGAACGAATATAGCTAAGACCTGCTCTTGCAGACTCTTTCATTACATCTCCAAGTTGACCTGTAAGTACTAGCTTCCCAGTACCTTTCATGCTACTTACTTCTATGAATAAAGTCTCTCCACCTACTCTTGTCCAAGCTAATCCTGTAGCTATGCCGATTTCATGGTTTTCTTTCATTTTATCATATCTAAACTTCTTCATGCCTAAATATTTATTTAAATTAGTAGAATTAATCCTTGCTACTTTAATATCATCTTCTACAATTCGCTTTGCAACTTTTCTACATAACGTTGCAATTTCTCTTTCTAAATTTCTTACACCAGATTCTCTTGTGTAAGAAATAATCACATCTCTAATTACCTGTTCTGAAATCTGAAGATTTTTTTCTTTTAGTCCATGCTCTTTCTTTTGCTTTTTGACTAAATACTTTTGAGCAATTTTCACTTTTTCCTCTTCTGTATACCCAGATACTTCAATTACTTCCATTCTATCTAATAACGGTCTTGGAATGGTTCCTAAGCTGTTTGCAGTCGTAATAAACATGACTTTTGACAAATCAAAAGGAACTTCAAGATAATGATCTGTAAATTCTTTATTTTGCTCAGGATCCAATACCTCTAACAATGCTGCAGCTGGGTCACCCTTAAAGTCGCTACTTAATTTATCAATTTCATCAAATAAAAATACAGGGTTTTTTGAACCGCATTCTTTTATATTGGAAATAATTCTTCCTGGAATAGCGCCAATATAAGTACGTCTATGTCCTCTGATTTCAGCTTCATCTCGAACGCCACCTAAGGACATTCTTACAAATTTTCTATCCAAGGATTTTGCTATAGATTTTGCAATAGAAGTCTTCCCTACGCCTGGTGGCCCTACTAAACAAATAATAGGTCCTTTCATATTCTTAGAAAGCTTTCGGATAGCTAAATATTCTAAAATTCTTTGTTTTACATCTATTAATCCATAATGATCTTGGTCTAACACTTTTTTTGCTTTTTTAAGATCTAATCGATCCTTCGTTTCTTCCTTCCAAGGTAAATCCAAAATCCATTCTACATAACTACGAATAACACTACTTTCTGCTGAACTAGGTGATAATCGCGAGAGCCTGTCTAACTCTTTAGATACCTTTTCTTCTATTTTCTCTGAAAGCTTTAGCTTTTCTAATTTTTCTCTATATGTATCTATTTCTTCTGCTACACTTCCACCATCTCCTAGTTCTTCCTGAATGGCATTAAGCTGCTCTTTTAAATAGTACTCCTTTTGTACTTTATTAATCTTTTTTCTCACTTTATCATGGATTTCTTTTTCAATCTCTAATACTTCCATCTCTCTTAATAAAACTCCATACAATACTTCTAATCGATCTTTAGGATTAGTTGCTTCTAAAATCTGCTGTTTTTGCTCTGTTTTCAAAATCATATGTGCTGCCATTACATCGGCAAGTTTTCCTGGTTCTTCTATAGAAGTAACTGACATCAATACGTCTGGTGATGTCCGATTGCTTAGTCCCGTATATTTTTTAAATACCCTTGTCACATTGTTCATTAAAGCTTCAAGTTCTTTGTCTCTCTCTATTTCTTCTTCATAAATTTCTTCTTCTACAATACATTTAAAATAAGGATCATCTTGTAATATTTCTTTAATACTTGCCCTACTAATTCCCTCAACTAATACACGTACCACTTCGTCAGGCAATCTAAGCATCTGCTTGATTTTAGCTATGGTTCCCACATTATAAAAATCATCTGATGTAGGCAATTCATTTTCAGGATTCTTCTGAGTTGTAAGAAAAACCAACTGATCATTGATCATAGCTTCTTCTAATGCTTTTACAGAACGTTCTCTTCCTATATCAAAGTGTAATACCATATATGGAAAAATTGAAATCCCTCTAAGTGGAATAAGTGGCAATTCATGTTTTTCCACCTTTTTTTCTCTCACTATTATCCACTCCTTATTATAATAAATAACTTAGTTTATTTTTTGTAATAATTAAAAATTTATTCTCTGCAAACAATCCTCATACAATGAATACTGGATAACATCATATCCTCACGTCATATATTTATATGTAATAGAAAAATCATTTTATTTCTTACAATATATTATTATATATAAAATACCTCTTTTTTTCAATATAACTTACTATTTAGGTATAATTAATCATTTAAAACATTAAATTTTAGTATTATATATGATAAAACTCTACAAACCCCAAAAATAAAAGAAAGATCTTCATATTCACAGATCTTTCACTTTATATTTTTAATTTTTTTCTAACTTTGCGTTTTATTTTGACATCTTAATTGATTTTTTTGTACACTCCCTCATGGCAGAAATAACCGCTGTTCTAAATCCTTTTTCTTCAAGGGTAGCTACCGCTTCTATTGTTGTTCCTCCTGGAGAGCAAACCATATCCTTTAATTTTCCTGGATGAATCCCTGTTTCTAGTACCATTTTTGCTGCACCAAGTACTGCTTGTGCTGCCATTTTATATGCTTGATCTCTTGGCATACCATCAAGAACAGCTGCATCCGCCATAGCTTCAATGAACATATATACATAAGCTGGTGAAGATCCACTTACGGATGTTACCACATCCATTAAATTTTCATTTACAATCTCCGCTTTCCCAAAGCTTTCAAATATATCTATAATTCCTTCTAATTCTTCTTTCGTCACGACTTCATTGGCACATATTGCAGACATTCCTTCGCCTACAAGTGCAGGGGTATTAGGCATTACTCTAACTATTTTTAATTTTCTTCCAAACATTTCTTCTGTTCCTTTTATATCTTTGCCTGCTGCAATCGTTACAACGATTACATCATCTTTAACAAGATCTTTTATTCCATCAATTACGACTTTATATAAATTTGGTTTTATAGATAATACTAAAATATCAGTTTCTTTCGCTACTTCATTATTATCAGTAGTAGTCCTTATACTATATTTTTCATTCGCTACTTCTAAGCTTTTTGTATTTAAATCTCCTATAATTATATTCTCTGGGCTAAACATATTTGATTTAATAATCCCTCCTATAATTGCCTGACCCATATTTCCACACCCTATAAACCCAATTCTTTTATTCATAAAGTTACCTCCTCTGTTTTTTTGAAAACAATAAATTAGAAACTATAATTGCTGAAATTCCCGAAACTAGTTTTCCTATAATAACAGGAACAATCATTTCTTTAGAAACGCCTGCCGTAAATCCTAAGTGACTTCCAAATACAAATGCACCACTTACTGCAAAAGCCACATTTGCAATTTTTCCTTTTTTATCCATATCCTGAAGCATTGAAAACATTGGGATACTATGTGCAAAAGAAGCTAATAACCCAGCAACAGAAGTATGAGAAATACCCATATACGCTCCTAATTTTATCATTGGTTTTTGAAATACCTTTTGAATAAAATATACCATCGGAAATGCGCCAGCTAATAAAATTGAAATAGAACCTACTGTTTTTATTCCATCCCAAATGGGATTCATTCCTGGTATTATAACAATTCCAGTTAATGTCTCAAATACTATACATGCAGTTGCGAATGTAATTATACCCATAACCATATCTCCAAAGATCGTAAAAGACTTTATAATCTTATCTGGTATCTTATACAATCCTAATCCTATTAACGCCGCTACTATTATTATTGGAAATAAGTTATGAAGAAGTACTATAGGTGAAATATAAGCTACCAATCCTCCTACAAAACAACCAATAGGCACTGCTATTAATCCTGCTAATACACCTTTGGCTAAATATTCATGATCTTCTCTTTTAATAATACTTAATGCTACTGGTATCGTAAACGTAAATGTAGGACCCATAATAGCACCAATAACTAATCCTGAAAATAATCCTATTTGCTCCGTACCAGCAAGCTCCATAGCAAGAGAATATCCGCCCATATCATTCGCTAGAATGGTTGGTGCAAATACAGATGGGTCTGCTCCTAAAAATGTATATATTGGAACAATCATAGGCTTTAATATATTTGCCAATACAGGCGCTAATGATACAGCTCCTAGCATAGATAATGCTAAAGACCCCATTGACATAAACCCTTCATCAAATTTTTTACCCATTCCATATTTATTCCCAAAGATCTTATCTAAAGATCCTATAATCATAAATGCAGCCATAATAAATATAATAATCTTGTCTATACTCATTCTTTTAATCCTTTTCCCTTCATATTAAACGACTAAATAAATTATAAAATAATTCCAATTAAAAAGCTAGTTTATATTCAGATGAATACAAGCTAGCTTCTTTTATTTTATTTAATTTGTAACCTTCTTTGTAGCTTTTGAACCAATGATAATTGCAATAAGTGCACATATACCCATTAAATATGGATAATATAAATATCTCATAATATGAAACGAAGTAATATTAGACGCTTTTGCAATTCCTACAGCAACTAATATTTGTGCTCCATATGGAATAATCCCTTGGCAGAAGCATGAAAAAGTATCTAAAATACTCGCTACTCTTCTAGGTTCAATATCATATTGATCCGCAATATCTTTTGCAATAGGACCTGTCATAACAATAGCTATGGTATTATTAGCAGTACATGCATCTACTAAAATGACCAATAGGGCAATTCCAAATTCAGCGCCTCTTTTACTTGAAATCTTACTCGTTATAAAATCTAATAAGAAATTAATTCCTCCATTATATTTTATAACTTCTACCATCCCACCAATTAATAATGAGATAATTATAAGTTCAGACATTCCTTGTATTCCATTGGCAATGGCTGATACAAATCCCCAAATATCAAAAGCATTGGTAATAATACCTACCGTTCCTGCAAACAAAGTTCCACCTACTAATACAACCATTACATTTACCCCTAATAACGCACCTACTAATACCACTAAATATGTTAAAACTTTTATAATACTATATGAATAACTTTGATCTACAATAGTGGTATTTCCAGAATAAGAAAATACAAAAATGAATGCTGTAGCGATGGCTGCTGGTATAACAATTTTAAAATTCATTTTAAACTTATCTTTCATAGCACAACCTTGTGTACGTGCTGCTGCAATGGTTGTATCTGAAATCATAGATAGATTATCTCCAAACATAGCCCCACTAATTACAGCTCCTAAAGCCAATGCCACAGGAATACCCGTTTTCTCTGCAATTCCTATTGCCACAGGAGATAATGCTACAATCGTACCTACAGATGTTCCAATTGATATTGAAATAAAGCATCCAATGATAAATACGCCTGCAATCAAAATATTTCCTGGCAATATACTAAGACCAAGATTTACAGTTGAATCAACTGCACCCATTTCTCTTGCAACATTTGCAAACGCTCCTGCCAAAATGAAAATGATACACATTAAAATAATATTACTATTTCCTGCACCCTTGCAAAATACTTCTACTTTATCATGAATACTCTCTTTTCTATTCATTACAATAGCTATAATACTTGCGGCTAAGAATGCTACACTTACAGGCATCTTATAAAAATCACCTATTACAATTGATGTAACCAGATACATAATCAAAAACACCAATAGTGGTAACAGCGCCCAACCACTTTTTTTTCTTACTTCTTTTTTTTCCATTCAATATCCCTCCTATTTCTCCACAAATTCAATCGGTTTAAATTTCCTACAGATTATAAAAAAACCTCTTACAGATAATGTAAGAAGTTTAAAATTCCTTTCTCATCTGCCAGGATCAACCTGCTGGATTTAGCACCACAAAATTAATTTAGGTTGCCGGGCTTCATAGGGCCAGTCCCTCTGCCACTCTTGATAAGATACTATATTTAATTTTTATCATTTCAGGTTACATTATAGTGGATATTGTCTAAAGTGTCAAATACCATTTTGTTCAAAAAAAAAGAAACGAATCAATGATTCGTCTCTTATAAAATGGTACCTATAGATAAGACACATAAAAAAGAGTGTTTATTCTATAGGTA
>JADPRS010000073.1 GCA_015686845.1 Lutibacter sp. B2
AATTCTTTTCATTTGTTTTTCCCTTCTTCTCTATCATGTCTATTGTAGATAACGTTTTTGCAGTTACTGATGTCCTATGCGGTTTTTCATAGGATAGCAGTAACTGTATGTTAGGCGACGAGATATTAATTTGTTTTTCACGTGTTTAGATATTTTTTATAATGTTCTTACCATTTTTGCGATTTTTCTCGGTTTTAAAAGTAATATTAGTCCTAAAATTAATGTTATTACTCTACCTCCTAAATTAACCATAAATGTTCTTAGAATCCCTTCAAGAGCATGTTTATTATCGAACATAACTATTGAACCTATATACTGATATATATAATTAATGCTACTCATAATCATAACTATTCCCACTATCGAAAATGCTACCACTTGAACATCTAATAAAAGATCTTTACTATTTCCCATTTCTATTTTTTCACTATAATTACTCTTTGGAATTATACAATTAGCAAACTTTTCTGTTTTTAACCATAAAACAATTCCTACAATAAGATATGATGATATTGAAGTGATTGTAAGGATCAAACTATACATTTCTATATGAGAATCTAAAGAAGCAATTGCATGACTTGATATTTTATTACTTAAATATAAAGTCATATTATTAATTGCTTTCATAGAAAAACAAATACTAAGTATCTTTAATGCAATATAAGCCATATCTTTACTTTTCATTTATTTTCTCCCCCCCATTTTCTTTTTAACACTTGTCGCCTAACGTTTAGGATTGCATCTGAAGTTGAGTGCATAATAATAAAAACCTTTTTTCA
>JADPRS010000014.1 GCA_015686845.1 Lutibacter sp. B2
TCCAACTTGCGTCGTTCCAGTTATGCTTTGAACAGTCGCTGTAGGTGCTACTTGCGCCACTATGATTGCGACGATTGCGCCTGTTTTAGCACTTTCTACTGGATCTCCTGTTGTTGTTCCTGTGGAAGCTACCGGAGTTACTTCAAAGCTTATGTATTTTTCAATGTCTGCCGCTTGAAGCACATAGGTAATTGCTGTTGCTCCTGCAATTGCTGCTTTATTTGTCCCGGATGCATCATCTGAACGATACCACTTGTAGGTTGACGTACCTTCTGCATCTGAGTTCACATCGCTATAGGTGTAATGCCCTGTTAATGTCTGTCCAACTTGCGTCGTTCCAGTTATGCTTTGAACAGTCGCTGTAGGTGCTACTTGCACTTCTATAACCGCATTAAAGGCACTTAACCCAGCACCGGTAATCTCAAATTCGTCGCTAGTAGTAGCGTCATTGGTATATTGCTGTTTTGCTCCATCCGTATAAACCGTATAGGTAGTAACATCACTTGGCAACGTAACAGCCATTGATTGATAATGAGATGCCGGTGTCCACTCAATAACCGGATCGAGCACAGTGCCTACGGAAGTGCGCATCTCTGTTTTCGTATTACTAGTTTTAGCTGAAGTAAATGTTGCCATTAAAATGTATGAGTTTATAGTGCTTCCCGCAACACCCTGAATTGCAAGATCGCCATATTCACTTAACGCTGTTATTTTAGCGGACGCATCAATAGTAATCAGAGCACCTAAGCTTCCAACTCCACCACCGATGCCCGCAGCCTGGCGGTCACCTATAGCTATAACAGTTGAATTTTCAGTAATCGTTATCGTCCCTCCATCGGCAGCATCTTCTCCACTCCCCACGCCTGCACCCTTATCTCTGCTTGTGGCTGTAACAATTGAATTACCGCTAATCGTTATTGCTCCGCCGTTACCAACATCACCCCCACCAATACCTGCACCGCCAAAACTACCGCCTGTGGCTGTAACAGTTGGATTTTCAGTAATCGTTATTGTACCGCCTGCACTGCGGGATGCACCACCAATACCTGCACCATAACCTGTGCTTGTAGCGGTTACTATCCCACCGCTTATGTCAATCGTACCTCCATCCTTCAGTGCGCCGCCGCCAATGCCGGCACCTTCACCATTTCCTGTAGCGGTTACCATTCCACCGCTTATGCTGACAGAGGCACTCGTCCCAGCCATACTTCCGCTTCCGATTCCTGCGCCTTTATCCCCACCTGTAGCCGTAATTGTTCCGCCGGTTATAGTAATAGTACCATTGTTTCCACCGTTACCGTTTCCTATGCCTGCACCATAATCACCACCTATGGCTTCAACACTTCCACTGTTTATTGTTATTGTACCTGCACTCCCCATATATCCACCACCGATACCTGCAGCAGCATATCCACCTGTAGCAGTTACCGTTCCGTCATTTATGGTTATTGTACCTGCATTTTCAGTTTTTCCTCCACCAATGCCTGCAGCCCATGATCCTCCTGTTGCATTGAGAGAGCCACTCCCATCAATGCTCAGAGTTGCACCAGTTGGAGCTTGTAATCCAGCTTTATTTTCTCCGCTTTTTAATATATTCGTACCGTCAAGAGTTAAATTTACCGTTGCATCGGTCATGTCAAAAGCGCAAGCATCCGGAATTCCACTTATATCGATGTCCACATCGTTTAACGTAATATTAGCGGTAATCCCACTTTGAACCACAATTCTATCCGCTGTTGTAGTTGCTGAGTTTATGCTGACTGGCGTATCGCTTACTATTGTAAGGACATCTCCTGCATATGTATAATCTATATCTAGCTCTCCACCAGTTACCGTCAAGCCCCCTGCTGCATACACCGCATCAGTTACCGTCAAGCCCCCTGCTGCATACACCGGAAACATTGAGACCGGTAGCATGGCTAAAACCATGCACAATATCACTAATAAACTTGTTGTTTTTCTTTTCATATTTTCTTTCCTCCTATTTTTATCTGTCCACGATACTTGCTTATTTCTTACTGGGCATATCTGTTTTCTTACATCTTCAGGCAAAGAGTCTTTCGTAATAGAACGCCTTGCTTTCATGCTTTCTATGATTGTTTCGCATCCGTGCGCGACATGCCATTCGATTAACTCCAAAAGAGAAATTAAAATTTACCATTGTGCGGATATTTGTGCACCAATTTGTGGCATGGCATTCTTAATGTTTTCATCCATACCAGCACCCATTTTCGCTGATGCCACTATACTAACCTTACCCCCTTCTATTCCTGACATCAAATTATTTACCAAGCCTTTTGAGGGATAACACATATCTTATTCCTCAAAAGGGGCAATGATTCCCGAAATCTAAAGGTGCCCTTGCACATCGTTCTGTGGATTTACAACCCACTCTCAAGCCAACATCCCCAATATCCTTAGTGTATACATTGCCATTTACAGGTTCATAAGTAAAACCCGCATCCATAAGTTCATTTGAATATGCTTCAAGCTGTTATCACAACCTCTTCTGTACCCCCACACGCCGTCATTGCAAAAATGCATAGAATCAACGTCAAAGCCATTACTAATAGATAGTGATAATTTTTTTCATCATAATTCTCCTTTTCTTCTTATGCATCAACTTATTATTTTTATGTATAATTCACAGGTTTACACGTCTATCTTCATATCTAAACGTCTATTTTATGGATTTTACTATTACAAATAACTAATCTTTTAGGCAGTACCCCTACCATTTTCAGGCTTTTCATTCTGTTCTTCTAAATAAGCTCGCTTGGAAAATCCAAGAATACCTGCAGCCATAGATGCCGGAAACATACGGATAGAATGATTTAATTTTGTCACACTATCGTTATAAATCAGCCTGCTAGTAGAAATCATCTTTTCATATTGATTCACAGCATTCATTGTTTTGATATATGTACTATCCGCCTTTAAATCTGGATAGCTTTCTGCCACTGCTATAATTTTATCCTTAGCCTCAGCAATAATATTTGCCTGTTTAATCACATCGTCAGGAGAAGATCCCTTCGTTATAGAGCGTCTTGCTTGAATGGTCTCTTTTATCGTCTTGTATTCATGTTCAGCATATCCCTTGGTTAACTCCAAAAGGGAAGTCAACGCATCCCATCTTGATGATACCTGAACGCCAATTTGTAACATGGCATTGTTAATATTTTCATCCATTACCACAAGAATACGCTATACAGAAATGATCCAAAAAATAAGCGCCACAATAATAATTCCATATGCAATAATGTAATACATAAGTTTTCCTCCGTATTTTTACAGTACAGCAAAATTGCTATTTTCTAATTCCCTTTATAGGTTCTAAAGCCTATGTTAAGCAGTTCTGCCTACAGTAATCAACTCATTGTAATTTTGATATTTAAGGTTTACACTAAAATCATAGCAGATTTATCCTTACTAAAATGTCCCATGCATGAATTGATACATTTTTGACATAAAACGACTAGCTTATAGGATTACTTCATGATATAATATGTTTTATAAAATAATAGAATTAGGCGGGTTTTTATGTTAAAAATAGCTATTTGCGATGATAATATTTCAGATCTCTCGAATATAGTTTCCATCATAGAAGATTATCGGTCTTTGCAAAGAGATAAAAATGACATTAAATATACAGCATTTCAAAATGCTGCTGATTTAATTGCAGCAATGGAGAGTGGACAAGAGTACAACCTAGTACTATTAGATATTTTAATGCCTTTTATTACAGGAATGGATGCAGCGAAGGAAATACGGCAATTCAATCAAGACGTCAAAATCATTTTTATGACCTCTTCTCCCGAGTTTGCAGTTGAATCTTATTCCGTAGATGCGTATTATTACGCGCTGAAGCCTGTTTGGAAGAAAAAGCTGTTTGTCTTGTTGGATAAGGTGATTTCTGAAACGGAAATCCAATCGGGTGCAAGTTTTTTAATAAAAAGCAGAACTGGATTGACTAGGATTTATATCAAACGATTGGAATTTGTGGAGGTAGTTGGCAGAACCATACTCTATCATCTAACGGCTGGCTCTGTCGTAGAGGCGATTGGTTCTTTGCGTGAACTTGAAAAAGAGCTTCTATCCAACCCTTGCTTTATCAAGACGCATCGCTCATATATCATTAATATGGAACATATCGACACCATCAGCCAAAGGGAAATCAAAATGCAGTCGCACGCCTTAGTGCCAATGGCAAAGGCGAATTGCAATACAGTTAAGTCGGCTTATATCACATTTGCATTTAAGGAGTAAACATGCTGGATTATATACGATCGATTCTAAGCCTTATTTTTGCAATCAGCGTGATGTAAAATCAAATACAAGAAGAACCGCTATCGTGATTGTTTTGGATAGGTTTATTTTGTTCCATTACGGTTACCCATTTTTTATGCAACTATATCCCCTTCTTGTCCACCTTCCAGTATTTTTAGCTTTTATGTTCGTATCAAAGTTTAAAGCAACCAAGGTGTTTTTTATTCTTTCGACTGTTATTGCAATCAGTACGTCATTATTTATTCTATTGGAATGTATAATATCCACGAGGTAATAGACAAATTCAGTGTTAAGTATGGTGTGCTGTTTAAAATCATGTTCAAAAACAAACATGACAAGCTCTTCATATAAATTACGAACAGCTACGAAAGCAAAGTGGCGTTTTCGGATGATATGCCTATAAGCACAAAGGAAAATCATGGTCTTGGCACGAAAAGTATTGCAGCGATAGCATAAAAATACGGCGGTGTGTATTCTTTCACCTCCGTATATGGAGTCTTTACTAAAAGCATCATCTTGTAGTAAAGTAGAGCGGTATCAAATCTCAAGGACAACAAAAAACGACTATGCAATAATAAGAAGATAATTTCTGCATGTAAGTATTTCTGCAAATTCTAGTGTCACTTGAGCAGTAAGCAAATGGTCTTTCTTTTCTTTCTCTAACCATCCATACATATTGCTAGGAGCAATATCACTTCCTTTCAAAATGCTTTAACACTGGCGGACTTAGAAGAATAGTATTTTTCTATAATTTCTATTTTTTCTTTTTCAGTAAATCTAGGACTCATAAATTAAACACCTCCCATTAGCTAGCAGTGTAACTAATTTGAAGGTGCTATTCTATACGTCTTATTGTGTAGCGCTTACCATAAACACCATATTTCTACTCATTTCAAAGGGGCAAAAATCGTATTTTTTTAGTCCGATTTTTGCCCCAATTTCACTTTCAACCCACAACATATTGTGGATATATTCTATTTTTCACCCTTAAAACCACATTTTGTCATCAGAACCACACACTCCACATGCATCGTATGCGGAAACATATCTACGGGTTGTACCTCTTCTGCCTTGTACCCTCTCTCATCAAGATACTTAAGATCCCTTGCCAAAGTAGCAGGATTGCAAGAAACATAAACAACTCTTTTCGGATTCATCTTAACAATGGTATCTAAGACAACCTCATCACAGCCCTTTCTTGGTGGATCTACCACTACCACATCCGCTTTTATCCCTTTCTCATAAAGCTTAGGCACGACTTCTTCTGCTGCACCAGAAAAAAACTCAGCATTATCAATATCATTGATTTTTGCATTTTCTTTTGCATCCTCTATAGCCGCATCTACAATCTCTATCCCATATACCTTTTTAGCCTTCTGTGCTAAAAATAAAGATATAGTCCCTATTCCACAATAAATATCATATACAATCTCATCCCCTGTAAGTCCTGCATACTCTAATGCCTTTTCATATAATACTTTCGTTTGCACTGGATTTACTTGAAAGAATGAAAGAGGTGATATTTTAAATTGTAAATCTCCTATAGTATCAACGATGAAATCTTGCCCATATAAAGTCTTATTCTCTACTCCTAAAATACGATTGCCTTTTTTCGTATTCATATTTTGTACAATACTTGTAATACCAGGTATATTTTCTTTTAACATATTAACCATCTTATTTTTATATAATATCTCTTTTCCATTAGTTATAATTACTACCATAATCTGATCTGTAGCAAAAGCTACCTTTGTTAAAATATGGCGAATTAATCCTTTGCCGCTTTTCTCATCATATACAGAAATACTATTTTCATTTATAAATTGTCTCATTACCTTTATAATCTTTTCATTGATAGGATGTTGTATGTTGCATAGATCTGCATCAACAATCGTATGTGTTTTCTTTTTATAAAATCCTATAAGTGTTTTCCCATCTATACACCCTACTGGAAATTGTGCTTTATTTCTATAATTATATGGATTGTCCATTCCTACTGTATCGTGAATCATAACATTTTCTAACTTTCCAATTCTTTCAATATCATCTTTTACTATTCTTGTTTTTAATTCTAATTGTGCAGAATACTCCATGTTTTGCGTTTGACACCCTCCACAAACCCTTGTAATACTGCAGACAGGTTCTATGCGGTTCTTTGATGGGGTGACTAGTTTCACGATTTTACCCATTGCATAATCTTTCTTTACCATATCTATTTTAGCCTTCACTTCATCCCCTGGTACTGCACCATCTACAAATGCGGTAAATCCATCAATCTTACCAATACCTTCTCCACGGGTTCCTAGTTCCTCAATTTTTACTGTATAGATTTCATTTTTTATGATACCATTCATTCATTTATTCTCCTTCTATTTCAATCTCTAATTTTCTCACTCTATAGTCTTTATTATACTGTAACCTATATAAAAATAAAATAAAAGCAAAAAAACAGGACCTTTTTAGGTCCTACAAGTAGAATCAGTTACTTCCTGTGATTTTAAAAGCCATATCATAGATTATAAGACATAATTTTTATTTTTATACATGTTTAAGCATATTTTTAAAAAAATAATGCATTTATCTTCTAAAATAAAAATTTGCATTGCCTTCTTCTATCATTTTTTGTATTTTCCTTTTTATGTACACTTTAATCAGTTCTCTTGGAATAGGAAGGACTAATAAAAATCCAAGGGTATCTGTTAATATTCCTGGAGTAAGTAACATTGCTCCTCCTACAAGAACGCACAACCCATTAAGTAGTTGATCACCAGGCATTCTTCCTGATTGCATTTCATGTCTTATTCTAAACAAGATCTCTTTTCCTTGAGATTTTGCAAAATAGGCTCCAAGGACACCCGTAAATATAACGATTCCTAAGGTATATATAAATCCAATATTGTTACTTAATTTCAATAATATAGTTAATTCTACTAATGGCACTATTGTAAACAATAAAATTAGTCGAATCAACATTATAATCCCACCTTTTCCATACATTCACTTAACATATTCCATACTTTAGGATTTGTTCTTTTAAAATTTACAGGTTTCAAATTTTTATTTACAAAAGCATGTGTTGTCGAACCTGTGGCTAATATGGTTTCATCTTTTTTTCTTATTACTTCATATTGAAATTCTAATCGTACGCCTTTTAGATTTTTGATTGTTGTTCTAATAGACAATTCATCATCATACTTTGCAGAATCTTTATAGCTACATTGACTTTCAATAACAGGCAATATAATTCCTTCTTCTTCAAGTTGTGCATAAGTATATCCTAGCGATCTAAAAAATTCTGTTCTACCTACTTCAAACCATGTGTAATAATTTCCATAATAAACGACCCCCATCTGGTCCGTCTCTTCATATCTTACTCTAATAAATGCATCGTTATAGTACATAAAAACTAACCCCCCCTTTAAATATGTATAAAATCAGCCGAACTTAGAAAGTTCAGCTGATTTTTACTATAATACAGTTGCTTTTCCGATGTACACTAATCCTCTAAGTGTATCTACGGTTATTGTGTCTCCATCTTTTAAAACTTTTGTTGCATCTAAAGCTCCAACGATTGTTGGTTTTTCGAAGTGCAACCCAACTATAGCCGCATGAGAAGTAAGTCCTCCTGCTTCTACTATAATTGCAGATGCTTCTTTCATATATGGAACCATATCCTTATCTGTACCAACAGCTACTAGGATATCTCCTTCTTTAAATTTTTCTGCTGCTTCTTGTGCGTTATTTACTATACACACTTTTCCTACAACTGATTTTTTACCAACGCCAGCACCTCTAACTACAACATCTCCTACTACATGAACTTTAATCGTATTCGTAGTTCCTGCAATTCCTACTGGCACACCAGCAGTAATAATTACTAAATCTCCACTTTTAATTAATCCAGCTTTTAAAGATTTTTTTACTGATAAGTCAAAAACTTCATCTGTTGAATGTCCTGATTCAACTAAAACTGGATATGCACCTCTTATTATAGCCATTCTTCTCATTACTTTTTCAGATGTTGTTGCCACAATGATCGGTGCTTTTGGTCTAAACTTAGATACCATTCTTGCAGTATATCCTGATGATGTTGCTGTAATAATTCCTGATGCACCTAAATCTTGTGCGGTATTGCATGTTGCATGACTGACTGCATCCGTAATACTATTTTCTTTTCCTACAGCCTTCTCTCTTAAAATAGCTTTATAATCTAATGATTCTTCTGCACTCATTGCAATATTTGCCATAGTTTTAACTGCTTCTCTTGGATATTTACCTGCTGCCGTCTCTCCCGATAACATAATAGCATCTGTACCATCAAAAATTGCATTGGCAACATCTGTCACTTCAGCTCTTGTAGGTCTAGGGTTTCTCATCATAGAATCTAACATTTGTGTTGCTGTTACAACTGGCTTACCTACTGCGTTACATGCTTTAATAATTGTTTTTTGAACCAATGGAATTTGCTCTGTTGGAATTTCAACACCTAAGTCTCCCCTTGCAACCATGATTCCATCAGAAACTTCTATGATTTTTTCAATATTGTTAACGCCCTCTTGATTTTCTATTTTTGATATTATTTGAATATCTGCAGCATTATGCGCTTCTAATATTTCTCTAATAGCTAATACATCCTCTGATTTTCTTACAAATGATGCAGCAATAAAGTCTATACCTTGTTCTATACCAAAGATTATATCGTTTCTGTCTCTTTCTGTAATAGCAGGCAATTTAATTTTTACGCCTGGTACATTGATCCCTTTATTATCTTTAACGATGCCTGTATTTTTAATTAAACACTTAATTTCAGTATCTTGTACCTCTAATACTTCTAATTCAATTAAGCCATCATCTATCAAAATAGTATTTCCTGGTACTACATCATTGCAAAGTTCTTCATATGTTACACTACCAATCGTTTCATCCCCTACTATATCTCTAGTGGTTATTGTAAAAGGTTTCCCTTCTTCTAAAAGAATCTCTGGTTTGTTGAATCTTCTAGTACGAATTTCTGGTCCTTTCGTATCCAACATGATGGCTACTGACATTCCTAGTTCTTCGCTAATTTCCTTTATAGTATCTATGCGTTCCTTGTGTTCTTCGTGATTTCCATGGGAGAAATTTAAACGAGCAACATTTAATCCTCTTTCAAATAATTCTCTTAAAACCTCTTTTTCTTGGCTAGCTGGCCCAATGGTACAAATGATTTTTGTCTTTCTCATATACATCGCCTCCATTTATATTGATAAAACTTTTGCTAGTTCATATAATTCTGTATTTATTTCTTTCTTTATTAAAAGTGCTTCTGAGATATCCAAATCGCAAATTTCTCCTTTGCTCATCCCAACAGCTCTACTTCCTTTCCCTTCTATCAATAATTTAACTGCTGTTTCTCCCAATCTACTAGCCAATACTCGATCAAATACAGTTGGACTTCCTCCTCTTTGCAAATGACCAAGAATCGTAAGCCTAGTCTCTACTCCTGCTCTTTCATCTATTTGATTTTTAAATTCATAAGAGCTTTCTACCACTCCTTCTGCAAGCATTATAATACTATGTCTCTTACCCCTATTTCTGCTTTGAATTAATCTTTTACAAATTTCATCTATAGATAATGGTACTTCAGGAATCACTATACTTTCAGCCCCTCCTGCAATACCAGCATACAATGCTATATCTCCACAATGTCTTCCCATAACTTCTATAATATTTATTCGATCATGAGAAGCTGATGTGTCCCTAAGATTACTTATTGCATTTACTACAGTACCCACTGCTGTCATAAATCCAATGGTATATTCTGTGTATGCTAAGTCATTATCTATGGTTCCTGGTAATCCAATTGTAGGAATTCCTGCTTTACTAAGTGCTTCAGCACCTCTTAAAGAACCATCTCCACCTATAACTACCAGTCCATCTATACCAAAAATTTCCATTACATTTAAAGCTTTCTTAAATCCTTTTTCTTCTTGAAACTCCAAACATCTTGCACTTCTTAGGATCGTTCCACCTTTATGTATAATGTCAGCTACTGAAGAAAGGTTCATTTTCTCAATGTCTCCATTTATAAGGCCTTCATATCCTCTTTTTATTCCTACAACTTCTAGACCATTATATATTCCAGCTCTTACAACCGCTCTAATGGCTGCATTCATTCCAGGTGCATCTCCCCCACTAGTAAGAATACCTATTTTTTTCATACTTTCCCCTCCTTATTTTACGTCAATAGTAATTAAAATATTTTTATACTATCTTAACACAATCTTGTCCTACTAATGTTTGTAATTTTTCAATCAATTCTTTCTCTAGTGTTACCCATAGTTCTTTATTCGCTTGAAATTTGCTATTTTCTGCTTCTATATATAAATATACGGGTACATTACCTCTATATTGTATAAGTATAGATTGTATTTCCTTAAACAGAAAATCTTTGTCCTTACTTTTTTCTATTTTAAGATATAATTTCTCTTTCGGATTTTTCTTTTCTGAAGGTAAGGTATTGTCTTTCGTCAAAGGAATTACCTTATCTGCAATAATTTTGGGCTCTTCATCTTCCCTTAAACTTAGTTTTCCTTCAATAATAACAGTATGATCTTCATATATACAATTCATGTACTTATCATATATTTTAGGAAATACCAACACTTCTATTTGTCCAAATAAATCTTCTAAGGTTATAAACGACATCATATTATTACTTTTAGTTAATTTAGTCTGATTATTTAAAATCAAACCGCCTATCCTAATATACATTCCATCTCTTTTTTCAATTTCTTGATGATTTTGCCCTATTTCCATAAGGTTCCCTATATTAAATTTAGAAATGCTTTTTAATTCCTTTTCATATTCTGCTAAAGGATGTCCACTTATATACAGTCCTAATACTTCTTTTTCCATAGATAGAAGTAATTTTTGCGAGAACTCTTCAATATTGGGTAATGAATCATTTCTGTCTTTAGGTGAATTTTGCTCTAGCCCTTGAAATAACGAAATTTGTCCTTCTATATTTCTTCTTCTATCTTGTTGTACTCCTTCAATTACCCTTTCATATATAGCAAGTAATTGAGCTCTATTTCCTCCTAAACCATCAAATGCTCCACTTTTTATCAAACTTTCTATGGCTCTTTTGTTCATCTGTCGTATATCTACTTTATCAAAGAAGTCATTAAAATCAGTAAATTCCCCCTTGATTTCTCTAGCTTCTACGATTGCATCAATGACACCTGCTCCTACGTTTTTAACTGCTAAGAGCCCAAATCTAATTTGCCCATTTTCTACCGTAAATTTTGCATAACTTTTATTAATGTTAGGTTGTAATATATCAATTTTTTTGTTTTTGCAGTCTTGGATATATTGGCTCACTTTATCTGTATTTCCCATTATACTTGTCATGAGTGCTGCCATAAATTCAACAGGATAATAGCATTTTAAATAAGCCGTCTCATATCCTAATACTGCATATGCTGCTGCATGAGATTTGTTGAAAGCATATTTTGCAAAATCTGTCATATCATCATAAATTTGATTTGCTGCTTTTTCATCTATTCCATTGTTAATACATCCTGTAATCTCCATGTTTCCATTTTCATCTTTTTTACCATATATAAAATATTGTCTTTCCTCTTCCATGACGCTCATTTTCTTTTTACCCATTGCACGACGAACTAAATCACTTCTTCCGTAAGAATATCCACCTAAATCTCTTACGACTTGCATTACTTGTTCCTGGTAGACTAAACATCCATAGGTAACATTTAAGATTTTCTCTAGCGTTGGATGTAGATATTGTATCTTTTCTGGTGTTTTTTTATTTTCTATATATTTAGGGATAGAATCCATTGGTCCTGGACGATATAGTGAAATTCCAGCGACTATATCTTCAAAACAATCAGGTCTAAGTTCTTTCATAAATTGTCTCATTCCAGAACTTTCTAGCTGGAATACGCCTAAAGTGTCTCCCTTACTAATCAACTCATAGGTATTCGCATCATCATAGTCCATTTTTGAAAATTCAATTTTAACACCATGATTTTTCTCAATATTAGATAATGCATCTCGAATAACAGTTAGATTCCTAAGACCTAGAAAATCCATTTTTAAAAGTCCTAGTTCTTCTAATGTACCCATCGTAAATTGAGTTGTTATACCTTCATTATGCATATATAAAGGAACATACTCATCTATGGCTTCCTTAGAAATCACTACACCTGCTGCATGGGTCGATGCATGTCTTGGCATTCCTTCCACTGCTTTGGCTACGTCTATAAGATATTTGGATTGTTCATCTGCTTTATATAGTTTTTTAAAATCAGGACTTATTTCTAATGCCTTTTGTATATTAATTCCTAATTGCATAGGAATCGCTTTTGCTATTTTATCTACATTAATATAGGGCATATTAATAGCTCGTCCTACATCTCTTATTGCAGCTCTTGCTGCCATGGTACCAAACGTAATAATTTGAGCCACTTTTTCTTTACCATATTTTTCTATTACATAATCAATTACTTCTTGTCTTCTTTCATAACAAAAATCAATATCGATGTCGGGCATTGACACTCTTTCTGGATTTAAAAAACGCTCAAAGATTAGATTATATTTAATCGGGTCTATATCTGTAATTCCTAATGTATACGCTACAATGCTACCAGCTGCAGAACCTCTACCGGGTCCTACCATAATACCCTTTTCCTTTGCATATCTTATGAAATCCCATACGATTAAAAAATACTCTACATATCCCATATTCTCAATGGTACGAAGTTCATATTCTAATCGATCTTGAATTTCTTTACTAACGATATCATATCTCTCTTTTAATCCTTTATTACATAAACTTTTAAGGTATTCTTTTTTCGTATACGCTTTAGGAACATCATAGTTAGGTAAATAGATCTTACTAAAATCAAAATTCACCTCACACCTATTTGCAATCTTTACTGTATTATCTATTGCCTCTGATGCATACGGAAATAAATCCATCATCTCTTCTGGAGATTTTAGATAAAATTCTTTTGTAGGAAACTTCATTCGATCTTGTTCTTGAATAGTTTTCCCCGTCTGTATACATAACAATACATCATGTACATCTGCATCATCTTTTGTTAGATAATGTATATCATTCGTTGCAACTAATGGAATATCTGTATCTTTGCTTAATTTAATTAATTGTCGATTTACTTTTTTCTGTTCTTCTATCCCATGATCCTGAAGTTCAAGATAGAAATGATCTTTCCCAAATATATTTTGTAAGTTTAATGCTTGTTTTTTTGCTTCTTCATAATTATCGAACATTAATTGTTGTTGAATATTTCCTGCTAAGCATGCACTAAGTGCAATGATTCCTTCGCTATGCTTTTCAAGAACGGATAGATCTACACGAGGCTTATAGTAAAATCCTTTTACATATCCTAAAGATACAATTTTCATAAGATTTTTATAGCCTTCTTGGTTTTTAGCAAGCAAAATTAAATGACCCATTTTTTTATCTTTTATAGGTTCTTTATCATTCATCGTTCTACTTGCAGTATATACTTCACATCCTATAATAGGCTTTATTCCTTGTTTTTTAGCTTCTTTGTAAAAATCAATTACACCAAACATATTTCCATGATCCGTAATAGCTACGGCGTTCATGCCAAGTTCTTTTACTTTTTTCATTAATTGTTTAATTCGAACAGCCCCATCAAGTAGGCTATATTCTGTATGCACATGTAAATGTACAAAATCCATCTTGGCTCCTCCTTTCTTTTCTATATAAATTTATATTTTTTAGCACACGTTCTACATTCATACATAAAAAAATAAGGTATGAACATACTTCATACCTTATATTATATCAAATTTTTTATACATTCTGTAATATATCAATCATTTCAATTAAAAGTATCATCCCCATCTATGTAAGAAGCAGCTTATTGATCTAACAATTTCTCTTCAATAAGATTTTCAATTTCTTTCATTGCTTGTTCTTCGTCTAATCCATTAATTTTTACAGTTATAACCTCTCCTCGTGCTATCCCGAGTGCCATTATTCCCATAATACTCTTTGCATTAATGATTTTAGTATCCTTTTGAATAAATATTTCAGAAGAAAATTTATTTGTCAATTGTACAAATAAAGCAGCAGGTCTTGCATGCAATCCTAATTTGTTCTTGATTGTAAACGCTCTTTGAATCACTTTATTCCCCCCTCGCATTTTTTAACTTTTCTGCAATTTTTTCTATTTTTCTCAACCTATGATTTACCCCTGATTTGCCAACTTCCGGATTTAACATTTCCCCTAACTCCTTCAAGCTAGCTTCTCTATAATTCAATCTAAGTTCTGCTATTTCTCGAAGTCCATCTGGAAGAATTTTAAATCCTTTGGTTTTTTGTATATATTCAATATTTCTTATTTGACGAATAGAAGCATTTACGATTTTGCTTAAATTAGCTGTCTCGCAATTCACAATACGATTTACATTGTTTCTCATTTGTTTTACTATTCGAATATTTTCAAGGTTCAATAAAGCTGAATAGGCACCCATAATATTCAATAGATCAACAATACAATCTCCTTCTTTTAAATAAACTACATAACTGTGTTTTCTTTGTACAATTTTTGCACTTAAACCGAAATATTGAATTAATTCCTTTAAGTCTTCACTGTATTCCTCATTACTCGTGACCAATTCTAAATGATAAGTCTTTGATGGATCACTTACAGATCCTGCGCCTAAAAAAGCACCTCTTAAATAAGCTCTTTTACAACATTCTTTTTCTATAATATCCTTAGGAATCCTATACTCTAATTCAAATTGATCTTGTCTTATACATAAAATACCTACACTTTTCAGGATATCGTTTGCCCCATCATTACTATTAATAATAATGACATAATGATTATTTTTTTTCAACAATCTATTTTTTCGAACTCTTAACTCTGTATGAATACCAAAACATTTTTTAATCAAGGTGAAAATTTTTCTAGCAATAGCAGCATTTTCTGTCAAAATCTTAATATTTAATTTTTGAAATCCTATCAATTGAATCGTTCCACTCATACGAATTAAAGCTGATAATTCTGCTAATCTACAACATGCATCCTCTGGAACTTCTCTAGATAATTCATTTTTTGTTTTCATAGAAAATGACATCTTTCCACCTGCTTTTACTTTATAGTTTTTTCATACTCTAAATGATAAAAATTAATTTATGATAACATATAACTTTTCTTAATATTATAACATAAAACCATATGTCTTTAATTAATAAATCATTACCATTTTTTATATTACATATGTTATTAGTATTTGCACATAATAATAATGTAATTATTTAAAGGAGGTATGGGCAATGGAACAACCAACATTACAAGTAAAGTGTCATGTAAGCAATTGTAAATACAATCAAACTAATTATTGCATCGCTCAAAAAATTGATGTAGCACCTCAAAATGGAAGCTTTAGTAACTCTAGTTATGACACTGTATGCTCAACTTTTGAACCTAAAAATTCATAATTTTATCAATAAAAGATCTCATTTATAAATGAGGTCTTTTATTGATTCTAACATTTAAACTTGTCTTTTAATAAATAATAATCCAAAATTTTTGTTTTATCCGTTGAATATTTTTCTTCTAATACTAGCTTGATGAGCAATTGAGACAATTTATACGCATCATGCCTTATATACTTCTTTTTAATATTCACAAAAGAATCTTCTATAATAGAGATCCCTTGCTCTCGTAATTTTTTTCTATCCTTTTCTGTAATCTGTATGGGCTTTGCTCCATCTGTTATATATTTTTCTAATATCTCAGATGGGATCTCTTCATTATTTACAAATACATAATCAATAACACCTTTTTTCATATGACCTATAATTGCTTCAACATGTTCATATACACTATAATCATCCGTCTCACCTGGCTGTGTCATTACATTACTTATATAAACTTTAGTAGCAACTGATTTTTTTATAGCTTTTGTAATATCTTTTACTAGAAGATTTGGAATAATACTTGTATATAAGCTTCCTGGTCCTAATATGATCACATCAGCTTCATAGATTGCCTCAATACATTCTTGAGGTGGTTTTGCATTATTCGGTTTAATAAAAACTTCTTCTATTTCACTTTTCAATTCTTTTGTCTTTAATGGAATTTGTGACTCTCCCTTTATTACATCTCCATTTTTTAATTTTGCATAGAGGGTAATATCCTCTAATGTCACAGGTAAAACTTTACCTGTGACTGCTAAAACATCATTAATTTTCTTTATTGTCTCTTCAAAATTTGTAGAAATTCCATTCATAGCTGCAATAAGCAAGTTTCCAAAGCTTTGTCCTTTTAACATTCCCTCTGTAAACCTATATTGAAGTAATTTTTCCATAATAGGCTCTGTATCCGCTAACGCTAAAATACAATTTCGTATATCTCCTGGAGGTAACATTCCCAAATCTTCCCTTAAAACCCCTGAGCCGCCTCCATCATCTGCTACTGTTACAATAGCAGTTAGATTCGTTGTAAATTGCTTTAAACCCCTAAGTAAAATAGATAACCCTGTTCCGCCTCCGATTACCACTATTTTAGGTGCTTTTTTTAATATTTTTTCCTCATTTATTTTTTTATGGTTAACAATTTCGTTGATTCTGTTCCTTCTAACTAAAGATACAATAATAATAACCATACCCGCTAATACAATACTAAAATAATAAGGCGTTATCAACTTCATCTCTAGCATCTTAAAAATTATAGGACCCACTCCAATGATCACGAAGATGAATCCTATAATCATACCTGCACACCATTTTTTATTCTCTATCCCTTTCATCCTATTTATTACTCCCTGCCAAACGTATTACATCTCTGTGATTAATCGTTGTTCTATGTCCTTTTTTCTTTAAAGTTTCATATAGTATATTCGCAACCGTTACAGAACGATGCTTTCCCCCTGTGCATCCAATGGCAATTACGACTTGGGTCTTTCCTTCCTTCACATAAAAAGGAATCAAAAAATCAATCATATCATTTAATTTTTTAACAAATTCAATACTTTCAGGCCATTTCATAACATACTCACGTATACACTGATCATTTCCAGTAAATTCTCTTAACTCTTCAATATAATGAGGATTAGGAAGAAAACGAACATCAAATACTAAATCTGCATCTAATAAAATTCCCCTTTTAAACCCAAAAGATTGAACAGATACAGTAATATTATTGCTCTTTCCACCCTCTACATATATTTTCTTTATTTCTTCTTTTAACTGATATGTTTTTAAATTTGAAGTGTCTATAATATGCATTGCTCTTTTCTTTAACTTTTCAAGTTTTTTTCTTTCTGCATTAATTCCCTCTGTAATAGGTCTTCCACTACTTAAAGGATGGCTTCTTCTTGCTTCTTTAAATCTTTTAATAAGGACTTCATCGGAAGCTTCTAAAAATAGAATTTCATAATCATATCCTTGATTTTGCAACTCATCTAAACTTTCAAATAAATCATTAAAAAACTTTCCGCCTCGAATATCTAAAACCAATGCTATTTTTTCCACTTCTCCTTGTGCATGAAAACAAAGTTCTGCAAACTTTGGAATTAATGCTGGAGGAAGATTATCAACACAGTAAAATCCTAAATCTTCCATACTCTTCATAGCTTGGCTTTTTCCAGCTCCAGATAATCCTGTAATAATAACGAATTTCATTATATCTCTCCTTTAGCTTCTTTCGCATTTACAATTTGTTCTGCACATAATCCTGCCTCTATGGCTCTTTTTATACCCGCTTCAACATTGCCTACATCTTGGGGTCTATGTGCATCACTATTGATTACAAATTTTACGCCTTCTTTCATTGCAATTTTTATACCCTCAACGGTTAAATATCCATGAGGGCTATTGATTTCTAGAAGCGTATTTCTATCTACAGCCGCCTTTGCTATTTCTCTAATATCTACCGTTCCTTTATCTCCTGGATGGGTTATAATATCTATATTATATTGATAAATGGCCTTTATGATTGCATCTGTATTACGGATTCTAGCCTTTTTATCTAAAAATGTAAAATTTTTACTCAAAAAATTTCTACCATGTATTCTAATATCTTCTATTAGATTAGAAGATACGGCTCCAAAGTGATAACCCGCTAATAAAATATCTGTATTCTTTAAAAAATCTTCATCCACATCTAATGCCCCATTAAATCCTATCACATTTGCCTCCACTCCTAATTTCACTTTAATTGGAATATTAGAAGCATTTAAATCATCGATCTCTTTTCGCATCTTATGTATATCATCTTTTTTAATTCCATATATTTTATGCCCATAGCTATGATCCGTAATGGCAATTTCTTTAAGCCCTCTTTTAATTGCATACTCAACATTCTCTTTAATCGTACCTTTTCCATGACTATATATGGTATGGGTATGATAATCAGCAAAAATTTTCATTTGTTATCACCTTATATCTCCTATAAATTTCACTTCTGACTTTAACTCAATGCCAAACTTGTCTTTAACTGTCTTTTGAATCAATCTAATTAAATCCATTACATCCTTAGCAGTAGCATTATCTGCATTTACTACAAACCCGCTATGCAGTTCCGATACCTGTGCACCACCTACGCGTACACCTTTCAAACCCGCATCCTGAATCAATTTACCCGCAAAATTGCCAACGGGTCTTTTAAATGTACTCCCTGCACTCGGCAAACTTAGAGGCTGTTTTGTAGTTCTTCGTTGTGTAAACTCTTTTATTTTCGCTTTTATTTCTTCAACGTCTCCTTTTTCTAACTTCAACTCTACCTCTAAGACAATATAGTCTTTCTTTTGAACGATACTATTTCTATACTCTAATTGTAGCTCATCTTTCGTTAAATAAACTATTTTTCCATAACTATTAATAACAGAAGCGCCCATAATAACATCTTTTATTTCTCCATCATAAGCGCCTGCATTCATAGCCACAGCACCTCCCAAAGTCCCAGGAATGCCATTTGCAAATTCAAATCCTCTAAGATTATTTTTTACAACCATTTGAGATAATAATGATAATAAAACGCCTGCTTGAGCAGTAACTTGTTCTCCTTCTATATCTACTTTATTAAAATTTTGTCCAATTTTTATTACTGCCCCTTTTATACCCGCATCCGAAACTAATATATTGCTTCCATTTCCTATTATATAATATTCAATATTTTGATCTTTGAAGATTTTTATTGCATACTGTAACTCATCAACAGAATTAGGTAATATCATAAAATCTACTGGTCCTCCAATTTTAAAAGATGTATGCTTAGACATAGGCTCATCTCTTAAAACATGCTCTGGACAGATTTTTTTTATCAACTCATTATATACACAATCTATCTGCATATGATCCACTCCTTATTTATCTAAATACCTATTATTTCAAGTATACATATTAAAAACTTCAAACACAAGGATATATTCTGTATCATTTTTATGGTCTACTGTTATTCATCTTTTGATACATAAAAATCTTGGTTTTAGCATCTTCTAATGCTTTATTAACCCTCTTATCCTTCAATAAAACCTGTCTAATTTGACTTTGAATAAATCCCTCTATCTCTACCCAGTTTGAATGCATAGGAATATTTTGTGCATCCTCTAAACTTTTTTCTATTCTATTCATAAACCGATTATCTTGATAGATTTCTCCCACACTCTTTTTAACTGGAAACATACCAATTTTTGTAAGCTCTTTTTGATATTTATCTTGTGATAAAAACTTCAAGAATTTAACACATACTTGTAATTTTTCCTTATCTTCTTGTTTAAATATTCCATATGCAGAAGTGATCTTAGCTACAGAAACAGAATCTCCTTTTCCTCCTATAGGATATTTCGCTATTTCGAATTCAAATCCTTCCCCTTTTTGTTGTAATTTACTAAGTGCATTAATTGCCCATGTTCCTGTAGGATATACTGCAACCTTTTTTTCTTCACAAAAACTTTTCCAAGCCTTAGATTCAGAATTCTCACCAAAATCACTCGGCGTAACTTTATACTTTAATTTTAAATCTGCTAATTTTTGCAATCCACTTTCTGCACTTTTTCCATAGAATTTGTACTTTAAATTAGGGTCAAAAACCTTTGCTCCATCAGAAAGAAGAATCCCCCATATATTATAATCATTTGGACCAATAAAAGAATTAAAACCATATACATCATTATGCCCATCTCCATCTTGATCATATGTTAATTTTTTTAAAGTATCTACAAATTCACTATATGTCCATTGACCATTTTGAGGGGGTCTTACCCCTTTTTCGTTAAATAAATCCATATTTAATATCATCGTATAGGTACTCATCATACATGGAAATCCCCAAATACTTCCATGCTCACTTACAGCATCCAATGCTTGTTTTTTATAATCCTGCTTTTCTTCTTGTGTAAAAAAAGCATCTACTGGTTCAAGTATATTTTGGCATATTATACCTACATCCGCACCCACCGGTGCAATATCTGGATATGTTTTAGTCCTGATAGCCGTTTCTATTTCAATAGGTCCTGAATCAAATCCAATGGGTTTCAAATCTATATATACCCCTGGATTTTCTTTCTCAAATTTTTTTATTTTACTAACAATCCATCCATAGTTGCTTCCGCTTACAATATCTACTCTAGGATAATCCCAAAAAGTAATGATTCCTTTCCAATCCTCTTTCTTATGCTCTATTTTTCCTTCTACATAAGGCTTAAAATATATAAATACAAATGGTCCAGCCATAATAAAAATACACAACAAAATAATAAACAACGACATCATTGGTCGATGTTTTCTTTTTTTCATAGCCTACACCCCCTATTATCATATTTATTACTGTATATTTAACCTTATTCCAAGCAATTTCAAAAATAAAAAAGATGCTCCTTAAAAGCATCTTTTTATGTGAATTCTTTTCATTATTTAGTTACAGGAAATTTTTCTTTCTTCGTATAATGCGTATGTAATAATTCATGTGCTTTATGACTATTGGGTTTTTCTAAAAATTCATCGTATAATTTCTTTATCATTGGATTTTCATAAGACTTTCTATAGTCCATAATTTCATCCTCTTCATATAAAGCCCTTGCTCTTTCCACACGAACGTCTATATCCATTAATGTTTTTGCTGATACATGTGGCTGTCCTCCACCATTTACACATCCACCACTACAACCCATTATTTCAATAAAATGATACTCTTTTTCTCCACTTTTCACCATATCCAATAATTTTGCAGCACTCTTCGTTCCATGAACAATGGCAACTTTAATATTCTTTCCACCTAAAGTAACCTCGGCCTCTTTAATATCTTCTATTCCTCTTACTGCACTATATTCTATTTTCTCTAATGACTTTTCCTCTAGAACATCAGCAACGGTTCTTAATGCAGCTTCCATTACGCCACCTGTTGCACCAAAGATAACACCTGCTCCAGTATATTCTCCAAGTAAATCTTGGTCAAATTTTTCATCTTCTAGTTCTAAGAACTTAATTCTTGCTTGCTTAATCATCCTCCCTAATTCTCTAGTAGTAAGTACTGCATCTACATCTCTTCTTCCATTAACATGCATTTCCTCTCTTGCTGATTCCGTTTTTTTAGAAGTACATGGCATAATGGAAACAATAAATATTTTCTTTGGGTCTATTTCTTTTTTATCTGCAAAATAAGATTTTACAATTGTGCCCATCATTTGATGTGGCGATTTACAAGTAGATAAATTCTCTAACAGATCTGGATAATTAAATTCACAGAAACGAATCCAACCAGGGCAACAAGAAGTAATCATAGGCAATTCCCCACCATTTTGAATACGATTTAATAATTCATGACCTTCTTCCATAATGGTTAAATCTGCTGCGAAATTTGTATCAAATACCCGATCAAATCCTATTCTTTTTAATGACGCAATCATTTTCCCTGTAACTCTTGTCCCTATTGGAAGATCAAATACTTCTCCTAGTGCAGCCCTTACCGCTGGTGCGGTTTGAACTACTACGAATGTATCTGGATCTTCTATTGCATCCCATACTTTTTCAATATCATCCTTTTCTTTCAGTGCAGCTACTGGGCAAGCAAGAATACACTGACCACAATAGATACATGGTGTATCTGCCATGCTCATACCAAACGCAGGCCCAACCTGTGTATTAAACCCTCTATTAACAAACTCTAATATACCTATTTTTTGTACGTTTTTACACATACTTACACATCTTCCACAAAGAATACATTTACTAGTATCTCTGACAATTGAATGAGACAATTCATCAATAACTTCTTCTGTTTTTACTCCTTCATAGGGAATTTCTCTAATTCCTAATTCTTCAGATACAGCTTGGAGTTCACAGTTTTTATTTCTTACACAAGTTAAACATTCACGATTATGATTTGATAAAATAAGTTCTACTGTTGATTTACGTGCATCTCTTACTTTCTTTGTATTTGTTTTAACGACCATACCTTCTGCAACTGGATGTACGCAAGAAGCTTGTAATGCCTTTGCTCCTTTTACCTCTACTACACAAACACGACAGTCTGCTACTTCATTTATTTCCTTTAAATAGCATAGTGTAGGAATATCAATTCCAGCTTGTTTTGCTGCTAGAAGGATCGTATAGTCTTTCGGAACTGTAACTTCGATATGATCTATAGTTAAAGTGACTTTTTCCACTTATTTCACTCTCCTTGAACAATAATTATTTCTTTGAAATTGCTTTAAATGGACAAGCATCCATACAGGCTCCACATTTAATACATTTTTTTGTATCGATTTTATATACTTCTTTTCCTTTGATGCCATCTATACAACCTTCTGGACATTTTTTCGCACAAATACCACATTTCTTACATAAATCAGAATCTACATTATAAGAAAGTAAATCTTTGCAAACGCCTGCTGGACATCGCTTCTCTTTTACATGTGCCTCGTACTCATGTCTAAAATATCTTAAAGTAGATAACACTGGATTTGGTGCAGTCTGACCTAACCCGCAAAGAGATGAAACTTTTATACTATCAGCCAATCTTTCAAGCTTATCTATATCCTCTAACTCGCCTTTACCAGATGTTATTTTTTCTAAGATCTCAAGCATTCTCTTTGTTCCAATACGACATGGTGGACACTTACCACAGGATTCATCTACTGTAAAATCCAAGAAAAATCTTGCAATATCAACCATACAATTATCTTCATCCATAATAATCATACCACCTGATCCCATCATAGAACCAAGCTCAATTAAATTATCATAATCTATAGGTGTATCTAAATACTCAGCAGTAATACATCCTCCAGAGGGTCCTCCTGTTTGCACGGCTTTAAATTTCTTGCCATTTGGAATTCCTCCGCCTATTTCATAGATTACTTCTCTTAAAGTAGTTCCCATAGGAATTTCAACGAGTCCTGTATTATTAATTTTTCCCCCAAGTGCAAATACCTTTGTTCCCTTTGATTTTTCGGTTCCCATACTTGCAAACCATTCTGGCCCATTTAAAATAATTTGTGTAATGTTCGCATAGGTTTCTACATTATTAAGCAGCGTTGGTTTTCCCCATAAACCTTTAATGGCAGGAAAAGGTGGTCTTGGTCTTGGCATTCCTCTTTTTCCTTCTATAGAGTTTAGTAGTGCTGTTTCTTCTCCACATACAAATGCGCCTGCTCCAAGTCTGATCTCTACATCAAATGAAAAGCCTGTCCCAAATATATTTTTACCTAACAATCCATATTCTCTAGCTTGTTTAATAGCGATCTCAAGTCTATGAACTGCAATAGGATACTCTGCTCTTATATAAATATATCCTTGATTAGAACCTACCGCATATCCAGCAATTGCCATTGCTTCTAATACTGTATGGGGATCTCCTTCTAGGACTGAACGATCCATAAATGCGCCTGGATCTCCTTCATCTGCATTACAGGCTACATATTTTATATCGCCCTCTGCTTTATATGTGAATTCCCACTTAATTCCGGATGGAAATCCTCCACCTCCACGACCTCTAAGACCTGATTTTTTAATTGTATTGATTACATCTTCAGGTGTCATTTCTGTCAATACTTTTCCTAATGCTTTATATCCATCATATGCAATATATTCCTCAATATTTTCTGGATTAATTGCACCACAATTTTTAAGGGCTATTCTTTTTTGTTTTTTATAAAAATCTATTTCATCTATCGGAAGTATTTGATCTTCATGTATAACATCCTTATATAATAAGTCTTTTACAATTATTCCCTTCAATAGATGTTCTTCTGTAATTCTAGAAATATCTTCTACCTTTATATGACTATAAAAAGTACCTTCTGGATAAACAATAACAATAGGTCCTGCCTCACAAAGACCAAAACATCCTGTTTTAACAAGTTTTACTTCATTTTCTATCCCCTGCTTTTTTAGTTCCTTCTCAAAAGTATGAATTAATGTTTGAGAACCTGAAGAAGTACATCCTGTACCTCCACAGATAAGAACATGGGCTCTATATAATTCCATGATACTTTCCTCCCCACAAAAAAATTATTCTATTGCACCAATAGTATATTCATCTACAATTTTGCCATTAACAATATGTTCTTCAATAATTCTTCTTGCTTTCTCTGCTGTTATTTCTACATAAGTAACCTTTTCTTCTCCCTCTTTATATACTTCTATCATTGGTTCAAGCCTACATACACCAATACAACCAGTCTGAACCACAGAAACATCATTTAAATTTCTTTTTTGTACTTCTGCTACTAATTCTAATAGTACGGGTCTTGCCCCTGCAGAAATTCCACAAGTATCCATCCCCACTACAATCTTAATGCCATGCTTCGAATCTCTTATATCAACTTTTTTTCGTGCCTGCTCACGAATCTTTGCTAATTCATCTAAAGATTTCATCATGATCACCCTCTTCCTTTAGAATTAAACCTAATATTTTTTTATAATATCTGGAATATCTTTCTCTACCAATCTTCCATACACATCATCATTGACTGTCATTACGGGTGCCAATCCACAAGCACCAATACATCTTGTTGCATCTAATGTAAATTTTCCATCTGGTGTAGTCTCTCCTACTTCAATATTTAATTCTCTTTTTATTCTTTCTACAACTTGTTGTGCTCCTTTTACATAACAAGCTGTTCCTAAACATACGCCAATAGCATATTTCCCTTTAGGCTGTAATGTAAATTGAGAATAAAAAGTTACAACACCATAAATCTCAGCTAATGGAATATCTAAATTTTCAGAAATTTTCTTTTGTACTTCCATTGGTACACATCCAAAAATCTTTTGAGCTTCATTTAAAATAGGCATTAAAGCACCTTTTTTGTGCTTATTTTCACGAATAATTTGCTCAAGATTATCAAAATTTTCCTTTGTTAAAACTGATTCAATCATTTCATTTCCTCCTTTTCTATCATGTCAATTTTCATTATGCAATTTAAATATATTATTTCATCAAATTATTATATAAGTCACTTTCTATATTATACCAAAATCGAGCAGTTTTTGCATTATCTGTCATAATCTTTTTTAAAAATTTATATTAATTAATTCGTAGGATACCTTTTTCTTCATTCTAAAGACTTTTTCAAATTTTCTGTCTTTTCATTTTGTAATTACCCATAAATTATAAAATAATCTGCATTTGTATTTACATACAAATGCAGATTATTTTTATTATTCTTTTTTTAAATACACAAACCAATAAACCATTCCTACAAATAAGGCGCCTCCAATAATATTTCCGATGGTAACAGGAATCAAATTTTTAATCACAAAATTTGTCCAATTTAACTGACTTAATACTTCATCAGATAAATGTGATGCTGCTGCCCATTCAGGATTTACTTTAGCTAAGATTCCAGCTGGCACATAATACATATTTGCAATACTATGTTCAAATCCAGATGTTATGAATAACCATATTGGAAAAAATATAGCAAATATTTTTCCGATCATTGTCTTTGCCCCATAAGCTAACCATACCGCTAAACAAACTAACCAGTTTGCCATAATTCCTAATACGATAGCACTCATAAATGGTAATCCTACTTTATATGCTGCAATCTTTATGGTTACTCCGCCTAAAACATTTCCGCCCATATGAAATAGTCCAGATTCTACCATCATCCAAGTAACAAATATGGACCCTATAAAATTTCCAATGTATACAACAACCCAATTTTTAAACATGGCGCTCCATTTGGTTTTTCCTTCTAACACACTCATGATGATCAAATTATTTCCAGTAAACAATTCTCCTCCTGCTAGTAAAACTAACATAAGCCCTGTTCCGAAAATAGATCCTGCCAATATTTTTCCCAGACCATATAATTTAGGATCTGCAAATAAATTAAAAGCACCCGTATTTGAACCCTCTGCTGCAAATGCAATAAATGCACCTGCTAAAATACTTAGCATTAATTGATTTTTTAAAGATATATTTACTTTTTTTATCCCGTTTTCCACAGTCACTTTAGCAATTTCTGGTGGTGTTAAGTAGCCCTTTGTATCCATCACTTTCATTCCTCCTTGACTTTAGATTATATTATTAAAAAATATCCTAATTAATATTTATAATATAGCTCCTCCGTCATTAAAACGTCAATACCATGAAAGTAATAGTGCCTATCACCTTTATTCTTCTAAATGCATCATAAGTCTATCACTTAATGTTTCCGCAGCATTAAATCCCATTATTTTCTGCTTATAATTTCTAGCTGCCACCTCAATAATCATGGCTAAATTTCTTCCAGGTTTTATAGGAATCGTTAATTTTTCGATTTCTATTCCTAACATTTCCATATGCTCATTGTCTAATCCTAATCGATTATATTCTTTTCCTTGTTTCCAATTTTCCAATTCTATAACCAGTTCAATCATTTTTTCATCTCTCACTGCTCCTACACCATATAAATGCTTTATATCCAAGATTCCAATTCCTCGAATCTCCATAAAATGCCTGATTATTTCAGGGGCAGTACCTTCCAATGTATTATCCTTTCTTTTAATCTCTACAGCATCATCTGAAATCAACCTATGACCTCTCTTTATAAGCTCTAATGCAGTTTCGCTTTTTCCAATACCACTTTCGCCAATCATAAAAATTCCAATACCATATACATCCACAAGTACACCATGTCTTGTCATTACTGGTGCTAGTTTATCTTCTAAATAATTTGTAATCACACTTATGAATTTTGTAGTAGAAATTTTTTTACGAAATATGGGACGCTTAAATTTTTTAGCCGCTTCTATAAATTCTTCATGGACTTCTAACTCTCTAGTAATGATTAAACAAGGCATTTCATGCGATAACAATTGTTCAGCTCTTTTTTCTCTAACCTTTGCATTTAAACCATCAAAATAAGTCCATTCAACCTTTCCAATAATTTGAACTCGCTCATACGCAAAATATTTATAAAATCCTGCAAGTTGAAGCCCTGGTCTATTTACATCACTACTTTCAATTTTTCCATCGATCTCTTCTGGACTATAAATAATTTCTAAATCTAGGTCTTTCATTAATTGTTTTACGGTTACACAAGGCATATCTCCACCTACTCCTCTTTAGATTTTTTCAAGAAAAAATTATAAATCTCTTTTGCAGCATTATAATTCATTCCTTCTACTTTGTTTAATTCATCTATCGATGCTTTTTTAATTTTTTCAATAGAACCAAAATGCTTAAGTAAAGAAGTTTTTCTTTTGGGTCCAATTCCTTTAATTTCATCTAAAACAGATTGTACTAATGTCTTTCCCCTTAAGCTTTTATGATAACTAATCGCAAATCTATGTGCCTCTTCCTGAATTCTACCAATTAATTGATATACATTAAGATCTTTGTGTATTGAACGTTTTCTTCCTTGATAGATTAAATCTTTGGTTTTATGATGCTCATCTTTTACCATTCCTGCAACTGGAATACTCACTTTTAACGCATTTAAAACTTCACTAACAGCATTTACATGACCAAGGCCTCCATCAATTAACATAACATCTGGAAATCTATTAAATTGTCCCTCTATCCCCCTTTTAAGTCTACGATAAATGACTTCTTGCATGCTCCCATAGTCATTAGGGCCTTCTATGGTTTTGATCTTAAATCTCCTATAATCACTATATTTTGCCTTTCCATTTTCAAACACGACCATAGAAGCCACCGCATGTACCCCTTGTATATTTGATATATCATACGCTTCAATTCTACGGGGACGCTTATCTAATTCTAAATAGTTCCCTAATGATTCTAAAGCACCTTCATATTTTTCTTGATCTCTAACTAATTTTTCACTAAACTGTTTTAATATTTCTACTGCATTCTTATGAACCATTTCTACAAATTTTCTTTTTTCTCCTTTTTGAGGAATTTTTATTACTAGTTTTGATTCTCTTTTATCCGATAGCCATTTCTCAATAATTTCTTGATCATCAATGGGGTCTTGAATCAATATTTCTTTCGGTATAAATGCTGTGCCAGAATAAAATTGTTTTATAAATGCACTAATAACTTCCCCTCGTTCTTCCTCTTCTGATAGATCTAACATATAATGTTCTCTTCCTATTAATTTTCCATGTCTAATAAAGAAAATCATTACACATATATTCTCAATCCCTCTAGCCATAGCAATTACATCTATATCTATTTCAAAAGGAAATACCACCTTTTGTTTTTCCTTTATACTATTTATAGCCATCATTTGATCCCTATATTCTGCTGCCTTCTCAAAATTCATTTTACTAGAAGCTTCCATCATCTTATTTTCAATTTCACTTAAAAGTTGTCCATGTTTTCCACTTAAAAATAGTATTATCTCATTGATCATTTTACTATATTCTTCATGAGACACTTCTCCTCTGCATGGCCCTAGACATTTATTAATATGATAATTAAGACAAGGTCTTTCACTAATTTTGTCTAAATTTCTCCCACAGGTCCTTAATGGATAAAATCTTTTTAACAACTCAATGGTTTTATTGACTGCACCAATCTGTGTATAGGGACCGAAATACCTCGCACCATCTTTTATTACTTTTCGTGTCTTTATGAGCCTTGGGAATTTTTCATTTACTGTGATTTTTATATATGGATATTGTTTATCATCTTTTAGTAAAACATTATATTTAGGTTTATATTTCTTTATTAAATTATTTTCTAAGATCAATGCCTCAACTTCAGAATCTGTAATGATATATTCAAACTCTTCAATATTTAAAACCATTGCTCTAACTTTAGGAGGATGATTTTTTGATGACTGGAAATATTGTCTCACTCTATTTTTTAGAGATACAGCCTTTCCAACATAAATAACCTCATCTGATTTATTTTTCATAAGGTACACACCTGGTTTTTCTGGTAACAATTTTAAATGCTTCTTTAGATCAAACATATTTCTCATCTCACCCTTTAAAAATCATATTCATTTTTAACTATTTATTTTCTCCTATTTTTAAAATAATATGTATAATATTTTAATTTTTTGTTCATACTTAAAATATTAAGATTATAAAAGGAGGAATATTTATGTTTCATTATATCAAAAAAGTCATTGGATGTTTACTTATATTGGTCATGGCCTCATCTATAAGTTTTGGGTTAAATCAATTTACAAAGGTAAATGCATTATTAAAGGAAATTCATTTTAAAATACAAGATGAGATCCCTGCTGATTCTAACGTTCTTTTTTACGAAGATCATATATATATCCCACTAAAATTTGTATCTCAAAAATTAAATCACACCATGGATTGGAATGAAAAAACACAAACAATAACAATGAATAATTCTAAACCATTCTTAGACTTTGAAGATGTCAATCCCTCTATAGGAGAAGAGTTTGTCTATGGTGAAATTCTAAGTATCGATAAAAACAAAAGAATTCTAACCATTGATCAGCATATAGATGATAATAGTAGCCCTCATTATAATATAGATGTTTCTAAAGATGCAATTATTATTTTACAGCGAAATGAAAAAGCAATGAATATCGCTTTTCATGACTTAAAAATTGGAGATGTGATTGGCATTGTTTTAACTAAAAATAAAGTTGCTCGTGGAATCATTTTAATCGATTGATCTATGAACAATCGATATCATTTATTCTTTACATGTTGATGCATAAATGATACAATTAATATTAATAATCATTATATTTTATAGTGATTAAATATTTAGTTTTCTTATACGAGGTGATAATATGGTTCCTTTAAATACTATAGGTAGCGGTGAAATAGTCTATATTAAAAGTTTAAACGGTGGCAAGAAATTTATTCAACGTGTTTCTGATTTAGGATTTACTATAGATGCAGAAATTAGAGTTGTTGAAAATAGCTTTTGCGGTCCTATCATGGTCGTTGTGAAAGAGTCAAAAATAGGACTTGGACCTGGCGAAGCAAGTAAAATCATTGTATATCAAAAATAAGCGCATTAAAAGCCTATAGGATCATCCTATAGGCTTTTACTTTTATATTGATTAAATATCCATATAATTAATATTTTAACTATTATAGAATATTTCTTATAACCATTACACATAATAATCATAGTATATAATAAGCGAAGGTGATGTTATGGACAAAGTCGGTCTTGTTTTACCCGGTGGAGGAATGAGAGGCGTTTATACTTCAGGTGTAGTTGATTTTTTCCTCCATAGAAACTTAAATTTCCCATATATAGTAGGTGTTTCTGCTGGAGCTTGTAATGGCTCAGCCTATATATCTCGTCAACATGGTCTTGGTAAAACCCTCTATACAAAATATCTCAATGACAAAAGATACGTCAATTTTAAAAACGTATTTACTAATAACAATAGTATTTTAGGTATGGACTTTATATTTGACGAAATCCCAAATAAGCTCGAACCTTTTGACTTTGATTCATTTAATAAAGCCAATGAAAAATTCATTATTACAGCAACGGATTGTGATAGTGGAAAAGCAGTATACTTCAATAAAGATGATTCTCTAGATTTACTTAAAGCAATGAGAGCCTCTAGTAGCTTACCTTTCGTAAGCCCTATGGTAAAATACTTAGATATGAACCTACTCGATGGAGCTCTTTCCGATCCTATTCCCATAAAAAAATCTCAAACCGATGGAAATAATAAAAATATAGTTGTTCTTACAGGTGAGGAAAAATCAAACACAAAGGCACGATACCTCAGAAGACTTGCAAAACAATTTTATCCAGATCATCCTCAAATTATAAATGCGATTGGTAACTTCTACGATGTATACAACGATTCATTAAACTATATTAATCATCAGCAAAAAAATGGTGAAGTTTTTATTATATCTCCAAGCGAACCCATCAAATTAAATGCAATCAGTAAAAATTATGCAAACATAAATAAATTATATCAACTAGGCTATGATGATGCTTCAAACGCATATAATGCCTTGTTAAATTATTCAAATAATAACTAAAAGCTTGCTTTTCACATGAAAAACAAGCTTTTGGTTATTTCTTACTAGATCAATTATTCTTCAGCTTATAAATTTTGGTTCCTAATATAGTAAAATAAATATTGTTGTGCAATTCCACAATCCTCACCAAAGTACTCTATTGCAAATTTATTAACTTCCTTTACACTGGTTTTTTTTAAGCCATAATACGTAGTTAGAATTTTTTTAACCCACGTATCAACAGGAAATGCAGTGGTTTTCTTGCAAGAAAACAGTAAAATGCAATCTGCAACTTTATCCCCTACACCTGTTAATTTCTTCAATTCTTTTCTAGCATCTTCAAGGTTCATATTTTGAATCAAATCCAAATCAACTTGTTTCTCTAAAATCACTTTCGTCGTTTTATGAATATAAGCATCCCTATATCCTACTCCACATTTTCGTAGATCGTCAACAGTGGCAATACTCAATTGACTTGGAGATGGAAAACTATAATATTTCTTCCCATCTATCTCATCAATGAAATCTCCATATTTTTCACAGATTATATCAATGGATTTCTTAATTCTAGGAATATTATTATTTCCCGATATGATAAACGATATAATCATTTCCCACAAATCTTGGTTTAATATTCTTATTCCCTCACCAAACAAAATTGCACTGTCAAGATGTATATCTTTTCCTTTTAAACCCTTGATCAATTGTCCATAATCTCTATCCATGTCAAAATAATTTTTCCATATTTTCTGATGATCTTCTTTATTGGCACCCTTAATAATGACTTTATCTTTTTCTTGAATTACATTTATTACTTTTCCAAATGCAACGCCTGTATAACCACCATTTTGATCTTTTTCCCACCTAAAAGCTTGACCACTTTCAGCAATTTGCTCAATTGAAAACTTCTTTACACCCTCTATTACAAATTCACTTCTCATCATATTTAATTGCTCCTAGCTAAAAATCCTTCTAATTATTTTTTCTGTTATCACTAACTTATTTTCTGTATGAATTTTTCAACTTTTCTACTCTGATTATTAGTTATTCCCTTTTTTCTATCAGATTAATCTTCATCTAAAAAAAATAATCTCTTATCATTATAATAGCATGGATTTACATTTATTTGTCTAAAATACTAATAAGACTTTTATATAAAGGAATGATTTTTATGCATAAACACATTTATCAATCAAAAACCATTTACAAATTTATAAAAAAGGTATTTCCACAAGTGAAAAAAGAATTATCCCACTGGAAAAATTACGCTGATGCAATCCCTGATGAAGTATTATCTCATCAAGCCATCTCAAGTATACAAAAGAAGACTTTCCACGCCCAAGGAGGATGTATTTACAGTCTATATTATGGTAAAGTCAACAAAGAACTCATTCGATTTATTGTAGCCCTTCAAACAATTAGTGATTATCTTGATAATCTATGTGACCGAGTAGGTGTCGGAAATGAAAAATCTTTTTTACAGCTTCATTATGCCATTACAGATAGTTTAAATCCCGATGAAAATTTTCATGATTATTATAAGTATTATCCTTATACGAATGACGGAGGTTACCTCTATGCTTTAGTAAAAACGTGTAAAAATTATATAAATACATTGCCAAGTTTTCATTTGGTTCAAGACAACGCTTTATTTTTAGGGAAATTATATAGTGAAATGCAAAGCTACAAACATATATCAAAAGATAGAAGAGAACAAGCATTAGATGCTTGGGCAAGTAATCATCTTCATTTGTATACAAATCTATCTATATGGGAATTTTCTGCTGCAGCAGGTTCGACACTAGGAATATTTCTACTTTGTACCCTCAGTGAAAATAAAAAATTAGATGAAATAACCGTAAAAAAGGCAATGAATGCCTATTTTCCTTATATATGTGGACTTCATATTTTACTCGATTATTTTATTGATGAAAGAGAAGATCTACTTGAAGGAGATTTAAATTTTGTATCTTACTATCAAGATGATCTAGAAAAAGAAAAAAGACTAACTTATTTTTTAAAAGAATCTCTTAGTAAAGCTTTACATCTTGAAAATTCATTATTCCACATAACGGTTATCGAAGGACTCTTATCCATGTATCTTTCTGATCCAAAAACAGATTTTGAAGTTGAAAGAAATATTTCTAAAAAAATATTGAAAACTTCCTATTACACTACAAATATTCTCTATTCTTCCTGCAAATTATTAAGAGTAAAAAAAATAATAGGACATGGTTCAAAGTGAAGTGATAAGGTAAATAAAAAAACCCATTAAATCAATGGGTTATTTATTCCGAATCAATACCTTCTCTGCAATTCCTATGAGCATATCCTTATAAACTGAATCCTCTATAATATTTAATGCTTCTTGTGCTTTTTCTACACAATGTTGTGCTTCATTAAAAGCTTTCTCTAAAGAATCACTATCCTTTAAAACCCTTAAAATTTGATGATCATTTTCTCCTATGGTACCTTTTTCAAATATTTCCTTTATCCAATCCTTATATTCTCGTTGATCCATTAATTTTAATATAGGTAAGGTAATATTTCCTTCTTTTAAGTCACTTCCTACTGGCTTTCCTAGTATGTTTTCATCTCCTGTAAAATCTAATACATCATCTATGATTTGATACGCATATCCCAAATTTTCTCCATAAATCCTAAACGCTTCTATTTGTTCTTCATCTGCACCTGCTGTTATTGCTCCTGCTTGAGTACATGCAGCAATTAAAACACCCGTCTTTTGATAAATACGACGATAATAATCTTCATGGGTTTGATCTAAATTAAATAAATTTTCTGCTTGAAAAATCTCTCCATCACACATTTTACTAATGGCATCCACAATCACTTCCATGCTTCTTACAAGTTTATGCTTAGAAAGAATTCCAAAAGCCTTTGCGAATAAATAATCCCCTACTAAGACAGCCGTATGATTCCCTTTTTGTGCATTGATCGTGGCCTCGTTACGTCTCATGACTGATTCATCAATGATATCATCATGAACTAAAGATGCCATATGGATACATTCACAAGCTGCTGCAGCTTGTATTCCTTCTTTCGTTATTTTTCCAAAACATCCTGCTGTACAAAGAACAAGAGCAGGACGTATTCTCTTTCCGCCTGATGTAATCAATCTTTTACATATGTTAGAAGTGTTTTCATGGCTATCTTTTAATATATTAAATAATTCTTCCTCTACTAAATTCATCCCTATTAGTTCTTTGATTTTTAATCTTTCCGCTGTTTTAATCAAGTTTTCAACCTACTTTCTATATTCTCTTTATAGAAAGTATTTGCCAATTTCAAGACATATAAACATTTATTTCTTTAAACTATTGAATTTAAAAATAACAACAAACTCAAATTTATGAGTTCTTTGTTTATTCTGTTAACTCATATGTGATTATAAAAAACAAATCATTTAATGCTCAATATACACAACATAATGTTGACTATATTCAACATTATCATTATAATGAATATTATCGGAGGTGTTTTATGGCAAAACGTAAAAAAATATTTAATACAAAAATAAAAGTTCTTAGAGCTGAAAGAAATTTAACCCAAGAAGATTTAGCAATAGATTTAGGCGTAAATAGGGGAACAATTTTAGAAATTGAAAGGGGCACTTTTAATCCTTCCCTTAAACTTGCCTTCTCTATAGCAAAATATTTTGATAAAACCATCGATGAAATTTTCCAACCATTGGAGGAGATTGAAGAATGATTAATTTAGGAGAACAGTTACTAAGTATACAATCAGGATTGGCCTCTATTATAAGTGCACTATTTTTATTACTCTTATTAATGGATAAAGATGAATTGGAGCAATCTGCATTTAATAATTCATTAAAAATTTCTACTGTAATAACCATCCTATCCTTACTTGGATATAGCTTATACATGCCATTATCAGGATTTGCAAAGGTTAGTATTAATATACTCTTTTATGGAATCGAAGGTATGTGTATATTGACGTCATTACTATATTACATGGATTTAAAAGGCATTACTTTTGAAGTTAAGATTAAAAATCAGCGAGTAGCAAATATATTAATATATAGTTCAACCACTATAAGTGTTCTTGCAACAATTAGCCTGTTATTTGAATTTACATTTTTCGAAAATAAAATAGGATTCATTAGATATGACGAATTAATTTTATTTATAAATATAATATTAATTTCAATAATAATACCTCTACTTCCAAAGAGAAAACAACTTGACCGGAAGGAATATAAAAAATTACAGAAAGAGCTTGATAAAAGCTTTAACATTCTATATGCAATTTATAGCATACTCATGTTATTAATTATTTCATATTTAATTTACCAAAAAGTAATTTAGATTGTACATGAATAAATAGTTTCTTACCTATATATTCAAAAAAGAATAGTATCCATAATGGATACTATTCTTTCCTATTTCCCGAGCAATTTTTCTTTTACTATTTGCGGCAACTGATTTTCTTGCACCTCTTTATAGTCTGCTATACTATTTATTTTCTTTTCACTTTGACTAATAGTCTCAATGCTTAAAAAAGCACCTATCTTCAAATTCTTATTTGCATCAAATCGTACCTTTATCTCTTTACCTTCTTTGTTATATGCAACCGTTTCATAATAGTATCTGTAAAAATCCTCTGATACTTTTTCACCATTTTTTACTTCCTGCTCAAGTAATATTCTTTCACCATCTTCTGTGATCTGCACAAAGTATTCTTCATGCCCTAAGTGTTTAAGATTAAACCAGTTGTTTTTTTCAGCTACACCTAAAAATACAATACTTACTAAAACAATAACTAATACCGTTGTTATCTTTTTCATATAATAACACCTCTTCTTTTAAATTTTTTTCTACCTATTACAAATTCATTTTGCTTCATAAGCAATCACCTCATAATGTATTATCATCATAATACCAAGTTTTAATTTGTTTGTCAATATTTATTTATCGTAAAACAATAAATAAATATCGTTTAAAATAAAAAAGTCCCTTACCATCGGTAAAGAACCAACATATCTTTTTCTTCAAATACAATATTCATTCCTATCAAGCATAATAAATATCTATCTTTTTATTACGCTTCTTTGCTAGCCCTACTATTTTCTCTACATTTTCAGCATCTACAATGGCTTTTTGCCCCATATCTTCCTTTGCAAAAAACATCAGAGCTTTATCATTTCTTTTTTGAATACTAATATGCTTCATTTGAGCAAACTTGATCATTTTTTCTTTTTTTCTTCTTATTCTCTTTATTTGAATCAATACGCCTTCATCCTCGATAGAAACTTCTTTTTCATATAAAGAAACATAAATCAAAAGTACGCCTATGAATACCTTAAGATACTGCTGATCCTTTATGGAATCCCCAATCAATACGATTAAAATTCCTACGATCAAATATTGATACACAGAAGATAGTTTGTTATGCTTATAAGTCTTAATCATATTATTCTTCCTTTCTAAGCCTATTTATTTTTGTGTATGCATTAATATAACATTGTAGATCAACAAATACATTATATCTATTCCTTATACTATCACATTAATTACCATATTTTCAATCTTTATTAGAATTTTTAGATTATTTCGTCACAGTATAAAAAAATGAAGAGCCCATTATTACGACTCTTCATTTTCTATTCTTCTATCTATAATCTTGTATCACAATCTGTAAAGTTCTATTTCCTCTATACTCGTTAATGGAAGGTAAATACGTTATGTCTATCTCTATATTATTAGGCTGTCCTGCAAAAGCATTGTTCAACGCTTCACGCCCAAACTTACCAGCAAGATACTCTTGCATGGAATCCACGTTTCCAAAGTGAATGCCTGTTAAAATTCTTCCATTTTTGCTTACTAATGCCATTTTCATAACCTTATAATCCTTGCCCAATATATCAATTTTCTTAATTTTTACACCTTTCTCTGCAAATAGTGGTTTACGATTTCCTTTTCCAAAAGGTTCTAATATCTTTAATTCTTCTGGTAAATGATTGGATACCATATCCAGTGGAACATGGGCGTCTATATAAACGATTGGAATAAGATCCTCTTCTGTTAAGATTGTTTTCTCATTTAATTGATCTCTTAGCTTATCTATATTTGAAAAATCTAAAGAAAGCCCTGCTGCCATAGGGTGTCCACCAAACTTACATAATAAATCTTTGCATCTTGATAACTCTTCAAACATATTATATACTTCTATAGATCTTGCCGAACCTTTGGCCATTCCTTCTTCTTTTGATTTTGTTAAAACAATCGTAGGTTTATTATATTTATCTTTTACTCTACCTGCTATAATACCTGCTATACTCTCATGAATACTTGGCTCATATACGACTAACACTTTATCCTTTATAAGCTTACTTGATTCTATCTGTTCAACAACTTTTTCAAGTCCAGCTATTGTCATGGCTTTTCTTTGTTCATTTAAATCATGTAGCTTTTTTGCATATATTTCTGCTTTTACAGGATCTTTTGTTAAAAACAGTTTTACTGCCATTTCAGCACTGTCTAACCTTCCAGAAGCATTGATACATGGTCCTAATACAAATCCTAAGGAATACGTATTTACTGCTTTGTCTTCCATTCCGGTGGCCTTAATAAGGGCTTGTAATCCTATGTTATTTGTTGTATTTATTCTTTTTAAACCTTCCCTTACAATAACTCTATTTTCATCTATTAAGTCCACGACATCACAAACAGTGGCCATAGCAACAAACTCTAATAATTCATAGGACTCTTCTATGGGAATATTCATTTCTTCATAAAGAACTTGAATAAATTTAAAGGCAACGCCAGCTCCACAAAGTTCCTTAAAAGGGTACTCACAATCTAATCTTTTAGGATTTATAACGGCATCTGCTTCAGGTAAGAAATATTCTTTTTCTTCTTTCTCATTTTCAACATAAGGAATATCGTGATGATCCGTTACGATTACGCTCATACCTAATTCCTTTGCAAGTTTTACGGGTTCTGCTGCTGATATGCCATTATCACAAGTGATGATCACATCAATACCATCCCTTTTAGCTTCTTCTATAATTCGTTCATTGATTCCATACCCATCCATAACCCTATGAGGAATTACATAATCTACATTGGCTCCACATCGTTTTAGTCCATTATAAAAGGTTATAACTGAGGAAGTTCCATCTTGATCATAATCCCCACAAATCCTTATTTTAAGCCTTTTATAGATACTTTCTTTGATTCTATTTACACCTAATTCCATATCTTTCATACCTCTTGGATTATGGAATTTATTTATATCTGGATTTATGAAACTATCTATTAATTTAAAATCTTTTATATTTCTATTTATTATTATTTTACAAATAAGTTCACTTACACCAAAATTACTTGATAGCTTTTTATAATCAGCTTTACTATTTTTTAATATCCATTTTTGCAAAGTACAATCCCCTCTTTCCTTTTAACATGATTTTAATTTTATAACTATTTTTACTACTATGAAAATACCCCATAGGGTCGACTTTTTTATTTGTCTACTCTATAGGGTACTTTTTTTTAAAAATCAGCCTTTTTTACTTATGTCCTATCTTCCTTTAAGCCACGGAAGTGGATCCGTATATTGACCATTTTTTCTTACCTCAAAATGTAGATGCGGTCCGGTAGAGTTTCCGGTACTACCTGATTTGGTAATTGCCTGTCCTCTTTTTACATTTTGCCCTACTTTTACAAGCAACGTAGAATTGTGTGCATATAAAGTAACAATTCCGCCCCCATGGTCAACCATAACTGCTTTTCCATATCCACCATACCAGTTAGCCATAATGACCTTTCCATCTCCTGCAGCAACTATGGTTTTTCCATAAGGTACACCAACATCTATTCCTGTATGCATTTTCTTTCTCTTTAATATTGGATGAATTCTATATCCAAAAGGAGAAGTAATTCTTGTATATCCTGGCGCAGGCCAATTTAATTGCCCCCCCACATACTTACCAGTAGATTGCTTCCTTCTAATTTCCTCTGAAAGCTTATTTGCATAAGCATTTAATTCATCTATTTGTTTTTCAAATTTCTTGCTATCTTGTTTTATTAACTCTTTTGTTTTAATCATTTCTCCTATATCTATTTTTAATTGTTTTTGTTTTGTCTCCATATTACTGATCATAATAGACAGATTTCTTTCATAAGCTTCAAGCTTTTTCTTTTTCTCATCTATCTCTTCTCTTCTTTGTTTCATAATTTCTAATAATTCCATATCCTGATTAAAAATTTTCTTTACCATATCCAAATTTGAAAGAAGATCAATAACGCTGTCAGACTCTAATAAAACTTGCATATATCCAACCTCTCCATTTTTGTACATAGCCCGAAGCCTCTTAAGCATTATATCATCTTGTTCTGTAACTTGTTGCGTAGCATCTTCTAATTCCTTTTTTGCAACCTCAATATTCTTTTTAGTTTGTGAAATTTTAGAATTTAAGTTTTCAATTTCATTTTGGTTGTTATCTATTTTGGCATCTAATGTATTCATTTGAGCAGTAACATTTTTTTCTTTCTCTTTATTGTTACTTAATTTATCTTTAAAATCTTTTATTGTATTTTTTACATTGTTTAATTTATCTTTTTCGATACTACTATTATCTGCAAAGCTGTTTCCTGTAAAAATCAACATGACAATGCAAATGAATAAAACGATTCGTTTTTTATACATTTTCTCCTCCTACTCTTAAACCCTAAGAAATTTCCTCATAGAAATAATACTTCCTAAAACCCCTATTCCAATACCTAAAACAGCAATTATAATGGCTATACTTTTAATAAATACAGGGGCCGGAACCATATATACAGCAATCATTACGTATACTTTTTGTGTAATCAAATCAAAAACGTATTTGTATCCAAAGCTTATAACTCCTATTGCAATGGCAGAACCCATTACCCCTAATATCATCCCCTCAATCATAAATGGACAACGTATAAACCAATTAGTAGCCCCTACATATTTCATAATACCAATTTCTTTTTTTCTAGCTATAACTGTTAGCTTTATAGTGTTCGCAACAACAAACATAGAAATAAGAATTAATACGCCAATGACAATCAATCCTGCTAATCTAATAAAATCTGTTATTTTTAATATTTTCTCAACAAGGTCTTTATAGTATCTCACTTCTTCTAGTCCTTGTAATCCTTTTACTCTTTTTACTACTTCATCTGCATATCTCATATCCATCAATTCTACTACATATGAATTTGGTAGAGGATTTTTCTGTAGTCCCTCTAAAAGATATCCATTTTCTCCCCACTTTTTCTTCATATTATCTAGTGCTTTTTCCTTTGATAAAAAATATACGCTTTTTACTCCATCTATACTTTTTACACTTTTACCTATGTTCTGCATATCGCCATCACTTAAATCGTCCTCTAAGTCTAGCTGTATCGTATCAAATTGCCCTTTTGTAATTTCTGAAAAACTATTTATATTGATTACAATCATAAATACAATTCCTAAAATCATGAGTACAGAAGCAATAGAAGTAATAGATGCTATACTCATCATTCTATTACGCCAAGACCCCTTAATGCCTTGCTTTATAGAGTATATTATCGTTCTAGTCTTCATAGCCATACACACCCTTCTGATCATCTCGTACAATTTTGCCATTTTCAATTGCTATAACCCTTTGTTGCATCATATCTACAATGTCTTTTGCATGGGTTGCCATCAATATTGTTGTTCCTCTTCTATTAATTTGTTTTAAAAGTTTCATGGTCTCCCATGCGGTCTCTGGATCTAAATTTCCAGTTGGTTCATCTGCAATTAGCACGGATGGATTATTTACAATCGCCCTTGCTATTGCTACTCTTTGTTGTTCTCCACCGGAGAGCTGATGTGGAAACATATTCGCCCTATCACTAATTCCTACCAGTGCTAGTACGTTTGGGACTTGTCTACGTATTTCCTTAGGACTTGTATTGATCACTGCCATAGCAAAAGCTACATTTTCATATACAGTCTTATCTTGAAGCAATCTAAAGTCTTGAAATACCACGCCCATTTTTCTCCTCAAATGAGGAATCTTTCTTTGACTAATCCTTGTGATATCCTTCCCATCAATTTTAATTTTTCCTATTGTGGGATCTATTTCTTTTAATAGAAGCTTAATAAAAGTAGATTTACCCGAACCACTAGGCCCCACTAAAAATACAAATTCGCCTCTATCTATATTTACAGTCATATCCGAAAGTGCCATTTTATCTTCCTGATATTGTTTTGTCACATTTAAAAATTTTATCATTCTATCAACTCCTACTATTCTATATAATTCTACATAACATATAATATTCCCTCTTACATTTTACCATGATTTTTAATGTATTTTGTCCAAAATGAGTATATTTTTTATTTTAATTTATAAATCCCCAAATATCGAATGTAATTTATATCAATTACACTAATTTCTTGAAGGATAACTATTATTTATAGCGAAATTTATATTAATATACTTTTTAAAGGAGTGGATCATGTGAAAAAACAATTACGCTCAGAAATATTAAATGAAAGAAAAAATTTACCCATTCCGATTGTATCAGAAAAAAGTGGAAAAATTTCCGAATTACTTAAGAGTATGAATCTTTATAAAAATGCTCAGAGCGTTATGGTCTATATTGATTTTAGGAATGAAGTTAAGACAAATGATATAATCAATGACTTACTTTCTAAAAACAAAAGAGTAGTCATTCCTATTAGCATCCCTGAAACTAGAGAAATGATTTTATCCCAATTATTAAATCCAGGAAAAGAGTTAACAAAGGGAACCTATGGAATTTTAGAACCTAAAAAAGAATATATAAGAGAAGTAAATCCAGAAACCATTGATTTAATCTTAGTTCCTGGGGTAGCTTTTGATGAGGAAGGATATAGACTTGGATACGGTGGAGGATATTATGATCGTTTCCTAGATAAATTGACTAAAAATATACCTTCCATTGCATTAGCCTTTGATCTTCAAATCATGGAAAAAGTTCCAAGAGATGTTCATGATCATGCTGTAGATTCTATTGTTACAGAAAGCAGAATCATCTCGTGCAATCAAAAAGACCAACAGTAAAATGTTGGTCTTTTTATTAATGGATGGATGCATCCTTTTTTTTATTTTTTGTGGAAAATTGTTTTAGTTTTTCATTTACGAGATAGAAAACTGTATTTTCAGTGTAATCTCCATCTTCACCGCTTGCCTTCATTCCTGTAAGAATTTCTATTCCTTCTTCAATGTTTTTAATGGCATAAATATGGAATACCCCTTTTTCAATTGCTTCAATCACTTCATCATTTAACATTAAATTTTTCACATTTTGATGTGGAATCATAACCCCTTGCTTACCTGTTAAACCTTTTAATTTACATACTTTATAAAACCCTTCTATTTTTTCATTCACACCACCAATTGGTTGTATCTCTCCTCTTTGGTTTACAGATCCTGTAACTGCTATAGATTGCTTAATGGGTACTTCAGAAAGGCTAGAAAGTAGGGCATATAGTTCTGTACTAGATGCACTATCTCCATCTATGCCTGAATACAATTGTTCAAATACAATATTCGCTGATAAGGCTAAATGTCTTTCCTTAGCAAATTTACTTCCTATATATCCATTTAAAATGAGTACGCCTTTATCATGAATGCTACCACTTTTTTTGACTTCTCTTTCTATATTGATAATTCCATCTTTTCCTATATACGTAGTAACCGTTATTTTACTTGGCTTTCCAAATGAATACTCTCCTGTCCCCGTCACTGCTAGACCATTGATTTCTCCAACTTTTTCACCGTCTACCTCTAAAAGCAATGTTCCCTCTTCAAACATCTCTAATATCTTTTCTTCATATTTATTATTTCTTTTTATTTTATTTAAAATTGCCATATTTACATGTTCTATACCAACGATATCATCATTCATCTTCTTTGCATATCGATCTGCCTCATATACAATTTCCACCACTTTATTAAATTGTGCACTTAATTTTTTCTGATTTTCTGCAATTCTTGAACTATACTCAATGATTTTAGCCACAGCCTGTTTATCAAAATGCTTTAAATTCTCTTTTTCACAATGGGTAGCAATGAATCTTGCCATTTTATAAATAGTTTCATCATTTCTATCCATCTCAATATCAAAATCTGCCATGATTTTAAATAATTTTTTAAAGTCCTCATCATAGTGATACAGTAATTGATAAGTATATGGGTCTCCAATCAAAATTACTTTTATATCTATTGGAATAGGCTCTGGTTTAAGGGTTGATGTAATCAGATATCCATATTGTTTATCTAATCCCTCTATTTCTATTTTATTTGTCTTAAGTACTCTCTTCAATGCATCCCATGCAAAAGAATTTGATAGTAAATCTTTCGCTTGTAATATCAAGTAGCCTCCATTTGCACGATGTAATGCACCAGGCTTAATCTGTGTTATATCCGTTTTCATAACACCTAATTCATTCTTATATTCAACTCTACCTATTAAATTATAATAGTTAGGATTTGTCTCATTAATAATAGGCGCATATTCTAATTCACTATGATCTATGAACAAATTAACTTTGTATCTGTCAAAAAAAGACTCTGTCGATCTCACCTGAAATATAGCCAATGGGTTATTTGCATCTTTTGTCTTTTCTGATTTAAATTCATGAATGTGTTCTACTATATCCTCTTTTAAATCCTTTAAATACGCCTGTACACATCGGGAATCTAAAAATTTATCCTTCATTTTACTTATATAAAAATCAACTGCATTACATCCCATCTTTTTATCTAATTCTTTTACTTTTACTCTAAATTCTTCTTCTAATGAACGTAATTTATTGAAACCTTCAATAGATTCAACGCTCAAATTAGCAGAATTTACTCTTAAGGTTTCCGTCTCTTCTGTAGAAAGATTTTTATATTCTTCTTCATTTAGTGCTTTCCCTTCTTTTAAAGGCATTGTAATTAATCCTCGTTCTGTTTTAATAAATATAAATCCATATTGTTTAGCAATACTATTTAATGCTTCAATCCCTTCTTGGGTATAATTTTGATATTCCTGAATTAATGCATTTTTTTGATTTTCATAATCCTTGCTCATAAAAACCTGAGGTATTTCTTTTTTAAATCTTTCAACGATATCTGCTATACTTTCCTTTAAAATCTTGCCCTTACCACTTTTAACTTTAATTGCAATAGGGCTATCTGGCTTTTGAAAATTCCTAACATATACCCAGTCATCTGGTCTTTTATTTTTTTGTGCCTTATCTTTTACAATTGCATGTACATAACTATTTCTACCTGTTCCACTTTGTCCAGATACAAAAATATTGTATCCGTTCTTCTTTATATCTAATCCAAATTCTAATGCATCCGTAGCCCTGTTTTGCCCTATAATACCTTCCAAGGGTTTTAAATCTTGTGTCGTATTAAAATCTAACTGATCCATATTAATCTTATTTTTTAATCTATTATGATCTACTTCATATTTTTCTATATTCATTTTTTCACTCTCCTTTCCTTAGTGTTCAAAATTTTTCATTTTCTTATGTATTAAAATTTCAAAAAAAAAGAAACGTCGTAAAAACGTTTCTTTAATCATCATATTTTACTTTTAATTCAATGGTATCTGGTAACTTTTTAAGATTCGTTTTTACTACTACATATGGATATGTAATCACTTGTTTTACAACATCTCCTTGCTTAGGGTCTTTAAATGTACTATAAACAATCAAGCCCATTTTATCATCCTGTTTTTCTTTTTCAATTTTATCTATTTTAACGGTATATCCTCCAGTAGCTTTTTCTCCACGTGTAGCAATGACGAATACTTCATCCTCTACCTTACATGCCAATGTTCTTTCTAAGCTTTTATATCTTGGCAATATTTCTTGAATTTTTTCAGGTATTGACCCCTCACTCATAACTTCAAAAGACACTGTATCATCACCCTTTACAAAATACTTTATACCGAAAATAAGACCTATAATTACGGCTATAATTACAACTCCCCACAAAAATTTTTTCCAGTTTAGCGATCCCCAAATTTTTTTCATCTCAATCCCCCCTTTTTTCCCTTCACTATAGTAAATACTATTCTTTAAATGGTACAAATATTCCTCTCCTAATTAGAAAAAGGTACTATCTTATTAAAGATAGTACCTTTTTCTAATATTTATTTCTTTTTCATTATTTCTTTTACTGCTCCTGCAATATCACTTGCCGTCAATCCATACTTTTTCATTAAATCAGCCGGCTTACCTGATTCTCCAAAAGTATCTTTTGTACCGATTCTTTTCATAGGTACAGGTGTCCCTTCTACTAATACTTCTGCTACTGCTGAACCTAGTCCTCCGATGATATTATGTTCTTCAGCTGTAACGATTGCACCCGTTTCTTGTGCAGCCTTTAAAATAAGATCCGTATCTATAGGTTTGATTGTATGTATATCTATTACTCTTGCATCAATACCATCTGCTTTTAACATCTCTTTTGCCTCAAGAGCCTCTGCTACCATGATACCTGTTGCAATAATCGTTACGTCTTTTCCATCTTTTAATTGTATTCCTTTTCCAATTTCAAATTCAAAATTTTCATCATATAAAACAGGCACGCCTAATCTTCCTAATCTCACATAAACAGGACCTTCATACTCAGCAATTTTTAAAATTGCTTTTCTAGTTGAAACTGCATCTGCTGGATTAATTACTACCATATTTGGAAGAACTCTCATACAAGCAATATCTTCTAAGGCTTGATGACTTGCACCATCTTCTCCTACTGTAACCCCTGCATGGGTTGCACATATTTTTACATTTAATTTAGGATAACAAATTGAATTTCTAATAATTTCAAAAGCTCTTCCGCTTGCAAACATAGCAAATGTACTTGCAAATGGTATTTTTCCAGAAGCAGCAAGTCCTGCAGCAGTACCCATTAAGTTTTGCTCTGCGATTCCCATATTGAAAAATCTATCTGGAAACTCTTTTAAAAATCCATTGGTTTTTGTAGACTTTGATAAATCAGCATCTAATACTACTACATTTTTATTTTTATTTCCTACTTCTATCAATGCTTCTCCATATGCTTCTCTTGTAGCGATTTTTTTTGTCATTATTGAGCACCTCCTAATTCTTCAAGTGCCTGTTTAGCTTGTTCATCACTAGGAGCACTTCCATGCCATCCTGCTTCATTTTCCATGAATGATACGCCTTTTCCTTTTATTGTCTTGGCGATAATTATAGTAGGCTGATTTTTCACTTCTTCTACTGCATCAAAGGCTTTGATGATTTGTTCAAAATCATGTCCATCAATTTCAATTACATTCCATCCAAAGCTTTCCCATTTTTCTACAATTGGATGAATATTCATAACATCTTCATTCTTACCATCTATTTGTAGTCCATTAAAGTCTAATATTGCCGTTAAATTATCTAACTTGTAATGACTAGCAGCCATTGCAGCTTCCCACACAATACCCTCTTGAACTTCTCCATCTCCAAGTAATGCATATATTCTATTCTCTTTTTTATCTAGCTTTGAAGCTAATGCCATTCCTATTGTAGCAGACAATCCTTGTCCTAAAGATCCTGTAGACATTTCAATGCCAGGCGTTCCTTTCATATCAGGATGTCCTTGAAGCATAGCACCTATGTGTCTTAATTTTAATAGTTCTTCTTCATTAAAAAATCCTCTTTCTGCTAATGTTGCATATAGTACAGGTGCAGCATGACCTTTAGATAGTACAAATTTATCTCGATCTTCCATCTTTGGATTTTTAGGATCGATTTTCATTTTATGAAAATATAGTACTGTTAAAATATCTGCTGCAGATAATGATCCTCCTGGATGTCCCGAAGCCGCAGCATGTACAGCTTTAATGATCCCTTGGCGAATTTTTGAAGATGTATTTCTTAATTGGTTATAGTCTACCTTTTGCAAAATCAATTCCTCCTCAATAAATTATCTTTTAAATCCTTCTCCTAGTACTTCATGAACTGTATTTACAATGACAAAAGCATTTTCATCAATTTCATAAACGAGCTTTTTGAGTTTCGTAATTTGAGAACGATCTATAACACATAGAAGCACGTCTCTACTATTTCCAGTATACATTCCTCTTCCATTTAAAACAGTTACGCCTCTATATAATTTTTTATTGATCTCTTCTCCAATTATTTGGCCGTGTTCAGAAATAATATAAAAAGCCTTTGCATAGTTTAACCCTTCTACAATAAAATCTGCCATTTTAACAATGATATATAATGTAAGTGCAGAATACAAGGATATTTCTAAACTTTTATTGACAGCCCCAGCTGTAAGTACAACAAAAAAATCGAAAATCATCATGAACTTTGCCTTACTCACATCAGGAAAATACTTATTTAGTATAGATCCTGCTAAATCAGTACCTCCAGTTGATCCTCCAGCACGAAATACCAATCCAATACCCATTCCTACAAATACACCGCCATACAAACTAGACAACAGTATATCATGTACCACATTGATATTTTCTCCTAAAACAATCATTATTAATCTCATAAATACGGAAATGCTTAAGGTTCCATATACTGCTTTAACACCAAACTTTTTTCCTAATACAAATACACCCACAATAAACATAGGTAAATTAATTACTAAATTGGTAATATCCATAGGGATGCCAAATACTTTTTGAATTACAATAGCTAATCCAGTTACTCCCCCTGGTGCAATCGTATGTGGTTTCAAGAAAAATACCAATCCAAATGCACTACTAAATGTTCCAATGGTTAGTAGTAGATACTCAAACATAATATGATCACTAATTTTTTTTGTCATATCCTCACCTCGAACATTATATCATAATCAAAATTCTATTCAATTTATTTTTTCCATTTTATCACTTATTCCCCTATATTTCTTTACTTAGTAATACTTTTATCATAAATTTAGGTAACATCATCATTCTTTTATAACGCCATGGTTCTTTCTTCAATCTATAAAGCCACTCTAATCCTAATTTTTGATATATTTCAGGTGCTCTTTGTGCTGTGCCAGCCCAAATATCAACACTTCCACCAACGCCCATGGCAACCCTTACTTTTAATTGGCTTTTATATTGATCCATCCATTTTTCTTGCTTTGGTGCACCTAATCCTGTAAATAGAATATCCGGTTCACTTTTATTAATATTTTCAATAATTTCTTGTTCTTCTTCTAATTTGAAATATCCACTTCTATTTCCAACCACATTAATATTCGGAAACTTTTTCAGAATATTTTCAGTTGCCTTTTCTGATACCCCTGGTTTTCCTCCAAATATATAAATCTTTTTACTATTTCGGTCACAATACTCCAAAACTTTATACATTAAATCTACACCCGTAACTCTATCTGTTAACCCTTTTCTTTTTATCTTTGATGCATAAATCAGTCCAATTCCATCAGGAATAACTAAATCTGCATTTTTAATCACATTTAAAAGTTTATGATCTTTTTGTGCTTCCATTACAATCTCTGTATTTGGGGTAATAATAGTACTGCAAGATTCCTCTTCTAATAATCTTATGAATCTTTCTCTTGCATCATTTAAATTTCCTTTATCTATGGGAACACCCATAATCTCTACCCTATCTCTCATGGTTCCCCTCCCTATGCTGTAACAGCTTCATAACCAATTCTTCATTTTTTTCTAATTTCTTTTGTAAATTATTAACTTCATTCATTATCAGTTCTTGCTCTTTACATAGTCTTTTTTGTTTCCCTTCAATTTCTAGCAATAAATCTTCATATGCTAAATCCTCTACACTACATAAAACTTTTAATCCCAGCAACTCCATAAAACTATTGATCTTAGGATCATAAGATATGGCAATCATAGGCACTTTCATAATAGCGGCAAAAATCAGAGAATGTAATCTAACGCCTACTAGCATTTGTAAGTTTCCTACAATGCCCAACATTTCATTAATATCATATCTATTTTTAATAAATATTCCTTGGTTCTTCATATTTTTTTGAATATCCTCTATTATTTTCATATCCTCTCCAAGATGAAAAGGAATAAATACTACCTCTACGCCAAAATCTGCTATAAGCTTGTCCGCTGTTTTTCCAATAATCTCATTAAATCTTTCATCATTCTTCCAACCCCTCATAGCAAAACCAATCAGTGGCTTTTTTCCTACATCTGTCAATCCCTCTTTTTTTAAGATCTTTTCCCCTAATTTTAAATCCCCTTTAGGCAAATTAATCACAGGATCAGCAGTAACATATATAGACGGATTCATAACACCCATATTTAACAATTCTTCCTTGGATTTTTCATCTCTAACCGTAATTTCATCCACTTTATTAAGAATCCATTGTGTTAAATATCTATTTATTTTTCTATTGATTGGTCCAATCCCTTGGCTATAAATCAATACTTTTTTCCCAAGCAAAATAGCTATAAACATGATTATTAAATAATAAGTAATACTTCTGTGACTCGTAACATCTTGTAATAAACTTCCTCCACCACTAATAAATACATCACAATCTTTAATGGATCGATAAATTTCTTTTATATTTTTTCTATCGATAGCATGAACTTGATGTTTTTCAGAAGTTGAACTAGGATTTGCAGATAAAACAGTAATATCTATATCTTTTATTTGCTTTTTTAAATTTGATATTATAGATGTAAGAATGGATTCATCTCCAACATTATTAAATCCATAATATCCTGAAATAGTAATCCTATGCATCCAGTTTTTCTCCTCTCAACCTTCTGAAAATCCACATAAATACTTCTACTAATAACATATAAACCACGCCAATAATGATTCCTAACAATAAGGAATACGCCGTTCTAGTAAAAGACAATACCATTGGCGTTCTCAAATGGCAAAATGTATTTACAACAGATGTTTGTCCTAAAACTGCTACTAATGAAGAAATAAAAATCAAGGGTTTATATCCTCTACATGCAGATAATACACATACCATAAGTGCTGGAAAAGCGATTAAAAACTCTTTGCTACGAGGTCTAGCAAATAATTTTTCTTCCAATATATTTCTAAAAATCATCTCTATATTTGAGGGCTGTATATTCGTTTCATGTCCTGTTCTTGCAATATATATATATCCTATGCCTAAAACTGCTATTCCTATAATCACATGTATGATTTTCACATGATCCAATACTATTTTTTTTACATCTTCTATACAAAATCTAGGTATTTTATATTCCTTGTCTTTCTTATACCCAAAATACACAAGATATCCTATGCATAAAATAAGGATCGGTGTTAACTGAGCAAATTTAACGCCTCTAAAAATATCCATTTCTAAAAGATATTCAATATCAGATAATAGGGTCCCAACCATTAATGAACCTATAAATGAAATACCACAAGCTATACATAAATCTTTAATAGCCAATATAATTACCTTTAATATATTTTTAGACTTTTTATCTTCTGTTAGATATACACTCGTTTTATTAAACAAATAAAGCATACTCAAAGATGGAAATACAATAGCCGCACTCAGTGCCAATAGTTTATCTGCTGATGATATTTTCATCAGTCCAACAACACCCAGCATTCCAATTGCCAAAAGAATTAATTTTATTCTTTTATTCATACCAAACATATATGTTAATAAAAGAATTCCTGCTGCCACAATTCCAAATCCCATAATCATCTTAGAGACTACAGGCACATGTCTTTCTTTCATAGGAATAACTCTTCCTAACGTCATTTTATGGCTTGCAATTCTTCCTTTGAATCTATCAAACATATCTTCATATGCTTTATACTCTGTAACATATATGCGATCATCTTCTTTAAAAGGTTTAAAGTATATTAATCTAACATTTCTTTCTGTAACGGCTCTATAAAGTGTATTTTCAATTTCCTCTGCACCTTCATAATTATAGTACTTAAACCTTTTTTGAATATATGGCCATACTGAGAATATTCTAGTGGTCTTATAATCCAATTCTCGTGTTAGTTCATAAAGCCCACCTTGTTTTATATGTTCTCTTTGAACGGCAGATTCAATCATACCTACTAAAGTATCCTGCTCATTCATATACTCTTTTAAAATTTCCATATTTTCTTTATATCCTAATACATCTGACCCTGCAAAAATCATATATTTAGGATTTATATCTAAATTTTTATAATCATCAATAACTGCTTTTAGTAATTTTTCTTCGCCCCAGCCTTCATAATAATAAGGTCTTGGTACTACTTTTAGTCCGCTTTCTTTTATTTGACTAATTTTTTCTTCATCAAACCCAATACCTAATTTAATAAGCTTTGATGAATATAATACAGATTCTTGGGTTAAAAGTTTCCCCTCAGAATCTACAAGTTTATCTCCTTGCGTATATAACGAATCCTTTATATTTCCATCCAGATATACAATATACTTGTTTTCACCTTCAAAACCCTTAAATTTACTTAATTCGTATCTACTCTTTAATCCATTTTTTATTCTATTATAAATTTTTTCATCGTCAGTGGTTACCAAAACATCAAATTTGTCTATATTTCTTTGTTCTAAAAAATCTATGGCAGATGTAGGATATGATTCTTTCCAATTCACTTTATTTATTACGTTCCCTACCATTTCAACCTTTATAGGTTTAGCCTCATCCATGAGAGACTCAATACTATCTTCGTTTAATGCTACACCATATACGCCTAATTCTTTGAATTTAGCAAACCACCAAACCAAATCATGTTCTGATTGTTGTGCCATATTTTTAAATTCTAAGTAATCTAATACAATATCTACATTTTTACTTTTTGACTCATTTGAAATTCTTCCAATGGCAATAACGGACGACACTAATATAGCGCCTATTATAATAGCAATTAATACAGGATTTTTCTTCACATGATCACATCCTTTGTTATTTATAATTTCATATTATTTATTCATAAATCTTGGTTTTATAAAATCATTATATATAAGCATTGCTCCATCTATTTTAAATTTCAACGTTACAAATGCATATATACTCCCGCCTATAAAACTTGGAACTAAAACAGCAATAAGCTTGTACCCTATTTTCATACTAAAAAAATATTGTTTCAATACAATTTGGCTAAACAATACAACCATGGCCATAACAGTGCAACTTATGCCTACCTTTGTAAACGTTCTTAGTAATTTACTTACATCTAAATAATTCATCTTTTTCTTAAATGAATGCAATAATCCAAATGCACCAATTAAAGATGCACATGCAGTTGAAATAGCCAATCCAGCAATATCAAACCTTTTTACTAGAACAATATTTAAAATAGCATTAATACCCACAACGAGTATAGCATATATAACAGGAAATTTTATATTATTACGTGCATAAAAAGCTCTATTGATTAAATCTTGAATCCCAAATCCAACCATCCCTGTAGAATAACAAGCAAGCGCAATCCCTGTAGTTAAAGTTGCATTTTCTCCAAAAGCACCTCTTTGAAAAATCAAACCAATAATTTCATTTCTAAGTAGAATAATACCTGTCATCATTGGTAATAAAATAAAAATCATTATTTCTACAATTCTTAGCACAAACTTGGCATATTCCTTTTGTCCAAGCTTTGCTGATTTTTCTGCAAATTTAGGAAACATTACCATACCAATTGCTAACACGGTAGTAGATGTAATGGCTTGATACATCATATTTGCATAATGCAAAGAAGATATGGTTCCCTGCTTTAAAAATGATGCTTGTTTTTCATCTAGCAAAATATTCAATTGTACAGAAGCTGCAACAATAATCATTGGTAAAATGATTTTAAATACATTTTTTACATTTTCATCTTTAAAATCAATTTTAAAATGATATCTGTATCCCTCTCCATATAGGTACGGAATCTGTATTATAAATTGTAACATCCATCCAATTAATGTAACAACCGCTAACCCTTTAACTCCATATTTTTGCGACAAAAAACACAAATACAATATGGCAATACTATTCGCCGGAAAACTTATAATAGAAGTTATTTTAAATCTTCCTAATGCTTGTAATAAAGATACAAACATATACGTAATACTTATACATATTAGAATTGGAAACATAATTTTTACTAACTGAATCGTTAACTCTAATTGTTCCCCTTTAAAACCACTTGCTAAAATGCTCATAATTGGTTTAGCAAATAGGATACACACAACAGTAACTATAGATGATAATAATATAAAAATATTTAATAATTTATTTGTAAAATCAAATGCTGCTTGTCTATCTTTATTCGTTATTTGTTTTACAATAATAGGAATAGCACCTGTAATCAAAGCAGTTCCAAGGCTTACAAAAATAATAGAAGTGCTATTTAATGCCATCAAATATGCATCTGATACCATATCAGTCCCTAATTTACTTCCTACTAATATATCTCTAAAAAAACCTAGGAATTTAGCAAAAAACGTAAAAATAATAACTGCAAAAATTGTTTTTGCTACACTTTTATAATTACTCATCATTTTCCTCCATTGCCAAAAAAAAACGCCTCAGCGCTTTTTTTATAATTCACCTAGCCGATGATCGTAGGTAGGTATCTATTATTGAATTTCATAACTACCTTTTATAAGTATGAATGTCTTATCTACAAGTACATTAATCCCTCTACCATCACCCCTTGGTAGTAATAATAAATGATTTAAAGGTACATTTTCTCCAGTATTTAAATCTTTTCCAGAAATCAAATCAGCAATACCTCCTGCTTCACTAGCTATTGCTTCTACCTTACCTGAACGAATAATCATCTCTGTACTTGCTTCACCAATGATCTTTTGCCCTTTATGTACTTCTATTATTTCAAATTTAGGAAATACTTGTACCTGCTCACTTCCAGTTTTTTTAGCAACCTCTTCAATCTTTTGATCTATGTAATATTTCAACTGCGTATTTCGTTTTTCTACATATTTCTGAGTAACTATGGGGTCATTTTCTGACCCTGGTTCAAAAGAACCGGCTTTACTTATAGGCGAAAATAAAACCATAATAAACATAAAACTAAACACCATGATTAAAATCTGACTTTTTTTCATTTATTTTCTCCCTCTGTTCATTTCCTAGGCAATATTTGAGTCCCTAGAAATCAATTAATCCAAAACTTATTAGTAATGCTTCATCTACTTTACGCATCATTTCTTCATCTGAATGACCGATTTTTTCCCTTAATCGCTTTTTATCGATTGTTCTAATCTGTTCTAACAATATAACGGAGTCCTTCGGTAATCCATATTCTGATGCACCTATTTCCAAATGAGTTGGCAGTTTAGCCTTATTAATTTGAGAAGTAACTGCCGCAACAATAATGGTTGGACTATACTTGTTTCCCACATCATTTTGAACAACTAAAACCGGACGTACTCCTCCTTGTTCCGATCCTACAACCGGACTTAAGTCCGCATAAAAAATATCTCCTCTTTTTATAATCACACTATTCACACTCCGCTAATTTCTCTTCATATCTCTCCAGTGCACAAATATCTAAATCTAATCCCACTTCTGACAATACAAGATTCATAGCGCCCATTTCTCGATATCCATTTTTCATCATTTCTCTAATCTCTATTTTTCTTCTTTCTCTAATATATAATTTCATAGCTTCTCTAATAAATTCACTTCTATTTCGTTTTTCTGTCTCTACAATACAATCCACTTCTTGTAAAAGACTATTTGGCAAACTAATCATAATCCGTTTAGACTCAGCCATGTCCTACCTCCTACAGCTTCAAAATAGTATATATTTCAATATATATATTTAGTATTTATAAATTCATACACTTTATTATATAATATTCATTATAAGTGTGTCAATATGACTGCTTTTTTATACTCTAATTGGCAATTTCATATACCTTATTCAGAAAGTAAATAATCTTTAATTTTTATTATTTTCTGATCCTTTATATATACTCTTGGTACACGTCTTCCAATCATGCATACAATTTCATAATTAATCGTATCTAATTTTTTAGCTATATCATCAGCTGAAATACTATTTTTCCCATCACTACCGATCAAAATCACTTCGTCATTTGAATGAATTTCATCTAAAACTGTTACATTAATCATGCATTGATCCATACAAATCCTACCTACAATAGGAACTTTATGCCCTTTTACTAAAACCTCTCCTTTGCCTGATAACATTCTAGTAAATCCATCTGCATATCCAACAGGCAATGTAGCAATTTTTGAACTTTTAGAAGTAGAATACGTTAGTCCATATCCAATCCCTACCCCTTCATCTACATTCTTCACATGGGTAATGCGTGCCTTTACAGATAAAACTGGTTTCAAAGTAAGGCTTTCCATATTCACTTCATTTGATGGATACAATCCATATAGTATAATTCCTGCTCTGACCATATCCAAATGCATGGATGGCAAATCCATAATAGCTGCACTATTTCCTACATGTTTAATAGGAATACTTACCCCTTCTCTTTGAAGTGATTTAAAGACATCTTCAAACCGATTATATTGTATCTGTGTAAATGACTTATCTAATTGATCTGCAGCAGCAAAATGAGTAAACATTCCTTCTATCATTACATTAGATAGATTCGAAATTTTTTTAATGGTTTTTATAGAATCATCATTTGGTTGAAATCCTAAACGATTCATTCCAGTATCAATTTTTATATGTATTTTTACTTTTTTACATAACTTTTTTGCTATATCATTGTAATATTGCGCCTGACTTAAATTATAAACAGTTTGAGATAGTTCATTTTCAATCACTACCTCGGCAACCTCATTTGGTGTATATCCTAAAATCAATATAGGTACTTCTTTATATTTTTTTCTTAATTGAACTGCTTCAGATAGGGTTGCTACAATCAACCATTGTGCACCATTTTCAAGAAGTGTATCTGCTATTTCTACTGCACCATGTCCATATCCATCTGCCTTGATCACAGCGCCGACTTTAATATCCTTATGAACCGTTTTTCGAATTTGTCTCATATTATAAGCTAAGTGATCTAAGTTTATCTCCACCCATACAGGTCTTGTTTTTTCTAATCCTAACATTGTTTTATCCCCCTGTTATTTTTTAATATCTATCTTAAAAAATCCCTTTGAAAACTTTGTATTATACTCAAATTTATTATATTTAACTTTAATTCGTACATCTCCCTTTGTATCAAATACCTCAAGCAGTGTTGGTTTCATATCTTCTGCACTTATCCATAACCGTTCTTTATTGTAGTAAATATGTCCTCCTGGTATCTCCGTTTCAATGATAAGAAATAATTGATCTTCTACCTTTTTACTTTCTATTGTAGCATTCTCTGAATCCAGGCAATTCTTTAAAAAATATCCTAAAAACATGTTTTTTTCTTGTGAATAAGAAAACCCTTGCATTTGCCAAACCTGTCGTATAGCTGGATGATAAATCCATGCTTTTTTTCCATCGGATATAGTAATTTTTCCTTTAAGATTTTGTGGTGATACTATTTGAAGTTTATATTTATTTGGTTTTTCAAACCATTGCCGTATAACGTATTCCTGTGGTTCTTTATTCCCGATAGATGTAATTTCTACTTCACAAGAATAACTCTCCATCTTATTGAGCTTTTTTTGTACATCATAAAATAAATCTTCATTCGTCTTTTCAGATAGATCTTCAGCACAACCTGCTAATACTATGATCATACAAATAAAAATCATAAATATTCTCTTGAGCAATATAATCACCCTCACATAAAAGTCAAATTTGAAAATCTTAATTCTATCTATATTTACGTGATTTTTTTTGATTATATGCTTTGTTTTTTTATATGGCTAAAGATTGTGCCACTGCATAATCTCTACTATGTGATATGGTTATAAAAATCTCTGTTATATTTTTACTATGTGCAATATCTTTTGCTCCATCATATAAGATTACGTTGGGCTTGCCTAATTTATCTCTTATAATTTCAATATCTGTCCATTTGAAATTTCTAAGCCCTGTTCCTAACACTTTCATTACCGCTTCTTTTGCTGCAAAAGATCCTGCTATAGTATTGCTTTTGTATTCCCTTTTTTGAAAATATTCAATTTCTCTATCTGTAAATATTCTTTTTAAAAATCTTTCATTCTTATGTATTGCTTTTTCAATTCTTTCTATTTCAATAATGTCTATTCCTATTCCTTTCAGCGTAATTCCCTCCACAACTTATTTTTTCATATGCCTAGTATTTCTATTTTGTACTTTACATTTCCTTCTTTTAACTTTCTATAATTTCTTGTATATAGATAAACAAATTCATCCTTTAATTCTAAAAGGGTGTAATTATATAATAAGGAGTGACTTGCAATCTTCATACTTACCGAAACGACGTTTATATAATTACACCCTTGCTATAAAGTTGTTTATCTATATAACAAAAAAGAATACGTAAAATTACGTACCCTCTAGAAAAATTCTTGATCTATTTTATTTGTTTGTTCATATCCTAAAGTTTTATGGAGATAAGCATATATTTTTTTTTCATTTTCTTCCAAAACAATTTTTTCTTCATGGGCCTTATATAGCTTTTGACGAATCTTTTCAATTTCATCTTTTAATGTATTGATCATTTTACTTTCTTTCTCTACTTGCTCATAGGCAAGATTAACACTCTTTTCCAATAATTCCAAATTTAGTTTTTCAATTTGCTTAGGCAAAGTTTCAATTTGGAACTGATAGTCATCTATTTGATCATTATTAATTAAAACCTGATCTCTAGCTAACTCTAATTTATGTAATGCAGATTCATTTTTATTATTATTTACTTCATTTGATAATTCAAGTATTTCTTGCATGACTTTTTTCTTTTTATTCTTGCATATGATTATTTGTCTTTTGGCATTTTGTTCTTCTTTACATAACTTTTCTAAATCTTTATAGTTTTTTTTCATAGCCTTTGTTGCTTGATCTTTAAAAATTTTTTTCCAATGATCATCATAAATCAATACATCTATTTTATTTCTTTTTATAACATCTTCATCTAAAATAATATTTTTTGCCACTTTCATGCCCTCCATATTTAATCCTATCCTACCTCATCTTTTATTCTATATCGACAACAAACCCCAAAGTACTTATAGGACTATAGATATATAATTTTCTATCCTATTCCTAAAAAATAAGTAGCCATGGAAAAATAAACAAATAATGATACTGCATCTACAATGGTCGTGATCATAGGGCTAGCCATAATAGCAGGATCTAGTTTAAACTTACTTGCTATAATAGGAAGGGTTCCGCCAACTATCTTAGCTATAATTACAACTACGATCAATGTCAAACATACCGTAATACATATATTTAAATCTACCCCTTGAAAATAAAATAAGCGAATAAAATTTACTACAGATAATATCGTTCCAACAAGGATACTCACTCTAAATTCTTTAAAAACAACTTTAAAAACATCTTCTAATTCAATTTCATCTAATGCCATTCCACGAATAATCAATGTGGATGACTGGGCCCCTGCATTTCCGCCTGTACCCATTAACATAGGCATAAACACAGCTAATCCAACGACTGATTTCAATACATATTCAAACTTACTTATAATACTTCCCGTAAGAATGGCTGATAGCATAAGTGCTAATAGCCACACAATCCTTCTTTTCGAAAGAGTAAATACACTCGTATCAAGGTATTCATCCTCTGAAGGCTCCATTGCAGCCATTTTATGAAAGTCTTCTGTATTTTCTTTTTCTATAACATCTACAATATCATCTATTGTTATAATTCCGGTTAATCTTTCTTCTTTATCTACAACAGGTAATGCAATAAAATCGTATTTTTTAAATACATGGGCAATTTCTTCCTGATCATCATGGGTATAGACTTTAATTACATCTCGTACCATAATATCTTCAACGGTTTTATCATCATCACTAATGACAAGCTTTCGTAAAGAAACGATTCCCTCTAACTTCCTGTTTTCAGCCATTACATAGCAATTATAAATGGTTTCTCTATCAATCCCTATTTTTTTTATATATGCCATTGCTTCTTTTAATGTCATTTCTTTTTTTAGTCCCACATATTCAATGGTCATCAAGCTTCCTGCCGAATTTGCAGGATAATTTAAAAACTGATTGATCAGTCTTCTTTTTTCTTCTTTACTGTTTTTAAGTATCTTTTTGACAATGATTGAAGGCATTTCTTCTAATATATCTATCATATCATCAAAATATAATTCATCCATGATATGATTCATTTCTCTATCTGTAATAGCATTGATAATTGCCTGTTGATTATCATTGGATAAATTTGCAAAAACCTCTACCGTTATACTCTTTTGTAACATTCTAAAAAGAATTAATGCATGGTCTGTTTCTAATTCTTCTATAAGTTCCGCTATATCCACTGCATTTAACTTCATTGCTTCATTTCTAGCTTGAGTATATTTTTTATTTTCCATTAACTCAATAATATTTTCCTTCATATTTTAACTCCTCCTAAGAAGAGCCATAACACAAAAAAGCAATAATGATTATGGCCCTTTGTACTAGCTTGAATTTTTCTTTATTCCGCCCGGCGACAGGACTCGGTTCCACAACCATCACCAACCTTTCTTCTCTAAAATAAAAAACTCTACGCAATAGTAGAGAACAAATAATTTTTTGTCTTTTTTTATTATATGCTATATTCCTCTATTTATCAAGGTACTGAGCCTGTTATTATATTTTTTTTGCTATGGTCTCTCCCATATTCACTTTCGTTTCTATCCCATTCTTAGTATTGATTATAATATCTTCATCAACCTTAAGTTTCCCTTTTTCTATAAATAATATAACAGTAGAGCCTCCAAATTTAAAATATCCTTTTTCTGCTCCCTTTTCTATAGGCTGATCCACTTCATAAGTCTGTATTATTGACCCTACGCACGTAGCGCCCACTTCAACAAATATCATATCACCAAAATGTTCTGAATTAAAAACAGTAATTTCTCGTTTATTTCTACAATATAAGTTAACAATTTCTTTCAGTGCAATTGGATTTACTGAATAATACTTTCCACTAATTTTTTTAACTTCCTTGGCAATACCACTATCAGGAAAATGAAAACGATGATAATCAGCCGGACATAATCTTATCACTATACAAGTACCATTTGTGTACTTTTTTGCTAAATTTGTATCAGCGAAAAGTTCTTCTAATTTATACTCAAATCCCTTTACTTGGATCACTTTATTTATATCTATATTTTCATAAGCAAATATACGTCCATCCGCAGGAGATATAAAATCACTTTCTTCTCTTGAAATGGGTCTTGCCTCTTTTTTAAGTTTTCTTATGAAGAAATCATTAAAGTGCTTATAGTCACTTATATTTTCTCTTTCAGCTTCACCCATATCAATTTCAATGTCTTTAACAAAAGATTTTATCTTTCTTTTACTATAAGAAAAATCTTGCAACTTACCATACACACTTGAAAATATTTTTCTTTTAATGATCATCTCTAGCAATCCCATTCCAGTTTTAGAATGATATATCCATTTTAAAACTTGATCTCCCGCCACTTTTTCTAACTTTTCAAGTCCATTTTTTCTATCTATATAGTAAATTTTCATCGTTAATCACCCTTTTAATATATTTTTTCTTTATTTATTTTATCATATCATAATAGATCTACAATAGATTTAATTACTATGAAATATCTATATTTTTTCAATAGATAATTGACTCTTATATTTCATTGTGGTACATTCTTATTAGATTAATTGTTACCATTTTTTCAAACTATAGTTTGTTAAGATATTAACAATAATCATTACCATTTCTCAAAAAAGGAGATGTAACTATGTCAGTTGTTGAAAACATTTTAGAGCAAGTAAAGAAAAGAAATCCTGGTGAAGTTGAATTTCATCAAGCAGTAGAGGAAGTTTTACAATCATTAGCACCTGTTATTGAAAAACATCCAGAATATGCTAAATTAGGTCTTGTTGAAAGATTCGTTGAGCCTGAAAGAGTTATCATGTTCAGAGTACCATGGGTAGATGATGCAGGACAAGTTCAGGTAAATAGAGGATTCAGAGTTCAATTCAACAGTGCAATTGGACCTTACAAAGGCGGACTTAGATTCCACCCTTCTGTATACTTAGGAATTATTAAATTCTTAGGATTCGAGCAAATCTTAAAGAACTCTTTAACTGGTCTTCCAATTGGTGGAGGTAAAGGTGGTTCTGATTTCGATCCTAAAGGAAAAACTGATGGAGAAGTAATGAGATTCTGTCAAAGTTTTATGACTGAATTATACAGACACATTGGACAAGATTTAGATGTTCCTGCTGGAGATATTGGTGTTGGAGCTAGAGAAATCGGATTTATGTTCGGACAATACAAAAGAATTAAAAACCAATACGAAGGTGGAGTTTTAACTGGTAAAGGATTATCTTATGGTGGTTCTTTAGCAAGAACACAAGCTACTGGTTTTGGTTTAATCTACTTCGTAAGAGAAATGTTAGCAGCTGCTGGAACTGATTACAAAAACAAAACTGTTGTAATCTCTGGAGCAGGTAATGTTGCAATCTATGCTTGTGAAAAAGCACAAGAGTATGGTGCAAAAGTTATTGCAATGTGCGACTCTGCTGGATACATAGTAGATGAAGATGGTATCAAATTAGATACTGTAAAACAAATTAAAGAAGTTGAAAGAAAAAGAATTAGCGAATATATTAAATATCATCCAACTGCAAAATATGTTGCAGGACAAAATGGTATTTGGTCAGTTAAATGTGATGTAGCACTTCCTTGTGCAACTCAAAATGATATCAGCATTGAAAATGCTAAACAATTAGTAGCAAATGGAGTATTAGCTCTTGGAGAAGGTGCTAACATGCCTTGTACAAATGAAGCTATTGAGTACTTCTTAGAAAAGAAAGTATTAGTAGCTCCTGCAAAAGCTGCAAATGCTGGTGGAGTTGCTACTTCAGCTTTAGAAATGTCTCAAAACAGCATGAGATTAAGCTGGACTTTCGAAGAAGTTAACGAAAAATTAGATGGAATCATGGTTAACATCTTCAAAGCTGCTCAATCTGCTGCAAAAGAATATGGTTTCGAAGGAAACTATGTTGCTGGAGCAAACATTGCTGGGTTCTTAAAAGTTGCAGAAGCAATGATGGCTCACGGTGTAATCTAATAAATTATACATATAATAAAAAAAGTCTTCCTTTTAGGAAGACTTTTTTATTGGTTTTTAAATGAATTGCCTTCATTTAATTGACGAGGAACACATGCATTTGGAATTTCATATCGTATTTGTTTTATTACTATATTTGTTTCTTTCATTAAATCAATAAGCGTCATTTCTACTGTGACAGCCAATTGTTTGACTACTTTTATTATGGGTCTTAAAGGAAACTGTGGTTCAATCTTTTCTACTACTCCAATTTCCCCATTGCTAAGCTCTACTAAAGTCCCTACTGGATAAGGTATTACCTTTTTTGTGAAAATCTTTACCATCTCAAAATCAAACAATCTTCCTCCAGTGCCCATAATCAACTCTATTGCTTCATTTTGTGGAACTGCTTTTTTATATGCCCGATCAGAAATTAATGCATCATACGTATCTACAATGGCTACAATTTTTGAGAATATATGAATATGATCTTGATCCTGTCCATTTGGATATCCACCACCATTTATTCTTTCATGGTGCTGCAAAGCTATTAATCTGGCAGATGGCTTTATATCTTGTCTTTCTTTTAAATACTCATACCCTTTTAGTGCATGTTCTTTTACAATGTTTAATTCTTCGTTCGTTAATTTATCTTTTTTATTCGTTATTTCCTTTGGAATAAATATCATTCCTATATCATGCATTAATGCACCCATACATAAATCATATAATTGATTTCTATTAAGTCCTATTTCAATCCCTAACACCATTGATAATATAGCCACATTAACAGAATGTTGATACATATAATTATCCAAACTTTTAATATCTACTAAATTAATCATTATTTCCTTCTGTGATAGCATTTCATCTACAATATTTTTTCCTATAGATTCAATTGACTGAAAATGTGTATCCATCATTTGCTTATTTTTCTTATCAAACATCTTATTATTAGATGTATTTATTGATTTACCAATACATTTAAAAGCTTCTTTAATCATTTTAGATGCCTGATTTCTAATTTGTGGGCTTACAATATCTTCAATCTCATTGTTACTATATTCATCATTAATATAAATAGAATAAATTCCATTTTCCTTAATTTTACCTATTAAATTCTCCTTAAGCTCCACACCCGTATGAAGTAATACTCTATTTTCTTTATCATATATTGTTTTGCCTATATAACTACCTTCTCTTACACATTCTATAGGAACAAGTCTCATATTTTATCGCTCCTTATTTACATATTTTCATACAATGAACACTTAGTTTTTGATCCATTCACTAACTATGCCTACAATATCTCATTATATCAGATTTCGACATTTTTATACATATTACTCAATTCTTATTTTTCACCTTTCAAGTAAGATAAATTTCTTGCAATAATTTTTCTTCCTCTCCAGCTAAATGCACGATCTCCATATATTCTTTTAAACGCTTTATTAGACATATTAAAAATTTCTTCCTCCTCTAATGAACTAATTAAATCCTTTTTAAATTCTTCTAAATTAGAATATTCAACACCCTTATTATGCGGACATACTCTTTGGCAAATATCACAGCCAAATACAGTATTACAATCCTTCATCTTATTTTGTTCATCCAAAGATAACGCATCCTTTTTTTGTGTAATAAAGGACAAGCATTTTCTTGGATCCATTTGAAAATCATCTAACAATGCGCCTCCAGGACATTTTTCAATACATTTTTTACACTTAATACACGTTTTATTAAGTGGTTTATCTATTTCAAAAGGGTAGTTCGTTAATAAATATCCTATAAATACAAAAGATCCATACTTGTCAGTAATTATATTTTGATTTAATCCAAAGTATCCAAGTCCTGCTAAATAAGCAAGGTGCCTGTCCACTAAAGCCCCTGTATCTGTAAATGCTTTATAATGAAAATCCTCTATTTCTTTTGAAAGGTAATTTCCTATTTGCTCAAGTTTTTCTTTAATAATAATGTGATAATCTTTCCCATGGGTATATATAGAAAGATTACTTTCTTCTTTATATCCTACAAAATAAGGAAATAAACAAACAACAATGGAAGCTGTATCTTCCATTGTCAGTTTAGAGTCTATTCTTCTTCTGATATCATTCTCTTCCATCCCTGTAATGTATCCTTTTTCTATTCTATCTTGTACTCTTTCCTTCAAATCCAAATATGGCCCCGATGGCGCTATTCCTACATATTCAATATGGATTTTTTTGCAAAAACTTTTAAGTTTATTTTTCATATGATTTCTCCATCAACTATATACTTACTTCTTCCTCTAAATGAAATAGATACAAATAACTTTCTTTCACCGTCTTTTTAGTAATTTTTTCTAATGCTTCTTTGTATAATTCAATCTGAATTCTATACTTATCTACAATTTGATTTTTTTTATCAAATTCTATATAATCAGATTTATAGTCTACTAAAATGATTCCATCAGCTTCTTCAAAATAGCAATCTACAATCCCTTGAATTAAAAGCTTTTCATCACAATGATCTAAATCGGGTACCACCTCACAAGCTTTTTTAACAAGGTTAAATGGTACTTCTCTAAATACTTTTTCTGTATTTATAATCCTTTTTCCAATATTACTTTTAAAGAAGTTTGCTATTTTAGATACGTCTACTACTTCCGCTTCTTCTGATTTTAATAATTCAACTTCTACCATTTTTTTAATTTGTTCTTTTATTTTATCTTCTGTACTTATATGATTCAAGTCTAAATGCTGCATTACAAAGTGAATAATCGTTCCTCTTTGTGCACCTGTAATCTTTCTCTTCTCTTCAATAAATTTAGGCTTTTGAATCAAAGCGGGAATATGCATACCTACACTATCCAATTCCTTTATTGATACTCTTTTAATCTCTGTTACAGATAATTTAGAAGGAATTTTTGTAGCAATCTTATTTGGATAAGACCAATTTAATCGTTCATTTACAAAATCCTTATAGTTCTTATCCGTTTTATTTTCAAAGTCCTTTAAGAATTTCTGAAATGCCAACTTATTGATCTTCTTTTCAATTTCTTCTACCTGAACCTCTTTTTTATACATTTTCTTTATAGACCACTTAGAATCATCTTCTAGAAACATTGTATGATCCCAAGCAACATCTGCCCACGCTCTTAATTCCTCTCCATCTTTATGCCTCATAAGCACAGGGCATATCCAGTCTAAATAATGCTTTCCTTTTGAAAGATAAAAAGGTGTTATGCTATTTGTCCATTTCTTTGCTGTTTTTTCTATATCTCTTACAGAACCTATCAAAATAAGTTTATCTTTCGCCCTAGTAAGGGCAACATACAATATTCTCATCTCTTCAGATAAACTTTCAATTTTAATCTTATTTTTCATAGCAATTTTAGCAATCGTATCTGTATATTGTCTAAGATCAGGATCTACATATTTAGGCCCTACACCTAAATCTTTATGGAACAATACTTGTGCATTCGTATCTCTTAAATTGAACTGTTTACCCATAGCAGCTGCAATTACTACTGGAAACTCTAACCCCTTACTTTTATGAATACTCATAATACGAACTACATTATCATTTTCTCCTAATATCTTTGCAGTTCCCATATCTCCACTGCTATTTTTCAACTTATCAATAAACTTTATAAAATTAAACAAACCTCTTATAGCAGTATTTTGAAATTGTCTTGCTCTATCTACTAATATCCTTAAATTCGCTTGTCTTTGAATTCCTCCAGGCATAGCCCCTATATAATCATGATATCCAGTTTCTTTTAAAATCTTCCAAATAAATTCGTCTATATTCATATATCTAGAAAGCTCGTTCCACTTCTTTAATCTATCTAAAAATCTACTGCACTTGTGCGTTAACTCATCCTCTGCATTATTTATGTATTCCTCTACAGCATCAAAATATGTTTTTTCTTTATTGGCAATTCGAATCTTTATAAGCTCATCTGTACTAAACCCACCTATAGGCGAACGCATGACACTCAGAAGTGGAATATCTTGTCTTTTATTATCTATGATCTTTAATAAATTCATAAAAATATTTATTTCTATGGTCTCAAAATAGCCCGTATTCACATCTGCATAAGCAGGAATTCCTTCCTCTATAAAAACCTCTAAAAATGTATGTGCCCAATTTTTTGTTGTTCTTAAAAGGATTACCATATCTTTATAAGTTATTTTCCGGTAGTCTTCTAATTTATCGTCATAAATTTCATTTTCCATCAGCTCTTTAATTCTCTTTGCAGTAATTCTTGCTTCTACTTCCATATCTTCTAATTCTTCTAGTTCCTCTTCTATGTCTTTTTGAATTTTCTCTACAACGGTAATTTCAATATCTGAATGATCTATAGGCTTATGCTCTGCACCCTTATAAAGATATGCACTTTCATTATAATCAATTTCGCCAAATTCCTTTGTCATTATATTTTTGAAAATGAAGTTTATACCATCAATAACCTCTTGTCTACTTCTAAAGTTTTTACTTAAATCAATCCTTCTATTCAATGCATGATCCTCATTTCCAAAGGTTTCATACTTATTAATAAAAAGAGAAGGGTCAGCTAATCTAAATCGATAAATACTTTGCTTTACATCTCCTACCATAAATAAATTATCTTTTCTTTTAATAAACCCCAAAATAGTTTCCTGTACAATATTACTATCCTGATATTCATCTACAAAAATATAAGAAAACTTATTTTTATATTCCTTAGCTACTTGTTCATTTTCTAAAATGGAAAGTGTATAATGTTCCAAATCATTAAAATCTACAATTCCCTTTTCAACTTTTTTATCATGATACATTTTTTCAAAATCACTTACTAAATGATACAAATACATCATATAAGGATATAATTCATTCAAATCATTTATATATTCTTCCGGACTTTTTACTAAAATATCCTCTTTTATATTCTTTATGATCTCTTTTGCTTGCTGCCTTAATTCTTTTACTTCTTCTTTTAATCCTTCATCTACATCTTTTGGTAACCTTCCTAACCGTTTATGACTTATATTCCCAAGCATGGAATAGAACGTAGTCAAATCTACTTTCAATGAACGGATCAGTTCATCTACTAAATAAATATCATCCACAATGGCATCATCATATCCTGCTGGTCCAAACGGTTTTTGACATAAATTTCTTGCTTCCATTAATACGTTTTTTGTCCCGGATAAGGAAATATCAACCTGATCGATAATTTCTTTATACCATGTGGTGTTCTCAAAACTTTCTATATCTAAATTAAAATCTTCCATTCTATTTCTTAACCATTGTTTAGGATATGGTTGACTCTGAATAAATTCATATAATTTTAATACTAACTCTTGTAAAGGGGTATCCTCTTTATTTCCTCCAAATCTTTCCACTAGTCCTATAAATTCTTCTTCTTCCTTTTCGTATTCTTTTTCAAATAATTCTTCTAACAGCTCCATCTTCATAATGCTTGTTTCCGTGCTATCTCCAATACGAAAATTAGGATTTATATCAATTAAATGAAAAAACTTTCTTACTACCCCTATACAAAATGAATGTAATGTACTAATAGAAGCCCTGCTTAATAGACTCATCTGCTTCCTTAAACGTTCCTCATTTTCATCTTTTTCTTCTAACTTCTTTACAATGGCAGCCCCTATTCTTTCTCTCATTTCGCCTGCCGCAGCATTTGTAAAGGTTACAATTAACAATTTATCAATATCTATTTTATCTTTAACAATCATTTGAATAATTCTCTCAACCAATACCGCTGTTTTACCAGAACCTGCGGCTGCCGCAACTAAAAGATTACTTTTTCTTGCATCTATAGCATCTTGTTGATCCTTCGTCCACATCACCATTTCGATTTCCCCTTCTTTCCCTGTAACTTACTTATTACTTAAATTATATCATAATATAAAAAGACTCTATCTATAAAGTAAAACTTAATTCAGATGGAGTTTTTACTCCACCTGAATTTTAGTTGAACCAATCCAGGGACTTTACAATTCTTTACGCCCACTTGTGAAAGTGGGCGTATTAGAATTGTTAGTCATCGGATAAAGATAGAATCTAGATATGGTTTATTTGTCTTCTATTGAAACAAAATTTAAAAACCAAAGATACAATAACCAATCCTATAAAGAGTCCATTTATAAAAGATACTATATAACTTCCAATATATTTGAGATTACATCCATAAAATGAACTAGATATTCTATAAAAAACCATTCCTATTCCCCCTAAAAAAATGAACATCCAATACATTAATTTCTCTATAGGTGAAATTTGACTTACTCTATTGGATAATTTACTTCTTATTGAATATAAATAATAGAATATAATCATAAAACCAATTAAAGTGCTTCCATGCTGTGCCAACTTATAAACAGGTATTTTATAATTCATAATACATACTCTTTTTGATAACAAAGGAATCATCCCAACAAATCTTCCTCCATTGTGTGTAAAAGCATCCCAAATCACATGGGATAGCATCCCTACTATAGCAGAATATATGAATATAAAAAGTTCTTTTATTGAATGTATCCCCCAACTTTCCATGGTTAAATAAGAATACCTCTTACTTATACACTGAGGCATATTTAGAATAAAAGACCTTTTAACAATATAGTGAAATAAATATGCTACCAAAAAACATAATGGTAAATTAAAATAAAAAAATCCTAGAAATGTGTGTCCTATTAATCCTACAGGTTTAAACCTTATAAAGTATTCAAAATCTGGTGCCATACTCCCTATTACTAAAGCTGTAAGACTAAAAAATTTTCTCAACCTTTTATTTATTGGAATCACGATCGCTGGATGTGCAAATGTAAATGGCATTTTATTTACATCCTTTCATAATTAAATCTATTCCAATGACCCCTAATAGTTTTTCATTTATGTATATTGCTTTTGTAACTGTAACCATACTATTATTCGTTACAATATCTTTATATGGCTCAGAAACATAATATTCAAGCTCTTTCGATTGATTATACCATGGTCTTTCCCTCGCATCATATCCTTCTGGCAATTCTGCTTCAGGATACGTAAAAAATTCTATAGTATCTTCTTTAGCAAAATACACCGCATCTATATTTTGTTCTTCTTCTTTTAATCCTTTTAATATATTGTTTATTGAATCTTTATCATTTTTTTCACTTATTAATTTCTCCGCTAATACATCTAACCTTTTTTTCATATCATCCAGTTCATCTTCATAACTTATCTCTTTGGTATCTTTCTTACGATCCTCATTATTTTTTACTACGCCTGCTTTTATGGTCGTTTTACAAGCTGCTAAATTCAATGATAAAATTATGATACTTATTATAATAATAAATTTTTTCATATACATCCCCCAAAAAAATAATAGTACAGAAATCATTTTACCATTTACTATAAAATATGTAAAATGTAAATAGAAGAAAGGAGTTGTCACTATGAAAAATAAAATGATCCTAGGCAAAAGTATAGAAAAATGGAAAGAAGAATATCCACTTCTTAATAAACTTACGTCAACAGAAGAAGTATTCTGGACAAATCCAAAATATACAAAATTTGAGGAGGCCATACGAAAAATTACCCTAACAGAAAAAGATATAATAGACGCAGAAGAAAGACTCGAAAGATTTGCATCCTACATAAAAAAAATATTTCCAGAAACAAAAGAAAATAACGGAATCATTGAATCACCTATTGTTGAAATACCTACCATGAAAAAACATATTGAAAAATCTTTTAATCAAAATATTTTTGGAGATTTATTATTAAAATGTGATAGTCATCTCCCAATTTCAGGTTCTATCAAAGCAAGAGGTGGCATTTATGAAGTACTAAAACATGCAGAAGACTTAGCAATACAACACGGAATGCTAACAAAGGAAGATGACTATTCTATCCTAGATAGTGATGAATTTAGAAAATTCTTTTCTAACTATTCTATCGCTGTAGGTTCCACGGGTAATTTAGGCCTTAGTATTGGTATTATGAGTGCAAAGCTAGGATTTAAAGTAACCGTTCATATGTCTTCCGATGCAAAAAAATGGAAAAAGGATTTACTTAGAAGTAAAGGTGTTATTGTTGTAGAATACGAATCAGATTATAGCAAAGCAGTAGAAGAAGGTAGAAAACAATCAGATGCAGATCCAAATAGCTACTTTGTAGATGATGAAAATTCTAAAAATCTATTCCTTGGATATGCCGTTGCAGCTTCTAGATTAAAAAAACAATTGGAATCACTAAATATAGTCGTAGATCAAGACCATCCATTATTTGTATATCTCCCATGTGGTGTTGGAGGGGGCCCTGGTGGTGTTGCTTTTGGATTAAAATTAGCATATAAAGACAATGTACATTGCTTCTTTGCAGAACCAACCCATTCTCCTTGTATGTTAATCGGCTCAATGACAGGTACACATGATAAAGTTTGTGTTCAAGACTTTGGCATTGATAATATCACTGCTGCAGATGGGCTTGCAGTGGGCAGAGCTTCAGGCTTTGTTGGAAGAACATTAGAAAATCTTCTAAGTGGCGTCTATACGGTAAATGATGATCAATTATATGTATTATTAAGTGCTTTGGCTGATACAGAAAATTTCTATCTAGAGCCTTCCGCACTGGCTGGTATTCCTGGGGTAGTTGATTTATTTAAGACAGAAGCAGGGGAGAAATATTTAGAATACAATAATCTAAAAGATAAGATGAAACATTTTACACACATTGTTTGGGCTACAGGTGGAAGTATGGTTCCTAAGGTGGAGATGAATCAATATTACCAATATGGGATTACGTTATCTTCTTTAAAATAATTAAATAGAGCTACCTCAAAATAATTTATTCAATCATTTTGAGGTAGCTCCTTTTTGTTGGATACATTCCCTCACCACTAATAAATAGGCTTTTATACTATATATTATTATATAATGCTATACTCTACAATGAAATAACTATTTCAAAAAAGAATATCGTTTGACTTTTAAGTTAATTGTTTCTTCTTTATTTCAGCTACAATAAGTATACTAATAGGTAGAATCACTTGAAATGGAAAAGCGTAACTAGGATATATATCTGAAGCAAATGCTGCCTTTTCCATTACATTATCATGAATAAAATAAGATAAATTAATTATTAATAATCCAATAGGTGTTACTATAAACCTATAATCATTAAAACCAAATATTTTAGCAATTCCATTACAAGTACTTAATAGACACATACATACTTTAATAAAGCCTCCTATCAATAAACCCACTATATAAACTTTATACACAGATTTATTTTTTAACGAAGAAAAAAAAGTTGTGAATACAATCGTTTGAGTAAATGGAAATATAAATGCATGAAAAGCACCGTCAACAACCGGTTTTATGCCTTCATATAATATAGGACGAAGATTATTTATATTCATTTTATTAATTAACAACAAATTAACTATCAGTATCAAAACAATAGTTCCTATTAAAAAAAATTCTGCCCACCTACCTATGGTTTCTATTCCTTCCTTTACTGCCCAAATACATAATGCACCCATGAATAACATTGGTACAATTCCAGGTATAGCTACAGAAGAAACTGTAGAAATAAAGTCACCAAAAACTCTTAATACTAAACCTCCTAAAAAGAATGAAAACCCAATAAACAGTAGTGAAATTCCTCTTCCAATGAATTTCCCGAAAACGAGCTCAAGGACATCATACAAATCTCTTCCAGGAAAAAGGACAAGCAGTCTAGCATGTACCCATACTATAGGTAATGCAGTTAAAATCGAAAAAATAATAGCTATCCATACATCTTTTTTAGCTTTTCCTGCTACAGTAAGTACTATTGAACTTCCTATTATAAATAAACTAATAATGGATATGCCTTGCTTATCAGAAATAACTTCTTTATTCACTATTTAGTCCTCCTAAAGCATTTTCTAATCAGTATTAACTACGTCCTGACATAATACTCATAATAGGGTCAACAGCATAATACTATACACAAAATAAAGTTCTACTCTTATATATGTTGTTCATGTAATTCTCTCGCTTTTACTATTTCAACTTCTCTTCAATGTCTTTTTTTAGGATGTCTAAAAATCTAAATATAACTTCTTTTTCGCATTCATTAAAGTATTCAAATATCTTCACATCTCTTCTTATAGCTTCCATGTGAATAGTTTCATGCTTTATAAAAAGCTCTTTACCTTTCTTTGTGAGACAGAAATATTTTTCTTTCTTATTTTCTTTCTTTTGATATAAACTTATATATTCGTTGTTCATTAGCTTTTTAGTTATTTTAGTAACCGCACCTTTCGTTACTTTTAATTGCTCTGTAATTTTAGTCATATTAGCATATTCCGTTCTACCTATATAATCAATGGCATGAACGTCATTTATGTTCAAATCTTCATATCTATCATTAAAATCTTTCTCGTTAAATTCTACAAATAGTTGAAAAGACTCAATTAATTTTGTTAACATTATTTCATTATCCATATTAAGCAACTCCTTATCTAAACATCGGCTAACACTCTGGTAGATAATCCCGTAGCAAATGGATTTTCTATCCACATGGTATAAACATGAAATTGATCACCTGTTTTTAAATTTAATTTGCTTAAATCTAAGTTTTCTATAATATAAGTTTTGTTTTCTTCTGACTTTATATCTGCTTGAAAGTGTTCCTTTCCTCTACGAATTCCTGCACAATCAATCCCTATAAAGCATACCTTTTTATCAAGTAAAAAATTTATAAGTTCCCAACTAAGCTCATGGTGCTGATTTACATATATTTCACTTCCGTATGCATATTTGCTTTGTATATTTGTTTTAAATATTATAAAGATATCTTCTTCGCCTTCAATTTCTACTCCTTTTAATACTTCTAATCCGATCTCCTCATCTAGATCATAATTCGTGCAGTCAATTAAAATGCCCTTTGTCTTGAAGTACTCTATTGGAACATTGCTTTTTTTATACACATCTATATGAGTACCCACATGCCCTGCATTCATTAATTTATTTTCTTGAGACTCTAACCATTTCCAAACCTCATGATTTCTATCTAATTTCATTGTTATATTGATCATACTATCACCTCTCCATTTTTGTTTCCTAGTAAACAATTTTACAGTATTTTTGTTTCCTTGTAAACTATATTTCAAAAAAAATACTCTTCCCTTACGAGATGTTGGGAATAGTTCAGGAAATTTAGGCAACACAAAAAATCTGAGTTCAAACATAAACCCAGATTTTTGTCTTATGATATATATTATTGATAATATATAAATTTTATCTATCTAGTCTAAATAAATTTAATATTGGTGGATGATCTCCAAAATACAAATCTCTTATTAATTTGGCACCCATGAGTCCATATAATATTCCATTTGAACCATATCCTAAACAAAAATAATGATTTGGATAATCTTTATGTTCTCCTATATATGGAAGTCCATCCTTGGTTTCTGCAAAAAATCCACTGAAAGTATACTCTATTTCAACATTATTCATTTTTGGAAAATATGATTTTAACTTATTCTGTAAAATATTATACTTATTGAGTGACAATACATCTTCATTTTTAAGATTATACATTTTACTTCTTTCTCCACCTAATTTTTCATCTTCTCCACCGATAATTACTCTATCATCATCTGTGCTTCTAATATATATATACGGATCATCTGTATCTCTTATGATACATTTATTGTGCCATCCCTCAAAACAAGTTAATGGTTTTGTAACTATATTAAAGCTTCTAGTTAATATTGCCGTTTTTTTATTGAAATATTTCCTTGCTTCATATCCTGTTGCAATGATTACTTTTTTCGCTTTTATCTTAAATCCATTATTCGTAGTCAATACTACTTTCTTATTTTCATTTTTTACATTTACCACTTCAGTATTTTCATATACCCTTAATCCATTTTCTACGCCTTTTCTTATTAATGAATGTGTAAATCTATAGGGGTCTATTTCAGCAGCTAAATCTTTTGAATATATGCCTCCCTTTATATTAAATGAAAATATGTTTTTCCCTTTTTCTTGATCTATATATTTTACATCAAACCCATTCATTTTTCTTAAATCATATTCATTTTTCAAAAAATTAATATCATTATTTTTATATGTATAATATAAACAATCTTTTATTCTAAATTCACAATCATCATCAATATCCTTCGTTATTTTATCTATTTCAAACAATGCATTTTCAGTTTCTTTAAAGCAATTCACTGCATTTTTCTCTCCTATAATTCCTTTTAATCCAATTAAATTTGAATCTATTTCATATTGAAGTATAGCAGTACATCCTCTTGTGCTTCCATATCCTATGATATTTTTATCTACTATTACTGTATCCACGTCATTTTTTGTTAAATGATAACTGCATAGTGCTCCCGTTATTCCAGCTCCAATTATAACTACATCACATTCTATATTTTTGCTAATATAGGTGTATTTATTCGTTATATTATTTATTTTAGACCAAATCGTATCTCCTGAAACTGTATTCATCATTTCACCCCTCCTAAACATATGTTTTTTTAGTATTTCCAAAGTAATATTTTTTATATCTTAAATATTTTCTTTATTATTGGATATAATATTTTTAGGGTGCATAATGGTCAAGTTAAGAATAACCTAAGTTCCTTGGGATTTATGTTATTCGATCAAAGATATTATGTAAGTGACAACGCTTATATGGTGTCGGAGATAAGATTTTTTATGGTGGATTATTCTATCATAAAAGGTCGAGCTAAGATTGAGCAAGATGCTTTTGCATCTTCCTTGGTCGAACGAACCGTTATTATGGGTAATGTAAGTTATCTATAATAGCGCTAGTAAGATTATTATGTACTTTAAGAAATCTTGTATTCCTTTAGGAATACAAGATTTCTTTCTCACTATACATATAATTTGTAATCTAGTCTGTAACATATTATAAAATTAATTATTTAGATTTATAATCAAACAAAAGCTATAATCAATATTGATTATAGCTTCTGTTAACAAAGTCTTACAAATTATATACTACTCTACATAATTTGTAAGGGTAGTATTTGCTGCATTCAATGCACTATTTACTGAATTAAGCGTTTCTTGAATTTGTCGTCTATTTTCTGGTTTTTCAACTGAGCTTATTGCTTGATTTAAACAATTTACAGAACTTTGAAGTTGCGCTTGAACATCTTGTACGTGTTGTTTCGCATTTTTACCCTGTGTGTTATTCATGTTATAATTCCTCCAATTTTTTTACTTACTGGTACAAGAGTATTCTTTGTTTTTAAAGAGGAAATATACTTACTATTTTATTTTTTATAAAATATCCTTTAAGATCATATTTAAATTACCCTAATGCAACATCTAAAATCATCATTACAGTAAATCCAACCATACATCCAATTGTTGCAATATCTGTTTTTATTGATCCTTCCCCTTGTTGTGCTTCTGGGATTAATTCCTCAACAACAACGTAAATCATGGCTCCAGCAGCAAAGGCTAATGCATATGGTAATAAAGGACGCATCGCTACAACAGCGACTGCACCAATAACCCCTGCGATGGGTTCAACTGCGCCTGATGCCTGCCCATATACAAATGCTTTCGTGCGTGAAAAACCTTCTCGTCTAAGTGGTATTGAAACCGCTGCACCTTCTGGGAAATTTTGCAAACCAATTCCAATTGCTAAGGCAATCGCTCCGGCTAATGAAGCTGAAGGTAATCCATAAGCAACAGCACCAAATGCAACACCTACCGCAAGTCCTTCAGGAATATTATGTAATGTAATAGCCAATACAAGAAGCACACTTCTTTGCCAACTTGTTTTTATCCCTTCTGCATGAGAAATATCAAGTCCCATGTGTAAATGAGGTAATAACTTATCTACAGCGAATAAAAAAACGCCTCCACCTAAGAAACCAATAGCAGCGGTCAACCAAGCTGTTTGCCCTAACTCTTCTGCCATTTCAATAGCAAGTGCTAGTAGTGACCAAAAACTTGCTGCAATCATAACACCTGCAGCGAAGCCTAGCATACCATTTAATACTTTCTTATTAATTGTTTTAAAGAAAAAAACCAAAGATGCTCCAAGTGCTGTAACTCCCCAAGTAAACAATGTCCCAATTAAAGCTTGTGTAACTGGTGAGAATTGTACTAACCATTCAATCATCATTTTTCCCTCCTATCTATATTATTTATTGAGGAACTTCTCCTATACTCTAAACTTTTAGAAAATAACTTTTTAACAGAATATCCTTTAATTTTAATTCTTAATAACAAGACCTAAAAGTCTTGAAAGCGAAACAGCTTGTATAGGCGAAACGATCACTCCATATAAATCTGTTGTCCTTACATTTATTCCATCTATTTCACAATCACTTAAATCAATTCCCTTTAGTTTTGTTCCTGGCATTTCAACCTGCTGTAAATCAGACTCAACAAAAGCCACCTTATTAAAATCAGATTCTTGAAAATCAGCATTTCGCAGTAAACAATTTTCAAAATTCACTTGTTTACAACGTGAAAATGCAAAAGAAGCATACCTACCATTACAGTTTCCAAACTTTACATTTTGTAAAGTTGATTCACTCAGATCAATTCCCATCATTTTACAGTCAATCATTTCCACTCTATGAATGATGGCTTCATTAAAATCCACATTCGATAAATCACAGTTTTCAAACCTTACATCTGTCAAATCAAGACCCTTAAATGCTATTTGTTTAAATATAACATTTCTAAAAATCATCTGTTTAAAATTCACATGTTCTGCCGTTTGATTTTCAATACAACAATCTGAAATCACCCTCATCTCGAAAAAATCATCATTTTGAATATCCTCATCAAAAGATTGAAACTCATCTAATTTCTTTGGTATTTTAGGTGATACAATTTTATAGTTTATTTTTTTATTTTCCATCCTGATACCTCCAAGTTCTAACTTTATTTTGATATAATAAAAAACAACACACCACAATAGTCAATAATTCTGCTACAGGGGCTGTTAACCAAATTCCATTTGTACTAAATATTTTAGGAAGAATAAATAATCCAGCCATACTAAAGATCAACCCTCTACACAATACAACAATTGTTGAACATCTTGCTTCTTCGATGGCTTGAAAATACGAAGTTATGACTATATTAACCCCCATGAATAAATAGTTTACAAAGTAAATTTTCATACCTATACTTGCCAATTTTATTAATTCCTTATTGTTATTATTAAATAATTCAACCATGTTTTTTGCAAATAAAAGGCCTACTATGAAAAAACCTATTCCAAATACTACGGATACGTAAACTGCCAATTTAAAACTTGTTCTTACTCTTTTATATTCTTTTGCTCCATAATTATAACCGATGATAGGCTGTACAGCCTGTGACACTCCAATAAACACCATAAATACTAATGCATATATATAATTTATGATACTGTAAGCTGATACACCTATCTCCCCAAGCATTTTCATGCAAACTAAATTATACATTAACATAACTATAGCTAAAGACATTTCTGATAAAAAACTTGGAAATCCATTTTTAAAAATTCTCATAACATCATTTAAAACAAATTTTATTCTGACAAATTTAAGATCACCTTTTTTTAATATAAAATGCATCAATAACATTATAATAGATATTAAATTTCCTGCACCTGTGGCTAGAGCTGCACCACTTACGCCCCAATGAAATTTAAAGATAAAAATATAATCTAAGCAACAATTAATTACTGCACCTATCATCATTGCATACATTGATAATTGAGGTGCTCTGTCATTTCTTACAAAACAACTAAGAACATCTACCATCACAAATAATGGTGAAAAATATAAGATTATACGCATATAATCTTTGACATAATCTAATATTTTATCATTTGCTCCAAGTATATAGGACATCTTTTCTATATTTAAGCCCATTAAGACAGTAATCGTTATGCTTATTATTGCAGCTAGCAATACTGCTTGTGTAAAAATACTGCTCCCTTCTTCCTCTTTCCCTTCACCAAATTTAATAGATACTAGTGTTGCTCCTCCTAACCCAATCAATAGCCCTATCGCTGCAAATAGTGAATATACTGGTACTACAATATTTACAGCTGCTAAACCATCACTTCCAACCCCTCGTCCTACGAATATACCATCTATTACTATGTGTAAAGACATTATAAGCATTCCCATAACAGAGGGAACAAGATAGTGTAGAAATAATTTAGAAACAGAATCATTTTTTAAATCTAAAGCTTTTGTCATAATAAAATAACCTCCTTATTCGTTAACAGAAGTTATTTTATACCTTATAGCTACTATAAGGTCAAGACATTACTTTATTGGAATTTGAATCTCCGTTAAATATTCATCTTCATTCAGGATCATAGAGCAGTCAATCAATCCAATTTCTATTGCATTACCTATAATTTCATAATTATGATCACTTACATAGTTTAATAGTTTTTTATAAGATTTATAGTTTTCCTTATAAGGTCCTTTATGATAAATACATGCATATTTTCCTGCTGGTAATTTTTTCATATTGCTGTATTTAAGACGATCCTCCAGTAAAATATACACTGCATTATACTTATCAAATCTATTCATTCTCAAATTATCCTGTGATACAATTACACCTATTTTTCCTGTAAACATTAGATACTGATCTTTACATATGTTTTGTAAATTCTTTAAGGCCAATTCAAATTCAACATCTGAATCTGAATCATTTATAGATTCTACAGCAATATTTCTTTCTAGTATTTCTCTTATTCTTACGGTTTCACGATTTTCTATGTTCATATAATCTTTTATTTGACTTATTTTATTACCAATTTTGTCTGATATCAATTCTAATTCTTTCATTTTTTCATGTGTGGCCTGCTTCTGCATTTCAAGCAACTTCACCATATTTTCTATATCTCTTTTTTCAAAATATCCACCTATGTCTTTTAAAGAGATCCCTATATATTTTAAGTATTTTATTCTATCTAATTGTTCAAATTGATCTATATTATAATAGCGATATCCATTATTTTTATCTACTATTTTAGGCTTTAAAATTCCTATTTTATCATAGTATCTTAAGGTTTGCGTTGATACATTATGGAGTTTTGCCATATCACCGATTAGAAATTTATTTTTCATCAAAGCTATTCTCCTTTTGATCAAGATTATTTAATTTCTTAAAATGACCATTTTCAAGAAAAGCACTGACCAATTCTGCTATTTCATATTTATGGTGAATTTCTTTATGCCCATAAGAGACAACGATAAAATCTTTTAGTTCTTTATATTTTACAGAATTCACCTGAACTCTACCATCATTTTCAGTTTTTAGTAACTTACCTAAAAGTAAATTGCTTTTATTCCCTGCAACTGCACCTATTTCAATGGATTCTACATGCTTTAACTTTAAATTTTCTATGTTCTCTGATTGTAGTGATTTCAACGTCTTAAACATATTAGTAAAAAGATTTGATAATTTTGAAGCTATATCTGCTAATTGACTTCCTTTGTTTGGCGTGGATATCAAAACACATCTATTTATTTGATCTGTATATTTTGTATTGGATAAAAAATGCCTTATTATTAATCCACCCGTACTATGACCTACAAGGCTAATTTTTTCGTTTTCTTTTAAACTACATATAATTTCTTCTATTTTTTCTTCAAAAATAGAAGTACAATATTCAATTTCTTTAAATGTTAAGGGTAAATCTATCAATATACATTCATAGCCTATTTTTTCTAAATTTTTCTTCAATATGAACATGTCTTTTTTATTCTTATTGAATCCATGTACTAAAATTACTTTTTTCTTCATTTATAATCTCCTAAAAACAGTTTCTCATTTGAATTCTTTTACTTTATAACTATATTATAACTTATTTGAATACATTTTTTATATTTATCATTCAACTTTCTCTAGTTCATCTCTCTTCCATTAAAGCAAATCCTAATATTTTTTTCTTTACGTCAGATGGCATGCCTTATATTCCTTTATCAATATATCCATCTAATACTTCAATGAATTTTTCTATAATATTCTTCTCTCTTGAGTCTAAATCCTTATGCTCTAATAATTTTATTAATTTTTCTTTTTCCTTTATCCATTCATCTTTATAATGTAGTTCAAATGCTATGTGACCATATATATTTTCAGCATAATTAGGAACCTCAGCAAGATACTTTAAAAATTTTATATTATTTTGTTTATAAATATTATATATATCCCTACCATATCCCTCAGAACAACCACAATTTAAATTGTCACTAAGCTTTATAAAATTAATCATATTTTTTTCATGATCTATATCAATATTTTCCGATGCCCACTCTAATGCTTTTTCAAAGTATATGATCTCATCATAATTCGCCTCTGGTAAAAGCAAATAAATCGTTTCAATATCTTTTTTTGTTTTATTTTCCTTATTCAACAATATATAAATAAATTCTTCTACGGTCACATCTGTTTCATTATTTATTTTTACTAATGATTTATTTTTTTCTTTATTCTTTAATATTTTCATTTCACTTTTCAAATCATACAATTCCTTTTTAGACTTTTTTTGATTAAACCCAACAAAACTTAAAGCACTTAATAAAATAATTATGATAAAAATCAAAAATCTCTTCATTTTAAACCTCCCGTTCACTTTTGACGAATTTTTCATAAGCATGTTTTTAAATTTTCTAAATCAATTCCTACCATTACAACAATTAACATTTATTCATATCAAAATACAATTTTACCACATTTTATTTTGTTTAAAAAATATTTGAATACTAATGAAAATATTGGGTAGTAATAATATATAAAAATATGAAGGAATATTGATGAAAATGTAGAAATATGTCGTAAACGAAAATTCATATCTGCAATATTATTCATCCTAATTTTTTCTCTATCTATTGAAGGAGGGATAAAAAGTCTAACGGAGTTGTAAAAACACAGAAAACCACATATGAAAGGATGATCTTATGAAAAAGCTAATACCTAAAGGACATTTGAATTACAAAAGCAAAAGTATAGCCAATAAATTATTACTCGCTGTTATTACTTTAGTAATCATAATCTTTACTTTAACAGGAATTATTATTAATAATACGGTGAGCAACATAATTACAGATTTAGTAAAAAATGACATGGTCAGTCAATCCCAGAATATAAGCTCAAGTATAGGCACATTTTTTACAGAAAAAGCTGTTACGGTAAAGGGAATGGTAAATACTGATAGTATCGTAAACTATATTAAAGATACAGAAGGATTGGCAAGTAGAACAGAAGTAAAACAACTACCTAGCTATCCTTCTGTATTAAAAACTTTGCAGAATATTAAAGAATCGGATAAAGACTTAGGACTTGTTTATGTGGCATTAGAAAATAATAATAATTTTATTAATGAAGATCAATCATATGAAGTAGCTCCAGAATGGGATTTAATGAAAAGAGCTTGGTATACAGATGCTATAGCGAAAAAGGATATACATTTTACCACTCCCTATATAGATAGTGTTACAGGTAAACTTGTCATCAGTATAGTTAATCCCATATTTGAAAATGGTAGATCTATTGGAGCTTCTGTAATTGATGTATCCATAGAAAGATTATCTAAAATGATGTCTCAGTATAAAATTGGAGAAGATAGCTATGCGGTACTCATTGATAACACAGGAAACATTGTTTATCATCCAGATGAAAATAAAATATTAAAAGAAAATATGACAGAAACAGCTGGGGACATAGGAATAATTGGAAAAGCTATGGTTCGTGGAGAGTCTGGCGTAAAACCATATTCTTATAATGGAGAAACAAAATATATGGCTTATATGCCCATAGATATTAATGGATGGTCTATTGCTATGACTATACCTGATACTTATGTATTAGATAAAGTAAGTGCCATTAGAAAAATCATCCTATTGCTTTATGGATTCAGTTGTATAGGTCTTGCCATAAGCATACTTTTATTAACGAAAAAAATATTAAAAGATGTACCTGTTATTTTAGATGGTCTAACGGCTGTATCAAATGGAGATTTATCTGTACATTTAAATATTCAATCAAATGATGAAATTGGAGAAATCTCTTCAAAGTTTAATTTGATGGTTGAAAATATAAAAAAATTAGTATCTAATGCAAAGACTATTGCAAGTGAAGTGTCTAATTCATCCAATTACTTGGAGATTTCTTCGAAAGAAACAAACCTATCTGTTGAGGAAGTAGCTAGGGCTATTGATGAAATTGCTAGAGGCGCTAGTGATCAAGCTGCAGATGCTGAAAAGGGTGCAGAGCTTACAATGGGATTAGATCAGCAATTCAATCAATTATCTCATCATAGTACAGAAATGAGTAATGCAACAAAAGAGGTTATGAACATTAATGCACAAGGGGTAAGGGTAGTTAATGAGTTAAGAGAAAAAACAGAAATGAACAATCATTCAACCAAAAGAATTGAACAAGCTATTCATGCACTCGCAACAAAATCAAAGGATATAGAAAGTATATTGGCAACTATTAGTTCCATCGCAGAACAAACAAATCTATTAGCATTAAATGCATCTATTGAAGCAGCAAGAGCGGGTGAACATGGCAGAGGATTTGCAGTAGTTGCGGATGAAATAAGAAAATTAGCAGAAGGTTCAGCCATAGCAGCAGATGAGATTAATAAAATCATAGTAGATATACAAAAAGAAAGTAGTAATACAGTCGGTATTATGAAAGAAGTAAGTGAAAGATCTGTAGAACAGTATAATGCAGTAATCGAAGCAAATCATTCTTTTGAAGATATTTATACATCTATAGAAGATATTGCTCAAAAAATTGCACATATAACAGATTTTGTTAATGCTATTAGTAAAGATAAAGATAATATCGTTTATGCTATTGGAAATATATCTGCTGTTTCTGAAGAAACGGCAGCTGCAACAGAAGAAGTAAGCGCATCTATGCAGCAGCAATCAGCATCTGTACATGAAGTAGCAAGTGCTGCTGAAAAATTGAAGACATTGGCTGAAGAATTAAATGTAGAAATGAACAATTTTAAAATGTAAAGAAAAAGAAGATTTCTGTATTAAACAGTGGTCTTCTTTTTTCCATTTTAATACATTTTTTCTTTCTTTGCTTACTTTTATCAGTAATAATTCTTTTTTGTGATGGTATTAAAATAAATAACACTACAAACATTGGTAAATATATGGCTATCTATAGTATAATTTCATCTTATCTCCTATTACCGATTATTTTTATTACTTTGGTAACAAGTAAATATTACTTAGCATATTTATATTTTTAGGATCAAAGATAATCTTTCTTTCAAAACACTGTTTATCTTTAACAAAAACATAATCACACATATGCATACTTGCAGAACCAGGCTGCAATGTTGTTATATGAATCTCATTATCTTCATCTGCTGTATATAACCAAAAAGACTGATATTTCCATTACTTTCTAAATTAAAATGAAAAGGCTATATTATGTGATGCTAGAATTCCAACAACGATCTTTCTACCCATTTAAAATCCATTTTTTTAAGCCGATTTTTTTTCAAATTCTGCTTCATAATCCAAATTATATCTTTATCATTACTTGAAAACCATTTCTCCATTTTTTGCTTTCCCACTTCTGGTAGCGCAACAACTACAACACTCCAACCATATGCTAGCGCTTTTTTCAAAGTTTTAAAATCTTCATCTTTTCGACTATCCATACTTAAGATACATTCTGTTATTTCATCAAGTATATTAAGTACTTTTTTTACTTGTTTTTGTTGACTTAATAATTTAGGTTCACATAATGTTGCTACAACTGCTCTTTGCTCTAAAAAAGTACCTTCTTTCCACTTCTGCATTTCACTTAATAATGTCTCTGTATCTTTTTCTCCAAAATTCTGTAAAGCGATTGCTACGCCTTCTCGTATTCGCCATCTTGAATCAGAAGCATACATTCTTAGCGTATTAAAAAGTTCGATATTTCCTTCTATCATTAACTTCCCTAAACCAACCACCCCACACATTGCTAAAAATTCATATTTTGAATTAGTAGGTGCTTTTTCTGAGTTATATTTAATATATTTAAAGAAAGTATCTTGATTCCCTTTTTCTACTACAGCTTGTAATAATTCAAGATTAGCTCTTGGTCCTGGTAATCCTGATTTTTCTAATAAATAATCATCCCAATCTTCAATCCCATTAAGAATGTCTCCATAATAATCTACTTTTCCCATATTTCCTCCTATTCTCTCTACATCATCGCTATATTTGGATATAAACAATACCTATCTAAAAAACAAAGCATACTTCTTCTTGAAAAATTTCATAGGCCTCATTTTTTTGTGGTAATAAACCAATGGCTGAAGTTCCAAAGCCATTAAGTTTCGTGATATCTGCTGCATATTTAGTTTTATTATGTATTCCCACTCTTTTGTATAATGAATCATGATAGTGTCTATTCATCGTAGGACTTACAACACCATTACCACCCCAAACAATTGAATATATACCTTTTTTAAAAGGAAATTCTAAATTTACTGCGTTTGTTTTATAACTATATGCTCTTAATGAAATGTATATATAATATGCTAATATACATTTCAATCCAATCTCAATAAAAAAAATAATATGATTCATACAACTTTTTGTGGTAAACAATGATCCCTTGTCCAACTTAATAAATGAACGAGCAACAAATACACCATACATCAGTATGAAAAAATATCTTAAATAGTATGTGAAATATCCCCAAAACCCACTAAAATAAATAAGCATAAAGTACAATCCAGTAATGATTGCTTGTATAAGGCAATCTACTACACATATATTTTTCTCAAACAGTATCCAACTTAACAATAATACAGGAATGAATAAATGGATAAGTAACAGTAAAAATAATGACAATGATCTTTTTGAATACACGTATTTCTCCACCTTTAACTAATTAATCTGTAATTATATACCTAGCATTTGAAAAACTGATTTCATCCTCAATCTTCTTCTCTTTATTTATTCACCATCTAATATGCCACTTAATTGATCAATAATTATATCTTCACTTTTTGCCCCTATTCTATATCCTAAATAAAATAAAATAGAGCTGATTGGAAAATATAAAATTAAAAACATAGAAATGCCTATTAACATCCCCCATATGTACTCTAAATCAAATAAGAAAGTAATAAATGAAACAGGAATTAACATAGTGAATACAAATAAAATAAGTATATTATATCTAAATTTCCCTTCTATAACTGTATAATTCTCATTTTCCGTAATATTACCAAAAAAAACTCTCCCAAACGAATTGGTTGTATATTTTTGTCTTCTCCAAATACTAATCTTATTTCCTTTAATATTTATATAAGTTTTATCTTCACCTTTGTTCCAATAATCACTTGCTTTATATTTGTATTGCTTCAACCTGTTTATACATTCTTCCTCACTTAATTTTGTTTTTATCATTATTTTATTTTTCTTCATATTTACCCCCTACTGATTTTTCAAACTTAATGTCATCGCCCCTAGCACAGATCCCAGCATACGAATTTCCCGCAACGGGCTCCTCAGTTATATAAAACTTTGTCTTTGACTTCTTCAATTCATCCATTCTTTTGACTAGCAATTCCATCTTTAGTTTTCACACCCATAATCCCAATAATCGAACCCCCAAATCCATTGATAATACCTCTATATAACATATATAAGTCCAAGAAGTACCATGAAGCAAAAATTATACTAATATTTGATAATATAATAAAAATTATAATTCTATTTTTTATTTTTTTGTTTTTTGGCTTTATAACATAACTTCCAAATATATAAAATACTAATATAAATATTACTAGTGTCACTATACTTATAATAAAATTAATATCTTTAGGTCTCATATGTAATCTCCTTTATGAATATATATACCCCTTTCCTTTTAATACTATTACTGCTTTACCAACTAAGTCTAAACGATTGTTTTCTTTTAATCTAAGTAGTTTTTCTCCACTTCTTTGAGAAGCATACTGCTGCTGAATTTACCTTGGAATAATTTATTCGTAAACGCATCAACTTGATATATATTTATAGATTGTCTTTCCATTTTTTCTCCTTAATTATCTCTACTTATTTCTTTTAACTGCACTAATTTAGATTTATAATCACCATCACTTGCGCCTATACAAAAATTATCCCCTAATAAATATTTCATGCTAATATCTTATCTTTGAATTTAACAATACATTTCACTTTGTTTTTGTAAAAAAACTTCTACCCTTTTCACTCTTTCAAATCTACCAGTTTACCATTCAACGGGACTGAAAAGGTCATAAATTAATATCTATAATAAAATCACTTTTCCAGTATCAATTTCTAATGTGTTATATTTTCATTCAATTATAATAGTAATGACCTCTGGTCTATTACAAATTCTAAAAGGAAATATACTATTTCCTAATCCTCTACTAATTACTTGTATACTCCCGTTATCTTCGTTTATACCTTGATAATACTTTGGATTAAAGCCTTGACCTGGGGAATATACTCCTCCAACTATTGGTAATCTCCACTGCCCCCCATGAGCATGACCAGTTAATACTAAGTCCACATTTAAACGACTAAGATTATCATTCTCTGAAAAGTTTTCTGAATAATGATTAAGTATAATTTTATACCCTTTTTCTGATAAAAAGTTATCCATAACACCCTTTTTACTTCTATCTAATCCTAAAATACTAAAATTATTACCTTTTAATTTAATGTTCTGATAACCTCCATCCAGAATATATAAATCACCTTGTACCTCATTGAGATAATTCATTAATTCTTGATATCGACTTGTATTATATTCATGATTACCTCTTATATAGTACACAGGAGCAAAGTGTGATAATTGTTCTAAAAATTGTACACTTTCTTTAATATTTGTATTTCTATACGCATCTATGAGATCACCTGTAAAAACAATAATTTCAGGCTCTTCTTTCATAATATTTTTAATAAGTCTTCTATTTCCTTTTCCAAATTGCTTTCCATGAAGATCTGACAAATGAACAATCCTTATGGATTTATCTATCTTATCTGAAGAAATATTATATCTAGTATTTTGAATCCAATTATTAGATACATATAAATAAAAACATATGAAAATTATTATTACTACCCATAGTTTCTTATTTTTTGCTCTATTTATTTTTTTCATTATTGCCTCCATATTATTTTTATTTAATTAAATCATCTCATAATCTATACTGGTTTTCTGCTCTTAGAGATCTTATATTTAAGTAGACTATCTTCAACAATTTCATCTAACGTCATTTCAGTTCCTGATGTCCTACACGTTCTTTGTAGAATATCAAGAACCGTATGTTATGTGATGTTATATTGAGCAATATTTTACAATACCTTATATCCAACACATGTTATTATTTCATTACAACAAAATTTAATCTAAAAGGGGTTGTCTTTATGAAAAACAATACTGTTTTTGACGCTTTTGACAAAGGGATTCTACTTAACCAATCTAATAAGTTAGATTTAACTAAATCAGATTGGAATACCATTCCAAACCTTAAAGGTGTTCACTTAAAAGATATTCTTATAAGTTCTGAAACTCAAGGATCAATCAGCTGCCACCTTGTTAAAATTGAACCTAATTGCAAAATTAATTTACACACTCACCCAGATCACTTAGAAATTCATGAAGTAATTCCAGGAGATAAAGGCTTATATTTATTTGCTAAATTTATACCTGCTATCAAATAATTTTTTGCCAGAAAATATTATTTCGGCTTTTATATTTTCTTATAATACTCAATATATTCACTCGGACTAATCCCCACAAATTTATTAAAATATTTATTAAGATGACTTT
>JADPRS010000074.1 GCA_015686845.1 Lutibacter sp. B2
TTCCACATGTTTTTAGTGGAATGTATGCAAATAGCATGTTATCTGCAGTAGATTCCTATAGTCTGGTTTTCGAAATCTTCCCTTCTAACATCTTAGTTAATTCTTGTTTTGCTGATGGTGATCCACAATATATTGGATATTCTTCGTCTGTAACTTGAATATAAAGGTTAGAACCAAAATCATCTCTGATACTTTTTATACAATCTATATCATATATTTTATTTCCTACTACTAAGTCATGTTCTCCATACATGACTTTACCCCCCATGTACGTTTCTATATTCCATATAACAATTCCTATAACAATGACTATTAATGTATCCATATAAAAATTCATAGATAGTAACCATAATATAATATTTAGAAAAACAAATACACTAATATAAATTACTAATGAAGCCTTTTTATAAGGTCTTATCATCTGTAACTTTAAATTTTTCACTCTATATTCCACTATTTTACCTTCTATAATACTAGATATTAATGATAATACGTTTCCTAGATATAAAGAATAAGGAATAATTAGTTTATTATTATCCCTTCCTACAACATCTTCAAATAGCTGAATATTCATATATGCCAATACTATTACCATGACTATAAACGCATATTTAAAAGCATACTCTCTTTTCTTTATAATTCTTTTCATTTGTTTTTCCCTTCTTCTCTATCATGTCTATTGTAGATAACG
>JADPRS010000015.1 GCA_015686845.1 Lutibacter sp. B2
TGGTGGGTAACTGCCTGGGAGAGTAGGTCGTCGCTGGTTTACTAAGAACTCATAATGATGATATTCGTTGTGAGTTTTTTTGTATAATTTCTAATTTATTATTATAATAAATTTCATCATATAAATAAATTTTCTGCATATATTTATTTATATGCAGAAATATAAGGTTGGATGGATAAACGTAATTCTATAAAGGGGGAATTTTATGAGTATTCAGGAAATTTTTGAAAAGGGAATTTCTTTTATGGAATTTGTAAATCAAGATAAAGATGCATATAAAGAAAAGACAATAGAAATATATGAACAAATTTCTATTGATGAAAATTTAGAGAAAAAAATCAAGAATATCAAAGAAGTAATAAATGTACTTGCATTTGCAGAGATTTGGTGTCCTGACTGTATGATTAATGTGCCAGCTCTTCAGAAAATATCGGATCACAATCCAAATTTTAAACTTTCTATTGTTTCTAGAGAAGGAAATGAAAGTTATATGGATGCATATAAAGTAGGAGGAAAACCCAAGATACCAACTTTTGTTTTTTTGAATGACAAATTTGAAACAGTAGGTGTTTTTGTAGAGAGACCTAATTTTGTAAAACAAGTTGAAGCAAATGGAAAAGAAACAGAGGTTATTGTAGTGAAGCGTAAATATAAAAAGGGCGAATATATTAAAAATGCAATTGAAGAGATTCTTGATATACTTAAAAAATAGATGGCAATTCGCCATCTATTTTTTAATCTATAGAAAATATTTTGACAAGCATTAATTCATTTGGTACAATATATAGTACTTGATAAAAATAATTACACTAAATGTAGTTGATGGAGGCTAATATGATAAAGGTAATCAAAAGGAACAATAAGATAGCAGATTTTGATGAGACAAAGATTTTAAATGCTATAGAGAGAGCTATGCAAGAGACTAAAGATGGAGCAGATCATGAACTTAGCAGACAAATTGGAAAGTTAATTAAGGAAAAAATAATAGATCAAAATTCTCCAATGCATGTAGAACAAATACAAGATATAGTAGAAAATTTATTGATGTCTAGTGATAGAAAGGATGTAGCAAAAGCATACATTATTTATAGAAGTGAACATAATAAAGTAAGAAATTCAAAGAAGAGGAAAGATGAGGGATTGTTAACAAAAGAATTTATAAGTAAATATAAACATAAGCCATCTCCCATGAATCAATTAGGAAATTTTGTATATTATAGAACATATTCAAGATGGCTTCCAGACGAAAAAAGAAGAGAATATTGGTGGGAGACTGTAAAACGTGCAGTTGAATATAATTGTAGTTTGGTACCTACTACAAGAGAAGAAGCAGAAAAGCTATACGACAATATTTATAACCTGCGTCAATTCTTATCTGGGCGTACTTTTTGGGTTGGTAATACGTCAGTAGCTAAGAATTATCCAATGGCAAATTATAATTGCTCTTTCTTAAGAATAGAGAGCTTTGAATCATTTAAAGATTTATTTTATTTATTGATGGTAGGTTCAGGGGTCGGACTTAGAATATTAAAAGATGATGTTATAAACCTTCCAAAAATAAGGTCAGACTATGAGCTTATACACAAAGATTATATGCCCATGCCTATGAGTGAAAGAGAAGATAACACTAGCTTAGAATTTTTCCATAATAACACTGTTAAAATTACAGTAGGAGATAGTAAAGAAGGATGGACTCAGAGTTTAGATTTCTTCTTTAAGTTATTATATAGCAATGAGTATAGAAATGTAAAAACCATAATCGTAGATTATGACCATGTAAGATCAAAGGGAGAGAAGTTAAAGACTTTTGGTGGAACGGCAAGTGGTCATGAGAGTCTTAAGAATATGTTCTTTAAAATAGATAAAGTGCTTTGTAAAAATAAAACAAGAGATGAACAAAAGAAGATTAAATTAAAGCCAATTAATTGCTTAGATATTGCAAATATTATTGGTGAAAATGTAGTTGTAGGTGGCGTTAGAAGAACGGCAGAAATGGCATTAATAGATGCGGATGATAAAGAATGTATTGATGCAAAATCTAATCTATATAAACAGATAGATGGACAGTGGATTGTAGATAAAAGTATTATTCACAGACAAATGAGCAATAACTCAATATATTATAGAGAAAAACCTACAAGAGAAAAACTTCATTGGCAAATTGAGCGTATGAGATATTCAGGAGAACCTGGATGGGTAAATGAAGAAGCAGGATTAAAAAGAAGACCTAATATGAATGGTGTAAATCCATGCGGAGAAATTTTACTTGATTCCCAAGGACTTTGTAATTTAACGACCATTAATGTATATGCATTTGTAGATGAAAATGGAAAATTAGATTTAGAAGGTTTGCTTGAAGCTCAAAGATTATCTGTAAGAGTAGGATATAGAATGACATGTGTTGAGCTAGAACTTCCAAATTGGGATGCAGTACAGCAAAGAGATAAACTATTGGGATGTTCTTTAACAGCATGGCAAGATATGGTTAATGCAACTGCAATGACAATAGAAGAACAAGGCGACGTTTTAAGAAAACTAAGAGAAACTGCTCGTGAAACAGCGGAAAGTTATGCAAATGCAATTGGCGAAAATATTCCATTATTAATTACTACAGTGAAGCCTGAAGGAACTCTTAGTCAATTACCATCTGTATCTAGTGGTGTTCACTATTCACATTCACCTTATTTTATACGTAGAATTCGTATTAGTACAGATGATCCACTGGTAAAGGTTTGTGAGGAATTAGAGTATCCAGTATTCCCAGAGGTAGGACAAGAATGGGATACTTGTGTTACAAAAGTAGTAGAGTTTCCTGTAAAAGCGCCTAAGGGAAAAACAAAATATGATGTTTCTGCAATAGAACAGCTTGAGAATTATAAAATGTTTATGGAAAATTATGTTGATCACAATTGTTCAATTACTGTTCATGTTAGAGGACATGAATGGGAGGAAGTAGAAGAATGGGTATGGAATAATTGGGATGATGTTGTTGCACTTTCTTTCTTATCATTAGATGATAATTTTTATAAATTATTACCATATGAAGCTATTGAGAAAGAAGAATATGAAAAAAGAGTAAATGAAATGAAGCCATTTATTTCTTCTTTGCTTAGAAAGTATGAAAAGGAAGAATCAGAATTAGATATTGGAACAGAGGGATGCGAATCAGGAGCTTGCCCTATTAGATAGAAAAAATAACAAATAATTACATTAAAAGAAAAAACCTCATCCATTAACTGGTATACTGTTAATGGATGAGGTTTTTTCTTTAGGGGGATAGTTATGAAGATAGGAATAATATTAGTTTTTTTTATTATTGTAACGCAAGAGATCGTATGCACTTTTAAAAGAAATAAATCACAAGTATTATTTGATGCACCTATTATGTATAAATTAAAGATAGCAGGAATATTTATGTTGGTGTTTCTTATTGTAATGATATTTATAATAGGGAAATTCATGGTAGCATTGATATTTGTTACACCACTATGGATGGGGTGTGCATGGATAGTATATGATATATATAAAGTTTTTTTCTATAAAAAAATAATCGTCAATATTGTTGAAAAAGAAGTATTAGAAGAGGTAGTATATAAGACGTTTCAAAAATATGATTATGAGTTAGAAGAAATAATAGAATATGGTGAAAGCGAATTGGTTATTAAAAATATAGGATCAAGTATTGTAATTAAGGAAAATAAAAAAGATAAGTGTACAGGAATTGAAATATCTAAATATAAAAAAATAAAACATATAGATGAAATAGTAATGAATATGAAAAAATTATTGATTGAAGAATATAAAGTAGAAAAAGATTTTAATATTAAGAAATCCGATTTTTTAGATCCTATTATATTTCTTATAATATGGTATGGGCTTTTTATAGTTAGCGATATGTATTCTAAAAAATTTAATCCTTTAGTAGGGGATGTTATATTCCCTACAATATTCCCTATAATAGTATATGGGATTTTCAAAATTAGGGATAAGTGTTTTAAAGAATCATAATATAAAAGTTTATCTAATATTTTGAAATAAACCCTAAAATATACGTTCTAAAAATGGTATAATTTATTTAAAACTACAAATAAAAGTGGGGGAAAAAAATGAACTTTCAATTATCAACATACGAACAACTTACAGGAGCTACTAAACAAACACCAGCATTTTCATGTGTTGCACAAGGAGACGGATTTTTCTTTGCAAAAAAAGGAGCAATGGTAGCAGATCAAGGAAATTTTAAGTATGAAAAGATATTATTAGATCCTAATGCAGGGGCAGGATTAGCGAGAGGAATTATAAATAGTGTTTCTCGTAGATTAACAGGCGAAAATATGGAAATAATGAAAGTAACAGGTAATGGTATGTGTATACTTGCATTTGAAGGTAGAAATGTAACGGTTGTACCTTTAGAGCCTGGTGAATCAGTGGGTGTTGAATCAGAAAACATATTAGCTTTTTCAGGAAATTTAAAATATGGTGTTAGATTTATAGGAGCAGGTGTTTTATCTCAAAAAGGATTGTTTACTACAAACTTCCAAAATAATTCAGGGCAAACTGGACATGTAGCAATTATTACAGATGGAAATGGAATTGTACTTCAAACCCCTTGCAGAGTAGATCCAGATGCTATTATATGCTGGACTGGTCCAGACCCATCACTAAAAGCGGATGTAAACTGGAAAACATTTATAGGTCAGACTTCAGGTGAATCTTACATGTTTGAATTTAAGCAAAGTGGTCATACTGTAGTGTTACAACCTTCAGAGAGAAAAGCAGGACTAGATGTAGGAATTGATAGAGGAGCAGCAGTAGGAACTCAATCAAGTGCTATGGGAAATTCTATGGATAATACATCAGATATGATGGGTCAAGTATCAAATACATTAGGAAATTTCTTTAGATAAGATAAGGAGGAAATGATATGGGATTAAATGGATTAGGCGGTCTTGGAGGATCGAATACAAATCAAAATCAACCACAATCATCAGGGGTAGCTGGATTAGGTGGATTAGGTAGTAATACAGGTACAATGGTATCTTTAAAAAAAGGTCAAAAGGTATCTTTAAAGAAAGCAGCAGCAGATGCGGGAATTGATGGTGCTACATTATCAAAAATTCATGTAGGATTAGGATGGGATACAAATAAATTTGATGGAAAAGATTTTGATTTAGATGTATTTACATTTGCAGTAAAAGTCGATGGAAAGGTAAGAGATGAAAAAGACTTTGTATTCTTTGGAAATAAGAAGCCTGCTGGCTTAGCCATAGAGTTAAGTGGAGATAATACAACGGGACAAGGAACAGGTGATGATGAGGTAGTACTAGCAGATTTGAATAATATTCCAGCGGACATAGCAAAAATAGTATTTGCCATTACAATCTATGAAGGAAAAGAAAGAGGTCAAAACTTTGGAATGGTAGAAAATGCTTTTGCAAGAATTGTAGATCAAAATACAAATCGTGAATTTTTAAGATATGATCTTTCAGAAGACTATAGTTTAGAGACTGCTGTAGTTGTTGGAGAACTTTACAGACACAATGGAGAATGGAAGTTTACGGCCGTTGGTTCTGGATTTGAAGATGGATTACCAGCGTTATGCTCTTGTTATGGTGTAAATGCAGGATGAAAAATAAGCAGCTAAAAAAGCTGCTTATTTTTTTATTGTTTTTTATAAGGAAAAGGAGTAATATAGAGTTAAGTGAGTGAGTACTCACTTGATATGGAGGAGGGGAATATATGAAAAGGAATGCAAAAGAAACAGAAAAAAAAATACTACAAGCGGCTATAAATATATTTTCTAAAAAAGGATTTTCTGCTGCTACAACTAGCGAGATCGCAAAGGAAGCGAAGGTAGCCGAAGGAACAATATTTAAGTATTATCCGAAAAAGAAGGAGCTGCTTCATGCGGCTATGGTAGAGATGATAGAGTTATTTGGTGAATCCATTGCAATCGATAGCTTGAAAAAAGTAATACAAGAAAATGAAGATCAATCAATTGAGATCATTTTAAAGGCTATTGTACTAGATAGAATAACTCTTTTTCAAGATCATCTTCAACTAATAAAAGTGATTTTTTATGAAATGCAGTTTCATAAAGATATAAAAGAATTATTTCTAAGCAAAGTTTCAAAAAATGGGATTCCAATATTTGCACAAATATTTGAAAAGGGAAAGAAGCAAGGACAATTTAAAGATATAAATAGTCTTATTGCAATGAGAAGCTTTATGGGTATGATTATATTTATGCTTCTTCAAAGAGAGTTTTTGTATAAAGAAAATGCATTTGAAAATATTGAAGAGGAAGTAGATGTACTGATCGATATTTTCTTGAATGGAATAAAAAGGGGGTAAGGACGTGAATAAGAAATTTATAGTATGTATTTTAATGATTTGTATGTGTTTGTTATCTGCATGTTCATTTAATTCTGAAGAAGATAAAAACGTATATACTGGAACTATAGAATGTGATGATTTTAATATCAGTAGTGAAATAGCAGGTGCCATTAAAGAAATTGCTATAAAAGAAGGAGATTTTGTTAAAAGGGGAGATCTTATCGCAAGGATTGATGTTGAAAAGTTAAATATTGAATTAGAACAGACAAATTCAGGACTTACCATAGCAAAGTCAAATTTAAATAAGCTAGAAACAGGGCCAAGAAGTGAAGAAATAAAAAAAGCAATGGCAAAAGTAGAGCAGGCAAAAACCCTTTCAGAAGGAAAAGAAAAAGAGTATAATTATAGGCTTGAAAATTATAATAAATTGAAAGCATTACATGAAAATGCGGTTGTTTCTGAGCAAAATGTAAAAGATGCAAAATCTCTTTTGGACCATTCAAAGTCATTATATGAAAGTGGGAAAAAAGAAGTAGAAGCTATGCAGTATCAGCTGGATTTATTGGTAAAGGGTACAAGATCAGAGGAAATAGAGATGGCAGTGGGGCAAGTACAGAGTGCAACTTCAACGGTTGAGATGATAAAATATAAAATTTCAAAAGCCAATATAAAATCACCTATAGATGGAGTCATTGAAAATGTAAATTATAATAAGGGTGAAATAATACCTGTCTATGGAAATATTGCAAATATATTAGACTTAAAAAACATATGGGTAAAAATATATATTCCAGAAAAGGAACTTCATAAAGTTTCTATAGGTAAGGAACTAGATATAAAGGTGGACTTTATTAAAGATCAAAAATTAAAGGGAAAGGTTATATTTATTTCTAAAGAAGCAGAATTTACGCCTAAAAATGTTGAATCAAAGGAAAATAAGCAGGAGATGGTATTTGCAGTAAAAATAAAAATAGATGAAAGTATAGATGATTTAAAACCTGGAATGCTAATAGACGTAAATTTAGGGGGTGAAAATAAATGAATGGGGAAGTAGCCATTATTACTGAAAATATCACTAAAAAATTTGGAGAATTTACAGCTGTTGATAAACTCAACATAAAAATTCCAAAAGGAAGTATTTATGGACTGTTAGGGCCAAATGGAGCAGGGAAATCTACTGCCATAAGAATGTTTTGTGGGGTTCTTACACCAACCGAAGGTAAGGGAGAGGTATTTGGACTAGATGTTTATAAGGATGCTGAAAAAATAAAGCAAAATATAGGATATATGTCACAAAAATTTAGTTTGTATGAGGATTTAACCGTAATAGAGAATTTGAATTTTTATGCTGATATATATTCAATTCCCAAGAAGGTTAAAAATGAAAGAATAGAAGACATTATCAATATGGCAGGTCTGAATGGAAGAGAAAAAAATATAACAAAGACCCTTTCGGGAGGGTGGAAGCAAAGATTGGCATTAGGGTGTTGTCTTATGCACAAGCCAAGGCTTTTAATATTAGATGAACCTACTGCAGCCGTTGATCCAGTTTCAAGAAGGATATTTTGGCAAATTATATATAAGCTTGCGAAACAGGGAATTACAATACTCGTAACAACTCATTATATGGATGAAGCTGAAAGTTGCGATGAAGTTGCATTTATATTTGGAGGCAAAATTATCGGAAAGGGAAATCCTAAAAAAATAATAGAAGAAAAAAATGCAAAGAATTTAGAGGATGTATTTATAAAGTATGTAGAAGAACAAACAGGAGAAAAGGTGCAATCTTCATTTGATAAAATCAAATTTATTCAGTCATGATATAGAAAGGGTGTGATTATATAAACGTCGTTCCGGCAAGTATGAAGATTGCAAGTCACTCCTTATTATATAATCACACCTTTTTAAAATGGAAAGTATAAAGTTGCTTTTTATAATAAAGGTTGGTAGAGGAAGGTGAGTGAATATGAGTCTTAGAAGATTAATGACAATTGTAAAAAAGGAATTTATTCATATAAAAAGAGATAAAGCAAGCCTTGGAATGGCTATTATGATGCCGATTGTATTTATCATGTTATTTGGATATGCAGTAAATACGGATGTTGAGAATATAAAAATAGCCGTTATGGATACGGATCATACGGTTCAAAGTAGAGAACTTGTAAGTAAATTTAAAAATTCTGATTATTTTTGTCCTGATGTTTATGTAAAAAGTACAAAAGAGCTTGAAAAATTAATAGATAATGGAGATGTAAAGGCAGGTATTATTATTCCATCTGGGTTTTCAAAGAAAATAAAAACAGGGAAAAATCCACAAATGCAACTAATCATTGATGGAACAGATCCTACCATCGCACGGACAGCACTTCAAAATGGAATGATGCTTACAGAAATGTACTCTGTTAAAATACAGGAAAAAGAATTAATAAAAAAAGGATTGAATAATAATAAATCAAAAAATATAGATGTCAGAACAAGGGTATGGTATAATCCAAATCTAGAAAGTACAAAGTTTACAATACCAGGACTTATTGGACTGATTATGCAAAACATTACTGTTATGCTCACTGCATTTTCTTTAGTACGGGAAAAAGAAAATGGAACACTAGAATTATTAATTGTAACGCCTATAAAATCTGCCGAACTTATTTTGGGAAAGATGATCCCGTATATTTTCATTGGATCAATTGATTTTTTGATTGCATTATTTTTTGGCAGTTATTTATTTCAAGTACCTATAGAGGGGAGTCTTTTTCTTTTAATTGTATTAGGTTTTGGATTTGTCATTTGTTCTTTAGCCATAGGAATGCTTATTTCAACAATCGCACAAAATCAAGCACAAGCTATGCAAATGACTATATTTTTCATACTTCCAAGTGTCCTTCTTTCAGGATTTATATTTCCAATGGAAGCAATGCCTAAACTAATACAAAGTGCAGGATATTTTATACCACTCACTTATTTTTTAAAGATATTAAGAGGAATTATATTAAAGGGGATTGGTCTAAATTATTTATGGAAGGAAGTAATTATTCTTTTTAATTTTGGGATGATCCTTTTAATATTTGCTTCTATAAGATTTAAAAAGAAATTAGATTAATATTTAACATCCATTTAACAAAAGGTTCATATTCTTTTAACATTATTATTGTAAAATTAGCCTATAATAATGATTAAGAAAACAAAACCTTTAAAAATGAATGGAGGAAAATAAAATGAAAAAGTTTTTAGAAATTTCGTTAGCACTTATGTTAACAATAGGTTTATTAGGTGGTTGTGGAGCAAAGGAAGAAGCAAAAGTGCCTGAAGGTTCTACATTATCAGGTAAGATTGTAATTGCAGGTTCAACATCTGTACAGCCATTATCAGAAGAATTAGCAGATGCATTTACGGAAAAATACCCAGAAGTATCGATTGAAGTACAAGGTGGAGGTTCAAGTGTTGGAGTAAAATCAGCGAAAGAAAAAATTGCAGATATGGGCGCTTCCTCTAGAGCGGTAAAAGAATCAGAAAAAGAATATGGATTAACAGAGTATGTTATTGCAAAGGATGGTATAGCTGTTGTTGTAAATCCATCAAATAAGGTTGATGATTTATCATTGGAGCAAATAAAGAAAATATTTACAGGAGCAATTACCAACTGGAAAGAAGTAGGGGGAGCAGATAAAGAAATAACAGTAGTAAGTAGAGAAGATGGTTCTGGTACAAGAGGTGCTTTTGTAGAAATTACAAAAGTTTTAGATGAAAATGGGGAAGGAAAAAAGATTGATAATACGACTAAAAATGCATTGGTTCAACCTTCTACAGGTGCTGTAAAGCAAACTGTTGCCAATACACCAGATGCAATTGGATATATTTCAATGGGTGGTATGGATGATACAGTGAAAGATGTTAAGGTTGAAGGCGTAAGTGCTACAGAAGAGAATGCAAAGGCAGGAACATATAAAATATCAAGACCATTCTTATACTTAACAAATGGAGAAGAATCAGAAGTAGTAAAGAAATATATGGAGTTTGTTTTAAATGAGGGGCAAGAAATTGTTAAAGAAGAGTTCATTTCAGTAAAATGATTTAGAAAAGACCATGGAGGTTATCTTGATTAAGATAACTTTCATGGTCTTTTCATTATAAAAATTAACTAGATTTAAATTTAACATGGATTTAACATTGCGTTAACCTCTACATAAAGAAAGAAGAATATAATGATGATGTAAGATGAATAAACAATGAATTTTGGAAGGAGTATTGATATGAAAATCCATGAGAAGATAATAGAAACGATTCTATTCATCTGTGCAGCAATTGCCACATTATCTGTATTATTAATTACAGTATTTATTTTTAAAGAAGGGTTGCCTGTACTTAAGAGTTATGGCGTTTTCAATTTTATATTTGGTAAAACATGGAGTCCTACAAATGAACAGTTTGGTGCACTACCTATGATCATGGGTTCTATATCAGTAACATTAGGAGCATTAGTAATAGGGGTTCCTATGGGCATTGCTTGTGCAATATTTTTAGCAGAAATTGCGCCTAAATCAGTAGTAAAGATATTTAAGCCTGCCGTTGAATTATTAGCAGGAATACCATCTGTTGTTTATGGATTTTTTGGATTGGCTGTGGTAGTTCCAATTATAAGAACAAATATTTTGCCCATTATACAAAAATTTAATCCAGATGCTAATACGTCGGGATACAGTATCTTAGGAGGCGCTATAATCTTAGCCGTTATGATTCTTCCTACCATTGTAAACATATCTGAAAATGCAATAAAAGCGGTTCCTTTTGAGTATAAACAAGGATCACTTGCTTTAGGTGCATCTCATTTTGAAACAATTACGAAAGTAATCATACCAGCAGCAAAATCTGGAATTATAACTTCTATTGTATTAGGAATGGGAAGAGCCGTTGGAGAAACCATGGCAGTAATACTGATAACAGGAAATATGCCAAAGGTTCCAGGAAGTGTATTAGACTCTGTCGCTACGCTTACAGGGACTATTGCAATGGAGATGGGATATGCTGGCCCTATGCATCAAAGAGCATTATTTGCAACTGGAATTATATTGTTTGTGTTTATTATGATGTTGAATATAATAGCGAGCACAACATTAAAAAGAGTAGGAAGGGGATAATATTATGCATGTTGTTGGCAAATTGAGTGTGAAAAAACCAATTTTTAATAGACCAAAGAAAAAAACAAATATAAAAGAGAAAATAGCCTATATCTGTATATATGCTGTAGCTTTAATAACAATGTTAGCTTTGATATCTATTATAGGATATGTACTATTAAATGGGATACAACATATCAATTTAGAATTTTTCACACAAGAACCAAGAAGCATGGGAAGAAAAGGTGGTATATTTTCTATCATAGTAGGAACCATATATTTGACGATTGTATCAATTGCTATAGCTACACCAATAGGCATAGGTGCTGCTATATATCTAACGGAGTATGCAAAAGAAAATAAATTAATAAAGATTATAAGATTTGGTACGGAAACTTTAGCAGGAATACCATCTATTATATTTGGATTATTTGGATTTGTATTCTTTGTAATATTTTTAGGATTTAGGTGGTCTATCCTATCGGGCGGATTAACACTTGCTATAATGATCCTTCCAACATTGATTAGGACCACAGAAGAATCTATTAAAACCGTACCCAATTCTTTAAGAGAAGGAAGTTTAGCACTAGGAGCTACAAAATGGCAAACCATTGTTAAAGTCGTTTTACCAAGTAGTATACCTGGGATATTAACAGGTTTGATATTAGGCATAGGTAGAGCTATAGGAGAGACAGCTGCGATTATGTTAACAGCAGGAAGCTCATTAGGTATACCTGAATCTATCATGGATCCTACAAGAACTATGTCTGTTCATGTGTATCTGTTAGCATCAGAGGGATTGTCAAAGGAAAAAACTTTTGCTACAGCTTCCGTATTGATCATATTTGTTTTGATTATAAATCTTTCAGCAAATATGGTAGCTAATAAATATATAAAAAAATTGATATAGTATATTGAAGGGGGATAAAATTATGGTAAATAATACGAAAATAAAGGTTAGAAACCTCAATCTTTTTTATGGAGAACATCAGGCGTTAATAGATGTAAATATGGATATTATGAAAAATAAGGTAACTGCACTTATTGGCCCTTCAGGATGTGGAAAATCTACTTTTTTAAGAACTTTAAATAGAATGAATGACCTTATAGATGGTGTGAAAATAAAGGGAGACGTACTTTTAGATGATGTGGATATATATGGAAATGAAAGTGATTTAATAAATTTAAGAAAAAATGTTGGGATGGTTTTTCAAAAACCAAATCCTTTTCCTAAAACAATCTATGAAAATGTAGCATATGGACCTAAAATACATGGAATAAAGAAAAAATCAGAGTTAGATGAAATTGTTGAAAAGAGTTTAAAAGGGGCGGCACTTTGGGATGAAGTAAAGGATAGACTTGATAAGCCAGCTTTGGGATTATCTGGAGGACAGCAACAAAGACTTTGTATTGCCAGATGTTTAGCTGTTGAACCGGATGTAATATTAATGGATGAACCTACATCTGCATTAGATCCTATCTCAACGGTTAAGGTGGAAAATTTATTAGATGAGCTTAAGGCTAAATATACAATTGTAATTGTAACACATAATATGCAACAAGCTGGAAGGGTATCTGATTATACATCCTTTTTTTTAAACGGTAAAATTATAGAAACGGATTTAACGGAGAATATATTTTCAAATCCTAGAGATAAGAGAACAGAGGATTATATTACAGGAAGATTTAGCTAAGCTATATAAGTAAAATAACTTATTGGGGGTAGAACAGAATGCCAAGATTACAATTGTCAAATGAGTTAGAAAAACTACACAATGATTTATTAAAGCTAGGAAATATGGTTGAAAATGCTATCTTGGATTCAATAAAATCTTTGAAAAATCAAGATATAAAGCTAGCAAATAAAGTGGTAGATGGAGATGAAATAATTAATTCTTTAGAAGAAGAGATTGGCGATAAATGTATTAAATTAATTGCTACCCAACAGCCTATGGCAATTGATTTGAGGGAAATATGCGCTATTTTAAGATTGATTGCAGATTTAGAAAGAATGGCTGATCATGCAGTTGATATTGCAAAATTTACAATAGAGTTAGCGGGTGAAAAATATATGAAGGCATTGATAGATATACCTAGAATGGCTGATTTATCAATAGAGATGGTAAGGAAATCTTTAGAGGCTTTTATTAAAAAAGATATTGTTCTTGCAAAAGAAACCTGGGCTTTAGATGAGACTGTTGATGATATATATAAACAAATATATAGAGAATTACTAACCTATATGATAGAAGACCCAAAAAAAATTACACAATCTACTTACTTCTTATTTATTTGTTCTCATATTGAAAGAATAGCTGATTATGCTAAAAATGTATGTGAAAAGGTTGTGTTTATTCAAACAGGCGGGTATTCTATGAAATAGGTATGAATACTAAGAAAACCATCACATTTTGTGAATGGTTTTTTTAGTATTTATGGGAAATTATAATTTTTTAAAATAAGATAAAAGAAATTAATAAAATTACTTACTTATTAAAATAATATTATACATAGAGATCGTAAAGTTGAATGTCTGATACTAGTAGAAAAAACATATTGAAAGGGCGTAATATGAATAAAAGATTGCATTTATTTTTATTAATTAGTATAATAGGCATATTTGTTTGCTCCGCAATAAATCCTCAGGATTATCAAACATGGGCTTTAGAAGTATCGCCAAGTATCCTATTAATAGGCGTATTAATTAAAATATATCCTACATTTAAATTTTCAAATTTAGTATATGTATTAATTTGGATTCATGGAATTATAGTCATAATAGGAGCACATTATACCTATTCAAAAGTACCCGTTTTTAATTGGTTGAAAGACATACTAGATTTAAGTAGAAATCACTATGATCGGTTTGCACATTTTGTTATAGGTGCTATTATGGCTATATTTTTAAGAGAAATATTAATCAGAAAATCCCCTATAAAAAAAGGAAAGTGGTTATTTGGTATAGTGGTATCTATATCTGTAGCATTAAGTAGTATTTATGAAATATTAGAATTTATAATTATGAAGATGAGTGGAAAAGGAGTCAATGCATTTTTAGGAACACAAGGGGATCAATGGGATGCTCAATGGGATATGCTACTTGCCTTAATAGGAACAATCATTTCGTTAGTAATCCTTCGTAATTATCATGATCAATCAATGAAGAATATAGAAAATCAAATCAAAAAGCTTTGACATATGATTTTCTAAATATTATAATATCATTAGTAAAAATTATATATGAAAAACTGTGATGAGAAGAGTACATGTAAGAGGTAGTTATAGCGAGTCGGTGATGGTGAAAGTCCGATACGAAGCTTATATTGAAGAACATCTCTGAGTTTCTAACCGAAATCTATTGAGAGTAGGCTTAGACGGCAAAAACCGTTATAAATTTAATCAAGATGACCATTATAGTATGGTAATCAGGGTGGTACCGCGGAAAATATAGCCTTTCGTCCCTATTGGAGACGAGGGGCTTTTTATATTTAGGAGGGAAACAAATGAAAACAGTATACATCAAAGATATCTATAGAAATACTGAAAAATATGCAGATCAAACGATCAAAATTTCTGGATGGATTAGAACGTTAAGAGCATCTAAGGCTTTTGGATTTATTGAGCTAAATGATGGAACATTCTTTAAAAACATGCAAGTTGTATTTGAAGAAAACTTAGAAAATTTCAAAGAAATATCAAAACTTGGAATTAGTGCAGCTATTATTTTAGAAGGAAAATTAGTAGTAACGCCAGGAGCTAAACAACCTTTTGAAATAAAGGCAACGAAGATAGAAGTAGAGGGAACATCTGATAAAGATTATCCTCTTCAAAAGAAAAGACATACTTTTGAGTTTTTAAGAACCATTTCTCATTTAAGACCAAGAAGTAACACTTTTTCAGCAGTATTTAGAATTCGATCATTAGCAGCTTTCGCGATTCATAAATTCTTCCAAGAAAGAAGATTTGTTTATACCCATACGCCAATCATTACGGGAAGTGATGCAGAAGGTGCAGGAGAAATGTTTAGATTGACTACCCTAGATTTAAATAATATTCCAAGAAATGAAGAAGGAAATATAGATACAACGCAAGATTTCTTTGGAAAAGAAACAAATCTTACTGTAAGTGGACAATTACAAGGAGAAGCTTATGCATTAGCCTTTAGAAATATATATACGTTCGGACCAACATTTAGAGCAGAAAATTCAAATACTGCAAGACATGCAGCTGAGTTTTGGATGATCGAACCTGAAATTGCTTTTTCAGATTTAGAAGATAATATGGAATTAGCAGAAGACATGATGAAATATGTGATTCACTATGTAATGGAAAATGCGCCAGAAGAAATGGAATTTTTCAATAACTTTGTAGATAAAGGATTAATTGAAAGATTAAATAATATTGTGAACGCTGATTTTGAGAGAGTAACTTATACAAAAGCCATAGAAATTCTTGAGAATGCAGACAAGGAATTTGAGTATCCAGTACAGTGGGGATGCGATCTTCAGACTGAACATGAAAGATATATTACAGAAGAAGTATTCAAAAAGCCAGTATTTGTTACGAATTATCCGAAAGAAATAAAAGCATTCTATATGAGATTAAATGAGGATAACAAGACAGTTGCGGCAATGGACCTTTTAGTACCTGGAATAGGAGAAATCATCGGGGGAAGTCAAAGGGAAGAAAGATTAGATGTTCTTGAAGAGAGAATAAGTGAATTAGGACTTGATAAAGAAGATTACTGGTGGTATTTAGAACTTAGAAAATACGGTGGAACGAAGCATGCTGGATATGGATTAGGATTTGAAAGAATGATTATGTATTTAACAGGAATGTCAAATATAAGAGACGTTATATCTTTCCCTAGAACAGTAAAATCAGCAGAATTTTAATATAGAGAGATATCGAAAGATATCTCTCTATATTTTTTAAAGGAGAGGATGATGAAAATGTTTTTAAAGTCTGTATACACAGGAATAAAAAAAGGAATAAAAACTACATGGACCCTTGGAAAGGTCGTAGTGCCAGTTTATATAGTAGTAACTTTTTTAAAGCACACACCTGTAATTGATTGGATTGCTAATTTATTTGCTCCAGTAATGGGTATTTTTAATCTTCCAGGAGAAGCAGTAATCGCTTTGGTAATAGGAAATTTGTTAAATATGTATGCAGGCGTAGGTGCTTTAAAGGCAATATCACTTACACCCATACAAGTTACTACGTTAGCAGTAATGTTAGGCTTTTCACATTCATTGCTTGTTGAAACAGCCATTGCCAAAAAACTGGGTGCTAATGTATTTACAATTGTAGGCGTTAGAATAACCCTAGGTATTGTATCTGGAATCATAGTAGGACAGGTAGGTGGATTACTATGTTAGGAATTTTAAAACAAGGATTAATGGGAAGTTTTGATTCAGTATGCCAAATGGCAATTATTATTATTCCAATTATGATTATTCTACAATTAGCCAATGATTATAAAATATTAGCTAAAATTTCAAAACCTCTTTCATTTATCACTAAATTTTTAGGACTATCTGAAAGTGCAGTATTCCCACTATTAGTAGGTTTTTTTATAGGAATATCATATGGTGCAGGCGTTATTATCGAAAGTGTAGAAGAGGGAAATATTAGTAAAAGAGATACATTCTTATTGGTGATTTTTTTAGTGACTTGTCATGCAATTATAGAGGATACGTTAGTATTTGTAGTAGTAGGGGCAGATGGATTGGTGGTAGCATCTATAAGAATTCTAGCAGCAATATTACTTACGTATGTTATTTCTAAAAATATTAAGATGGATGATCAAGAAGTGTTAAAAAGTAAAGCTGCTAAATAATAAGATAAAGAGGGTGGTTAACCACCCTCTTTATCTTATTTAGATCTTTCTTTGATCCATGTAGCCAGAGTAGGAGCAACATCTCTTTGAGATTTAGAACTTACATACATACCCACGTGTCCTACAGGAACAGGATATAGCTTAGTATCTTTGCTTGATACTAAATCATTTAAAGGAATGCTTGCTGAAGGAGGAACTAAGTGGTCATGTTCTGCGTAAATATTAAGCAGTGGCATATTTATATTCTTTAAATCAACCTTATTTCCACCGAGTTCTAGTGTTCCTTTAATAAGTTTATTTTCTTGGTATAAATCTTTGACGAATTGACGAATCGTTTCTCCTGCTTGATCTGGACTATCAAAAATCCATTTCTCCATTCTCATGAAGTTTTGCATAATATCAGGAGAATCCATATTATCTACAACACCAATATATTTATCAAGCATTAATTGGAAAGGTTTAAGCATCATATATCCAGAATTCATAAGAGATCCTGGAATGTTGCCATAAGCATCTACCATACTATCTATATTTAAATATTTTCCCCATTTAAATAACAATCCATCATTTGTATCAAAATCAATAGGCGTAACCATTGTAACTAAATTTTTAACTTTTTCAGGATGTAGTGCAGAGTATATTGTAGAGAAGGTACCTCCTTGACATACACCTATAAGATTTAATTTATCCAATTTTTTAGATTTCATAATATAATCTGCTGCATTATTCATATATCCATTTATATAATCGTCCATTGTAAGGTACATATCTTCTGCTGTAGGATAGCCCCAATCAATAATATAAAGGTCTAAACCTAATTCTAGCAAATTCTTTATAACACTACGATCTTGTTGAATATCCATCATATACTGACGATTAACAAGTGCATAAGTTATTAAAGTAGGAACTTTACAAGGGTTTTTAACAAGAGGTTTATAATGATAAAGTTTCATTTTATCTTCTTCATATACAAGTTCTTTTGGTGTTGCATCTACCTCAGCGTCTTTCATATTTAACATTACATCGATTCCTTTTGCACATTTCTTTTGCATTTCAAATAGTTCGTTCATAGATTTTTCCATATTTATGCCATACATAGATTTACGCCTCCTTATTGATTGTTCACTTTAGGATTTTCTTCTTTAAAATTTAATTCATTTGTTAATGTATCGATATCTGTTTTTAAACCTCTTACTTCTCGTTTTAAAGTATAGATTGTTTTATATAGGCTATTCATATCGCTTTTAGTGGGAATAGGTAGGCATTGTAATTGTTCTTCAAGCAATGTATCAAAATTTTTCTTAAAGGAGATGCTAGCCTCTGTAAGTTGACTTAACAGCTTTGAAAAGTCATCTGTATTAAATAGGGTTTTGTAGGCTTCTTCATTTTCTTTCCACCAATAGGTATAAAATTCTTTGAATGTTTCAGGTGGGTTACCGTTTTTTATCATATCTTGATAATTCGTCATTATTTTTTCCATTGTTTCTGAACCAACACTATAGATGGTTGCATAAAATTCATTTTGAGTATTTAAATAATTGGTAAAAGAATCCATGCTATTTATTTGTTTTTCAAAATATTCGCGGCTGATCCCCATAATAGGAGCTGTAAAGAATTTGCCAAAGGTTTTATCATAATTTTCTCTGAAAAGCTTTGTATATTTTAATAAAGCGTCGTGATCTCCTAAATAGCCTTTTAAAGTTAAGTCTTGGAATGTTGTTGCATTCTCAATCCATGGGAAAGAAAACTTTTTTGTTGTGTTAAAATATGTTTTAAAAATATCTGTAGATCCTTTTAATGAGTCTTGCATAGATTGAGGAAAGAAAGGAACAAAAGTTTCTGAGAAAATATTCATATAGTCCTTTTGCCATTGACTAGAAAACTTTGTAATTAAATCTGAATCTCCTATATTAGCATTGCTAATGAAATTTTGCCAAAAATTATATAATTGAGCGTACGTATCTGTACTATTGGTCATCTTGTGAAAAATTTCAAAAGGCATACTTTTGCCAAATGATTTTATATTATTTTCAAGGAAATCCTTGTTTATTTTATTCAATGGATTAAAAAATTCCATAGGATTTAAAGCATCATTTGTTTTATTTTGAGTTTCATCTACATGATTAGGTGTGAAAGTTTCTTGCCATGTACTAAAGATTTTCTTTTGAGTATCAACCCATTGATTCATTGTTTCATTAAAAGTATTTTGTGAATACATAATAAAATCCCCCTTTGTATTTTAAAACGAATTAAGCAATTATTTTTTTGACTACAGCTTCTCCTTGGACAAGGTCAATGCCCAGTTGATTTGTTACGATTGTTTTTAAGATTGAATAATTTTTGTCATCTTTTTTATCAACTACTTCAACGGTAGCTGTTAAGGTATCTCCTATATAACAAGGTGCTAGGAATTTCAAGTTTTGGCTTAAATATAAGGTATTTGCACCTGGTAATTTTGTGCCTAAAACTACGGAAATAAGGGAGCTAGTCAGCATACCGTGAGCTATTCTTTTTTTGAACATAGATTTAGAAGCAAATTCATCATCGATGTGGATCGGGTTAAAATCCCCTGTAAGTTCAGCAAACTGAGAAACGTCTTCTTGTGTGATTGTCTTAGAGAAACTTGCTTTTTCTCCGATTTTAATTTGTTCATATGGAATATCTGTCACCATAAGAGTACCTCCTTTTTAAATATATTTGGGTAATGCTTTTTTAAAATACACGATTATAATATGCACGATGATTTGTAAGTATGACTAAAAAATAAAATATATTTTTTTCTTCCAATATAGATAAGTATAAAAAATATAAATTGTGGGATAATAAGGAAAATATATGGAAAAAAGTAAATATTTCTAAAATTTAAAAAAATAAAAAATGAAAAGAGGAGGAATTTAGTTAAAAAAAATAGAATATTATTTAAAAGAGTTGTCTAAATATTAAAACTAATTTTAGAGCGAGGGGGAAATCAAATGAAACACTATATAAGTGATAAGATAAGGAATGTAGCATTATTAGGTCATGGTGGTTGCGGAAAGACAATTTTAACAGAGTCAATGTTATATATTACAGGTGTAACAAATAGAATTGGAAAAATAGAGGACGGAAATACTGTATCAGATTATGATAAACAGGAAATTGAAAGACAATTGTCTATTAATACAAGTTTGATCCCTATAGAGTGGAAAAATTATAAGTATAATATGTTAGACACACCAGGATATTTTGATTTTGTGGGAGAGGTAAATAGCGCACTCAGAATTGCAGGAGGAGCAATTATTGTAGTAGATGCGAGTTCAGGCGTTGAGGTTGGAACTGAAAAGGCATGGAAATATACATCAGATAGAAAAATGCCTAGATTTATTTATTTAAATAAGATGGATAAAGAAAATGTAAATTATGACAAGGTCATAGCTGAGTTAAGAGAAAAATTTGGAAAAGCCATTGCACCTTTTGCTATTCCATTGGGAACGGATCGTGGACTGAGAGGTTTTGTAAATGTAGTGGATATGGTAGCAAGAGAATACAATGGAAAAGAATGTGTAGATGCTAAGATCAAAGAAGAGTGGTTAGATAGAATTCAGCCTATTCGAGATATGTTAATTGAATCTGTTGCAGAAAGTGATGAAGCATTGATGGAAAAATTTTTTGCAGGAGAAGAATTTACGATAGAAGAAATTCATAATGGACTTCGTAAAGGCATACTTGAAGGGGATATAGTTCCTGTATTTGTTGGTTCAGCAGTTAATAATATTGGAACACATACACTACTTGACATGATCGATACGTATATGCCAACGCCAAAGGATATGAAACCTTATGAAGGAATTAATCCTAAGAATGAAGAAAAAGAAATTAGAAATATAAATGTAAAAGATCCATTTTCTGCGTTGGTATTTAAGAATGTTGTAGACCCTTATGTAGGAAAAATATCTTTAATGAAAGTAATTTCAGGAGAATTAAAATCTGATATGGAAGTATATAATCCGGAAAAAGATGAAGTGGAAAAGATTGGACATATATTCTTGGTAAGGGGTAAAAATCAACTTTCAGTAGATAAGGTAGTAGCAGGAGATATTGCTGCAGTATCAAAATTAGAGTATGTTTCAACGGGAGATACCTTATGTGATAAACAGAAACCTATACAATATAGTAAGATATTTTTCCCACAGCCTACATTATTTATGGCAGTAGAACCTAAATCCAAAGGGGATGAAGAAAAAATTGGTGCAGGATTAAATAGATTAACAGAGGAAGATCCTACGTTCATGGTACAAAGAAATAAAGAGACAAAACAAACATTAATAGGTGGTCAAGGAGATATGCATATTAATGTTATTACGAAGAAATTGAAAAATAAATTTGGTGTAGATGTGAACTTAGTAGAACAAAAAATTCCTTATAGAGAAACGATTAAAGGGAAATCAGATGTTCAAGGAAAGCATAAAAAACAATCTGGTGGCCACGGACAATATGGAGATGTAAAAATTAGATTTGAACCAGCCACTGAAGACTTCATATTTGAAGAGAAAATTTTTGGTGGATCTGTACCTAGAAACTATATACCAGCCGTAGAGAAAGGTATAAAAGAATGCATTGAATCTGGTGTATTAGCGGGATTTCCTGTTGTTAATATGAAGGCAATATTATATGATGGTTCATATCATGATGTGGATTCGTCAGAAATGGCCTTTAAAATAGCGGCATCTATTGCGTTTAAAAAAGGAATGGAAATAGCAAAACCCGTACTTTTAGAACCTGTAATGCAGGTGGAAATCATTATGCCTGAGGATTATATGGGAGATATTATGGGGGATATGAATAAACGTCGTGGCAGAATATTGGGCATGGAGTCTATGAGTAATGGCAATCAAAAAGTGATCGCAGAAGCGCCACAAGCTGAACTTTTCAAATATGCCATAGATTTACGTTCCATGACACAAGCAAGAGGAAGCTTTACCATGGCATTTGCTAGATATGCAGAAGTACCAGAACATTTAAGTCAAAAGATTGTTGATTCAGCTAAGAATTAAAAAACGATGCATATGCATCGTTTTTTTGGAAAAATTAGGAACATTATTTCATGTTCTAGCATAGTATGAATAGGTAATCATCTTTTAAAAATTTTAAGGGGAGGTCTATTCATGAGACTACAAAATAAGGTGGCAATAATAACTGGGGCAGGAAGAGGGATTGGAGCTACTACTGCACTAAAATTTGCAAAGGAAGGGGCAAAGATTGTAGTAGCAGATATTAATATAGAGGACATAAGAAAAAGAGTGGATGAAATTAAGGATTTAGGAACGGAAGCAATCGGGATAAAAGTAGATGTAACGAACAGACTAGAGGTTGATCAGATGATAAAAAAAACCATGGAAGCGTTTGGAACAATCGACATTTTAATCAATAATGCTGGTATTACTCAAGATGCAAGACTTGTTAAGATGACAGAAGAACAATTTGATAAGGTAGTAGATGTGAACCTAAAGGGTACATTTAATTGTGCGCAAGCCGTTTCACCTATAATGACGACGCAAGGAAAAGGTGCCATAATAAATGCTTCTTCCGTTGTAGGCATATATGGTAATTTTGGTCAAACAAACTATGCAGCAACTAAATTTGGTGTTATCGGTATGACAAAAACATGGTGTAAAGAATTAAGTCCTAAGGGAATTAGAGTAAATGCTGTTGCGCCTGGATTTATATTAACACCTATGACAGAAAAAATGCCTCAAAAAGTATTAGATATGATGGCAGAAAAAGCACCTATGAAGAGATTAGGTACCCCAGAAGATATTGCTAATGCTTATGTATTTTTAGCTTCTGATGAAGCTAGTTTTATTTCAGGAGCAGTACTTGAAGTTACTGGAGGGATCATCCTTTAATTTACTTAGTAAAAAAGTCTTCCTTGAATTTTCCAAAGGAAGACTTTTTTTATGGAAATGGTTTTCAAATATATAAAAATAGGCAAAAATAAATATTGAAGATATTGTAAATTTAAATTATAATAAACTAAAGTCAAAGAAAGTCAAAACGGAGTGGTATAGATGGCAAGGATTAGTGATATTATAGAATTATTTATAAAAGAATTATTAGACGAAGCACATAATCAAAGTGTAGAAATTCAAAGAAATGAACTAGCAAATTATTTTAATTGTGCACCATCTCAAATAAATTATGTACTTACTACTAGGTTTAGCTTAGATAAGGGGTATCTTATAGAAAGTAGAAGAGGTGGTGGGGGTTATATAAAAATAGTACAAATAAACATAGATCGGCAGCAACATATAAAGCTGATTTTAGATCAAGTAGGAAATTCTATAGGAAAAATGAAAGCAACAGGAATTATTAATGTTTTGAAGAATAGAGAACTTATAACAGAAAGAGAATGTATAATCATGAGGGCTGCAATAAGTGATAGAACCATTAATACGCCAGTAAATATAAAGGATGATATAAGAGCAAATATAGTAAAAGGAATGATTATTGCATTATTCAATGATTGTGGGAGGGAATAATATGTTATGTGAAAATTGTAATAAACGGACAGCAACTGTTCATGTAACAAAGATCGTAAATGACCAAAAGGCAGAAATTCATCTTTGCGAGCAATGTGCAAAAGAAAGTGAAGACATTTTGATAGATACTCCTTTTAATATTAATAATTTTTTAACAAGTATATTAGATTCCATACAAGAGTCACCCATCAAGGTAGACTATATTAAAACCACTAAATGTGATAATTGTGGGATGGCATATGGAAAATTTAAGCAGATTGGAAGGCTTGGATGTTCTAAGTGCTATGGTGCTTTTGAAGAAAAATTACCTGGCTTAATAAAAAGAATTCAAGGACATGAAGTGCATGTAGGAAAAATACCAAAGTGTGCAGGTCAAAATATCCGCATAAAAAAAGAAATTGAAAATCTAAAAAATGAATTAAAAAATTGTATTAAAACAGAAGAGTTTGAAAGAGCAGCTCTTTTAAGAGATAAAATAAGAGCACTTGAAAGTGTGCCTAAAAATGAAGAATAGGGGGTGGGAACATGACGAAGTGGATTGATGATTTCGGAGCAGAAGACGATGTTATAGTAAGTAGTCGAGTTAGATTAGCACGAAATATAGAAGATATACCTTTTCCGGTGGCATTGGTGAAAGAAAAGAGTCAAGGTATATTTACGCAAGTTCAAGAAGCTATAAGTGAGGGTTTTACATTTACTTCCTTAGAAAAAACATCTGAAATGGATAGAAAAGTACTTGTAGAAAAGCATTTAATCAGTCCGAATTTAATTAAAGATTATGAAAATAGTGCAATCGTTTTAAATGAAGATGAATCTATTAGTATTATGATCAATGAGGAAGATCATATTCGTATACAAAGCTTATTACCTGGATTTCAACTAGATCAAGCTTATAAGATTGCAGATGAGATGGATGATAAATTAGAACAAAAAATCAAATATGCTTTTGATGAGAAAATAGGATATCTTACATCTTGCCCTACCAATGTTGGAACAGGAATGCGTGCATCTGTAATGGCTCATTTACCTGCCCTTACGATGACACGATATATCTCAAAGGTCCTACAGGCAGCAAATCAGATTGGATTGGCAGTACGTGGACTGTATGGAGAGGGAACGGAAGTTGTTGGGAATATGTTTCAAATTTCTAATCAGATGACATTAGGAAGAAGTGAAAGAGAAATTATAGGTAATTTAAAAGATGTAATGACACAAATTATTCAAAAGGAAAGAGATGCAAGAGCAACATTATTAGCGAATAATAAAATTAGATTAGAAGATAAGATTTATAGATCTTTCGGAATTTTGTACAATGCAAGGATATTATCTTTTCAAGAATGTATGAAATTAATATCTGATATTAGATTAGGTGTTGCTTTAGACATATTAAAAGATATTGATAGTAATAAAATAAATCGAATAATGGTTATGTCTCAACATGCATATGTTCAAAAAAATGCAGGTAAATCTCTTGGGATAAAAGATAGCGATATAAAAAGAGCCACGCTAGTCAGAAGATTACTTGGGAATAATGATTAATAAGTATATATTAATGGAGGGATGACCTATGGACTTGTTTTCAAAGTTTACAGAAAGAGCTCAGAAATCAATATTACTGGCGCAGAAATTTTCGGAGGAATTAAGACATAATTATGTAGGAACAGAACATATCCTTTTAGGGCTTTTAAAAGAAGGGGAAGGAATTGCTGCTAAGGTATTAAAAACAGTAGGAATTAGTGAAGCTGCAATTGAACAGTTGATAAAAAGAATGATCGGGATTGGAAGCGAACCGAATGTTAAGGTGTTAGGGTTTACGCCAAGAACAAAGAAAATCTTTGAGTTAAGCTTAGTTGAAGCAAAAAAATTAGGGCACAACTATGTCGGAACAGAGCATATCCTTTTAGGACTATTAAGTGAAGGAGAAGGAATTGCTGCACGAATACTAATCGATAGTGGAATTGGTCTTTCAAAGGTAAAAAACGAAGTAATGAAATTATTAGGCAGTGATCATAAGAGTGATGCATCACAAGACCATTCTTTTGAAAATAATGAGACGAAAACCCTAAATGAATATGGTAGAGATTTGACTCAAATGGCTAGAGATGGGAAATTTGATCCTGTGATTGGAAGAGAAAAAGAAATTGAAAGAGTCATTCAGATCCTTAGCAGAAGAACGAAAAACAATCCTTGCTTAATTGGTGAACCAGGGGTAGGTAAAACTGCTATTGTTGAAGGACTAGCTCAAAAAATAGTAGAGGGAAACATTCCAGAAACCATTAAAAATAAGAGAGTCGTTACACTTGATTTAGCATCTATGATAGCTGGTGCTAAGTATCGAGGAGAGTTTGAAAATAGATTGAAAAAGGTCATAGAAGAACTAAGAAATACAAAGGATGTAATTTTGTTTATTGACGAAATGCATACGATTATTGGGGCAGGAGCGGCAGAAGGTGCTATAGATGCATCGAATATATTAAAACCAGCATTGGCTAGAGGAGAACTTCAAGCTATGGGGGCTACTACAATAGATGAGTATAGAAAACATATTGAGAAAGATTCAGCACTAGAGAGAAGATTTCAGCCTATCCATGTGGAAGAACCATCTGTAGAAGAAACCATAGAGATCTTAAAAGGATTAAGAGATAAATATGAAGCACATCATGCAGTGAAAATTACAGATGAAGCACTAGAGGCTGCAACGAAGCTTTCTCATAGATACATTACAGATCGTTTTTTACCAGATAAAGCAGTAGATTTGATGGATGAAGCTGCTTCTAAAATTCGATTAAAGATTGTAACCCAACCACATGAATTAAAGGATTTAGAAGAAAAAATAGAAGAGTTTACAAAGGAAAAAGAAGAAGCCATCAGTCAACAGAATTTTGAAAGAGCCGCTAAAGTGAGAGATGAAGAAAAGAAAATAAAGGAAGAATTAAATAATAGGAAAAACCATTGGAAAAAAACTCAAACTAAAAAAGCAACGGTAGGAGAAGAAGAAATTGCTCAAACGGTGTCACAGTGGACAGGAATACCTGTTAATAAACTTGCACAAGAAGAGTCAGAAAGATTGTTAAATATAGAATCAATACTACATGAGCGGGTAATTGGTCAAGAAGAAGCAGTAAAGGCAGTATCACGAGCAGTTAGACGTGCGAGAGTAGGTTTAAAAGACCCAAAACGTCCTATTGGTTCATTTATATTTTTAGGTCCTACAGGTGTAGGAAAAACAGAATTATCTAAGGCATTAGCAGAGTCACTATTTGGGGATGAGGATGCAATGATTCGAATTGATATGTCTGAGTATATGGAAAAACATGCAGTTTCTCGATTGATCGGAGCGCCTCCAGGATATGTAGGTTATGATGAAGGAGGACAATTGACGGAAAAGGTTAGAAGAAAGCCTTATTCAGTTGTTCTATTTGATGAAATAGAAAAAGCCCATCCAGATGTATTTAATATATTGCTTCAAATATTAGATGATGGAAGATTAACCGATGCAAGAGGGAAAATAGTTGATTTTAAAAATACCGTGGTTATTATGACTTCAAATGTTGGAGCACATACGATTAAAAAGCAAAAAACACTGGGCTTTGCAGGAATGATAGCAGATGAAAAAGATAGTGAATATGAAAAAATGAAAGAAAATGTTATGGATGAATTAAGAAAAAGTTTTAGACCAGAGTTTTTAAATAGAATTGATGAGGTAATCGTATTTCATCCATTATCCCAAGAGCATATTTCTAAAATTGTAGAGCTTATGGTTGGCGAACTAATGAAACGAATGAAAAATATTCATATTAAATTAGAAATTACAAACCCCGCTAAAAAAATATTGGTAGAAAAAGGATTCAATCTTGAATATGGAGCAAGACATTTAAAGAGAACGATTACTAGAATGTTAGAAAACGAACTATCCGAAGAAATATTAAAAGGAAATATTCAAAAAGGGGATAGCGTGACAGTGAAAGTAGAAAATGGTAAAATTATTTTTAAGAAAAAGCTTTAAGTTTAGAGTAGGAGGTGTTTAAATGGACAAGACGTTCTTAGTAGTGCACAAGAAAATTCTTCCAGATATTTTCGAAAAGGTCTTAGAAACAAAAAAACTTCTGAGAATAGGAAAAGCAAGAGGAATAACAGAGGCAACACAAATGACGGGTATTAGTAGAAGTACATTTTATAAGTACAAGGATTTTATTTCTACACCATCAGAGATGGGCGGAGGACAAAAGGCTACCATTACGCTTTTATTAGACCATACACCAGGGATTTTATCAAAATTATTAAATGTAATGGCAAATATTAGTTTGAACATATTAACGATTAATCAGGATATACCTATTAATGGAATAGCCCATGTAAGTATAACCCTTGATCGAGCTAGGTGTGATTTTCATATGGATAAAATTTTAGAAACAATAGAAGAAATTGAAGGAATTTCTAAAGTAGAACTTATTGGTATGGAGTAAAAAATAGACAGTTAGTTAATAAGATCCTCTATAACTAACTGTCTATTTTTATATAATAATTGAAACTTGGAAACTATATATCTATTTATTGAGCTATGGTAAAATGAAGGTATAAAATCAGAATATATAGGAAATAGTGGTAATAATAGTAGATTAGGAGGAAAATATGGCGAAGAAGGTAAAAACCATTTTTGTATGTCAGAGTTGTGGGTATGATAGTCCAAAATGGATGGGACAATGTATATGTGGTAAGTGGAACTCCATGGTAGAAGAAAAACCCATCCCAGCAAGTAATTATGAAAAATCACCGACGATAACAAGTTCATCAAGACCCCAATCTATTAAAAATATAAAATCAGGTGCTCATGATCGGTTTGATACACATATAGGTGAATTAAATCGTGTATTAGGGGGAGGACTAGTAAAAGGTTCGCTTACACTTATTTCAGGAGAACCTGGTATTGGAAAATCTACTTTGATTTTACAAGCAAGCAGTACGATTGCCAAGGAATATGGTACGGTTTTGTACGTTTCAGGAGAAGAATCTGAAGAGCAGATTAAAATGCGTGCAGAAAGGTTAGATGCAATTTGTGGAAATTTAATGATTGTATCAGAAACGAATGTTGAGATTATAGAAAAATATATAGGTGAATTAAACCCAGTATTAGTGATTATCGATTCGATTCAAACACTATTTAAGCAGGATTTATCTTCAGCGCCTGGAAGTGTATCTCAAGTAAGAGAATGTGCAAATAATCTTATGAGAATTGGAAAAACAAGGAATATACCCATTTTCATTGTGGCTCATGTTACGAAATCAGGAGAATTAGCAGGACCAAGAATTCTTGAACATTTAGTAGATACAGTACTACATTTTTCAGGAGAGAGAACACAAGAATTTAGAGTTATTCGTGCCGTAAAGAATCGTTTTGGAACGACCAGTGAAATTGGTGTATTTGAAATGAAAGAAGAAGGACTTATAGAAGTAGGAAATCCATCGCAAATCTTTTTAGAAGGACTTACACAAGATACAGAAGGGGCTATTGCAGTGTGCTCTTTAGAAGGAACGAGACCTCTGCTTTTAGAGATACAAGCACTGGTTGCACCTACAAGCCTTGGATTTGCAAGAAGAACTGTTGTTGGCGTGGATCTTAATAGATTGAATCTAATATTGGCCGTTTTAGAAAAAAAAGTAGGCATTCCATTATCCAATCAAGATGTGTATGTGAATGTTGTAGGAGGGATAAAACCGGAAGGTACTTCCTATGATTTAGGATTGGCACTTGCTATATATTCTAGCATGAGAGGCGTTCCTATTGAAACAACAAAAACCATAGCTATAGGAGAAATCAGTTTGACAGGAGAATTAAGAGCTGTATCAAATCTTTCAAAAATGGTAAAGGAAGCTTCAAAGATGGGATTCGAAAAATGTATTATACCTGCTAAGAGTGTAAAAAGACTTCAGCTTACAGAAAAAATCAAATTAATTGGAGCACATTCAATACAAGATGCAATTGATCATATGTTTTTTCAAAAATAATCATGTTTGATTTTGATTATTAAATACTATTTTTTAGGAAAAAAGAGTATAATGAATATAATATAAAAGAGTAAATAAAAGGTTGGTTTTTTTGAAATCAACGTTAGATAAAGAGATATAGGTAGGATATATGAGAGTGGGAGGGCAATGGAATTGGTAAGAGATGATAGAACAAGAGAAGAAGGCATTATTGGGTCAATTCGAATACTAGCACCTGGGACCTCTCTTAGAGAGGGATTAGAGAATATTTTAAAAGCAAAGACGGGCGGATTAATTGTAATTGGCGATACAGAAGAAGTGATGAATATTGTAGATGGAGGATTTAATATAAATGTGGATTTATCTCCTGCATATCTGTATGAATTAGCTAAAATGGATGGAGGAATTATTCTTAGTTCGGATGCTAAAAAAATATTATATGCAAACACACAATTAATTCCAGATGCATCTATTCCATCATCTGAGACGGGAATACGACATAGAACAGCTGAAAGAGTTGCAAGACAGACAGGATTAATCGTGATTTCTATTTCTCAAAGAAGAAATATAATTACGATTTATAAGGGATATTCAAAATACATTGTTCAAGATACGAATAAAATATTAAATAAAGCAAACCAAGCCATTCAAACCCTAGATAAATATAAAAAAGTGTTAGATCAAGCAATGGCTACTTTAAGTGCGTTAGAATTTGAAGATTTAGTAACGATTTATGATGTGGGGATTGTTTTACAAAGAACGGAAATGGTCATGAGAATTGTAGCAGAAATAGATAAATACATAAGTGAATTAGGAACTGAAGGACGTTTAGTAAATATGCAGTTAGAAGAACTTGTAGCAAAGGTAGAAGAGGATGGTAAATATATAGTACAAGATTACATGATTGAGTCGGAAGAGGATGATTATGATTCTATTTTAAGGCAGATTAGACACTTGTCATCAGAAGAACTATTGGATCTATCTAGCATTAGTAAAATTTTAGGATACTCTGAAGGGTTAGATGGTTTATTAGATACGCCTGTTTCTCCAAAAGGGTATAGAGTACTTAGTAAAATTCCTAGACTTCCAACAAATATTATACAAAATGTAGTCATTCATTTTAGTGATTTTCAAAAAATTCTAAAGGCATCCATAGGAGAATTAGATGAGGTAGAAGGAATTGGAGAAATTAGAGCGAGAACCATTAAAGAAGGATTGAGAAGAGCGCAAGAACAAGTATTGTTAGATCGTCATATTAGATAGAAAATAGACACCACGATGGGTGTCTATTTTTAATACAGATTATATTTTCCTAAAGTATCCATTTGTTTGCATTGTGTATCTAAGATCGTGGATAAATTTAGGTTTAAAGAATTACATATTGATGCAAGATAGAATACGTGATTACCAATTTCTTTTTCGACTTTATCTTTACATATAGGACAAAGAGTTCCAGAAATATGATTATCCATAAAATCTTTTAATTCATTATAGGAAATATTATTTGGGATTGTTTGCTTTTTTGCATTAATATTAATACAACCACAACTAGTAGTAGCCTTCATTATTGATCGATTTACTTTTGCACAGCTTTCTTGATATTTAGATAATGAATCTAATATACTCCGATGTCTGACTAACAAATCTGAAACCCGATTTTGAAATTTACTAAGAACCAAACCCTCCATTTAAAAATCACCTCTGCTAAATAAATTTGTGAAGATCTTAATTTAATTGTATAACACTATATTAAAAAAAGATAGGCATATAAAAATTATTTATAAAAGAATATTAATTTGGAAATAGTATGTAAGGCGTAGAAAAATATTGACAACCTTATGAACGTATGATAAAATGAAAATTTTCTTGACTTGCACGCAGTGGTGTTGTATACTAAACATACACGAGGAGGTGTTGTTTTATGTTTGGCATCGGAGATAAAATAGTGTACCCTATGCATGGGGCAGGAATTATTGAAGCAATAGAGGAAAAAGAGGTTCTCGGTAAGAAACGAAAGTACTATATTGTAAGAATGCCTTTAGGAAACATGAAAGTGATGATACCTCTTCAAAATGTCGAAGAAATAGGAATAAGAGAAATTATATCAATAGAAGAAGTTGAACAAGTGATTGCAGTCTTGGGTGATGATATCTCAAAAATGCCGCAAAATTGGAATCGACGTTATAGAGCTAATATGGATAAGATAAAAAGCGGAGATATCTATGAGGTAGCTATGGTTGTAAGAAATTTAATGTTGAGAGACAAAGAAAAAGGATTGTCAACGGGCGAAAGAAAAATGTTAACAAATGCAAAACAAATTTTAATCAGCGAGATCGTTTTAGCTAGAGATGTTGAAGAAGAAACCGTGGAAGAATTAATTAATGCTGCTATAAAGTGAATAGAGTGCTAAAAAGTACTCTTTTTTTTTTATAATTAATTTACTAAAAATACAAAGTAGGTTAAAATTAGATGGTAAATAGTTATAAAATAAAGGCCATGTGGCTATACTGTTTATAAATGGGAGGTGAAAGCTTATATGTTTAATAAAATTGTAAGAATAGCATTGACATTAGCTGGTTCTTCTGCAGGCTGGGCGATGGCAATGTTACTAACAAAATTAAGCAAGATGCAAAATATTATAAACGTACCTGAAATTAATGGACCTATTACAGCATTAGTTATTTATTCTATAGGAGCAGTTGTTGGTGGAATTATATTTTTTATTATTACTCCATGGCTAATGAAAAAAGGGTTATGTGGTGCGAATTGGATAGAGAGTGAAATTCAAAAGATTCCTACAGCAGATGTAATAATAGGGTCTATAGGACTTATTTTAGGATTGGTAATCGCACATTTAATAAGTCAGTTATTACTAGGAATGTCTATACCATTAGTGGGGACTGTTTTATCTGTAGTTGTATATATTTTCTTAGGATATTTAGGGGTGAGTATTGCCACTAAGAAAAGAGATGATTTAGAAAATTTGGCAGCTATGTTAAAAAAGGCTTCTTCAAAGGAAAAAACAAATGTTAAAAAACGTGAAGGTGCAACGCCGAAAATCTTAGATACAAGTGTGATTATAGATGGTAGAATTGCAGATATTACGCAAACAGGATTTATAGAGGGTGCATTAGTAATTCCAGAATTTGTACTGGAAGAGTTAAGGCATATTGCAGATTCTTCTGATAGTTTAAAAAGAACGAGAGGAAGAAGAGGACTTGATATACTAAACAAAATTCAAAAGGAATTAAATATAGAGATTCAGATTACAGATAAAGATTTTGAGGATGTTGGAGAAGTAGATATTAAACTCCTTAAACTCGCTCAGTTTATGGGCGGGAAAGTTGTAACGAATGATTATAACTTAAATAAAGTTGCAGAACTTCAAGGGGTACCGGTTCTTAATATTAATGAACTTGCCAATGCATTAAAGCCAGTGGTATTACCAGGAGAAGAAATGGTCGTTCAGGTGATTAAAGAAGGAAAAGAATCAGGTCAAGGCGTAGCTTATTTAGATGATGGAACCATGATTGTTGTTGAAGGTGGAAGAAAGCATATAGGTGAAACTATGAAGGTATTAGTTACAAGTGTACTTCAAACTGCAGCAGGAAGAATGATTTTTGCAAAGCCTAAAATAGTAGCAGACAGATCGGCATAATTTCATAATACTTAGCCCAGCCTTTAGCTGGGCTTTTATATATTTCTTGAAATTAATTAATAAAAGTGATATTTTATTCATAATGAAATCATTTACAAAGGGGTTTAGAGGTATGAATACAGTCATTATTTTAGCCGCAGGAAAAGGGAGTAGAATGAAGGCGGAATTAAATAAACAATATTTAATGCTGCAAGAAAAACCGATCTTAGCTCATACCATTGAAGTCTTTCAAGAAAGCGCTATTATAGATGAAATTATCTTAGTAGTGAGTGAATCTGAGCATGAATTGTGTAAAAAAGAAATACTTGATCAATATAATTATACAAAAGTGAAAAAAATGGTAAGCGGAGGAGCAGAGAGACAAGTATCTGTTTTAAATGGTATTCATGAATTAAGTAAAGAAACGGATATCGTATTAATTCATGATGGAGCACGTCCTCTTATAACAGAAAAAGTAATAGAAAGATGTGTTGTTGGAGCAAAAGAATTTGGTGCAGTATCTGCAGGTGTGCCTATAAAAGAAACAATAAAAATTATGGAAAAAGATCAATTTGTAAAATATACACCTAATAGAGAGAATGTATGGGTTACACAAACACCTCAAGCCTTCAAGGTGAACATTATAAAAAAAGCCCATAAATTTGCTATGGAAAAAGATTTCTTAGGTACAGATGATGCTATGCTTGTAGAATATATGGGTGAAAAGGTGAAGATGATCGAAGGAAATTATGAAAATATAAAGATTACAACACCGGATGATTTAATTACAGCCGAGGCTATTGCGGCGTATAGAAGGGATGATTTCCATGATTAGAGTTGGAATTGGATATGATGTACATAGATTAGTGGAAGATAGAGAACTAATAATGGGTGGCGTAAATATTCCTTATGAAAAAGGGCTTCTGGGACATTCTGATGCAGATGTATTACTTCATGCCATTAAGGATGCACTTTTAGGGGCAGCAGCTCTTGGAGATATTGGTAAACATTTTCCAGATACAGATCCTAAGTATAAAAGAGCATCTAGTATAAAATTGTTAATAGAGGTAAAAAATATCCTGAAAGAAAAGGGGTATATTACAAATAATATAGATGCTACTATTATTGCACAAAGTCCTAAAATGGCACCTCATATTGAAAAAATGAGAAAGAATATAGCAGAGGCACTAGAAGTAGAGATAGACACTATAAATGTAAAGGCTACAACAACAGAGGGGTTAGGATTCACAGGAACGGGAGAAGGCATTTCAGCACAAGCAATTGCAAGTATCATAAAAAAATAGGCATAACCTTTATAAAAATATTTCGAGTTGACAAATAATAATTCATTGGATAATATTTTCATAAAGGTTTTTATATGCAAAGGAGCGAGTATCTATGAAAATGTCAAAAATGTATCTACATACATTAAGAGAGGTACCTAATGATGCAGAAATTCCAAGCCATCAATTTTTGCTTAGAGCTGGAATGATTAAAAGATTAGTTTCTGGGGTATATGGTTTTATGCCTCTAGGATATAGAGTAATTCGTAAAATTGAAAATATAGTAAGAGAAGAAATGGATGCAAAAGGAGCACAAGAACTTCTAATGTCTGCAGTTCAACCATCTGAGCTTTGGAAAGAATCAGGAAGATGGAATGATTTTGGACCAGAAATGTTTAGATTAAAAGATAGAAATCAAAGAGAGTTTTGTCTTGGACCTACACATGAGGAAGTTTTTACAGACATAGTAAGAAATGATGTTAAATCTTATAAAGAACTGCCTTTAAATATTTATCAAATTCAAACAAAGTATAGAGATGAACAAAGACCTAGATTCGGACTTATGCGTTCAAGAGAATTTATAATGAAAGATGCCTATTCTTTTGATAAAGATTGGGAAAGTTTAGATAAGACCTACGATGATATGTATGATGCATATACAAATATATTTACTAGATGTGGACTTAACTTTAGAGCAGTAGATGCAGATACAGGGGCTATCGGTGGAAGTGGATCACATGAGTTTACAGCACTTTCGGAAGTAGGAGAAGGGGTTATTGCATATTGTAATCATTGTGATTTTGCAGCTACTACAGAAAGAGCAGAATGTGTAATAGAAGCTAAATGTGAAAATGTAGAGTTAAAAGAAATAAATGAAATACATACACCAAATATAAAAAGTATTGAGGAACTTCATGAATTTTTAAAGGTAGATGGAGAAAAACTTCTTAAGACTTTATTATTTAAAGCAAAAGATCAAATTGTTGCTGCAATTATTAGAGGAGATAGAGAACTGAATGAAACGAAGCTTGTAAATGCACTTAAAATTCCTGAGCATGAATTAGAGTTTGCAAGTGAAGAGGATGTAAAAAGAGTTACCAATGCAGAAGTGGGATTTGCAGGACCTATAGGTATAAAAGATGTAATTGTTATCGTAGATGATGAAGTACCTCATCTTAAAAATATGATTGCAGGAGCGAATAAGACAGATTATCATATAGAAAATGTGAATTATGATAGAGATTTTAAGGCAGATATAGTCATTGACTTAAAATTAATGAAAGAAGGATATCCATGTCCTACGTGTGGTGAAGGCGTAAATTTAGCTAGAGGAATAGAAGTAGGGCAAGTGTTCAAGTTAGGTACAAAATATAGTGAAGCAATGGATGCAAAATACATGGATGAAAATATGAAAGAAAAGCCTATGGTTATGGGATGTTATGGTATAGGTGTTTCTAGAACTATGGCAGCGATCATTGAACAGCACCATGATGAAAATGGAATTATTTGGCCTATGTCTGTTGCACCGTATCATGTAATTGTATCAATTGTAAATGTTAAGAAGGAAGATCAAGTAGAATTAGGAGAAAAAATTTATAAAATATTACAAGATCAGAAGGTAGAAGTATTATTAGATGACAGAGCAGAAAGAGCTGGCGTTAAGTTTAAGGATTCTGATCTTATTGGTATTCCGATTCGAATTGTAGTAGGTAAAAACGCTGCTGAGGGTATTGTAGAATACAAGCAAAGAGATTGTGAAGATAAGTATGAATTTACCGTTGAAGAGGCCATAAACAAAGCCATTGAAGAGATTCATTCAAGTGTATTATAAAATTTTTAAGGAGGATGCAATATGACAGTAAGAGTAAGGTTTGCGCCAAGTCCTACGGGATTTGTTCATATAGGAAGTTTGAGAACGGCTTTATATAATTATTTATTTGCAAAGCAAAAAGGTGGTAAATATATATTAAGAGTAGAAGATACAGATCGTACTAGATATGTAGAAGGTGCAATAGAAAACATGATTGAAGCATTAGCATGGGCAGGCGTTGAGCATGATGAAGGGGTTGTGCTAGAGGACGGGAAATTAGTTCAAAAAGGAGATTTTGGTCCATATATTCAATCAGAAAGATTAGATATTTATCAAGAATATATAGATGATCTTCTAGAAAAAGGGCATGCATATTATTGTTTCTGTACAAAAGAAAGATTAGATAAGATAAGAGAAGAACAAAAGGAAAAAGGTGAAACTTCAGGATATGATGGACATTGTAGAAATATATCTATGGAAGAAGCCAAAGAGCGTATAGCCAATGGAGAAGATCATGTAGTAAGATTGAGATTACCAGAGAATAAAAATATTACATTCCATGATGTTGTAAGAGGAACTGTAACTGTAAATACAAATGATTTAGATGATCAAGTATTAATTAAAACAGATGGATTCCCAACATATCATTTTGCAGTAGTAGTAGATGATTATTTAATGGGCATTACCCATGTAATTCGTGGAGAAGAATGGATTATATCAACACCAAAACACGTATATTTATATGAAGCATTTGGTTGGGAAGCCCCTGAATATGTTCATCTTCCAAATATATTAAACAGTGAAAGAAAGAAATTAAGTAAAAGACAAGGGGACGTAGCAGCGAAAGACTTTAAAGATAAAGGATACTTACCAGAAGGATTGGTAAATTATCTAGCATTAGTTGGATGGTCTCCAGAAGATAATCAAGAAATATTCAGTATGGAAGAATTAAAAGAAAAATTTGCATTAGAGAGAGTATCAAAAAGTGGTGGTGTATTTGATACAGATAAATTAAACTGGGTAAATGCACATTATATAAAAGATGCTGATCTAAAAGAAATCACAGATTTAGCAATTCCACATTTAATAAAAGCAGGATATATTACAGAAGAAGAAGCAAAAGAAAAATATGAATGGTTATGTGATCTTGTTAAGCTTTTACAAGAAAAGGTATCCTACATGGCAGAAATCATAGATCAAGTAGATATATTCTTTAAAACAGAAATTAAGCCAGAGGATGAACAAGCAGAAGAGATATTAAAGTTAGAGCATCTACCACATTTACTTGAAGTATTAGCTCAAAAGGTAGAAGATGCAGAAGTAATAGATGAAGTATTTGGTAAAGCAGTATTTAAAGAAATACAAAAAGAAACTGGATACAAAGGTAAAAACCTATTTATGCCAGTAAGAGTTGCATTGACAGGCGCGGTTCATGGACCAGATATGCCACTTACGATAAAAGTTTTAGGGAAACAAAGCATACTATCTCGCATAGAATATGTAAAAAACAATTTATTATAGGAAAGACTTTGATTAGGAGAGTAAATTTTAAAAAGCTTACAGAGAATAGCTATCGATAGGCTGAGAGTAGCTTAAGTACTTTTTAAAGTTGAAATGCACCTATGAGTTATTACCCGAAATAATAGTAGGCGTAATCGGTTGGCAACGTTATATGCTATATAAGCTGAAGGGAAACCTTAAGCAGAGTGGAACCGCGAAAAAACTTCGTCTCTGTAATAGAGATGGAGTTTTTTTATTTTGAGCAATTGTGATAACAATATGCGAATTTTAAAATTGGAGGTGAAAATATGATAAAATTAATGAGACAAATCAATGAAGATATTGAAACAGTATTAGAACGAGATCCAGCAGCGAAAACAAAATTAGAGGTAATTCTATGTTATCCATTTATTCTAAGTATCATTAGTCATAGAATCGCATATGGACTTAATAAAAAAGGTTTTTCGACTATTGCTAGGTTGATTTCTCAAATCAGTAGATTTTTTACTGGCATTGAAATTCATCCAGGGGCTACCATTGGAAAAGGTCTCTTTATTGACCATGGAATGGGTGTCGTAATAGGAGAAACAGCAGAAATAGGAGATAATGTAACCATATATCAAGGTGCAACACTAGGAGGAACAGGAAAACAAACAGGGAAAAGACATCCTACAATAGGAAATAATGTAGTGATCAGTAGTGGTGCTAAGATATTAGGACCTTTCAAAGTAGGAGATCATTCTAAAATTGGATCAGGTTCAGTAGTCTTGAAAGAAGTACCAGAAAATTGTACAGTAGTAGGGGTTCCAGGAAGAATAGTAATCAAAGATAATGTAAGAGTAATAGATACGATTGATTTAGATCAAGTCCATCTGCCTGACCCTATTATGCAGGAACTAGAATGTTTGAGAAAAAGAATATCCACATTAGAAAAATCATGTAATAAAAAAGGAGTGTATAAGGATGAAAATATACAACACATTGACTAGAAAAAAAGAAGAATTTATTCCTATAACAAAAGGGGAAGTGAAAATGTATGCTTGTGGTCCAACGGTATATAATTATTTTCACATAGGAAATGCAAGACCTTTTGTAGTATTTGATACAATGAGAAGATATTTAGAATATAGAGGTTATAAGGTTACATTTGTACAAAACTTTACAGATGTAGACGATAAGATTATAAATAAAGCAAATGAAGAAGGAATTACGCCTAAAGAAGTAGGAGAAAAATATATAGATGAATATTTTAAAGATGCCAAAGCAATAGGTGTTAAAGAAGCTACCATACATCCAAAAGTAACAGAAAACATAGATGAGATAATAGAATTTATACAAAAGTTAATAGACAAAGGATATGCATATGAAGTAAATGGAGACGTATACTATGATACGAAAAAATTTGATTCCTATGGAAAATTGTCTAAACAAGGGTTAGAAGACTTAGAAGTAGGCGCAAGGATTGAAGTGAATACTATAAAAAAACATCCAACAGATTTTGCCCTATGGAAGGCACAAAAGCCGGGGGAAATTGGATGGGGTTGTCCATGGGGAGAAGGAAGACCAGGCTGGCATATAGAGTGTTCTGTAATGGCGAATAAGTACCTAGGAGAGACAATAGATATCCATGGGGGCGGACAAGATTTAATATTCCCACACCATGAAAATGAGATTGCTCAAAGTGAAGCTTGTACTGGAAAAGCATTTTCTAACTACTGGATGCATAATGGATATATTACAATTAATAATGAAAAAATGTCTAAATCAAAGGGAAATTTCTTTACAGTAAGAGATATCCTAAAAGAATTTGATGGAGAAGTAATAAGATTTTTCTTATTATCTGCTCAATACAGAAATCCAGTAAACTTTAGTAGAGAATTAATACATCAAGCTGAAAATGGACTTGAAAGATTATATAATGCTAAAAATAATTTAAAACATTTACTTGATAATGTGAAAGATCTTGAAATGACAGAAGAAGAAAGTGAAAGATTTGTTGGATTTGAAAAGTATAGAGATAAATTCATGAATGCAATGGATGATGATTTAAATACAGCAGATGCTATAGCGGCTATATTTGAATTGGTGAAAGACATGAACTCTACTATAGATGCGGATTCTTCTAAGGAAATGATCAATAAGAGCATGAAATTATTTATGGAATTAGTAGAGGTATTAGGGATTGTATCTAAGAAAGAAGAAAGTTTAGATGAAGAAATTGAAAAACTAGTACAGCAAAGACAAGATGCTAGAAAGAATAGAGATTTTGCCTTATCGGATAAAATTAGAGATGATTTAAAGGATAGAGGAATTATCCTAGAGGATACGCCACAAGGGGTAAAATGGTCTATTAAGAAGTAATAAGGTCGCCAAGTGTATTACTTGGCGATTTTTTGTATTGTGAAGTTATTTTTAGACATTATTTCCCGAGAAATAATTCTAAAAGTATAATTTTGTGGAATAATATCATTGGGTGTTCTTTTTCATAATTTGATGAAGATACGTTTCGGTGGTATTATAGAGACAAAACGAAAAAAATATGAATACTATTAGTATTTAGGTGAAAATATACACTGAAAGGAGGTGCTAAGTTTATGATGAATATTTGTTTATTAGCAGCGGGAGGAATGATGCCTCTTCCTAATAGATATTTGACAGCTATGGTTGCAAGTTGTAATGGAAGCATGATCCTTGTAGATTGTGGAGAAGGAACTCAAATATTGCTTAAAAAATTAAAATGGGGATTGAAAGCGATAGATGTTATTTGTTTTACACATTATCATGCAGATCATATTGCTGGACTTCCAGGCCTTTTAAGTACGGTAGGAAATTCTGATAGAAAAGAACCTTTGACTTTAATAGGTCCTAAGGGATTGAAGGAAATTGTAAAAGGGCTTACTGTAATAACGCCTGAACTTCCTTATGATATTAACTTTGTGGAACTTTCAGAGGAGGGGATGAAGGATTATATTCATAAGGATTATGTCATAAATGCATTGCAAGTAGATCACAGTATTGATTGTATGGCTTATAGTATAGAAGCAAGAAGAAAAAGAAAATTTGATAAAAATAGAGCAAAAGATGAAAATATACCTATGAAATATTGGAATAGACTTCAAAAGGGAGAAACAATTAAAGAAGAAAATCATATATTTACGCCAGATCGGGTACTATCAGAGGAAAGAAAGGGTCTGAAAGTATGTTATTGTACAGATACAAGACCTGTTTCTGAACTTGTTGAGTTTATAAAAGAAGCAGATTTATTTATATGCGAGGGAATGTATGGGGATGATAGTTACATTCAAAGAGCCCTAGATACAAAACATATGTTATTTTCAGAAGCAGCGAGTCTTTCTAAAGAGGGTAAAGTGAAAGAATTATGGCTTACTCATTTTAGTCCTTCCCTTTATAATCCTGAGGAATTTTTATATGTAGCCCAAAGTAAATTCGAAAACTCGGTGATTGGGAAAGAACTTATGATTAAGGAATTGAAATTTGAAAATGAAGATATATATACAGAATAAATTCTTTGTTTTTGCCATATTTATGTGAATGAGTTATAATTATATTCAAAATACAAATAATTTTAATAACTAGGAAAATAGAAAGGTTGTGTATGTATGGAGAATAATACGTCATCAAACTTTATAAGAAATATTATCATAGATGACTTAGAAACGGGAAAACATAAAGAAATCATTACTCGCTTTCCACCAGAACCAAATGGTTATTTACATATAGGTCATGCGAAATCTATATGCTTAAACTTTGGATTAGGAGAAGAGTTCAAAGGAAACACCAATCTTCGTTTTGATGATACAAACCCAGTAAAAGAAGACACAGAATATGTTCAGTCTATTGAAGAGGATGTAAAATGGCTAGGTTTTAAGTGGGATAACTTATATTTTGCTTCAGATTATTTTGACGAAATGTATCATCGTGCCATTCTTTTAATCAAAAATGCGAAGGCGTATGTATGTGATTTATCAGCAGAAGAAATGAGAGAATATCGTGGAACATTAAAAGAACCTGGAAAAGAAAGTCCATATAGAAATAGAACGGTAGAAGAAAATCTAGATCTATTTGAGCGTATGAAAAATGGAGCGTTTAAAGATGGGGAAAAGGTTTTAAGAGCAAAAATAGATATGTCATCTCCAAATCTGAACATGAGAGATCCTGTTATTTATCGTATCGCTCGTGCAACGCATCATAATACAGGAGATAAATGGTGCATTTATCCTATGTATGATTATGCACATCCATTAGAAGATGCAATAGAAGGAATTACTCATTCTATCTGTACATTAGAGTTTGAAGACCATAGACCATTGTATGATTGGGTTGTAAAAGAATGCGAAATGGAATGTGTGCCTAGACAAATTGAGTTTGCAAGATTAGATATTACAAACACTGTAATGAGTAAGAGGAAATTAAAGCAACTAGTAGATGAAGGATATGTAGATGGATGGGATGATCCTCGTATGCCAACTATATCAGGTTTGAGAAGAAGAGGGTTTACGCCAGAATCTATACGAAACTTTGCAAAAGAAATTGGTGTTGCAAAAAATAATAGTAAAGTAGATTCTCAAATGTTAGATCATTTTATAAGAGAAGACTTAAAACTAAAAGCACCAAGAACAATGGGGATTTTAAGACCCCTTAAGGTAGTTATTACAAATTATCCTGAAGATAAAGTAGAAATGTTAGAAGCAGAAAACAATCCTGAAAATCTAGATATGGGCAATAGAGAAATTCCATTCTCAAGAGAGCTCTATATAGAACAAGAAGATTTTATGGAAAATCCACCAAAGAAATATTTCAGATTATTCCCTGGCAACGAAGTAAGATTAAAACATGCCTATTTTATCAAATGTAATGAAGTGATTAAGGATGAAAATGGAAATGTTACTGAGATTCATTGTACATATGACATTGAGACAAAAAGCGGAACTGGATTTACAGGAAGAAAAGTAAAAGGTACAATTCATTGGGTAGAGGCAAAAAATGCTGTGCCAGTAGAATTTAGATTATATGAACCATTAATTTTAGATGAAGATATGGAAGAGGGGAAAACGTTCATTGATTGTGTAAATTCAAAATCATTAGAGCGTGTACAAGGATTTGTAGAACCAAATATGAAGGATATAAAGCCACAAGATAAATTCCAATTTTTTAGACATGGATATTTTAATGTGGACACCAAGTATACGACTGAAGATAAAATTGTGTTTAATAGAATTGTTTCTCTAAAAAGTTCTTTTGCATTTAAAAAATAAGGAAAAATAAAACTGTTACAGAACCGTTTATAGGGGGCTAGCAGTTTTATTTTTTTTTTTGAAAATTAAAATCGACAACATTTTCAAGCGCAAAGAGGTATACTATAAAAAGAAAGTGATTTGGTGCAAGGTTTACAGGTATTGTACAGTATAAGAGAAAATGAAGGGGGAACAGGTATGAAGATTACATCAAAAATGATTATAGGTTTTTCATTAATTATGGTTATAGTATTAGCTTCTGTTTCATCAATAGGATACTACCATGCACAAAAACAATCAATTGAAAATATCAACGAAAAAATGACAGCGATTGCAGATGGAACAAGTACAAAACTTGACGGGTGGTTATTAAATAAAGCGAAAAGAATTGAATCCATAGCAAATATAATTGAAGATACAGTAGATGCTGCTGCTGTTCCAAAAGCGTACTTGCAGGCATTTGAAAAAGATGAAGATGTATATGATATATATATAGGCTTTGAAGATGGAAGTATGTTAGCTGGAAGCGACTGGATTCCAGACGAGGGGTATGATCCTAGAACGAGAGATTGGTATGAGCTTGCTATGGAGAGTAAAAAATCTGTTTTTACTGAACCATATATTGATGTTGATACAAACAAATATGTGGTTACTCAATCAATGCCATTAAAAAATGCTCAAGGAAATACAATAGGTGTTATTGCAGAAGATATTTTTCTAGATGTTTTAACAAAAACAATAGAAAAAATGGAAGTTTTAGATGGTGAAGGGGAAGCTTTTTTAATTGATGATAATGGTTTGATTATTACCCATTCTGATTCAGGGTTGGTTTCTAAAAATATATTGGAAAATACTGAACTGAAAGAGTTAGGAAAAGAAATGATTTCAAAGGATTTTGGTGAAAAAGAATATACTTTAAATAAAGAAGTTAAAATGACCGTGTTTCATAAGATCAAAAGTACAGGATGGGTATTTGGGATGACGGTTCCCCGAAGTGTAGCTTATGAGGGTTTACATACACTAAAAATAAAATATTTGATGATTAATATAATAGCCATGCTAGTAGCCATGTTATTAATATATTTATTTTCTAAATACGAAATCACAAAGCCAATTGTTAAAGTAACGAATTATGCTGAAACCATTGCTGATTTAAATATAAAAAATGATATTCCTAAAGAACTTATGCTTCGTAAGGATGAACTAGGACAACTAGCCAATGCATTTCAATCGATTATAGGTAATTTGCGCATGTTTATTAATAAGGTATCAAATTCCTCAGACCAAGTAGCTGCATCTTCAGAGGAATTTACAGCTATTTCACAACAGTCAGCTATGGCATCTGAACAGATCGCCACATATACAGGAGCAATGGCACAAAGTAGTGAGGATCAGTTGACGAAAGTGCTTACTGTAGCTTGTACAGTGAAACAAATATCTGAAAGTGTTGAGATCGTTGCACGTAATATACATGAATGTAATGAATTAAGTAGTAAAGTACTTAGTAAATCAAATATAGGAAAAGAAGAAATTCATAAAGTACATAATCAAATGAAAAATATCACGCAAAGTTCAATGAATGCACAAAGTTCTTTATTGAATATTACAAATAGTTCTAATAAGATGAATGAAATTATAAGTGTAATTAAAGGTATTGCAGAACAAACGAATCTTTTAGCCCTTAATGCTGCCATTGAAGCTGCAAGAGCTGGAGAGCAAGGAAGGGGATTTGCCGTTGTAGCAGAAGAAGTAAGAAAATTAGCAGAGGCGTCACAAAAGGCTACAGAAGAGATTAATGACTTGATTAATGAAAATCAATCGAAAATAGAGGAAGCCAATGATGTAATGCTTATAGGGGCTCAAAACGCAGAAAAAGGAATGAAAATTGTAAATGAAGCAGAGAATACATTTGAAGAAATAACCAAATTAATATACAAATCAAATATTCAGATAGAGAAAATTTCAGAGGAAATTAGTCAAGTAGCAGAAGGTAGTAAGGATGTCGTTTTATCTACAAGTGAAATGGAGAAAATAAGCAAGGAAACTTCTAAGCAAATTCAAAACGTATCTCAATCAACAGAAGAACAAACACAATCTATGGGAGAAATTGCAGCTGCAGGTCAAAGTTTAGCTGAGTTAGCACAAGAATTACAAGAAGTAATTAGTAAGTTTGAAGTTTAGTAACAAAAGCAAGCCTAATGAGGTTTGCTTTTGTTTTATGTACATTATTTATTATATTTCATGAGCGATGTTGTAAAATACCTTTAATATTTTTATGATATATAGTATTATTTAGTATATGTGTACAAGGTTGTTAAATGATTGATTATTTGATAATCTATATAAAAACAAAAGAATGAGGTATGATCAATGGACAAGTCTTTTTTAGAATATATGGATATACAACCAAAAACAGAACAAGAAGTTAGATATGTAAATCCAATCGTACTTGCTTATATAGGAGATTCTGTATATGAAGTGTATATAAGAACGTATGTATTATATAATCAAGGGGGATATGTGAATAAATTGCACAAGATATCCACAAAATTTGTACGAGCGGCAGCACAAGCGAAAGTTGTCCACAACCTAGAAGGCGAATTGAGTGAAGAAGAGTGGACTATTGTAAAGCGAGGAAGAAATCAAAAATCGAATACTGTTCCTAAAAATGCAGACTTAAGGGATTATAAATATGCAACAGGGTTTGAAGCTTTAATTGGATATTTGTTTTTATTAGGTAAAACAGATCGGATTAAAGAGATTGTTAAAAGAGCGGTAGAAATCATAGAAGAAAGTTAAAACCCTAGAATGAAGAGGTGTAATGAATGGCAAAGAAAGAAAAAGTAATGTTATATGTGACCATTGCTTTAGTCCTATTTTTAGTAGGAAAAACACTCTACTTTGATGAAGTAAAGGTTAGTGGTGATGCACTTAAATTTAAGCAGTTTGTAGAAAAATCCGTAGAAGAAAATGAAAAGTATAATAATTTCTTTAAAAGACATAATTTAATAGACTATAAGGTCGTGTCGATTAAAAAAATAAAAGAGAGTGGAAAATCTCGTATTATGTATTTGAATGAAGAAAATAAATACGTAGAAGGTATTATTGCAGGTGAGTATCAAGGAAAGGTAAGAGGATATTTTCTTCATATATACCCTTATAAGGAGTTTAAAGTAAAAAGTAATTGGATCAAAGAATAATTTTTGATGTGGAGGATTTTTATGAAAGTAAAATTAATTCAATATACGCCAGAACCGGAAAAAACAATTGCCGTGGCAGCAAAACTCTGTTATTCACCAAGTGGAGTAGAAGAAATTGAAAAAGGATTAGATCAAGAAAAGATCGAAAAGTTTATTAATATGTTAATGGGGTTAGGTCACCAATCACCAATTGAGCATATTAATTTTACGTTTGCAGTAGAAGGTGTAAGTCGAGTTCTTACCCATCAGCTTGTAAGACATAGAATTGCATCTTATTCTCAACAGTCTCAAAGATATGTAAAACTTGACCAATTTGAATACATTATTCCTCCGAGTATAGAGGATATACCAGATGCAAAGGAAAAATTTATACAAGCTATGAAGGATGATCAAAAGACGTATGATGAGCTTGTACAAATTTTGCAAGAAAAGCATATTTCTAAATTAATGGATGAAGGTAAAAGCGAAAAGCAAGCAAAATCAATGGCGGAAAAAATGGCAATAGAAGACAGTCGATATGTTTTTCCAAATGCCTGTGAAACAAAGATTGTATTCACCATGAATGCAAGAACGCTTTTAAACTTTTTTCATCATAGATGTTGTCAAAGGGCACAATGGGAAATTAGAGAAATGGCTACAAGCATGTTAAAATTAGTAAGACAAGTAGCCCCTAACGTTTTTAAAAATGCAGGACCTAGTTGTTTATCAGACGTGTGTCCAGAGGGCACGATGACGTGTGGCAAAATAAATGAAGTAAGAGATGGATTTAAAAATATATAGTTTCTAGTTTGGGAAAACTAAGATAAAAATGAAGAGGTGCTAAGAATGGAAGAATTAAATAAAATTGAAGGAAGAAACCCTGTAATAGAGGTTTTGAAATCCGATAGAGATATAGATAAAATTATGATTGCAAATGGTGCAGAAAAAGGGTCTATGCAAATCATTATAGGTAAGGCAAAGGATCGAGGCATTACGATTCAATATGTGGATAGAAAAAAAATAGATCAACTATCAGAAACACATGCACATCAAGGCGTTATTGCTTTTGCAGCAGCGCATAATTATGTTGAGGTTAGTGATATTTTAAAGCGTGCACAAGATCAAGGGGAAGATGCATTTATTATTATTTTAGATGAAATTACAGATCCACATAATTTAGGTTCTATTATTAGAACGGCAGATGCTTGTGGCGCTCATGGGATTATCATTCCAAAGAGAAGGGCAGTAGGTCTTACTGGTATAGTAGCTAAAACTTCTGCTGGAGCTATAGAATATGTACCTGTTGCAAAGGTGTCAAATATTGGACAAACCATAGATTCTCTAAAAGAACAAGGTATTTGGATTACAGGTGCAGACATGGCAGGAGAAAATAAACATTATGAGCAAGATTTAAAAGGTAAAATTGGATTAGTTATAGGAAGTGAAGGAAAAGGAATATCGAGATTGATAAAAGAAAAATGCGACTTTTTAGTGAATATTCCTATGAAGGGAAAAGTAAGCTCCTTGAATGCTTCTGTAGCTTCATCTATATTGATGTATGAGGTGGTAAGACAAAGAGAAAGTTAAGAATAGGGTGATTTGAGTTGGAAAATTATTTACTAGTAGATGGGTATAATGTCATAAATGATTGGTCTGACTTAAAACAAATCGCAAAGACTAATTTAGAAGATGCAAGAGATGGGTTAATCGAGATCATGGTAGAATACAAGCATTATAGTGGAGATTATGTTATTGTGGTATTTGATGCACACATGGTTAAAGGAAATAATTCAAAGAAAAAAAACATTAAAGGTGTAGAAGTGATTTTCACCAAAGAAAATCAAACCGCTGATTCATACATAGAAAAAAGAGTGAATGAACTTATGAAGAATAGAAGAAATGTTGTAAGGGTAGCTACATCTGACTGGGCAGAGCAACAAGTTGTATTAGGGAGTGGTGCTACAAGGGTATCTTCAAGAGAATTGAAGATTGAATTAGATTCAGTTATGAAAAAAATTCATACAAAGACGAAAGAAATGAGAAAAGTGAGATCTACTTTAGAAGAACGAATTAAAGGAGAGATTGTCGAAAAGCTTGAAAAATGGAGAAGAAAGCAATGAGTTTCTTGACGGTATACTCTTTCATGAGTTATAATAGGACTACGGTTTTATTAGTCTAAAGAAGTAAAAGAGGGGTTGTTGAAGTGAGTATGCAGGGGGAACTACATGGTAAATTTGATATGCTCATTGATGAAGATGTAGTAAAGCATGCTAGTAATGGAAGTATGGAAGCTCTTGAATACTTGATAAAAAAATATAAAAACTTTGTACGAGCTAAGGCTAGGACATACTTTTTAATTGGTGCAGATAAAGAGGATATTATTCAAGAGGGAATGATTGGTTTATTTAAGGCAATAAGAGATTATAAATCAGATAAACTATCATCTTTTAGAGCTTTTGCAGAACTTTGTATTACAAGACAAATTATAACTGCAATAAAAACAGCTACAAGACAAAAACATATTCCTCTAAATTCTTATATATCACTAAATAAGCCTATATATGATGAAGAATCAGATAGGACATTATTAGATGTAATCTCTTGTACGAGAATCTCTGATCCAGAAGATTTGATGATTGCAAGAGAAGAATTAACAACTATTGAGGCAAAAATAGGAGAAATTCTAAGTGAATTAGAGTGGACGGTTCTTATGTCCTATTTGCAAGGAAAGTCTTATCAAGAAATGTCAGCTGACTTAGATAGACATGTAAAATCTATAGATAATGCATTACAACGAGTAAAGCGTAAATTAGAAAAATATTTAGAAACAAGAGAAAGTTAATGTTGACTTTGACGTAGGTTAATAGTAGAATAAGTAGGAGTGCCCATGTGGCTCAGTAGGTTAGAGCGTCGCCTTGGTAAGGCGGAGATCGGCGGTTCGAATCCGCTCGTGGGCTCCATAGATATAACAATAATTAAGATACACCCGGATAAGTTTACTTATATTCATAAAATATACATATAAAAATATAGAGGAGGAATAAACATGGCTAAAGCTAAATATGAAAGAACGAAACCGCATGTTAACATTGGTACAATTGGTCACGTTGACCACGGTAAAACTACATTAACAGCAGCAATTACAAATACACTAAACAACAGATTTGGAACTGGATCAGCAGTAGCATTCGATAAAATCGATAAAGCACCAGAAGAGAAAGAAAGAGGAATCACAATCTCAACTGCACACGTTGAGTATGAAAGTCCAAACAGACACTACGCACACGTAGACTGTCCAGGACATGCTGACTATGTTAAAAACATGATCACAGGAGCAGCGCAAATGGATGGAGCAATCCTAGTTTGTGCAGCAACAGATGGTCCAATGCCTCAAACAAGAGAGCATATCTTATTATCAAGACAAGTTGGTGTACCATATATCGTAGTATTCATGAACAAATGTGATATGGTAGATGACGAAGAATTATTAGACTTAGTAGAAATGGAAATAAGAGAATTATTAGATGCATATGAATTCCCAGGAGATGATACACCAATCATCAGAGGTTCAGCATTAGAAGCATTAAATCACCCAGAAGGACCATGGGGAGATAAAATCGTAGAATTATTCGAAGCAATCGACGAATATATTCCAGAGCCAGTAAGAGATATTGAAAAACCATTCATCATGCCAATAGAGGACGTATTCTCAATCACAGGTAGAGGTACAGTTGCAACAGGTAGAGTTGAAGCAGGAGTATTAAAAGTACAAGATGAAGTAGAACTTGTAGGATTAATGGAAACACCAAGAAAAGTAATCGTAACAGGAGTAGAAATGTTCAGAAAATTATTAGATCAAGCACAAGCTGGAGATAATATCGGAGCATTAATGAGAGGTATTCAAAGAGATGAGATTGAAAGAGGACAAGTATTAGCTAAGCCTGGAACAATTCATCCACATACAAAATTCACAGCAGAAGTATATGTACTAAAGAAAGAAGAAGGTGGAAGACATACTCCGTTCTTTAAAGGATATAGACCACAATTCTACTTTAGAACAACAGATATCACAGGAGCATGTGAACTTCCAGAGGGAGTAGAAATGTGTATGCCAGGAGATAATATCACAATGGAAATTGAACTAATCAACCCAATCGCAATCCAAGAAGGATTAAGATTTGCTATCCGTGAGGGTGGAAGAACAGTTGGAGCAGGTGTTGTTGCTAAAATTGTTGAATAATTTGATCCATTAATAAGAGGACTAGGATTGATTACTAAGCCTAGTCCTCTTGAAATGAAAGTAGATGTCAATAATTGGTTTTATAATGAGATTGTTTCAAAATGGACAAAATAAGCATAGAGAAAAAAATAAGAATGTTTTTGTGTTTTTTTCTGTGTTCTTGTTATTTTAATAATGAATATCAAAAAAAAAGTTGTAAACAAAAACTATATTGACATTTACGGACAAATGTGATAATTTTATTAGGTGATGATGGGATAATGAGATATCTGCGTCGACTTGCAAGGTAATTTAAATAAACGCAAAAGCTGTAGGAGGTGTAAGCATGAGAGTTAAGGTGACTTTAGCTTGTACAGAGTGTAAACAAAGAAATTATCATACTATGAAAAATAAGAAAAACAATCCAGATAGAATGGAAATGAACAAATATTGTAAATTCTGTAAAGTTCATACAACACATAAAGAAACTAAGTAATCCTTTGTTTAAAATGTAGAATTTGAAGAATAACATAAAGGATAAGGATGTGGATTATTGTATGGCAGTACAAACCAATGCAAATAAGTTAGATAAAACTAAAAGCAATGGAAAGTTCTTTAAGTATGTAAGAGCGGAACTTAAAAAAGTAATTTGGCCAACTAAGAAAGAATTGACATCGTATACTTCAGTTGTAATAACTACAAGTGTAATTGCATCAGTGGTAATTTGGGCGGCTGATACAATATTTGGAAAGGCTCTTCAGATAATCATTAAATAGTGAGGGATCAAATATGTCAGAAACGGCAAAGTGGTATGTGGTACATACTTATTCTGGACATGAAAATAAGGTGAAAGCAAACATTGAAAAACTTGTCGAGAATAGGTGTATGGAAGATATTATAATGGAAGTAAATGTACCTACAGAAGAAAATATAGAAATTAAAAATGGTAAGAAAAAAGTTAAACAAAAGAAAATTTTCCCTGGATATGTCATTATAAAAATGATTATGAATGATGAGTCATGGTATGTGGTTAGAAATACAAGAGGTGTTACAGGATTTGTTGGACCTGGATCGAAACCGATTCCTTTAAGCGATGAAGAAGTTAAGAATATGGGGATTGAAAAAACAATCACAGAGATTGATATGATTGTAGGCGATACAATAAAAGTTATATCAGGCCCATTCGAAAGTTTTATTGGAGCTATAAAGGAAATAAACATGGAAAAGCAAACTTTAAAAGCTTTGATTTCTATGTTTGGAAGAGAAACACCTGTTGAATTAGATTTTGTACAGGTAGAAAAATTATCATAAGTTTAAAAAGCTATTTAGCTTTTAATATAAAAAATATAGTTATAGTATAGATACTATACGAAATATATGAGGAGGTGCACTAATGGCTAAAAAAGTTACAGGATACGTTAAATTACAAATTCCTGCAGGTAAAGCAACTCCAGCGCCACCAGTAGGTCCAGCGCTTGGACAACAAGGTGTAAATATCATGCAGTTCTGTAAAGAGTTCAATGCAAAAACTGCAGATCAACCTGGAATGATTATACCAGTAGTAATTACAGTTTACCAAGATAGATCATTTACATTCATTACGAAGACACCACCTGCAGCTGTTTTACTTAAAAAAGCAGCAGGTATAGAGAGTGCTTCTGGTGAGCCAAATAGAACTAAAGTGGCTACCATATCAATTGATAAGGTGAAAGAAATTGCTGAATTAAAAATGCCTGATTTAAATGCAGCGAATATAGAATCTGCTATGAGCATGATTAAAGGAACTGCAAGAAGTATGGGTATTATTGTAGAAGAATAAATTATTTTAAATGCAAATCGCGTGGGAGGTAATCTCATAAACCGTTAAAACCACAAAGGAGGCAAATAACATGGCAAAAAGAGGCAAAAGATATCAAGAAAGTATAAAACTTATCGATAAAACTGCTTTGTATGATGTTGAAGCAGGATTGAAATTAGTAGTAGATACTGCTAAAGCAAAGTTCGATGAGACGATTGAGGCGCACGTAAAATTAGGTGTTGACTCAAGACATGCGGACCAACAAGTAAGAGGTGCTATTGTATTACCACACGGAACAGGAAAGACTAAAAGAGTTTTAGTTTTTGCTAAGGGTGAAAAGGTAAGAGAAGCTGAAGCAGCTGGAGCAGATTTTGTTGGTGCAGAAGATATGATTGAAAAAATTCAAAAAGAAAACTGGTTTGATTTTGATGTAATCGTTGCTACACCAGATATGATGGGTCTTGTAGGAAGACTTGGTAGAGTATTAGGACCAAAGGGTTTAATGCCTAATCCAAAATCTGGAACAGTTACTTTTGATGTTGAAAAAGCAATCAACGAAATTAAAGCAGGTAAAGTTGAATATAGATTAGATAAAACAAATATCATCCACGTATCAATTGGAAAAGCATCATTTGGAGCTGAAAAGCTAAATGAAAACTTCAATGTATTAATGGAGGCTATTGTAAAAGCGAAACCAGCGGCTGCTAAAGGTCAATACCTAAGAAGTGTTGCAGTAACAAGCACAATGGGTCCTGGGATCAAAATGAACCCAACGAAAATTATGGGATAATTTGCTTTTATAATAATGATTGACATCTATTTAATGAGATGATATAATCGTTTTTGTTGTTAAGAAATTAAATACAATTATAAACCGTAGACAGTAGGTACCGTAAAGGTTTAAAGATTACCTGCCTAGGTAGAACTATAGATTCTAAGAAACTTTAGAACCTCTCTATGTCTACGGTAGAGAGGTTCTGTTATTTATATGACAGAACTCACTGAGCAATTTAAAATTGCAGAGGAGGTGGACATCTACATGTCAAAAAACTTAGAGACAAAACAACAGTTTGTAGACGAAATTAAAGGAAAATTTGAAAAAGCACAATCAGCTGTAATTGTTGACTACAGAGGTTTAACTGTGGAAGAAGTTACTCAATTAAGAAAGAATATGAGAGAAGCTGGTGTGGAATATAAAGTATATAAAAATACTTTAATGAGAAGAGCTGCAAAAGGTACGGCATTTGAAGCATTAACAGAAAGTTTAACAGGACCAAACGCTGTAGCTTTTGGATATGAAGACGCTGTAATTCCAGCAAAAATCTTAAATGACTTTGCAAAAGAGCATAAGGCATTAGAATTAAAAGCAGGAGTTATTGACGGTGAATATTACGGTATTGATACTATTAAGGAAATTGCAGAAATACCATCTAGAGACGTATTAATTGCTAAATTCCTTGGAAGCATCCAGTCACCATTATCTAAATTTGCTTGTGTACTTAAAGCAATCGCTGATAAAAATGAAGAAGTAGCATAATTATTATTTAAAAATTCCGGAGGTGTACTAAAATGACAAAAGATCAAATTATTGAAGCGGTAAAAGGTATGACAGTTCTTGAGTTAAATGAATTAGTTAAAGCGTGTGAGGAAGAATTTGGAGTTTCAGCAGCAGCAGCAGCAGCACCAGCAGCAGCAGCAGGTGGCGCAGCAGAAGAAAAAACTGAGTTTGACGTAATTCTAGCTAGCGCTGGAACACAAAAAATCAAAGTAATCAAAGCAGTAAGAGAAATTACAGGATTAGGATTAAAAGAAGCTAAAGCAGTAGTTGATGGAGCTCCAGGAACATTAAAAGAAGGAATTTCTAAAGATGAAGCAGAAGCTATGAAAGTGAAGTTAGAAGAAGTTGGAGCAGTTGTAGAAGTTAAATAATTAAATGATTAAATAATAAAAATAAAAAGGACTCTGGAGAAATCCAGAGTACCTTTTTATCTTTTTTACAGTTTAATAATAGGCAGTACATGCATAAAAAATAAAGCAAGCTTTTTCAATCTTGCTTTAGAAAAATAAAATAAACATATTAAAAAACACACAACAACATTATAACACAAAAATCTATGGTTGACAATAGTTAATGTTTATGATAGCATTATATATTGCCATGGGTGGCAAAAAAAAATTTTGTATAAGAGTAAATTTATTTGGATATAGTATGAATTATTAGATATAGTATGCATTAAAAATTAGGATTATACTGTTATTTTTAAATAACAACCTTATATAAAGGTTGTTTATATGAATATAATTATGAAAAAAACATCTTTTCCTTATACTTGAATGAGACCGCTTTATGTATTACATAGAAGTGTTTCATATATTTTGTTAAGAGTTTTTATATTACTACAAGGGGTGAAAAATATGCCACATCCTATTCAGGTCGGAAAAAGAACTAGAATGAGTTATTCAAAAATTGAAGAAGTAGCACAAATGCCGAATCTTATTCAAATCCAATGTGCATCGTATGAGTGGTTTTTAGAAAAAGGGCTAAGTGAAGTTTTTGAAGACATTTCACCAATACAAGATTATACTGGAAATTTAATCTTAGAATTCGTGGGATATTCACTAGATGGAAAACCAAAGTACGATATTGCAGAATGCAAAGAAAGAGATGTAACTTATGCTGCACCACTTAAGGTTAAAGTAAGACTTATTAATAAAGAAACTGGAGAAGTAAAAGAACAAGAAGTGTTTATGGGAGATTTCCCTCTTATGACAGAAACAGGTACATTTATTATAAATGGAGCTGAAAGGGTTATTGTAACGCAACTTGTAAGATCTCCAGGACCTTATTATGCAATGGAAATTGATAAGACAGGAAAAAAATTATACTCCACTACTGTAATCCCTAATCGAGGAGCTTGGTTAGAATACGAGACAGACTCTAATGATATTATATCAGTGAGAGTAGACAGAACTAGAAAACAGCCTATGACAGTACTGTTAAGAGCATTAGGATTTACAACGGATGCAGAAATACTTGCGTTATTTGGAGAAGATGAGCGCTTAATGCGTACCTTAGACAAAGATAGTACGAAAACACCAGAAGAAGGATTAGTCGAAATCTATAAGAAACTTAGACCAGGTGAACCACCTACTGTAGACAGTGCGAGATCTCTTATAGATTCATTGTTTTTTGATCCAAAGAGATATGATCTAGCAAAGGTAGGACGTTATAAATATAATAAAAAGCTAGGAATTGTAAATAGAATTGCAGGTAAAATATCAACTGAAAATGTGATCCATCCAGATACAGGTGAAATTTATGTAGAAGAAGGACAGAAGATTACTAGAGAATTAGCTGTTAAAATTGAAAATGCTGGAATCAAGAGGGTTTCTATTTTAGATGACGAAGACAAGGTTGTAAAGGTTATAGGTAATCACTTTGTAGATATCAAGAAACATATCAATTTTAGCATAGAGGATTTGAATATTGAAGATAGAGTTCACTATCCAGTACTTAAAGAAATTTTAGAACAATATTCAGATGAAAGTGATATCAAAGAAGCGTTAAAAGAGAGAAAGAAAGAGTTATCTCCCAAAAATGTAATTGTTGATGATATGATTGCATCTATAAGTTATATTTTAAATCTTGGACATGAAATCGGCGTTATCGATGATATTGATCATTTAGGAAATAGAAGATTACGTTCTGTTGGAGAGTTATTACAAAATCAGTTCAGAATTGGTTTGTCTAGAATGGAAAGAGTCGTGAAAGAAAGAATGACCATTCAAGATGTGGATGTTATAACACCACAAGCGCTTATCAACATTAGACCCGTAGCTGCATCTATTAAAGAATTCTTTGGTAGCAGTCAATTATCTCAATTTATGGATCAAACAAATCCACTTGCAGAACTTACGCATAAACGAAGATTATCTGCATTAGGACCTGGAGGATTGTCTCGTGAGAGAGCAGGCTTTGAGGTTCGTGACGTTCATCATTCTCACTACGGACGTATGTGTCCTATTGAAACGCCTGAGGGACCGAATATCGGGTTAATTGGTTCACTTACTACGTACGGAAGAATCAATGAATATGGATTTATTGAAGCACCTTATAGAATCGTAGATAAAGAAAGAGGAATTGTTACAGAGGAAATTCAGTATCTTACTGCGGATGAAGAAGATGTATTCATTGTAGGTCAATCAAATGAGCCTTTAGATGAAGAAGGAAGATTTGTGAATAGAAGGATTACATCTAGAACGCAATATGGAGAAATAGATGTAGTTCCAAAAGAAGAAGTAGATTATGTAGAGGTAACACCGAAACAAATGGTTTCTGTGGCAACCGCTATGATACCGTTCTTAGAAAACGACGATGCTAACCGTGCCCTTATGGGATCGAACATGCAACGACAAGCCGTTCCTTTAGTTAAATCAGAGTCACCTATTATCGGGACGGGTATGGAGTATATTGCTGGTAGAGATTCTGGTGTAGTGATCTTAGCTAAGAATGCTGGAACAATTGAAAGAGTATCAGCAGATGAGATTTTAGTAAGAAGAGATTCTGATAAAGGATTAGACCGATATAAATTACTTAAATTTAAACGTTCTAACCAAGGAACATGTTTTAATCAAAGGCCGATTGTTAGCAAAGGGGAACATGTTGACGAAGGAGAGCCGATGGCAGATGGACCTTCTACAGACCATGGTGAAATAGCTTTAGGAACGAATATATTAATAGGGTTCATGACATGGGAAGGATATAACTTTGAGGATGCAATTCTTCTTAATGAAAAACTAGTTATGGAGGATCGATTATCTTCTATACATATAGAAGAATATGAATCTGAAGCTAGAGATACAAAATTAGGACCAGAGGAAATAACAAGAGATATTCCAAATGTAGGGGAAGAATCTCTAAAAGATTTAGATGAAAGAGGAATCATAAGAGTTGGTGCTGAAGTTAAACCAGGAGATATGCTTGTAGGAAAGGTTACTCCGAAAGGGGAAACAGAACTGACGGCAGAAGAAAGATTATTAAGAGCAATCTTTGGTGAAAAAGCTAGAGAAGTAAGAGATACTTCTTTAAGAGTACCGCATGGTGAATCTGGAATTATTGTGGATGTAAATGTATTCACAAGAGAAAACGGAGATGAACTTCCACCAGGTGTGAATATTCTTGTTAGATGTTATATTGCCAAGAAAAGAAAAATAAATGTTGGAGATAAAATGGCCGGACGTCATGGTAATAAAGGGGTTATTTCAAGAATTTTACCAGAAGAAGACATGCCGTTTTTAGAGGATGGAACGCCACTACAGATTGTACTTAATCCACTAGGGGTACCATCTCGTATGAATATCGGGCAGGTACTTGAAATTCATTTAGGACTTGCTGCTAAAAAGTTAGGATGGAGAGTTGCTACGCCTGTATTTGATGGTGCACATGAGGAAGATATTAGAAAAGCCTTAAACGCTGCAGGATATCCAGAAGATGGAAAGATACAATTGAGAGATGGTAGAACTGGAGAATATTTTGATAATAAGGTTACAGTAGGATACATGTATATGCTAAAACTTCATCACTTGGTTGATGACAAGATCCATGCACGTAGTACAGGACCTTATTCATTAGTTACACAACAACCGCTTGGTGGTAAGGCTCAATTCGGAGGACAAAGATTTGGAGAGATGGAGGTTTGGGCACTTGAAGCATATGGTGCGGCTCATACTCTTCAAGAGATATTGACAGTAAAATCCGATGATGTGGTAGGACGTGTTAAGGCATATGAGGCTATTGTAAAAGGTGAAAATATTCCAGAACCAGGAGTTCCAGAATCATTTAAGGTTCTTATAAAAGAATTACAAAGTTTGGCATTAGATATAACTGTAATGACAAGTGATGATACTGAAGTTGAAATTAAAGAATCAATTGACGAAGAAATAGGAAATTTAGAGGATATACTTGAAAGTGATCAATATGAATCTTATCAAGAACCTGTAGAGGAACCAGAAGAAGAAATAGAAGAAGTAGATGAAGTAGAAATAGAATTAGATGATATTAAGTTAGAGAGTTTGAATGAATATGAAACTTATGATGAAATTTAAGATAAATTTTGTTGAATGTTATTACTAATCCATAACGAAGGGGGAGAAACTCCTTGTTTGAATTGAATAATTTTGAATCCATAAAAATTGCTCTTGCTTCACCCGAAAAAATAAGAAGTTGGTCTAAGGGAGAAGTTAAAAAACCGGAAACTATTAACTATCGTACGTTAAAACCAGAAAAAGAAGGATTGTTTTGTGAAAAGATCTTTGGACCTACTAAAGATTGGGAATGCCATTGTGGAAAATATAAAAGAGTAAGATACAAAGGTGTTGTTTGTGATCGATGCGGTGTTGAAGTAACCAAATCAAAAGTAAGACGTGAAAGAATGGGGCATATAGAACTTGCTGCCCCTGTATCTCACATTTGGTATTTTAAAGGTATACCAAGTAGAATGGGGTTATTATTAGATATGTCACCACGTTCTTTAGAAAAGGTGCTATATTTTGCTTCTTATATTGTAACGGATCCTAAAGAAACATCTTTAAGTTATAAACAATTGTTGACAGAACCAGAATACAGAGAATATAGAGATAAGTATGGAAATGCATTTAAAGCATCTATGGGTGCAGAAGCGATTAGAGAAATTCTTAGTAATATTGACTTAGAAAAAATGTCAGCAGAATTAAGAGTTAAATTAAAAGAAAGCTCTGGGCAAAAAAGAATTCGTGCAATCAGAAGATTAGAAGTATCAGAGGCGTTTAGAACTTCAGGAAACAAACCTGAGTGGATGATTCTTGATACAGTTCCAGTAATTCCACCAGATTTAAGACCTATGGTTCAATTGGATGGAGGAAGATTCGCTACTTCAGATTTAAATGATCTCTATAGAAGAGTGATTAATAGAAACAATCGTTTGAAGAGATTATTAGATTTAGGTGCACCTGATATTATTGTAAGAAATGAAAAGAGAATGTTACAAGAAGCGGTAGATGCACTTATTGATAATGGAAGAAGAGGTCGTCCTGTAACGGGTCCTGGTAATAGACCATTGAAATCATTATCAGATATGCTAAAAGGAAAACAAGGACGTTTTAGACAAAACTTACTTGGAAAGCGTGTAGACTATTCTGGACGTTCCGTTATAGTAGTTGGTCCGGAACTTAAATTCTATCAGTGTGGATTGCCTAAGACAATGGCTTTAGAATTATTCAAACCATTTATGATGAAGCGTCTTGTTAGTGATGGGCATGCTCATAACATTAAAAGTGCAAAGAGAATGGTAGAAAGAGCTAAAGCAGAAGTTTGGGATGTATTAGAAGATGTTATAAAAGAACACCCAGTACTTCTAAATCGTGCTCCTACACTACACAGACTTGGTATTCAAGCGTTTGAACCTGTATTAGTAGAAGGGAAGGCAATTAAGCTACATCCATTAGTTTGTACAGCTTATAATGCTGACTTTGACGGAGATCAAATGGCGGTACACGTTCCGCTTTCCGTAGAAGCGCAAGCCGAGGCTAGATTCTTAATGCTTTCTGTAAATAATATTCTTGCACCTAAGGATGGAGCGCCTATTACTACACCAACTCAGGATATGATCCTTGGTAGTTATTACCTAACTATGGAAGTAGAAGGTGAACCTGGTGACGGAATGGTATTTAAAGACATAGATGAAATGCTAATGGCTTATCAAAATAAGGTTGTAGGACTTCATGCAAAAGTAAAAGTAAGAAGAAAGTTGAGTAAGGATGATCCAGGACAACTTGTAGAAGGTACAGTAGGAAGATTTATATTTAATGAAAAAATCCCGCAAGATTTGGAAATGGTAGATAGAAAAGAACGACCTTATGATTTAGAAGTAGATTTCTTATGCGATAAGAAAAATCTAGGGAAAATTATTGATAAATGTTTTAGAAGACATGGAAATACCATTACGGCTATCATGTTAGATGGAATTAAATCTATGGGATTCCGTTATTCTACTATAGGAGCTATTAGTATTGGTGTATCTGATATGGAAATTCCTGAGGCGAAAGCAAGATTACTTTCAGAAGCAGAGGCAGAAGTAGATAAGTATGAAAAAGCTTATAGACGTGGACTTATATCTGACGAAGAAAGATATGAACAAGTTATCAGAATCTGGTCAGATACTACGGAAAAAGTAACAGATGCACTTATGGAAAATCTAGGAAAACTGAACAATTTATATATAATGGCACATTCAGGAGCCAGAGGTAGTAAAAATCAGATTCGTCAGTTGGGTGGAATGCGTGGTCTTATGGCAAATGCATCTGGTCATACAGTAGAACTTCCAATTAAAGCTAATTTCCGAGAGGGATTATCGGTACTTGAGTATTTCATATCTACTCACGGTGCTAGAAAAGGGCTTGCGGATACTGCACTTCGTACTGCGGATTCAGGATACCTAACTAGAAGACTAGCTGATGTAAGTCAAGATGTAATTATTAGAGAAATTGACTGTGGTGCTACTACTGGGTTAGAAGTAGAGGCATTTATGGATGGAAATGAGCTTATCGAGCCATTATTTGATAGAATTGTTGGTAGATATGCATTAGAAGACATCAAACATCCAGAGACAGGAATTGTTTTAGCAGAAGCGAATAAAGAAATATTAGAAGAAAATGCAGAACGAATTATTGGAGCGGGAATGACTAAGGTGAAAATAAGATCAATCCTGCATTGTAGAACGAAGCATGGTGTATGTGCTCGTTGCTATGGAAGAAACTTAGCAACAGGAAAACATGTAAATATTGGTGAGGCTGTAGGTATTATTGCAGCACAATCCATAGGTGAACCTGGAACGCAGCTTACAATGCGTACATTCCATACAGGTGGAGTTGCAGGTAGTGATATTACGCAAGGTTTACCAAGAATAGAGGAATTATTCGAGGGAAGAAAGCCAAAAGGACTTGCTATTATTGCTGAAAGTGGCGGTATGGTTACGATCAATGAAGTGAAGAGAAATAAAGAGGTTGTTGTAACTAGTAACGACGGTGAGGCTACACCGTATACAATTCCTTACGGCTCTAGAATTAAAGTAAAAGAAGGACAAATGATTAAAGCTGGAGATGAAATTACTCAAGGATCTTGTAATCCACATGATGTTCTAAGAATAAAAGGAGTAGCAGGTGTTCAAGAGTATCTAGTAAAAGAGGTACAAAGAGTATATCGTCTACAAGGTGTTGATATTAATGATAAGCATATTGAAGTTATTGTAAGACAAATGGTTTCAAAAGTGAAGATAGAGGATGCTGGAGATACAGATATTCTTCCAGGCGGATTAATAAATATCTACGAATTTGAAGCTACCAACAAAAAAGCTGAAGAACAAGGAATAGAGGCTGCAGTTGGAAAAAGAGTACTATTAGGTATTACGAAAGCATCGCTAGCAACAGAATCTTTCTTATCTGCTGCATCTTTCCAAGAAACCACAAGAGTTCTTACGGAAGCGGCAATAAAAGGAAAAGTAGATCATTTAATTGGGTTAAAAGAAAATGTTATTATAGGTAAATTGATTCCAGCAGGAACTGGAATGGATAGATATAAGAACATCGCCATTAAACATGTGGTAGATGAAGTTGAATAAATGTAATAATGTTTGTTGACAGTATGAACACTTAATGATAAAATGTTAGAGTGTAAAAACTAATAAAATAGTTGACTTTTTAGATGTTTTAAAAGATTATATGGCTTATCATAGCCATATAATCTTTTGGATGTTTAATAAAGGAGGATACTATATGCTTGAAGAATTGAAGAATAATCAAAAACTGATTATTGGTACGAAACAATCTCTTAGAGTTATAAAAGAAGATAGAGCACAGACGTTATTTATTGCAAAAGATGCAGAAAAACATGTCACAAGAAATGTAGAAGAGATTGCTAAAAATCATCAAGTTCAAATTGTTTATGCAGAATCTATGAAAAAGCTTGGAAAAGCTTGCGGTATTTCAGTAGGAGCTGCAACAGTTGTGATTTTGAAGTAGTAAGTAATAATAGTAAAATATTATTATATTTAAGTTTGTAAAATTTTGGAAGGAGGTGCATAGAATGCCTACTATTAATCAATTAGTGCGTAAAGGAAGAGAAAAAGTTGAATATAAATCAACTGCTCCAGCACTACAAAAAGGATTTAACTCTTTACACAGAAAGTCTACTGAATCAAGTTCACCTCAAAAGAGAGGAGTTTGTACTGCTGTAAAGACTATAACTCCTAAGAAACCTAACTCAGCATTAAGAAAGGTTGCTAGAGTAAGATTGACAAATGGAATTGAGGTAACTGCTTATATACCAGGGGTTGGTCACAACCTTCAAGAACATAGTGTTGTCTTAATCAGAGGTGGTAGAATCAAAGATTTACCAGGAGTTAGATATCATATTGTAAGAGGAACTTTAGATACTGCAGGAGTTCAAGACAGAAAGCAATCAAGATCTAAGTACGGAGCAAAGAGACCTAAAAAATAATTGATCGTTGAGCGAAGATGCGCCTATTGTATAAGATAGGCTTCATATATATTGCATTTTAGCGCACGATGGCAATCTTAGGATTGTCGAGTACCTATGATAGAAGTTGTATGTTATTAAGGAGGGAAGAAAAGTGCCGAGAAAAGGAAATGTACCCAAAAGAGAAGTGTTAGCTGATCCTGTGTACGGAAGCAAGGTTGTTACTAAATTAATCAACAGCATTATGTTGGATGGTAGAAAAGGTACAGCTCAAAAAATTGTATACGATGCTTTCGAAATAATTAAAGAAAAAACAGGTGAAGATGCAGTCGAAGTTTTTGAAAAAGCAATGACTAATATTATGCCAATATTAGAAGTTAAATCTAGACGTGTTGGTGGATCTAACTACCAAGTGCCTATAGAAGTTAGACCAGAAAGAAGACAAACATTAGGTTTGAGATGGTTAACTACCTATACTCGCAAAAGAGGCGAGAGAACGATGGATGATAAATTGTCTAAAGAAATAATGGATGCTGCTAATAATACTGGAGCATCAGTTAAGAAAAAAGAAGATACTCATAAAATGGCAGAAGCTAATAAAGCGTTTGCACATTATAGATGGTAATATAGATATCGTATTATATTGTTTCGTTAATTTGGAAACAATATGACATGTAGCGACATTGACAACGGAAGGAGGGAAAAGCATGGCTAGAGCATTTTCACTTAAAAATACTCGTAATATAGGAATAATGGCTCATATAGATGCTGGAAAGACGACTACTACAGAGAGAATTCTTTTCTATACAGGAAAGACTCATAAAATAGGAGAAGTACATGATGGCGGAGCAACAATGGACTGGATGGAGCAGGAACAGGAAAGAGGTATTACTATTACTTCTGCTGCTACAACAGCTCAATGGAACGGTCATAGAATTAATATAATAGATACACCGGGCCACGTGGACTTCACTGTAGAGGTAGAAAGATCTTTACGTGTACTTGATGGATCGGTAGCAGTTTTCTGTGCAAAAGGTGGGGTTGAGCCTCAATCAGAAACTGTTTGGCGTCAAGCTGAAAAGTATAAAGTTCCTAGAATGGCATTTGTAAACAAAATGGACATATTAGGTGCTGATTTCTACAATGTTGTAGGAATGATGAAAGATCGTCTGAAAGCAAATGCAGTTCCAGTTCAATTGCCGATAGGATCTGAGGATGTTTTCTTAGGAATTGTAGATTTAGTAGAGATGGATGCGAAAATTTACAAGGATGAGTTAGGACAAGATATTGAAACTACAGAAATTCCAGCAGAAATGATGGAAAAGGCTGAAGAACATAGACTTGCATTAATAGAAGCAGTTGCTGATACGGATGAAGAGTTAATGATGAAGTATCTTGATGGAGAAGAATTTACAGTAGAAGAACTTAAAGCAGGAATCAGAAAAGCTACGTTAGCAAATGTTATGGTTCCAGTATGCTGTGGTTCTGCATATAAAAACAAAGGGGTTCAATTAATGCTAGATGCAGTAATTGACTTCATGCCATCTCCTTTAGATATTCCAGCTATCAAGGGTGTAATTCCTGATACGGAAGAAGAAGGAGAAAGACATGCAGATGATAAAGAGCCATTCTCTGCATTAGCATTTAAAATCATGACAGACCCATATGTAGGTAAATTAGCTTTTTTTAGAGTTTACTCAGGAGTATTACAAGCAGGATCTTATGTATATAACTCTACTAAAGGTAAAAAAGAAAGAATAGGACGTATTCTTCAAATGCATGCAAATACAAGAGAAGAAATTACAGAAGTATATTCAGGGGATATTGCTGCGGCAGTAGGTTTAAAAGATACAACTACTGGAGATACTTTATGTGACCAAGACGATCCTATTATATTAGAATCAATGGTATTCCCAGAGCCTGTAATTGAAATTGCCATTGAGCCAAAAACAAAGGCTGCACAACAAAAGATGGGTATGTCATTAGCTAAGTTAGCTGAAGAAGATCCAACTTTTAGAACTTGGACAAATGAAGAAACAGGACAAACAATCATTGCTGGTATGGGTGAACTTCATCTTGATATCATCACAGATAGATTGTTAAGAGAATTTAAAGTAGAAGCAAATGTTGGTAAACCACAAGTTGCTTATAAAGAGACTATTACTACTGCTACGCAAGTAGATATGAAATATTCTCGTCAATCTGGTGGACGTGGACAATATGGACATGTTAAAATCAGAGTTGAACCAAGAAAACCAGGCGAAGGATACGAATTTGTTAATGCTGTTGTTGGAGGAACAATTCCAAAAGAATATATCCAACACGTTGATGCAGGTATCAAAGGAGCTATGACGACTGGTATATTAGCTGGATTCCCAGTTGTAGATGTTAAAGTTGAATTATATGATGGTTCTTACCATGAGGTAGATTCATCAGAGATGGCTTTCAAAATCGCTGGTTCAATGGCTTTCAAAGAAGCTATGAGAAAAGCAAATGCAGCATTATTAGAACCTTACTTTAAGGTTGAGGTTGTAGTACCTGAGGAATACATGGGAGATGTTATCGGAGATATCAACTCTAGACGTGGAAAAATCGAAGGTATGGAGCCAAGAAGTGGAGCTCAAGTTATTAGAGGGTATGTACCACTATCTGAAATGTTTGGATATGCAACAGATTTACGTTCAAAGACTCAAGGTCGTGGAACTTATGTAATGCAATTTAATCACTTTGAACAAGTGCCAAAAAGTGTTTCTGAAAAAATCATGAGTGAAAAATAAATTAAATTATGTTGCCGGATTTATCTGGCAACATTAAATATAATTATTATTTTAAATTATAAGATGAAACACGGTTTTTAAAACTGTGTAAAGTCAAGAAGGAGGAATAAACATGGCTAAAGCTAAATATGAAAGAACGAAACCGCATGTTAACATTGGTACAATTGGTCACGTTGACCACGGTAAAACTACATTAACAGCAGCAATTACAAATACACTAAACAACAGATTTGGAACTGGATCAGCAGTAGCATTCGATAAAATCGATAAAGCACCAGAAGAGAAAGAAAGAGGAATCACAATCTCAACTGCACACGTTGAGTATGAAAGTCCAAACAGACACTACGCACACGTAGACTGTCCAGGACATGCTGACTATGTTAAAAACATGATCACAGGAGCAGCGCAAATGGATGGAGCAATCCTAGTTTGTGCAGCAACAGATGGTCCAATGCCTCAAACAAGAGAGCATATCTTATTATCAAGACAAGTTGGTGTACCATATATCGTAGTATTCATGAACAAATGTGATATGGTAGATGACGAAGAATTATTAGACTTAGTAGAAATGGAAATAAGAGAATTATTAGATGCATATGAATTCCCAGGAGATGATACACCAATCATCAGAGGTTCAGCATTAGAAGCATTAAATCACCCAGAAGGACCATGGGGAGATAAAATCGTAGAATTATTCGAAGCAATCGACGAATATATTCCAGAGCCAGTAAGAGATATTGAAAAACCATTCATCATGCCAATAGAGGACGTATTCTCAATCACAGGTAGAGGTACAGTTGCAACAGGTAGAGTTGAAGCAGGAGTATTAAAAGTACAAGATGAAGTAGAACTTGTAGGATTAATGGAAACACCAAGAAAAGTAATCGTAACAGGAGTAGAAATGTTCAGAAAATTATTAGATCAAGCACAAGCTGGAGATAATATCGGAGCATTAATGAGAGGTATTCAAAGAGATGAGATTGAAAGAGGACAAGTATTAGCTAAGCCTGGAACAATTCATCCACATACAAAATTCACAGCAGAAGTATATGTACTAAAGAAAGAAGAAGGTGGAAGACATACTCCGTTCTTTAAAGGATATAGACCACAATTCTACTTTAGAACAACAGATATCACAGGAGCATGTGAACTTCCAGAGGGAGTAGAAATGTGTATGCCAGGAGATAATATCACAATGGAAATTGAACTAATCAACCCAATCGCAATCCAAGAAGGATTAAGATTTGCTATCCGTGAGGGTGGAAGAACAGTTGGAGCAGGTGTTGTTGCTAAAATTGTTGAATAATTTGATTTAAAACTGATAATAACAGTAGCCGAGCAACTTTGCTCGGCTACATAAACAAATAAGACATTTTTAAAAAGAAAGAAAACAAAAAAAAAAAAATGTCAAGACTTGTTTTGCAATAAATAATATAATATACTATGATAGTGCGTTTGCGGGACTGCTATGAAGTGGAAGGTTGCTGGAAATTATATTTCAGGAAATTTTCACGGAGAATGTCCGTTCATGAAATGGGCGACTGAATGTCTGCATTTCTCTAGGTTGCGCATTATGTGCAACACCCGGGAGAGTGTACTGAGGTTCTAGTTGTGCGTGAAAAATACTGCGTACGATGAAAAGGAGGGAAACAAAATGGCAAACAACAAGCAAAAAATAAGAATTAGATTAAAGGCTTATGATCATAAAATATTAGATCAATCAGCAGAGAAGATTGTTGAGACTGCTAAACAAACAGGAGCTGAGGTTTCAGGACCTATTCCTCTACCAACAGAGAAACAAATTATTACAATCTTAAGAGCTGTTCATAAATATAAAGATTCTAGAGAGCAGTTTGAACAAAGAACGCATAAGAGATTGATTGATATCTTAAGCCCAACACCTAAAACAGTAGATTCATTAATGAGATTGGATTTACCAGCAGGTGTTGATATTGAAATTAAATTATAATAAAAATAACTACTAAGAAATAGGTTGATATATATTTTATCGGTACCTCTCTTAGTACGATTGCATGTTTACGTGTAATCCGCTGTAAGAATATCAGGAGGTGTAAAAGATGAAAGGTATTTTAGGAAGAAAAGTTGGAATGACTCAAATCTTCACAGAAGAGGGTGTTGTAATTCCAGTAACAGTTGTAGAAGCTGGTCCAATATATGTAACTCAAGTGAAAACTGTAGAAACAGATGGATATAATGCTATCCAAATTGGATTTGAAGATAAAAAAGAAAATAAGGCAATTAAGCCTGAAAAAGGACATTTTGCAAAAGCGGGCGTTAGTGTTAAGAAATTAGTTAGAGAATTCCGTTTAGAAAATGCTTCTGAATATAAAGTAGGACAAGAAATTAAAGTTGATATCTTTACTGAAGGAATGAAAATTGATGTTTCTGGAACTTCAAAAGGTAAAGGTACACAAGGCGCTATTAAGAGACATAATCAGTCTAGAGGACCTATGGCTCATGGTTCTAAATTCCATAGATCAGCAGGATCACTAGGATCAGGTTCGTCTCCAAGTAGAGTATTTAAAGGTATGAAAATGGCTGGAAGAATGGGTAATGAACGTGTAACAATTCAAAACCTAGAAGTAGCAAAGATAGATGTAGAAAAAAATCTTCTTTTAATTAAAGGCGCAATTCCAGGACCTAGAAAAGGAATTGTTACAATAAAAGAAACAATTAAGGCTAACTAGTAGTCTAGCTACAGAAAGGAGGAAATAAAATGCCAAAGGTTGATTTATATAATGTTTCAGGTCAAGCAGCTGGTGAGATGGAACTAAATGATAGTATCTTCGGAGTTGAGATAAATGTAAGTGTATTACATGAAGCTGTAAAGAATTACTTAGCGAATCAAAGACAAGGTACACAATCTGCTAAAACAAGAGCAGAGGTTAGAGGTGGCGGAAAAAAGCCATGGAGACAAAAAGGAACAGGTAGAGCACGTCAAGGAACTACTAGAGCTCCTCAATGGGTTGGTGGTGGAGTAGTATTCGCACCAAAACCAAGAAGTTATAGATATGAGTTACCTAAAAAAGTAAAAAGAATTGCAATGAAATCGGCATTGAGTTCTAAAGTTCAAGATAGCGAAATAATCGTTTTAGATGAATTGAAAATGGATTCATACAAAACAAAAGATATGGTTAATATCTTGGGGAATTTAAATGCTGAAAAGAAAACATTAATCGTTCTTGCGGAAAAGGATGAGTTTATAATTAGATCAGCTAGTAACATAGCAGGAGTTAAAACTACATTAGTAAATACTCTAAATGTTTATGATATCTTGAATTGCGATAAATTTATCGTAAGTAAAGAAGCTGTACACAAGATAGAGGAGGTGTACGCATAATGATGACTCCATACGATATTATTGTAAAGCCTATTATCACTGAAAGAAGTATGGATGATATGGCTGAAAGAAAATACACTTTTTGGGTTGATATGAGAGCAAACAAGACTGAAATTAAAAAAGCAGCTGAAAAAGTATTCGGAGTAACAGTTGATAAAGTTAACACGATTAGTGTTAAAGGAAAAGTAAAAAGAATGGGTAAAAACGAAGGAAAAAGACCTGATAGAAGAAAAGCTATTATAACATTAACTCCAGAGAGCAAAGGAATTGAATTCTTTGAAGGAATGTAATTCGTTATAATATAGCACAATACAAAGAAGGAGGGAAAACATATGGGAATCAAAAGTTTTAAACCGACTTCTCCAGCAGTGAGACATATGACTGTTTCGACTTTCGAAGAAATTACTAAGAATGATCCAGAAAAATCATTGTTAGCACCAATTAAAAAGAATGCTGGAAGAAACTCGCAAGGAAAAATAACTATTCGCCATAGAGGTGGTGGACAGAAAAGAAAATATAGAATCATAGATTTCAAAAGAAATAAAGATGGAATCCCGGCAAAAGTAAGTTCAATAGAATATGACCCAAACAGAAGTGCAAATATTGCATTGTTAGTTTATGCGGATGGTGAGAAGAGATATATTATTGCTCCGTATAAATTGCAAGTGGGAGATACTATTGTTTCAGGAGAAGGTTCAGATATTAAGATAGGAAATGCACTTCCATTGAAAAATATTCCTGTAGGTACAATTATTCATAATATTGAGTTAAAAGCAGGAAAAGGTGGACAATTAGCTAGATCAGCAGGAAATTCTGCGCAGCTAATGGCGAAAGAAAGCGAATATGCACAAGTTAGACTACCATCTGGAGAAGTTAGACTTGTAAGAATTGAATGTAGAGCAACAATTGGTCAAGTTGGAAATATAGACCATGAAAATATTACAATTGGTAAGGCTGGACGTAAAAGACATATGGGAATCAGACCTACAGTAAGAGGTTCTGTAATGAATCCTTGTGACCATCCACACGGTGGTGGAGAAGGTAGAGCACCAATAGGAAGACCTTCACCAGTTACACCATGGGGTAAGCCAACAATTGGATATAAAACTAGAAAGAAAAACAAAACAACTGATAAGTATATTGTTAAGAGAAGAAATCAAAAATAATAGAGGTAAAGAGGTCGTAGAAGGTTGCATAACCTGGGCCTCATAGTCCTCAAAAGATAAAAAGATTGTCGAAGGGAGGATAAGCCGAATGAGTAGATCTCTAAAAAAAGGACCTTTTATTGCACCTAAGCTTTTAAAGAATATAGAGGCGATGAATGAGAACGGAGAGAAAAAAGTAATAAAAACATGGTCAAGATCATCAACTATATTCCCTCAAATGATTGGTCATACAATCGCTGTGTACGATGGAAGAAAACACGTTCCGGTATATGTTACTGAGGATATGGTTGGACATAAGTTAGGTGAATTTTCACCAACAAGAACGTATAGAGGGCATGCTGATAATGAAAAATCATCAAAGGTTAAACGATAGGAAAGGAGGTTATCTAAGTGGAAGCTAGAGCAATTGCAAAACATGTACACGTATCTCCAAGAAAATTAAAGCCAATCAATGACATGGTTAGAGGCATGAACGTAGCAGAAGCGTTAGCGGTGTTAGACTTTACTCCAAGAACTGGAGCAAAAGCATTAGCTAAAGTTATTAAATCAGCAAAAGCAAATGCTGAAAATAACCATGAAATGGATGCAGATAAATTATATCTTGCTGAAGTATATGCGAACCAAGCACCTACTATGAAAAGATGGAGAGCAGCTTCAATGGGTCGTGGAGTAAGAATTTTAAAAAGAACTAGTCATATAGGAGTTGTAGTAAAAGAAAGAGTTTAAGAAGGAGGGGAAATGAATGGGTCAAAAAGTAAATCCGCATGGATTAAGAGTCGGAATAATTAAAGATTGGGACTCTAAATGGTATGCAGATAAGAAAAACTTTGCAGATCTTTTAATAGAAGATGATAAAATTCGTAAGTTTGTAAAGCAAAAACTTTATACTTCTGGCATATCAAAGATCGTAATTGAGAGAGCTGCAAAAGATAAAGTAAAAGTTAATGTATTTACAGCAAAGCCTGGTATGGTTATCGGTAAAGGTGGATCAGGCGTTGAAACATTGAAAAAAGACATTGAAAAAATCACAAATAAAAATGTTCTTGTCAATGTAAACGAAATAAGAAGAGCAGAAATGGAAGCTCAATTAGTAGCTGAAAATGTTGCATTTTCTTTAGAACGAAGAGTATCATTTAGAAGAGCTATGAAGCAAGCAATGCAAAGAACGATGAAAACAGGCGTAAAAGGTATCAAAGTACAGACATCAGGTAGACTTGGTGGAGCTGAGATGGCAAGAAGTGAAAAGTATAGTGAAGGAAATGTGCCACTTCATACATTAAGAGCTGATATTGATTATGGATTTGCTGAAGCCAATACAACATATGGAAAAATCGGTGTAAAGGTTTGGATTAATAAAGGCGAAGTTCTTCCAAATGCTACTGAAGAAGTAAAAGAGCAAAGAAGAAATACTAGAAATAAAGATTTCAAACCTAGAAGTGATAATAAATACAATAGAAAAGATAACACTAGACAAGACTATAAGTAATTTTAGAGTAAGGAAGGAGGAATCTGACGATGTTAATGCCTAAAAGAGTAAAACGTCGTAAGGTGCATAGAGGCAGAATGAAAGGTAAGTCACTAAGAGGTAATAAAGTGACTTATGGAGAATTTGGGATAATGGCATTAGAGCCAGCATGGATTACTTCCAACCAAATAGAAGCTGCCAGAATTGCTATGACGAGATATATCAAAAGAGGGGGAAAAGTTTGGATTAAAATATTCCCTCATAAGCCAGTAACACAAAAACCTGCTGAAACACGTATGGGTGCTGGTAAAGGTTCCCCAGAACATTGGGTAGCAGTAGTAAAACCAGGTAGAGTTATGTTTGAATTAGCTGGAGTACCAGAAGATACAGCTAGAGAAGCAATGAGACTTGCAATGCACAAATTACCTATTAAATGTAAATTTGTGACTCGTCAAGAAACTGAAAAGGGTGGTGAAGCTAATGAAAGCTAATAAGCTTCATGATATGACTGTACAGGAATTAAATAGTAAATTAGTAGAATTGAAAAATGAACTATTTAACTTAAGATTCCAGTTAGCTACAGGGCAACTTGAAAATCCAATGCAAGTTAAAAATGTACGTAAGGAAATTGCACGCACTAAAACCATCCTTAGAGAAAAAGAATTAAAACAAGCGTAAATTATAGATGAGGATATGGAAGGAGGGTTCAACTCGTGGAAAGATCAACTAGAAAGACTAGAGTAGGACGTGTAGTTAGCGATAAGATGGAAAAGACTATCGTAGTTGCAGTTGAAGACTTTGTACGTCATCCATTATATGGAAAGGCTGTAAAAACGACTGCGAAATTCAAAGCTCATGATGAAAAAAATGAGTCTAGAGTTGGAGATAAAGTGAAAATCATGGAAACTAGACCATTAAGTAAAGATAAGAGATGGAGACTAGTAGAAATAACAGAAAAAGCTAAGTAATTGTATAACCGGAGGGAGGTATTAATATGATTCAACAAGAATCTCGCCTAAAAGTTGCAGACAATTCAGGAGCAAAGGAGCTACTTTGTATTCGCGTACTTGGTGGTTCTAAGAGAAGGTATGCTAACATAGGGGATGTAATAGTTGCAACTGTTAAAAATGCAACACCAGGCGGTGTTGTTAAAAAGGGTGACGTTGTTAAGGCAGTAGTAGTAAGAACTAAAAGCGGTGCTAGACGTAATGACGGAAGTTATATAAAATTTGATGAAAATGCAGCGGTTATTATAAAAGAAGATAAAAACCCTGCAGGAACTCGTATTTTCGGACCGGTTGCAAGAGAATTAAGAGAAAAAGATTTCATGAAAATCGTTTCACTTGCACCAGAAGTGCTATAGTTCAGGGAGGTGTAATAGATGCAAGTTAAAAAAGGTGACACGGTAGTAGTAATATCTGGAAAAGATAAAGGAAAACATGGAAAGATATTACAAGCTATGCCAAAACAAGATAAATTAATTGTTGAAGGTGTGAATATGCAAACAAAGCATCAGAAACCAACAGCAAAGGTTCAACAAGGTGGAATCATTCATCAAGAAGGACCAATTCATGTTTCAAATGTAATGCTTTGGGATGCGAAAGCAAAAGCGCCTACTAAAGTTGGATATAAAGTATTGGAAAACGGAAAAAAAGTTAGAGTGTCTAAAAAGTCCGGAGAAATAATGGAATAGTACTCGAGCTTGAAGGGAGGTTAAACCGATGGCGGCTAGATTGAAAGAAAAATTCACAAAAGAAATTACGAATGTCTTAATGGAACAATTCAACTATAAAAGTTCAATGGAAATACCAAAGTTAGAGAAAATTGTTATTAACATGGGATTAGGAGATGCAAAGGATAATTCAAAACTTCTTGAAGTGGCTGTATCTGAATTAGGTATTATAGCAGGTCAAAAACCTATCACTACAAAAGCTAAGAAATCTGTAGCTAACTTTAAAGTTCGTGAAGGAATGACTGTTGGAGCAAAAGTAACTTTAAGAAATGAAAGAATGTATCAGTTTGCAGATAGATTATTCAATATTGCGCTACCAAGAGTAAGAGACTTTAGAGGATTAAACTCAAACTCTTTTGATGGTAGAGGTAATTATTCGGTAGGAATTAAAGAGCAATTGATATTCCCAGAGATCGAATATGATAAGGTTGACAAAGTAAGAGGAATGGATATTATATTTGTGACAACTGCTAAAAGCGATGAGGAAGCACGTGCGTTGTTAAAATTATTAGGAATGCCATTCGCTAAATAGAAGGAGGGGACATTGTGGCTAGAAAAGCTCTTGTAGTTAAGCAACAAAGAAAACAAAAGTATTCAACTAGAGAGTACAATAGATGCCGAATTTGTGGAAGACCACATGCGTATTTAAGAAAATTTGGTGTATGTCGTATCTGTTTTAGAGAATTAGCTTACAAAGGCCAGATACCAGGAGTTAGAAAAGCAAGCTGGTAAGGAATATAGGGAAGGAGGTATTTTACTATGACTATGTCAGATCCGATTGCAGATATGCTTACGCGTATAAGAAATGCAAATACAGCAAAACATAAAACAGTAGAGATTCCTGCTTCAAACATGAAGAAATCTATTGCTGAAATTCTTTTAAGAGAAGGTTTCATCAAAGGATACGATGTGATTGAAGATGGAAAACAAGGTGTTATGAAAGTTCAAATGAAGTACGGAGTAAATGGTGAAAAAGTTATTAGTGGTATTAAAAAGATTTCTAAGCCAGGTTTAAGAGTGTATGCTAAGAGAGATATCATACCTAAAGTATTAGGCGGCCTTGGAATAGCTATTATTTCTACTTCTAACGGAATTATCACGGATAAAGAAGCTAGAAAATTAGGCGCGGGTGGAGAAGTTATTTGCTACGTTTGGTAATAGATAATTTAAAGGCATAGGAGGTGCAGCAATGTCAAGGATAGGGAAACAACCAGTAACGATTCCAGCAGGCGTAGAAGTAACGGTTAGTGAAAAAAACCTTGTTACTGTAAAAGGCCCAAAGGGAGAGTTACAAGAGCAAATTAATGTAGCTCTTAAGATTAATATAGAAGATAATGTTATGACGGTTGAAAGACCGACAAATAACAAAATTCATAGATCATTACACGGTTTAAGCCGTACACTAATCAGTAATATGGTGGATGGTGTAACTAAAGGATTCGAGAAAAAACTTCAAATTGTTGGAGTTGGTTATCGTGGAGCTAAGCAAGGAGATAAATTAAACCTATCTTTAGGTTTCTCACATCCCGTAGAGATGATAGATCCTGAAGGAATTGTTACTGAGGTACCAACTGCAAATGAGATTATTGTAAAAGGTATTAGTAAACAATTAGTAGGAAATTATGCAGCGAAAATCAGATCATGGAGAGAGCCTGAGCCATATAAAGGTAAAGGTATTAGATATGCTGATGAAGTAGTGCGTCGTAAAGAAGGAAAAACAGGTAAGTAATGTAAAACAGGTAAGTAAAGAAAGGAGTGAAGTTAAGTGATTAAAAAGGAGAGCAAGAATAAAACTCGTAAAATTCGACATACCAGAGTACGTAAAAAGGTATCTGGAACTCCTAATCGTCCAAGATTATGCGTGCATAGAAGTTTAAATAATGTATATGCACAAATTATTGATGATGTAGCTGGTAAAACTTTAGTTGCAGCTTCTACTTTAGATAAAGACATGAATATTACTAATGGCGGAAATAAAGAAGCTGCTAAACTAGTAGGAGAAGCAGTTGCTAAGAAAGCTATAGAAAATGGTATTAAAGAAGTTGTCTTTGATAGAGGCGGATACATTTATCATGGAAGAGTAAAAGAACTAGCTGATGGAGCAAGAGAAGCTGGGCTACAATTCTAGTAGAAGGAGGGAAATGCATGCGACGTCAACTTATAGATGCAAGCAAATTAGATTTAAAAGAAACAGTTATCGACATAAGCCGTGTTACTAAAGTTGTTAAAGGCGGTAGAAACTTTAGATTTAGTGCAACTGTAGTTGTTGGTGATGAAAATGGATATGTTGGAATCGGAACAGGAAAAGCACAAGAAATTCCAAATGCTGTTAAAAAAGCAATTGAAGATGCTAAGAAAAGCTTAATCTATGTTCCAACAGTAGGAACTACGATTCCACATAAAATTCTAGGACGCTTTGGTGCTGGAAGAGTTTTAATTATGCCAGCTAAAGAAGGTACAGGAGTTATTGCAGGTGGACCTGTACGTGCTGTATTAGAATATGCAGGAGTTAAGGATGTAAGAGCAAAATCTCTAGGAACAAACAACTCTAGAAACATGGTTAATGCAACCATGGAAGGTTTACGTAACCTTAAAACAGTAGAGAGTGTGGCTAAACTTAGAGGAAAAACAATAGAAGAACTATTAGGTTAGAGGGGGGAAAGACCTTGGCTAATATGTTAAAAATAACATTAGTTAAAAGTACAATTGGGTCCAAGCCTCAACATGTGAAAACAATTGAAGCTCTAGGACTAAGAAAAATTCATCAAGTAGTAGAAAAACAAGATAATCCTCAAATGAGAGGTATGATTCAAAAAGTAAGACATTTAGTGACAGTAGAAGAAATTTAGTAAGGAGGTGTGACCATGAGATTACATGAGTTAAAACCTGCACAGGGATCAACTAAAAACAGAAAAAGACTTGGAAGAGGTACAGCTACAGGGCAAGGTAAAACTGCTGGACGCGGACAAGACGGACAAAATTCACGTAGTGGCGGAAGTAGAAGACCTGGATTTGAAGGTGGACAAATGCCATTATATAGAAGATTACCTAAGCGAGGTTTTACTAATATATTCAAAAAGCAATGGGCAATCATCAATATTGATGCATTAAACAAATTTGAAGAAGGCACATTAGTAACACCAGAATTACTTTTAGAAACTGGAGTAATTAAAAAGATTGTAGATGGTGTTAAGATACTTGGAGATGGACAATTAGAAAAGAAAATAGATATACGTGCTCATAAATTCAGTCAGACAGCAATCGAAAAAATTGAAGCTGCTGGAGGAAAGGCAGAGGTGATCTAACGTGCTAACTACCCTAAAGAATGCTTGGAAAATTCCTGATTTAAGAAAAAAAATTCTATACACATTTATGATGATGATGATATTCAGATTGGGTTCTGTAATTCCAGTTCCTGGAATGAATAGAGAAGTATTAAGTAGTATGATGAACCAGTCTGAGAATGGTTTATTTGGATTGTTCAATCTGTTTTCTGGAGGTGCTTTTGGTAGATTCACCATTTTTGCGTTGAGTATTACGCCGTACATCACAGCATCAATTATTATGCAGTTATTAACTATTGCAATCCCTTCTCTTGAAGCATTAGCTAAGGAAGGTGAAGAAGGTAGAAAGAAAATTGCACAATATACAAGATACGGAACAGTTATTTTGGCATTAATACAGTCAATTGGAGTAAGTGTTGGATTATTCCGTCAAGCACTTATTTCAAGTAGTTATTGGTCAGTAGCTGTTGTAGTAATTACTTTAACTGCAGGAACTGCTTTTTTAATGTGGTTAGGTGAACAGATCACTGAAAATGGAATTGGCAATGGTATTTCACTAATAATTTTTACAGGAATTGTGTCTAGAATCCCAGTAGGAGTAGTAGAAACATGGAAAAAAGTTAGTATAGATGAAGTTTCCATAGTATCTTTAGTAGTTTTTGCGATAATAGCCGTACTGGTTGTAGCAGCAGTTGTAGCAATTCAGCAGGGAACAAGAAAAATACCTGTACAATATGCTAAGCGTGTAGTTGGACGAAAGATGTATGGTGGACATTCGACGCATATTCCACTTAAAGTGAATCAATCAGGAGTAATTCCAGTAATATTTGCTATTTCATTACTGCAATTTCCTTTGACACTTACTTATTTCTTCCAACAAGGATCATTTAGTACATTTGTACAGAAATTTTTATCACCAGCAGGAAGTCCTGGTATTTGGATATATTCAATTCTAAATGCAGTATTGATTATATTCTTCACATACTTTTATACGGCAGTTACATTTAACCCGGTAGAAGTAGCAGATAATATGAAGAAAAATGGCGGGTTTATTCCAGGAATTAGACCAGGAAAGCCTACCTCAGAATATTTAAATAGAGTATTAACAAGAATTACATTAGCAGGGGCTATATTCCTTGCAGTAATAGCAGTAATGCCAACACTAATACTACAATTTACAAATCTTCAACTAAGATTTGGTGGTACGTCATTATTGATTGTAGTTGGGGTTGCATTAGAAACGATGAAACAAATAGAAGCACAAATGATGATGAGACATTATCAAGGTTTCTTAAAATAGATTGGAGTGTTCATGGGGGTCAGTCCCCATGTGATACACTTCATTAAAATCTAGGAGATGATATTCATGAGAGTGATCTTGTTAGGACCTCCAGGAGCAGGAAAAGGAACACAGGCAGCAGGAATTGTTGAAAAATATAGCATTCCACATATATCTACAGGAGACATCTTTAGGAAAAACATTAAAGAAGGAACCGCATTAGGAACGAAAGCTAAGGACTATATGAATAAAGGTTTATTAGTTCCTGATGAATTAGTAGTAGAAATTGTAAAAGACAGATTACAAGAAGACGATTGTAAAAATGGCTTTTTACTAGATGGGTTTCCTAGAACTGTGAATCAAGCAGAAGCATTAAATGATTCTCTTGGAGAAATGAATGTATCTTTAGATAAAGTGATTAATGTAGATGTAGATAAAGAGATTTTAATAGAAAGAGCTGTTGGGAGACGTATATGTAAAGAATGTGGAGCTACTTTCCATGTTAAATTCAATCCTTCAAAAGAAGAGGGAATCTGCGATCAATGTGCTGAAAAGCTTTATCAAAGAGCAGATGATACCGAAGAGACGGTTTCAAAGAGAATTGAAGTATACTTAAATCAAACACAGCCTTTAATAGATTACTATCAAGATAGAAATATTCTTGTAACAATAGATGGGCAACAAGAAATAAAAAAAGTATTTGATGAGATAGTTGTTGCACTAGGAGCATAGTTATGATTATATTGAAGTCAAATGCAGAAATTGAGTATATGAAAGAAGCAGGTAAAGTTGTTGCATATGTTCATGAAGTATTAAAAGAAGCAATTAAACCTGGAATTACTACAAAGGAACTAGATGAGATTGCCGAAATAGAAATACGAAAGCATAATGCAATTCCAGCGTTTAAAGGATATAATGGATTTCCTGCTAGTATATGTACATCAATAAATGAGGAAGTAGTTCATGGGATACCTGGATTAAAAACATTAAAAGATGGCGATATTATAAGTATCGATGTTGGAGCTATTTGTAATGGATATTGTGGAGATGCTGCAAAGACTCATCCTGTTGGAAAAGTTAGTGAAGAAGCATTAAAACTTATTGAAGTTACAAGACAGAGCTTTTATGAAGGTGCAAAGTTTTGTAAAGAAGGATATAGACTGTCCGATATTTCCCATGCTGTTCAAAAGCATGTAGAAAGCAATGGATTTTCAGTAGTAAGGGATTTTGTAGGACATGGAATCGGGCAAAGTATGCACGAAGATCCACAAATTCCAAACTTCGGAAAGTCAGGAAAAGGACCTAGATTAAAAGCAGGAATGGTTATAGCAGTAGAACCAATGGTAAATATGGGAACGTATCATGTGAAGACTTTACAGGATCAGTGGACTGTAGTTACATTGGATAATAAAATTTCTGCACATTATGAAAATACTATTGCTATTACTAAAGATGAACCAATTATTTTAACAAGTCTTTAATGTAGTTAAAGAGGTGAAAACTGTGGATACGACTCATGAAATCTCCATAGGGCAAATTGTAAAATCAAAAGCCGGAAGAGATAAGGATAGAAATTTTATTGTACTAGAGATTCTAGATGAAAAATATGTTCTTATTTCAGATGGAGATTTAAGAAAAATAGATAAAGCAAAGAAAAAAAAGATTAAACATCTAATGAAATATAAAGTAATTAGTAGTGAAATCAAAGACAAAATTGAAATGAATAAGAAGATAAGTAATCTGCTTTTACGGAGAGAACTGGAAAAACTGGGGCAAAAATGACCTCGGGAATAGGAGGTTTAATTCCTAATGGCAAAAAGTGATATGATTGAAGTGCAAGGTAAAGTTTTAGAAGTGTTGCCAAATGCTACGTTTAAAGTAAAATTAGAAAACGATCATGTAATATTAGGGCATATTTCAGGAAAACTTAGAATGAATTATATAAGAATTTTAGCTGGTGATACAGTTACAATTGAATTGTCACCTTATGATCTAACAAGAGGAAGAATAACTTGGAGAGGTAAGTGATCAAGGAGGGATAACAGTGAAGGTCAGAGCATCGGTTAAGCCTATATGTGAAAAATGTAAGATAATCAAAAGAAAAGGTAAAGTTATGGTTATCTGTGAAAAGCCTAAGCATAAGCAAAAACAAGGTTGATCTATTCATATAACAAATAATTTGTTATAATGTTAAAAGTGTGTATAAAAGTGCGGCTGTGTTTGACTTTGATAGTCAAGTATAATGGACGTAATAAACGTATTTAAAGTAGTATAGATTTAGGAGGTGTAAACATAATGGCAAGAATTGCAGGTGTGGATTTACCAAGAGAGAAAAGAGTAGAAATAGGGTTAACTTATATCTATGGTGTTGGTAGAAATATTTCAAACGATATATTAGTAAAAGCGGGAGTAAGTCCTGATGTAAGAGTGAAAGACTTAACTGAAGATGAAGTTGGTAAGATCAGACAACTTTTAGAAGAGTACACCGTAGAGGGAGATCTTAGACGTGAGATTTCTTTAAATATTAAAAGATTAAAAGAAATCGGTTGTTATAGAGGAATTCGTCATAGAAAAGGACTTCCAGTAAGAGGTCAAAAAACTAAAACGAATGCAAGAACTAGAAAAGGGCCTAAGAGAACTGTTGGACGTAAGAAAAAGTAAATAGGTAAGGGAGGGTAAAAATGACATGGTAGCTAAAAAAGCAGCTAAAAGTGTTCGTAGAAAAAAGCGTGAACGTAAACATATAGAACGTGGTCAAGCGCATATTCAATCAACATTTAATAATACAATTGTAACTTTAACAGATTTACAAGGAAATGCTATTACATGGGCGAGTGCTGGTGGACTTGGATTTAAAGGTTCAAGAAAATCGACTCCTTTTGCTGCACAACTGGCAGGTGAAACAGCAGCAAAATCTGCTATGGAACATGGACTTAAACATGTAGAAGTATTTGTAAAAGGACCTGGTGCTGGAAGAGAATCAGCAATCAGAGCTTTACAAACAGCAGGATTAGAAATTACTTTAATTAAGGATGTTACGCCAATCCCACATAATGGTTGTAGACCGCCAAAACGTAGAAGAGTTTAATAGAGAGTAGGAGGTGCAATAATAATGGCAAGATATACTGGACCATCTTGTAGACTTTGTCGTCGAGAAGGACAAAAGTTATACTTAAAAGGTGAAAGATGTTACTCAGATAAATGTGGAGTAACTAAAAGAGCATATGCTCCTGGACAACACGGTCAAGGAAGAAAGAAAGTATCTAACTATGGAGTACAATTAAGAGAAAAACAAAAAGTGAAAAGATACTATGGTATGTTAGAAGGACAATTCTTAGCATATTTTAAAAAAGCAGAAAAAATGCAAGGAATTACTGGTGATAACTTCTTAAAAGTATTAGAAACTAGATTAGATAATGTAGTATATAGAATGGGACTAGGTTCTTCTAGAAAAGAAGCTAGACAATTAGTAACACACGGACACTTTACTGTAAATGGTAAAAAAGTGGATATTCCATCTTACCTAGTATCTGTAGGAGATGTAGTTGCAGTTAAAGGTAAGAGTGCAAGCTCTTCTAAGTTTAAAGCAATGGCTGAAGCAGGTACAACTGTACCAAATTGGATAGAAGTAAATTTTGAAAAACTAGAGGGAAAAGTACTTTCACTTCCAACTAGAGAAGACATAGATCTTCCAATTGAGGAACACTTAATCGTCGAGTTATATTCAAAGTAGTATAGTTAGAATCAGTTACCCTCATAGTGTAAAGCTATAAAACTCGTAGGGAGGGTTATGTAAATGATTGAAATCGAAAAGCCAAATATTGAATGTGTTGAACTAAGTAATGATGGTACTTATGGAAAATTTGTAGTAGAACCTTTAGAGAGAGGTTATGGAATCACTCTAGGAAACTGCTTAAGAAGAATATTACTATCATCTTTACCAGGTGTAGCCGTTAAATGGGTTAAGATTGATGGTGTTCTTCATGAGTTTTCAACTGTACCAGGAGTAAAAGAAGATGTAATTGAGATTGTGCTGAATCTTAAGAGTTTATCTGCAAACTTACATGCGAGTGAAGAAAAGATTGTTCGTATTGATGCACAAGGACCTGGAAAAGTAACAGCTGGAGATATTATTGCTGATGCAGATGTTGAAATTTTAAATTCTGATCTTCATATTGCTACATTAGAAGATGGTGCAAAACTAGAGATGGAAATTGCACTTGCTAATGGTAGAGGATATGTTCCATCAGAAAATAATAAAACAGAGGATATGCCTATAGGTGTTTTACCAGTAGATTCTATCTATACACCTGTGACAAAAGTCAGTTATAATGTTGAAGATACGAGAGTTGGACAAATTGCAGATTACGATAAATTAACATTGGATATATGGACAGATGGAAGTATTAAACCTGATGAAGGTGTTTCATTAGCAGCAAAGATTATGAATGATCACTTGAAATTATTCATAGATTTGACAGACCATGTTGAAAATGTTGAGATTATGGTAGAAAAAGAAGAAGATAAAAAAGAAAAAGTATTAGAAATGACGATAGAAGAATTGGAACTGTCAGTTAGATCATATAATTGCCTGAAGCGAGCTGGTATTAATTCAGTACAAGAACTTGCTGGAAAATCAGAAGAAGATATGATGAAAGTAAGAAATCTAGGTAAGAAATCCCTTGAAGAAGTTCAGCAAAAACTGCAGGAACTTAGCTTAGATTTAAAAACTGGCGAAGAATAGCATAGGGTTAAAGGAGGGAAAGAAATGGCAGGACATCGTAAGTTAGGCCGTACTACAGGTCATAGAAAATTAATGTTAAGAAATCTTGTGACGAGCTTGTTAAGAGAAGGTAGAATTCAAACTACTGAAACAAGAGCAAAAGAAACTCGTAAGCTTGCTGAAAAGATGATCACTCTAGGAAAAAGAGGAGATTTACATGCAAGACGTCAAGCATTAGCATTTATTTTAGATGAGGCAGTAGTAGCAAAAGTTTTCGCTGATATAGCACCAAAGTACCAAGAGAGAAATGGTGGATATACAAGAATTATGAAATTAGGACCACGTAGAGGCGACGCTGCTGAGATGGTTTTTATAGAATTAGTATAGTTTATGTATTGGGATTAAGTTTATAGCTTAGTCCCTTTTATTTTATAGAAGTTAAGATTTGACATAATAAGAATAGGTATAAATTTATAGTTGAAAATAGACATATACTATTGGTAATCTTAAAAATACGATGTATAATAAATAAGAATACTATATAATGGCATGAAAGGATAGAAAAATGCAGAATATTATAGAAATGCAAAATTTAGTATATGAATATATGAGTGATCAGGATAAAAAGAGTTTAGCATTAGATCATGTGTCATTGAACATAAAAAAAGGCGAATTTGTCGTTGTAATAGGTCATAATGGTTCTGGAAAATCAACCATGGCAAAACATATAAATGCGCTTCTACTTCCAAGCGGAGGAAAAGTATATGTAAGGGGT
>JADPRS010000075.1 GCA_015686845.1 Lutibacter sp. B2
GGCCTAAGTTTGGGAAAGGCCTGCCCTCTGTCTTCGAAAATATATTACGGCTTAAGTTATTAGTCTAAGCTTTTGTAATAAAGAAGTTTTATTTGAGTATATTTTGCTATGAGCTTGAAATCAATTAATGATTCTGAATTAAACCACGCAAAATTTATAAAGGCTTCCGGCGGAAGTCTATATCCGCCTTATCAGGAAGTCGTTAAGCGGAGCAAATGGCTTGTAGGAGTTAAAAACAATACTGTTTGACGCTCGTTAGTGACGAATCGTAGATTGTCACTATAAGGAGGAGTTTATTGTTTTTCCGGAAAGTCATTTGTGGAGTAGACTTGCTGATATAGCGGTGGTTTTGCTGCACTTTTTAAAAAGTGTAAAAGAATAAACCTGTCTAACAAGATTTCTAATTTGAAAGAAATATGTCTTTCAAAAGAGTTTTTAAAAAAAAGATTAACTCAACCTGTATAATCGAACATTAGGAAATCGATTTTTTCTGTTTTGTTATTCAATGGTACTACAGCGCATCAAAATGAGAAATAGCC
>JADPRS010000076.1 GCA_015686845.1 Lutibacter sp. B2
CCGTTGCCTTTTGTTCTTCTACATCTAGTATTAAACTCATCATATTGACTACTTCTTCTCTTGTAGCACTTTCTTTTGGTCTTATATTTAGTTCTTCTACATAGCTATAATATTTAGCCTTTGCTGTTTCTTGTGCATACCATTCCGTACCTGATACATCCCTAAAATTTTGATTTCCTTCTTCTTTAAATCCAAAATATTGATTTACTAATCTAATCAGTTCTCCTCTTGTAATCTTTTTATCTGGCTTAAATGTCCCATCAGGATATCCTGTTAAGAACCCCTTCTGATGATGGTCTTTGATAACCTTTTCTGCCCAGTGACCATTGATATCGCTAAAATCTTGATTCTTAACACTTTCATTTGCATAGCCTACGAATAAAGTTTGCATGATTAGACTCAGTGTTAAAATAATGACTAGTAACTTTTTCATATTTT
>JADPRS010000077.1 GCA_015686845.1 Lutibacter sp. B2
CTGTAAATCCGTTAGCTGCGCTTTCAGTGGTTCGAATCCACTCTCCTCCACCAATGTAAAGTATAATAATATGCAGAAGTGGCTCAGTGGTATAAGCAGAGAACCGAAATCTTGTATTTCGTGTGAATCGCTTAGTTGTATCGTGTGAGTAGCTATAAAAAATGCATGAAGTATAGAATATAAATATATGCAGAAGTGGCTCAGTGGTAGAGCATCGCCTTGCCAAGGCGAGGGTCGCGAGTTCGAATCTCGTCTTCTGCTCCAAAAAAATATGGTGGGTGTAGTCAAGTGGTTAAGACACAGGATTGTGGTTCCTGCATGCGTGGGTTCGAACCCCATCACCCACCCCAAAAAGTAAGGCGGCATAGCCAAGTGGTAAGGCAGAGGTCTGCAAAACCTTTATCCCCAGTTC
>JADPRS010000016.1 GCA_015686845.1 Lutibacter sp. B2
GATTTAAATCCTATCGTTAGAAGAAAGACAAAAATAACAATGAAGGATTTAAAGGATGGAGTGACCTTTGAGACTGCTATAAGGCAGTTAAAAGAATGGATCAATGATAAGGAATATGTCTTATGTGTTTGGTCTGATAATGATATTAGAGAAATTAAAAGAAATTGCCAGTATCATAAGATGGATGATACATGGATTGATAATTATTTGGATATTCAAATAGAAGCTAGTAACTTTTTTGAGCTACCTAAAGGTAAACAAATGGGCCTTAAAAATGCGATAGAAAGATTGGATATGAAAGTTGATAAAAGACTGCATAGAGCTTTAGTAGATGCATACTATACGGGTAAAGTTTTTAGGGAAATAAGAAAAGGCTGAGGGATTCGTGTTTGATTAGGTAGGAGGTTATTAAAATGAAAATACAGATTCCAAAAGGTGCACTTCAAATACTAGATATATTGAATCTAAACAAATATGAGGGGTATATTGTAGGGGGCTGTGTTAGAGACAGTATCATTGATAGGAATCCTAATGATTGGGATCTATGTACGAATTGTGAGCCTGATAAAATAGTAGAAATATTTAATGCTTATAAAGTAATTCCTACTGGATTAAAACATGGTACTGTAACGATCGTTGTAGATCATGAACAGTTTGAAGTTACTACATATCGGATTGACAAAGAATACATAGATGGTAGGCATCCTAAAGAAGTAGAGTTTACGAATAGTTTAAAAGAAGATTTGAAACGAAGAGATTTTACTATAAATGCGATGGCATATAATTGTAAAGACGGGTTGATTGATTATTATGATGGTATGACAGATATATTGAATGAAAAAATTAGATCTGTAGGGAATCCGATAGAAAGATTTAGTGAAGATTATTTAAGGATGATACGTGCCATAAGATTTTCTACACAGCTTGAATATAATATAGAGGTGGAGACGTCTAAAGCTATAAAAAAGTTATCTGAAAATATTACAAATATAAGTAGTGAAAGAATCCGAGAAGAGATCAATAAGATTTTATTATCAGAGAAACCATCTAGAGGATTCAAATTACTAAATGAAACAGGGCTTTTAAAATATATTTTGCCTGAATTACAAGCATGTATCCAATTTGATCAAAAGAACCCATTTCATGACAAAGATGTATTTGAACATATTATGAGTGTATTAGATCATACAGAAAAAGATTTGGTATTAAGAATAGCCGCATTATTGCATGATATTGGAAAGCCTAAGTGTTTTACATTAGATGAAAATCATATTGGGCATTTTTACAATCATCATATGATAGGAATGGATATCACTGAAGATATATTGAAAAGGCTTAAATATGACAATAAAACTGCTGAGGGAGTAAAAATTTTAGTAAAAGAACATATGTGTACATATGATAAAGTTACTCCCAAAGCAGTTAAGCGGTTAATAAATAGAGTAGGATTAGATTATATAGAAAGATTGTTTAAATTACAAATAGCAGATATAAAAGGCAGTAAAGAACCACATGATTTTAGTAGTGTTAAGAGAGTAAAAGAATTATGTAGAAAGGTCATTAATGAAAAACAACCAATAAGTGTAAAAGATTTGGACATCAATGGGTATGACCTTATACAATTAGGTATAACAAGAGGTAAGGAAATGGGCGTACTATTAAATGATTTGTTAGAAAAAGTTTTGGATAATCCAGCGTTAAATGAAAAAGAATTATTAATTAATGAGGTTAAAATGAATAAGTAAGTAACCTGTATTAAAAAAGAAGAAGGAGTCTTCTTATCTTAGATATAAGAAGATTCCTTCAAAATGCATTATACTTCCACCTAATACAAAAGCATGCCAAATTGCATGATTGTAAGGGATTTTTTTGAATACATAAAAAATCACTCCTATAGTATAGAAAAGCCCCCCAGCTAAAAGCCATATTAAAAATCCTCGTGGGACCATTTGAAGCATAGGTTTTACTGCTATTATTACAAGCCAACCCATAGCGATATATAGTAATACAGAAACAATTTTATATTTTTCTAACTTGTTTTTGGCAAAAATTTTAAAAAGTATTCCTGCGATAGCCATAGTCCATACGGTTACTAATATGCTAATGCCCCATGTTTTTGTCATACAAAGTAAGGCTATAGGCGTATATGTACCAGCAATACATAAATATATGGAAGAGTGATCTAGTATTCTAAATATTTTTTTTAAACTTTCCTTCCTGAAGCTATGGTATAGTGTTGATGCTAAATACAGACATATAGAGCAAAAGCCATAAATACTAAAGCTAACAATTTTAACAGGGCTTTTTTTCCAAATGGCATAGACTAATAGTATTGTTACTGTAACAATGCTAAATAAGACGCCAACACCATGCGTTATGCTATTTGCTATTTCTTCCTTTATTGAATATCTATTTACTAATGTTTTTTCATTTTTTGATGGGATATTTGAATTTGTCATATATATACCTCCATTCATTCCTTACTTAAATTATATTACATTTTAATCTAAGATAAAACTGTTATTTTTTATAAATATTTTAAATTAACAAGAAATTTGTTTTCAAGTTTTCATTCAAAAGATTTGAATTTATCGAGTCCAGGCAATATAACCTTAAATATATTTCTTTTTTCTATATTTAAAAATTTAACTTGCCCTATCGGTTTAATTTTTTTAATAATATTCTTTAAATTTAAGTTCGTGTTTAAAAATACATTATGATCATCGATGGTTAATAATTTTTCGTACAACCAATTATTTCTTTTAGAATGATTTATTTCTCTAGTTAACGTATGTGTACTATTCCCTTTTAATAATGTCCCAGGACTACTGATTTCTATTTTTCTATTACCTATTAATACTATTATTGCCCTAGTCATATCAAAATAATCTCTGTGTAAAACTGCATTTACAATACATTCATATATATAATCAACTAAATTGGAAGTGTCATTTAAATATTGATTAATAAAATTTTTGCATTTGCTTAGCATATCCATAATATTTCCATCGAATATATGCTCGATTTTTTTTGCTTTTTGGAATGTTATGATTTTGATATAACAATGTGGAAGATAGATTTGTGGCTTATTACAAAATAATAATACACCACCTATAGTAGGACGATATTTATTGGTTTCTGTATCAAAGTGAATGATTCCTAAGCTATTCCAAATAGTATTTTTCATATTATTGTATGTAGGGATACCTACTTTAGATTGATATTTACTAATTAAATTTTCATTTAATATATTTATATTTAAATTATGTAAAGGAGAAGTTTCTAAGCTCATAATTCCTGTTTCTTGAAACATATTTGCTATTTCATCTCTTCTAGCAAAATCAGTAGTAGAACCTCTTCTTGTGTAAAAAGAACCGTTTTGCCTCATCTGATGAGGTCTTTGAATACTTTTGAATATTGTAATTATACCAATATACTTATTCATATATTCAATGCATTCAACTCTTATATTTACAGGTGGTTCTGATCTATGAGTAATGATCTGTTGCATTTTTTCTTCGTTAAAATCTAAAGGATCTATACCTATAAGTTCCTTGGTTTTATCTCTAATTCCAATGACAAGATAACCTCGACCACCTATACTATTAGCTATGGCTATTACATCCTTTGCAAATTCTTTTTTTTCAGATTCGTTAATAAGACTGAGTTTTTCTTTAAAATCTAATTTTGTTCCTTCTTTTTGTTTAATAAGGGATTTTAATTTTGGGATGTTCATTTAAATACTCCTTTATAAGATGTGACATCTTATTAATTCTTTATATTAAAGTATATTTAATTTTTTTGAAAATGATATCTATTTTTATAAATTACGCTTTAATTTCTTTCATAATATTTTGAGAAAATGTAGCTACTTTTTTATCTAGGTCTGTTACCTTTAATATGCTTTCAGGATCATTTGCAGTGCACATTAATGCAAAATAAGGAGGAAGTCTAAATCCTTTATTTATATTTAAAGCAGCTATTAATTGTTTTGCTACAATATCACTTCCAGAATTTCCTGATACGATGATTGAAAATAAAGTTTTATTATAAAAGGGTGTTCTTCTGTATAAAGAGGTTAGTCTATTTATAACAGCTGTTAGATTAGCGGAGATGGCATCATTATAATTTGGGCAGATCCAAAAAATTGCATCTGCCTTTTCGATGGCCGGATAGATTTCTTCTACCATAAAGCCCCCATAAAAACAGCTATTATGTTTACTATAATGTTTACAAGTTTTAAAAGAGCATCCAATACAATCTAAAACTGTACCATTTTCAACATGAAGTTGTTCAATAGAATACCCAGCAAGGTGTTCTTTTATTATTTCCCATAGCAAAAGTGTGTTAGATGTTTTATGAGAGCTAGAATGAAGTGCAAGAATTTTTGGACTTTTCAGTATATCGGGTTGGTCATTCATTAATTTATATACAAGTTTTTTGCAGAGGATATAACATATTTCTTCTAAAGAAAGATTAAGTTTTTTCTTCCAAGTAAGGAAGGTATTTAATGAACCCGTAGCTTCAACTAAAGGATGCCCAATAAAACGACATCCTAGTTGATTGGTTAAAAATATAATATCTCTTGCAGCATTTTTAGTGTACAAATCATTAGAACTGTGAACTAAAATGGCAGCACTAGAGCCCAAAAGGGCAGTATTGCCCCTATCATACAGTTTGGATATGACCTCCATAATAGGCAAGGAGAGTCCCAGCGCATCCACTTCTATTATGAAGAGTATTTTTTTATTTGTAAGGTCAGGAAGATTTTTAGTTGAACAAATAATACTATATGAAAAATCAGATATGGATTGATGCATCATAGTTGATAAATGGGTAGATAATTTACCAGGACAAATTACATATAGCTTATTCATATAGTATTCACCAGATTTCTATGGCAATCTTCTAGTCTTTGGTATAAAGAAGTTGGTAAATCTAATCTTTCAATTTCAGTCCCAGTATGAATGAGTCTATTTTTTGCACCCATAAATGCGCCACCCATATATGTAGTACTATAATGCCATTTACCACTTATTGTATTTATAATGGAAAGGGCACCTGAAGATAGGGCTGGGGCAATATAAGGTTTAAATCCAGTGGCTCTTACTTCTAAATTTGCTGTTATTGTTTTATTTGTTAGATATAAGGATAAATCCTCATCGTAATTACTTATATTATTTGCAATAACTAATTCCTTACCATGAGGGCCAAAAGCGCGTCCTTCATCAATATAGTCTTTTGTTTTATCATTTTGTTTAGAATAATAGACCGCACGTGCGTGCATTACTCCCAGGCCATATCCTCTTATTTGTTCAGCTGATAATCCTTCAAAGTCTATATTTTCATTTTTATCAGTATTACTTTCTAAAAATGCTACTTTGCACAGTAGGTCTACTGGATCTGATACGACTGCAAAAATACCTTTGAAATTTTTTTCACGAGCCATTTTTGCATAAAGTTTTATTATTTTAGAATTTCCTTCTAGTTGAGCAATGCGAACATCTTTTACGTTACTTCCAACTTTTGGAACGCCCACAGAAGCACAAAATACAAACATGTCACAATCAAAAATTTCTTGTTCTGATATAATTCGTATGTCTGGAAAGTTAGTATTAGAATCAATAGAAAAAATTTGATTGATTTCAAAATCCCAACGCTTCAATTGATTGGTATTTGTTCCATAAATTCCAACTTCAGATATATAATCTCCTCCTAATAGTCTAAGTCCCGTAGTAAGGGTTCCACCAACATCACCCATACCAATAATGTGAAGTCTCCATTTTGGGGGGATTGTACACTTTAAACATTCTTGCCAATTAGGATAAGAAGTGTTAATAGATATTACTTTTTTTTCTATTATTTTTGTTTCAATCCATTTAGGAATAGTATGTTCCTTCGGATCTTTCTTAAGAAGATGAAGTCCTTCATTTTCTAAAAATAAAAGAGATGAATCTGTTATAGCAAAAGATTTTCTAGAATATAAAGGGTCAAATTTGTTTAAAAAGTATATAGTATCTTTTATTAAGCTTGCATCATATTCCGTTGTTTCCTCGAATTCACTATAAAGCTGTAAAGAAAATAGAATCTTATTTTTAAATTTGTAGTAATACATAATAAAAACCTCCTTGATTATTTATTGAGTAATGTATGTTCTAATTTGTTCAAAAGCTCTAAGTCATTTTCTAAGTAATGAGAAGGATTTAGATTTAAGTCATAATACATATCTTTTCCATGATCTGGACATCGTGGAGATACGAAAACTTCTCCTAAAGATGCAAGTGTCAAATTACGTTCATGAATATCATGATAGATATTTTCGATTACTGATAATATGTTTATTGAGTTTTCAATACAAGTTTTAGAAAAATTGTATATTGCATCATTTGATGTATTTTTTAAAAAAGCAGGAGATGTATAGGGTAGTATTAAATTAATAGATGGAACTAAATTTCTTTGTGGAGTTTGACCTCGCCAAACCGTATCTCCTCCAAAAAATGGACATAAATAACTTTCGTTAAACCATGACCTCAGTTTGGGTATGTAATATGCACAATCTACTTCCCTTCCTTGTCTATCCATTAATTCTTTTCCTCTTGCAGATAATAAGCCAACAATGGTTTTTTTAACATTTGCTTTAGCATGTTGTAAAAGAGGATGAATTACATTATTTCTATAGCCTTTGTGCAAAATATCATCGACTAAAATGATGGGTCTATTAAAAGCATGAATCATCTTGATTTGTATTTCAAGACTATTATAATGTGGAAATGGACCTATGATGAAATTTTTCATATGTGGTAAAAATAATTTTTCAGTGTGTAGTGATTTTGTTACAGTATTTGGTATAACGGATCTGTTTAAAATACTTCCAAAGGGAACGCACATTGAATCACCCAGTTTTTGTGGTTCTAGAGGAATCGTCGGAACTTTATTTTCTGCACAAATTTTTCTGATTAGGGTTGCATGCAAAAATTGTTTGTCGAATGATAATATCAAATTACCAGGATACAAGTTTGTTAATGCTTTTTGTGTATTTTTTCTAGATTGTAAAATAGCAGCATGTACTTGCGGATTACTTTTGAAAGGTTCTTTAACAAAAGTATCTAGGTCAAGTAATAAAGTACAAGGTGAACTCATATTTACTGTAAAGACTGGATTTTTAGGATTACTAAAGGATAATTGTATAAATCCTTGAAGTCTTAATATTTCATGTAAAGATAATGAGCTATAATCTGGAATTATATTGTTGAAAACAGCATATTCATAGTCTTTAGAAAGACAAAATGAGAGGGTTTCGGTAAGAATAATCTGTTCTAAATTCTCAAAAGTAGCAGATGAATTAGCAAATATGCCATCAATAATTGCAATACGTCCATAGGCATTTTCTCTTATATATTCTGATATATTATTATCTTTTAAATCATTATAAAGTGTGTTTAATCTAGCCCAATGGTGCATGGAAAATCCTAATATTTTCCTATTATCCTCAAGGTCTCTTATAATTAATAATCTTGAAGACCGTTTTTTAGAGAATTCTATTAATTTAGTATGTAGTATTTCATGATTCATATTAAATAAAGAAGAAATTTCATGAATGATTTCCGAATCTATATTTTCAATAATTTGGATTTTTATAGACATTTCTTCAGTAATACTTTTGTATTGTGGTTCGCTTCTATAAAAACCATTTTCATAGATATACTTTTGAACTAAAGGATCTACTAGACTAGATATGTCACGGTTTTCATCAATATAATTACGAATTTGTGTTGAACTAATATCTTCATAAGGAGAAGATAGAGCCAGTACGGTAACTTTTTCATTGATCTTTTCTATGGCAGTGGAAAAATTTGATTTTCTTTTCTCTGCTGGTAAAAGATGATTTCTTTCAAATATAATGTGAGGAAAAGAATGTATGGAATTTTCTGTAGCCTCTTTTGTATAGCTAGAAGCATTTAAAACTACATCACTTCCTACTACTATATGGACTTCTGAATAAGAAAAATTGTCCTTTAATTGTTTAAGTGTTTCTTTATTGGCTATATTAGTAGGAAAATGCTCAGGATATAAGTATATATTTAATTCATTTGCAATAGACATATTAGCGATGTTTTTTCTTAAAAGATGCGGTAAAGTTTGTTTCGACCAAGAAAATTCATCAATTGCAAGATATACTTCAAATCCTAAATTTCTTACGGATTTTGCAATTTCTTTGTGTCCTAAAGAAAATGGATCAAATGTACCTGGAAAAAAAGCAATTTTTTTTGGAATCGTTAAGCAATAGTCTCCCTTTAAAAATGTATACTCTGAAATAAAACGATATATATGATGAAGCGATGCTGAGTTTGATAAAAACAGTAGAGGCTCTTGTCTAAAATCATTTAAAAGAGTAAGCATTTTTTTTGAAAGAAGTTGAAAAATGTTATTTTTTTCTTCTAGTGTTAGAGATGTAGAAGAAAAAATATCTTTTCCTATTACGCCTAAAGCAACTTGTTTTACACGTATGGAATCATGAACAAGACCATTTAATAAAATACCAAGCATTTTTATAAGTCGTTGGTTGTATTGATTTTTGTCCTCATTAAATAAAAATTCATATTTAGGATAGTTTGTTATTGCAACCCCAATTGTTTTTAATAGTAATGAACTAAGATATTTATTAGATTGTTTAATTTTTATACTTAAGGCTTCTATTAATTCGTCTAATTCACCTGGGTGTAATGCAAGAATAAGTTCACCAAGATAACTAGGAATATAGTCTACAAATTCATAACTATTAAGTTCAAGTGCACTGATCAACTCTACGGCTACTTCATTTCTATGTTCAAAAGATAGGTATGGAACTAAATCTAAGATTGCTTCGCCAGCCTGTTTTCTTACTGTATCATAAGTACTTACTTTTAGTAAATTACAAAAATGAAGTGATGCATGAAAGCCTCTATTTTTTGGGTCTTCTAATGAATAATCTAGTAAAATAGACACTTGGATTTTTTTTATAATTTTATTTGTTGCAATTTTTAAATTGCTTAAAAATATGGAAGGTATTTTATTTTGATCTTGCTTAAAAAAGTTTATGTATTGTAAAGTGATTTCTTCTTCTAAATCAAGAAATTTAGCTATTTTTAATTTCAAAAAATTTTCAGATGGATAGGCAGATGAATGTATATTTTTTATAAACATGTCATGTATAGACGAAAAAAATTGTCCGTTTTTTGAAAAACTAGGTATACGATGATATACAATTTCAAGTGCAGTAATTCTTAAAGAAATTTCTTCAGATTGTAACATTTTTATTAAGAAATTGTGTAAAATTTTAATACGATCGCTTGATTCATCGATAGGAATATATTTTAATGTCTTAAGAAGATATAATGTTGTGTTATCTTCCGTAAAATGCCCTTTTTTAAAATACTTAAGAAGAACAAATAAATAATCAGTTGATGGATGAAATAAAAATCTTTTTTGTTTGTTTTTTTTATGCGTAAATAAAGATGAAATCATTGTGCTTAAAAGTTCACCAATCCATTCTCTATGTTTAGGTATTATTTTATGATCAGGATATAGAAAAAGTTGTACATATTTTTGTAAGAGGTCTACACTAATTATGTTTGGTGTATAGATATGTACATTATCAGGTACTTCTTTTCTATAATCTTCATCAAACATAGCAATCAAGGTGCCTATAAGCTTAGCACAATGTTTTCTTATATCATCTTTAGGATGGGTTAGTTGTTCATATAAAAATCTCAACGTAATAATTTTTTGTTGTTGCGTTAAATAGATTGAATATTCATTAAAAATACGCAAATATTCACGTAGATTATTCCAATTTTTTTCACTGCGGGCTAATTGTAGTATTAAATTTAGAGAGTGTTCATCGCGTAATTGATACATAAGTTGAATATTATGATTTATGGATAAGTATTTTATATTATTTACAATATCTTCTCCTTGTAGTAATGAATAATGATTTTTTGATTTAGGGTTAGGAAGGTGGTTACTAAAAATAGACTCCACTTGAATGCCCAAATGAATCATAAAATTTTCGAAATCTTTTAGTTTGTTATATACACGTGTATATCGTTTTTGTTTGTTCGCATCTAATTGATCTAGTTTTTTTAATATAACATCGAATGATTCAGATAAACTGTATATATGCATTCCAAAATTTCCATCATGGCCCACATTATTTTTAACACGAAAATCACAATAAATAAGAATCAGTGATTCAAGGGATAAATTGTCTAATTCTAAATCCCAAACGGAATGGTTTAGTGCAATATTACGGATATATTCTATATTTTGCTTTGTAAACCATAAATCAGTATAGTAGTAATGCAAATAAGGAACTCTTTTTTGTTCTTGTTTTGTACATCCAAATTTTCCAATATCATGTCCAGCTGTAGAACCAGATACTCTTCCAAGATCTACAGGAATATTTGTTAGTTTAAATTGGCGAGCAATATGAAGTGCTAAGTAATGAACCCCACAAATATGATCCAATGTATTATGTCCTTCTATTTCATAATTTAGTTTCATCATTTCATAAATATATTCATCTTTAAATGCTTTTAAAAAAAGTTTATATTCACCAGGATTTTCAAGAAATTTTTCTTCTTCTTTGGTTAAAAAAACGAGTGGATATTTACTTTGAAATGTAGTACCATCATATATTTTTTGAAATTCAGATATAATTCTTAAGATATCAAGATATAAATAACACACATGATCAAGTTCTCTAATAAGTTTAATATTTAATGCATGAGGAAAAGATTTTGATAGTGCAAATTGATATATATATTCTAACCAATTTTCAGGGATATTTTTTTTAGATAAATCTGTGAGCATATCTTTACACAATTCTAAAGTAGCATAACAGCTATAATCTTTTTTAGTAATCATATTATTTAATTTAAGAAAAAAAGAGATATCTTGTACATGATTTGTAATGATTGATTTATCTATTTTTTTATCATTTAACCATGTATCATTGAGTAGTGTATTTAAGATATCATTGTATAATTTTTGTACGAGTCTATGGTTCATAAAATCCTCCTTTTTAGAAAAAGTGTATTTATATATATTATAACTCAAAATGTATAATAAAGTACATGTAAAGTAAATTAGTGGAAGATGTAGTTCATATCCTTTTAAGGATTTAAAAAGTATAGTATAATGTTTATACTGAGTATAATAAAAGGGGATAGTAGAGATGCGTAAAACAGATGCAGTTATAATAAAAAAAGCAATTATTCATGTTTTAGACAAAAATGCGGAAGAACCGCTGTTAACCGATTTTGAGCAAAATATACAAGAAGATATTCATGAATTTTTAGAAAAGCACATTATAAAATCATTACAAGATGAAGATAATAAAAAGGCAAGGTTTCGTAGTGGAACCGCGGTTGTGAAGGATGCCTGCATGGAAATTTTTGAAGATAATACAATGTTTGTTGAAGGATCTAAAAAAATTGCACAAAGATTATTTAAATCTATGAAAAGTAATAATAATATATCTTCATCAGATTTAGTAATATGTTTATATGCAGTAGAGAATAAAGATTATATTGCTATATTAAAATTAGATTATAAAAAATCATTTATTCACCAAGTAGAATTTATGGAAGATAAATTCAAAATATCTATTTTGCCACAGGCTATAGGGCTTCCAGGAATGAATCAAAAGCTTCAAAAATGTGCATTTATCAAGCCGGTAGATGAAGAAGATGAATGTGATTTAATTGTATTAGATAAACAAATGTACAGTAAAGATGAAGAGGCACAAATAGCCCAATTTTTTGTACAAGAGTTTTTGAATTGCCATGTATTAATGGATAATAGAGATAAGACGAAAGCTTTTAAAGCAGCAACAGAGAAATGGACAAGGAAGTTGTTAAAAGAGGATATAGAGAAAGCACAGGATGTGAGAAAAGAAACGATTGCAGCATTAAAGGATGGAATAGAAGTAGATGTTGAGAATTTTAGTCAAGAAATTTTGGGCAATGATAAGGAATTGAGAGAAAATTTTGTACAACATTTAAATCAAGAAGGATTAAATTTGGAACCTTTTGATATTGATAAACAATGGGTTGAGAAAAAAATGAAGAAAAGGGTTATGAAAACGGATACAGGAATAGAAATAAAGGCTGAATATGAAATTTTTGAAGATCATATGAAATTGGAAATAATGCGTAATGGAGATGGGACAGTAAATATTATTATTAGAAATGTACGCAACTTCCAAGAACGGTAATATGTTCAAAAATAAAAAATATTTTATCCTTTTTATCCTTTAAAAGTTTATTATTATAGTGTATAATAGAATTAATAAAAGTCCTGGGGTGTGCGTTAAAGCCTGAAAATTCAACCTACAGAAAACATCCGGGAGTTCGTGTCCTTTTGCAAATGAAATGCCTCTTCAGAGAGGAATTCAAGAGTAATAGGTAGAACACCCACCTAGTGTGCATAGCGGGTGTGAATTTGAGGGTGGACGGCATTCTGGGTCAATATTATGAAATAACACTTAAAGTCAAAATTCCAAGTGATTACTTGGAATTTTATTTTTTTGTAAATATATATTGTAAAGATTTTATTCCAATGCTACCAGATACGATTATGATTACTACATAAATAATAAAACCGATAGATGTACTTATTAATGTGCTTACTATATTATTTATGTTTTGATCGAAGCATATTTTATATATATTGATTGTGGAAATAATCATTAATCCAGTAGCGATGATTGGTTTAAGTACACTATTAGATAAACTAAAATCAATGGTTTTGATAAAATATTTTAAGGTGATGATATTGAGTATACAGATAAGAATAGATGAAAATAAAAATCCATATATATATCCATATATACCAAACTTAGGATTTGAAACTAAGTAATAGGTACATAGTAGCTGGATACTCATACCTATAAGATGGAATGTGGTTGTAATTACTTGTTTTCCCATTCCATGTAAAATGCCAGATATAGTATGATGTAAACTTAAAAATATTGTTGCAAGTGCTAAAGAGGTTAGATAATAAGAAACATCTTCTTGATTATAAATAAACATACATATAGGTTTTGAAAAAAATAAAAATAGTGCACTTGTTGGAATCGCTATTAAAAGTGTCATACGTATAGCTAAGTTTGATTTTAATTTAATTTCAGATATGTTTTTTAAAGCTATTTCTTGTGAAATGCTAGGTATTATATTTACTACTAAAGCTGAGGTTACGATGAAAGGAAGAAAAAGTAGTGGGAAAGCCATTCCAGCGAGTTTTCCAAACATATTTATAGATTCTTGAGCTGTATAACCTGCCATTTGTAATCTTTGAGGAATCCATACGGCATTTATTGAATGCATAATGACTGTGATTAATCGAGAAATAGTAATGGGTAAGGAAATAAGTAATATTTTTTTTATAGGTGATTTAGGTGTTCTTTTAATAAAATTATATGTTCTTTTTGGCAGAAGTGCTTTACGAAATTTAAACCGAAAGATAAGCCATAAAAGACCCATAAATTCGCCAACAGATATACCGATTGTTGCAATCATTGCACCATATTTAGTATTCACTGGGAAACATAAATATAGGGTACCTATTACAAAAAAAATCCGAAATAATTGTTCTAAAATCTGTGATGTAGCTACAGGTTTTACTTTATTTATGCCATAATAATATCCTCGAAATATTGAAGACAATGTTATTAATGGAATTGCAGGTATTAACGCTAGGAGACTAAAGTACGTGTCTTTATTTTTTATGATACAAGTGCTTATAAATTCGGCGTTGTGAAAAAGTAAAATAGAAAATCCGGTACTAATACTAAAACCTATAAGTAAAGAGAATCCCATAATTCGATTGCAATAGGGTTTATTATTTAAAGAGTCATAGTGTGCAATAAGCTTAGATACGGAGACTGGTATTCCAGCAGTGGTAAAAGTTATTAAAGTCATTAAAATTGGAAAAACTAAATGAAATAAACCTATGCCTTCAGGTCCAATCATTCTAGATAAAACTATTTTATATGCAAACCCTAAAAATCTTACAATGAAGTTTACGATTATAAGTATAATGGTTCCATGCAAAAAAGATCTTTTTTTCATAGACTCCCCCCTATAAAATGATTGAGATATATTAGTGTATTTTCCTACAAATATATTATTCTTATTTTTTTAAAATATGAATATGTGGGTATAAAAGTAATAAAGGTTTAGGTATTATTAGAAAAGTCACTTATAATACTAAATAGGGTATTAAATATAATACATTGGAGGAAACGTATGAAAAAAATGGTGTACTTAGTTGCAATACCTAATGGTATGTTACAACATTGTGCAAATAAAATACAACAATCTATATGGGAAAAATATGATTTGGGAATAGATGAATTTCCAGAAATCCATATAACGATAGATGCATTTTATTATGAAGATCAAGAAGAACTAGAAAAAATCACACATGAACTGGAAAATATTATATCTAAGATAAAAGCCTTTGAAGTTAGTGTTAATGGTTTTGGGCATATACCTAGTCCTCATAATTGTATTACATTACATGTTGTAAAAACAGAAGAGTTAAAAAAAGTTTATTCACAAATACATACGAACATGAAAAAAAGAGGATTTGATGTGAGAGACTTTTCACCAGAAGAGATTGTATTTCATATTAGTTTAGCAGGACTGCATGGTAGAATATGGAGTGAGTCAGAAAGTTTATCAGCTTGGGAAGATGTAAGACATTTTAAATTTAGAGAAATATCATTGTTACAAGAATTTCAATTATGGCATCTAGATTTGAATTCTGATGGTAAAATTATAACAAGAATCAAATTGAATCAATAAAAAGTACTAATAAATAAATGGAACGTGGTATTTAATCGCGTTCTATTATATTTTGTGGATAAATTGGGTAATGTTTTATATAATGAAGAAAAAAGAAGGAAAAAATGTAGGAGGTAAAAATGAAAATTTTTAGTGATATTGTACTAGATAAAAAATCGCAGCAGCATCTATATATGCAATTATTTAATAAAATTAGACAAATGATTATAGATGGAAAAATAAAAGCGAATTACAAATTACCAGCAATTAGACCGTTGGCAAGCAAACTTGGTGTTAATACAAGTACGATTGTAAATACATATGCGTTATTAGAAAAAGAAGGTTTTGTATATAAAAAAATAGGAAGTGGGACTTTTGTTAGTGCAATCTTAACCCATAAAAATGAAGATGACATTTTACAAAAATATCCCTTGGATGAAGATATAAAGTTAATGGATCGTGGTCAAATGCAAATAAAAAAAAATATGATAAGTTTTGCAAGTGCTACACCTACTTCCGATTTATTTCCAGTAGAAGATTTTAAAATTTTATTAAATGAAGTACTAGATAGAGATAAAGGAGCGGCTTTTGGATATCAAGAAAGTCAAGGATATTATCCTTTAAGAGATGCATTGGTAAATTATTTGAAAACTTATGAAATAGAAACAAATCCTGAAAACATACAAATTATTTCTGGAGCACAACAAGGGATAGATGTAATTGCTAAGGCGTTTATTGATCATGGGGATACGGTTATTGTTGAAAGTCCTACATATACAGGAGCAATTGGAACATTTAGGTCAAGAGGTGCAAAAATTATAACCATTCCAATACTGACGGATGGTATTGATGTAGATCGGTTAGAAGAATGTATTAAAAATTATAAACCTAAGTTGGTGTATATAATGCCGAATTTTCAAAATCCAACAGGGTATTCTTATAGTTTAGAAAAAAAAATGAAGGTAATGAGCTTAGCAGAAAAATACAATACATTGATTGTAGAGGATGACTATCTTAGTGATTTGAGTTTTTGCAGTAGTGATAATACAGCATTAAAGAGTTTAGATAGTTCAAATTCCATCATTTATATTAAAAGCTTCTCAAAAATTTTTATGCCAGGTTTAAGACTGGGATTTTTAATAATTCCACCTAAAATCCACCAAAAAATTTTAGAAGCGAAGCATACATCTGATATATCTACATCTGGATTAAACCAGAGAGTTTTTGATTTGTATTTAAGAAATGGAATGTGGAAAAAGCATATAAAATATATGGAAGACATATACAGAGAACGATTCGAGGTAATGAAGAGTTGTTTAGAAAAATATTTTTCTACCCTACAGCTGAATTATAGTATTCCACAAGGTGGATTACATTTTTGGTTCGAATTACCAGATGGATATGATGCAACCAAACTATATTCGCAAGCTGCTAAAAATAATATTCTTATATTACCAGGAAATATCTTTTTTCCATTAGCAAAAGGAAATAGATTTTTTAGACTAAGTATTGCTGCGGTAAAATCAAAGGATATTGAAATTGGAATTAAAAAATTAGCAGAAGTGATAGAAAAAATGATTGGAAAAGATTCAAAGAAAGAACAAAAAGCTGATGCATATACACCACTTTTATAATCGATCTATAGGAAATTAGAGTATTAAAAAAGCAAAGACATAAAGAATTCTTTATGCCTTTGCTTTTTGTTCATTTAATTCAGATACGTTATTAGGGATTTCATTTTTCATACTACATTTTCCTTCAAAAATAGCTTTGTCTTCTACTATTAAACTTACTACATGAATATCACCTAAAACTTTTCCGGAAGAATTTATTTGTAATTTTTCTAACGTATTTACATTTCCTTCTACAGAACCAGATACAATTACATTGGTTGCAGATATATTACCTAAGACTTGACCTTCTTTGCCAAGAATAACATTGCCGTCTACATTGATATCACCTGAAAAAGTCCCATCAATGCGAACGGTTCCAGTTGCATTGAGTTTTCCTTCAAAATTAGAACCTAGACCTATTAATGTATTTACATTTTCGCTTGTATTACTATTATTTTTTTTAAACATTTTATCCCTCCACGATTATATTATTTTAAAATTGTTTGTGGGTCAATTGCTTGCCCTTTGAAATGAACTTCAAAGTGTAAATGAGGACCTGTACTTCTTCCAGTGCTTCCTATTTTAGCGATAATATCGCCTTTATTCACTTTTTGTCCTACTTTAACAAGATTTTTGCTATTATGGGCATAGACACTTCTATATCCATAACCATGGGATAGGACAATGGTTTTTCCATACCCAGAGTGCCAGCCGCAAAAAGTAACAATACCAGTACCAGCAGCTACTATTTGTGTACCTGTTTTGTTTGAAATATCTAGTCCTTTATGAAATTTTCGTATATTTGAAATAGGTGAAACTCGATATCCAAATTTAGAAGTAACTTTTCCAATTGTAGGATGTCTATTAGGTATTGCATTAAGATAGTTTAATTGACTGTTAACATCACCTATTAGGGTTTTAAGCGTATCCGTTTTATTATTTATTTTTGAAGTTAATTCTAGTAAATTAGCGTCTGATTTTTTTGGATATGTATTTGATCTTGACACTTTTTTTATTTGGGTGGAATCATTGTTTTTTTTTAAGCCAACTAGGTTTCTAACTTTTGTTTCCAGTTCAGTAAGCATATTTAATTTTTCAGTTATTAATTGTGTTTTAGTTTGCAATTCGTTAATTTGACCAGATTGTTTGATTTTAATTTGTTCAAGGTGAGAAATGTATTTATCTTTTTCTTGCATTTGTTTATTGGTATGTGTATAATTGCTAATTAAAAATACAAAAGAAATACTAAACAAAATAGTAGAAGTAATGGCAATAGCAATTATGTAATATAAAATAGATTTTTTGAATTTAACCTGCTTAATATTATCCCCGGAATGAGGAATAATCATAATAGACAATGACTCATTCTTAAGTCGGTCAAAATATTTATAAAAATTCATTAATAGATTACCTCATCTCTGTAAAATAATAGTATTATAAGTAGTATTCTACAAAATATCTCAAAATCCTTTTTTAAGGTATTAAAAAATAGTACATAAGAAGGATATTCTTAATGCTATGAAGAAAACAATAGTATTAAAGTTAAATAGTTGGTAATTGCATTGGAGTGAGAATAATGAAAGTGACAATTAAAGATGTAGCTAAAAGAGCAGGCGTTTCTATATCTACTGTTTCCAGAGTAATAAATAGTTCTAAACCTGTAAGCAGTGAAATACATCAAAAAGTATCGAGTATTATTGAAGAAACGGGATATGTACCAAATCCTATTGCTAGAAGTTTAGTTATGAAGAAAAGTCGGTTAATTGGTGTGCTGGTACCAGATGTTTCTAATTTTTTTATTGGTGAAATTTTAAATGGTATTGAAGAAATTGGAAAAATGTATAATTATGATATTATATTGTGCAATACGTATGGAGATTTAGAAGAAGAGATTAAATATTTAAATTTGTTAAGTGCAAAGCAAGTGGAAGGCATTGTTTTTATGACATGGAAATTACAAGAAAAATTAGTAAACTATATTTCAAAAATGGAAACGCCTGTAGTGTTGATTAACAGAAATTCAAAAGACTTAGATATTCCTTCTGTATCTATAGATAATTTTAAGGCAGCGTATGAAATGACAAATTATCTTATAGAGAATGGGCATGAAAAAATTGCATTGATTCGTAATACTGTGGATAAGGATGCATTTGGTTTTGATTTATACAGAGGATATGAAAAGGCATTAAAAGAACATAAAATACCGATTGATGAAAGACTTATACGATATGGATATTTTGAATTAAAAAAGAGCTATGAAATCACAAAGGATTTTATTGATGAAAATATTCTACCTACAGCTATTTTTGCATCCAGTGACGTTATGGCTATTGGCGCTATTAATTGTCTCTTAGATCATGGATATAAGGTGCCAGATGAAGTATCTGTTGTAGGGTTTAATGATATTAATTTAGCGTCCATATATAGACCTAATTTAACAACAATTCATCAGCCCATTTATGATATAGGTGCAGTTGCTATTAGAATGATTATCAAAAAAATAAATAAGGAACCATTAGAAAGTAATGTGTCCATTTTACCTCATATGCTTATAGAAAGAGCAAGTAGTAAGCGTATATAAAAAAGTATATTTTTCTTTCTAGAGAAGAATAATAAAGTTGTAGTATTTCATATCTAGGAGGAATAAATTATGAAAAGAGTAGCAGTTGAAAAATCCTTAAAAAATGTAAAAGATTATCTTACTGATAAAGGGTACGATGTTTCTGAAATTAAAAATACAAAAAATAATATGAACAATTTTGATGCCATTGTTGTATCCGGTCAAAATAGTAATTTTTTAGGAATTCAAAACACAAGTACCAAGGCATCTATCGTTAATGCAAGTGGAATGAGCGTAGAAGATGTATATAATGAGTTATCGAATCGTTTTAGTTAAAAAAAGACCTCATGTGAGGTCTTTTTTAGTAATAAGACTTTTGATTAAAGGACAAATCTGTTAGAATGGTTTACGAATTACAATTTTATATATAACTAAAAATAAATTAAATTTTTTATAATATGAGAGTGAGTGAAGTAATGATTAAAAAAGATTTTTTGCCAATGAGTAAAGAGGATATGAAAAAAAGAGGATGGGATTATTTAGATTTTATTATTGTTACTGGAGATGCCTATGTAGATCATCCCAGTTTTGGTACAGCCGTTATTGGTAGAGTTTTAGAAAATGATGGATATAAAGTGGGTGTTATCTCTCAACCGGACTGGAAGAGTGTACAAGATTTTAAAAAATTAGGAAGACCTAAATTGGGATTCTTGATAAATTCTGGAAATATAGATTCCATGGTAAACCACTATTCTGTGAGTAAGAAAAGAAGAGATAAAGATCTCTATTCTCCAGGAGGGAAAATGGGATTAAGGCCTGATAGGGCTGTCATTGTTTATTGTAATATGGTTAGGCAAGCCTATAAGAAAGTACCTGTTATTATTGGAGGAATAGAGGCTAGTTTGAGGAGATTTGCTCATTATGATTATTGGAGTGATAAAGTTAGGAAATCTATACTTTATGACACTGAAGCAGATTTATTGATCTTTGGAATGGGTGAGAGACCTATACTGGAAATAGCAGAAAATTTAAGAGATGGATTAGATATAAAATATGTGAGACATATAGCGGGAACATCTTATAATATAGAAAACTTAGAAAATTTATATGATTATATTGAAGTTCCTTCCTTTGAGGAGGTTTCAAAGGATCAAACGGCATATGCAAAGGCATTTAACATCTTATATGAAGAACAAGATAGCATAAGAGGTAAAGTAATCGTACAAAAGCATAAGGATCATTATATCGTACAAAATCCACCTGCGCTGCCATTAACGCAAGAAGAATTGGATGGCACATTTGAATTACCCTATATGAGAAATTACCATCCTATGTATGAAAAGGATGGAGGAATTCCAGCCATATCAGAAGTGAAATATAGCATTATTAGTGAAAGAGGCTGTTTTGGAGGATGTTCATTTTGTGCACTTACTTTTCATCAAGGAAGAGTGATTCAAAGTAGAAGTCAAGAGTCTATCATCAAAGAGGCAAAACTAATCGTAAAAGATAAAGATTTTAAAGGATATATACATGATGTAGGAGGACCTACTGCTAACTTTAGACATATTGCTTGTGAGAAACAAAAAAAGCATGGAACTTGTAAAAATAAACAATGTTTGTTTCCACAACCGTGTAAGAATTTGAATGTAGAACATGAAGAATACTTAGAGTTACTGACGAAATTAAGAAATATTGAAGGAATAAAGAAAGTCTTCGTAAGATCTGGTTTAAGATATGATTACATCATGGCTGATAGAGATGATACCTTTTTTAAAGAATTATGTGAACATCATGTGAGTGGACAGCTTAAAGTTGCGCCAGAACATGTGTCTCCTAAAGTGTTAAATTTAATGGGTAAGCCAGGTAGGAAAATTTATGATCGATTTGTAGAAAAATTTTATAAAATCAATGATCAGTTAGGGAAAAAACAATATCTTGTACCTTATTTAATGTCGAGTCATCCAGGAAGTGATATTGATGCGGCTATTGAAATGGCAGAATATTTAAGGGATATAAAATATCAACCTCAGCAAGTACAAGATTTTTATCCTACGCCAGGGACGTTATCTACGTGCATGTTTTATACAGGGGTAGATCCGAGAAATATGAAGTCCGTATATATTCCTAGAGATAGGAAGGAAAAAAAAATTCAAAGGGCATTACTTCAATATAGAAATCCTAAGAATTATGAGTTGGTAAAGGATGCATTGATTAAGGCTGGAAGAAAAGATTTAATAGGTTATGGTCCGAACTGTTTAATTAAGCCTAGAGAAAATAAAAATAAAGAAAATACGAATAAAGAAGAAAAATATTCAAAGGATAGAAAAAAGAAAACAAATACAAATGTCAAAAAGAAAACAAATACAAATGGAAAAACAAGAACAAATACAGTTGTAAAAAAGAAAAGTAAGAAAAGATAGATCATAGTTCTATTTGACGAATATAAATATTTTTAGTAGAATAATTTGATGAATGGTTAAGGGAGTGAAGAAAGATGATAACAAAAGAAATGATTGAGCGAATTAACTTTTTAGCAAATAAATCTAAAAAAGAGCCTCTTAGTGAGGAAGAAAAAGCAGAACAACAAAAACTCAGACAAAAATATGTGGAAAGTTTCAAGAAAAATTTCAGAGGACAATTAGAAAAAATTGAGATTGTTGACTAAATAAAAAAAAGAATAAATGAGAATTTATTCTTTTTTTTTTTATATTTAAAGGAAAAAAACAAATTATATTGAATATTACAATATAATTTATTAATCAACACAGGAGGACAAAATCATGTCAGAAAAACAATATGTTATATTTAAATTAGGAAACGAAGTCTATGGTGTAGATATCATGAATGTAAAAGAAATTACGGAGGATAAAGAAATTGTAATGGTTCCAGATGTTCCAGACTTTATAGAGGGAATGATTAATCTTAGAGGAAATATTATACCGATTGTAAATCTTAAGAAGAAATTTAATGTAAAAAGTGATGAAATAAATTGTGATACAAGAGTAATTGTTATTAGTATAAAAAATCAACAAGTTGGTTTTATAGTAGACGAAGCATCGCAAGTGTTAAGAATAAATGAGGAGAATATTGAGCCGCCACCTGACTTGATTGTTGGACCAGATAAAAAATATATTATAGGCGTAGGAAAGATTGAATCTGGAATTGTATTATTATTAGAGTTAGAATATATTCTTTCAGAAGAGGAAAAAAATCAAGTAAAAGAAATGGTTCAACAATAATTTCAATAAGTGAAAAAATTTTAAATAGAAAAATATCCTTTTGTGAAATAGGAAATAAAAAAATATAAGTTTCTGTTGATAAAAAAACTTGATTTGACAGCATTATAAGCTAAATTTTACCTCTTGATATAGTGTATAATTCAATAAAGTACACAATATGTAGGAGGTATACAAATGAAAAAACCTTTGTTACTTTTTCTTGTATTGATTGCGATTATAATACAAATGAAAGGAGACTTTGTAGATGCGAATCAAATGTTTAAGGAAGACCAGTATTTAGAAGAAAAAGTTATTATAGAAAATCTATTTACAACAAGATCTATACTATGGAATAGAGTTTATAATCAAGAAATGAATATAGACAAGTGGAGAGAAGAGTTAAAAAAAATTGTGAAAAAGCCTTTGTTAGATTACGATATAGGGGCTTTTGAGAATCTAAAGAAAGTTCCTACAGATTTAGACAGTGTTGTTCATTTAGAAATAGTGGATATAAAAAATGTAGTTAATAAAGATGATAAAATAACATCAATAGTAAAAATTAAATGGACTATGCAAGGGAATACATGTCTGTATGATGAAGAAATTTCATATAGTGTAATTTTGCAAAAGGAAGGTATACTTTGGAAACTTTGCGATTACAAAATTGAAGAATAAGGGATGAAAAACTGTGTCATTATATATTAATGGGCAGTTTTTTTATGCTTACTAAAAATAGTGATAATTAACTATTTTATATGTGTTAAAATATTTTAGAAGGAAGATGCATTTTCATATAGAATATATTATGATAGATTAAGTCGAAAAAAATAGAAAAAAAGGATAAAATAGAGGTGTGTTATGGATGGATCAAGCCTAGGTGTTGAAAAAATGAATGAAATTATTAAGGATACAATTAAATCTATAGACAATGGTAGAAATCAGATTTTTGACATTGCAGAATCAGCAAGAACTGAATGTAAGAATTTAGAATTTGAATTGCTAATAATAAAACAAAAGGCCATTAAAATAATTAATGAAGTAGATGAATTAGAGAAGATGGAAAAAGGTAGTAGACAAAAATTACTTAAGGTAAGTAAAAATTTTGATAAATTTGGAGAATTAGATATACAAGCTGCTTATGAAGAGGCTAAAGATTTGCAAATAAAAATGGTGGTGAAAAGAAATGACGAAAAAGACCTTATTAGGCAAAGAAATGAACTAGAGAAAAGATTGAAAATATCTTATGAAACTGTAAAAAAGGCTGAAAATTTAGTTTCACAAGTGGGAATAGCCATGTCTTATCTAACTGGAAATTTACAAAGTGTGTTTGAAAAATTAGAAAATATGCAACAAAAACAAGCTGTTGCTGTACAAGTTATAAACGCGCAAGAAGAAGAAAGACAGCGAATTGCTAGAGAAATACATGATGGACCAGCTCAATCTATGGCAAATGCAGTAATTAAATCTGAAGTTTGTGAAAAATTATTTGACAGAGATGTAGAACAGACGAAATATGAATTAGGTCAATTAAAAAATCTTGTGAGAAGTTCTTTAAAAGATGTGAGGAAAATTATTTATGATTTAAGACCAATGGCCCTAGATGATCTGGGATTGATTCCAACTTTAGAACAATTTATTGTAGCATACCAAGAAGAAGTAAATGTTACTGTGGATTTTTCCGTATGTATACAAGATAATAATATAAATTCAACAATTAAATTAGTGATATTTAGAATTATACAAGAAGCATTAAATAATGTTAAAAAATATGCAAAAGCATCAACTGTTTTGATAAAATTAGAAATAGTAGGGAAAAACATTAATTTGTTGATTCATGACGATGGAGTAGGATTTCACATGGAGAAAAAATTAAATTCAACCAATAAAGAAAGTGGATTTGGACTACTCATTATGAAAGAAAGAGTGAATCTTTTAAGTGGTGAAATTAAGATACAAAGCAGTATAGGCAGAGGAACAAGAATAAGAATAAGCATTCCATTGAAAACGGAGGAAAACTATGAATAAATTAAAAATCAAAGTATTAATTGCGGATGATCATGCACTTATGTGCCAAGGGTTAAAACAAATAATAGAATTAGAAAGTGACATTGATGTTATAGGAAGTGCAGTAGATGGAGAGGATACTATTAGAAAGGTTGAAGAACTAAAACCAGATGTGGTACTACTAGATATTAATATGCCAAATATGAATGGGATTCAGGCTCTTAGAAGACTAAGAGATATTGGCTCAGATGTGAAAATTATTATGTTGACATTTCATGAAGAACCAGAATATCTTTTTCAGACCCTAAATATAGGTGCCAATGGATATGTTCTTAAAGATGCAGAATCTGATAGTCTTATTAAGGCTATTCGAGACGTATATAGAGGACAGTCATACATACATCCTACATTATCTAAGGCGTCAATATATAAAGATACGAAAGAGCATACAGTAAATAAAAAGGATAACTTAACAAAAAGAGAATATGAAGTGTTAGTTTTAATTGCGGATGGAAAAAATAATAGAGAGATTGCAGACGATTTATTTATTAGTGAAAAGACGGTAAAAAATCATGTATCAAATATATTTAAAAAAATTAAAGTAAGTGATAGAACGCAAGCTGCAATTTATGCTTATAAAAATAGCCTGAAAAGTATATAGACATTAATGAAAGTTTTTATTTATAGGAGGGGTTATTGTGGATAAAACAAATATAGATGATCAACTAACATTTAAATTTAAAAATGGATGGAACTGTATAGATGATTCTACTCACGACGAGGTATTTAAATTTAGTGAGGAGTATAAAGATTTTTTAGATAAAGGAAAAACTGAAAGAGAATGTACAAAAGAAATTATAAAACGAGTTAAAAAAAATGGATATAAAGACATAGAATTATTCATTAATGGAGAAGAAAAAATTGTACCTGGGGCAAAAATTTATGCAAATAATAAGGAAAAATCAGTGGTTCTATTTGTCATAGGGGCGGAAGATATAGAACGTGGAATGAAGGTGGTTGCAGCACATATAGATTCTCCAAGATTAGACTTAAAGGCATTTCCTTTATATGAAGATGGAGGATTAGCTCTTTTAAAGACGCATTATTATGGAGGCATTAAAAAATATCAGTGGACTGCAATACCATTAGCTTTTCATGGCGTTGTTATGACTAAAAATGGAGAGAAAATAGAGATTGTAGTTGGAGAAGATGAAAATGATCCTGTATTTTATATTACAGATTTACTACCACATCTAGCCAAAAATCAACAGGATAAGAAATTGTCTGAAGGAATTAGTGGAGAAGGATTAAATATTTTGACAGGAAATATACCTTGTAAAAATGAAGACATTAAGGATCCAGTAAAATACAATATTTTAAAATTATTAAAAGATAAATATGCTATAGAAGAAAAAGATTTTTTAACTGCCGAAATAGAAGTAGTTCCTGCTATTAAGGCAAAAGATGTTGGTCTTGATAGGAGTATGATAGGTGCATATGGGCAAGATGATCGGGTGTGTGCATATACTGCATTAAAAGCTATATTAGAAATTTCTAATCCTAAAAATACAGCAGTAACGATACTCGTTGATAAAGAAGAAATCGGTAGTGTGGGAAATACAGGTATGCAGTCTAGATTTTTTGAAAATTTGGTTGCTGAGTTAATCGCTCTTCAAAGTGAACAATTTTCAGATTTAAAGGTGAGAAGAGCACTTGCAAATTCTAAGGTTTTATCTGCTGATGTAGGGTGTGGATTTGATCCCAATTACCCTGATGTTGTAGATAAAAGAAATGTTGCTTATATTGGAAAAGGAGTATTAGTATCAAAATATACTGGAGCGAGAGGGAAATCAGGTTCAAATGATGCAAATGTAGAGTTTGTATATGAGGTTGGAAAAATATTTGATGAGAATAATGTAGTATGGCAAGTAGGAGAACTAGGAAAGGTAGATCAAGGTGGCGGAGGGACGATTGCGTATATACTCGCAAATTATGGAGCAGAAGTAATAGATTGTGGAGTTCCTCTATTGAGTATGCATGCACCTGCTGAAATTTCAAGTAAAATCGATATATATATGACATATAAGGCATACAAAGCATTTTTTAAATAAATAATCAGGTGATTTTCACCTGATCATTTATTTTCTTGTAGTATTTAAAATAAAATCTTTGAATTTGTCTGCTAAAGGAGACAGAATTTTAAGCTTAGGATATACAAAAAAGAAATGCCTAGAAATATTAACTTCTTCTAGTTCAATTATTTTTACTGTATTATATTGTAATTCTTCTGCTATAGCTAACTTGGAGATTACCGTAAGGCCTAATCCTTCTTTGACACATTGTTTTATGGCATGCGTATTTTCTATATAAGCAATTATATTTAAGTTTTCAAAAGATAGGCTGTGTTTTAAAAGAGTTTCTTCAAATATTTTTCTAGTAGCAGAACCTTCTTCTCTCATGATTATTTTTTCCTTCAATAATGCAGTTAACGATATTTTATTTATATTTTTATAATGGTTAGAAAGAGGAGCTATTAGAACTAATTCATCTTCCATAATTTGTATATATTCAAGTTGTTTATTATGCGTCTTACTTCCAACAAACCCAAAATCAATGATTCCACTAATAATATCATCTATAACTTTTTGAGAATCATAATGGAGTAAATTATATTTAACATGTGGATATATTTTATGAAATGAATGAAGTAAGGGTGGTAGAATGTATTGTTCAGGAATAGAACTACAAGCGATTTCTAAAGTGCCATCTATGGTATTTTTAAAAGCTTCCAATGAAAATAAAGCTTGTTGTTTCTTGTTTAATATTTCCGTAGCATGAATGAAAAAAATTTCGCCAGCTTTTGTTAGGGTAACCTTCTTATTTGAACGATTAAGTAGAGGCATAGCTAAGCGCTTTTCTAAATTTTGAATATGATTACTTATTGTAGGTTGCGTTAAAAAAAGTCGTTCTGCTGCTTTTGAAAAACTTTTTACTCTTGCAATCATTACGAATGTTTCTAGTTGTCTAAAGTCCATGTTAGTACCCCCGGAAAAAGTTTGATAATTGTATAATATCACTTGTTGCAAATAGTAGCAATTATTCGCAATATTCAATGGAAAATAAATTCTGCTTTTAAGGATAGATTCATTTCATTGAACTTGTATTGTTTAAAACCGTGATTTTTACAAAGGACAATATCCAAGGGATGATGGATTCTAAATGTTAGGGTTTTAAAGTCTAAGTGTTTAACATATTGAATAATTGTTTTGAGAATTTTGTAATCCAGTTGTTGGTCTCTGTATATTTGAGAGAACTGAAAGTGGTCAATATAGATATAAGGGTATGGATCAGAAATTTTATCTGAAAAAATAAGTACAATATATATTGAACTGGAGGATTGATATCTGAAGATCCAGGTATTTTGATGCGTTCTAGTGAAAATTTCACAGGTACAAGTGCAACTACATATTTTTGAAATTTTTTTTGAAAGATTCATAAATTTTGATGGATGAATTTTTATATAAATGGGCGTGGTTTTTCGTATATGTTTTTTCTGATGTATAGAGAACATAAATATAAATTCCTCCTAAGTGTTTGTTATATTTTGCAAAAGTTTTGTATTGTATAAATATATGTATGATTTGAATTTAATATTACAGGTTGTACATACAAACATATAAGAAGTAATAACACTATAATAAAGAATTCGTAAATAATATATTAATGAATTAAAATTTGAAAATATGTAAATAATCAATATAGAGTAATAAAAATTAAAAAATAGATTGCAAAACTGTGCATATATCTATATACTTAATTAAGAATGAACAAATAGGGAGAGATGAATATTATAATGGAGAATATAACGTTTAAAGAATTAAATTTGAGAGAAGAGATTATTAGAGCAATAGATGAGTTGGGGTTTGAAGAACCTACGCCAATACAGAAATCAGCTATTCCTCACATGCTAGCGGGTAAAGATATTATAGGGCAGGCTCAAACTGGAACGGGAAAAACTGCAGCTTTTGGAATGCCAGTTATTAATAATATAGATAGTGATGTTAAAGACCCACAGGCTTTGATTCTTGCACCTACAAGAGAGTTAGCAATACAAGTTGCTGATGAATTGAGAAAATATGGAAAACATATTCGTGGAGCAAAAACATTAGCAGTTTATGGTGGACAACCTATTGAACGTCAGATAAAAGCCTTAAAAGCGGGTGTTCAAATTATTGTAGGAACACCAGGTAGATTACTTGATCATATAAGAAGAAAAACGATTAAATTAGGAAGTATTAAAACAGTTATTTTAGATGAAGCAGATCAAATGTTAGATATGGGATTCTTAGAAGATATTGAAGATATATTAAAAGAAACACCAAAAGACAGACAGACTGTATTGTTTTCTGCTACTATGCCTAAAGAAATTGAAAGATTAGCACGAAATTATCAAAGAGATCCACAGAAAATAAAGGTAGTACATGAAAAACTTACAGTTCCTTCAATAGAACAATATTATTTTGAGGTAAAAGCAAGAGAAAAACAAGAAGTTTTATGTAGAGTATTAGATATGGAGAAAGAAAATTTATCTGTTATATTCTGTAGAACAAAAAAAGGTGTAGATGAATTGGTTGAATGTCTTCAAAGTAGAGGATACTTTGCAGAAGGAATCCATGGTGATCTTAAACAAACACAAAGAGATCGTGTAATGAAGAAGTTCAGAGATGGAACAATCGAAGTTCTAATAGCAACAGATGTTGCAGCTAGAGGAATAGATGTGGAAAATGTTGCTATGGTAATAAACTATGATATACCAGAGGACTACGAATATTATGTACATAGAATTGGTAGAACAGGTAGAGCGGGTAAAGGTGGCGTGGCATATACTTTTGTAACAGCTAAGCAAATAAGACTGTTAAAGAGTATAGAAAAATATATAAAATCAAGAATTATAAGAAAGACAATCCCAACATTAAATGACTTAGCTGAAAGACAAAGAGAATTATTCTCACAAAGAATTGTAAAAGCTATTGAAGAAGGTCATTTAGGAGCATACACTGCTATGATTGAACAATTAGCTGAAGAATATAGCTCGATCGACATTGCAGCAGCATTAGCAAAAATTGTTATGGACAAGAACCGAGTAGATATAGATGAAGAAAAAGGGAATTCACTTGAAAATACTGGAGCAAAAGAAAGCGGAATGGTAAGATTATTCTTAAATATAGGAAGTAGAGATCATATCAAGGTAGGAGATATCGTAGGCGCTATTGCAAACGAAACTAAAATATCTGGTGACTCTATTGGAGCTATTGATATGTTTGACAAATACGCATTTGTGGAATTGCCAGCGGATAAAGCTGAAAATGCAATAAAACAAATGAATAAAATGAGAATAAAAGGAAAGAAAATAAAGGTAGAGCCTGCAAATGGGAGATAGACAAAGATAATTCTTTGTCTATTTTTATTAAGTATAGTGGTTTCATAATAAAAACATGTGATTGTCAGTTGTGTTATAATGGAAGTAGATTGTAGTGGAGAAATTTATACTTTTACAAAAAGTGATTTTTATTTTAAGTGAGAGGTGAATATAATGGAAAAAGATATAGCGAAAATATTGTTTAGTCAGGATGATTTAGACAATAAGGTGAAAGAGTTAGGCGAAAAAATTAGCAAAGATTATAAAGATAAAGAGTTAGTATTGATAGGCGTTTTAAAAGGTGCAAGTGTATTTATGAGCGATTTGATGAGATCGATTGATATACCTATAAGTATAGATTTTATGGCGGTATCAAGCTATGGATTATCAACTACAAGCTCAGGTGTTGTTAAAATTCTGAAAGACTTAGATCATAGTATAGAAGATAAGCATGTGATTATTGTAGAGGACATTATTGATACAGGACTTACATTGCATTATATATGTGAGAATCTTAAGTCTAGAAAACCTAAGAGCTTGAAAATTTGTACATTATTAGACAAACCAGAAAGACGAAAAGTAGAGATGACGGTAGATTATAAAGGATTTGATATTCCTGATGAATTTATTGTTGGCTATGGAATTGATTATGCTGAAAAATATAGAAATTTACCCTATGTAGGAATTTTAAAAAGAAACGTATACGAAAAGTAATGAGAATAAAAAATCATATAAATCCTATACTAATAAAGATTAAATAGAACTTGTATAGGAGTGATACAATGGAAAGTAAAGCAAATTTTGAAGAAATTAAGTCGAATTTTGAAAATGCAAGTGTGGATGGAAAAATTAAAATTTATACAACGACACAAGGATTAACAGTAGACCAATTTAAAGAACTGTTAAGAATGTTTCCACTTCAATATTTAGAAAAACTGGAAAGTGCAATGGCATAATTTATTCAAAGAGCACATTATGTGCTCTTTGTTATATAGTTTAAAAGTTTTGCATAGGGGGTATGCAGTTGAAGGCATTAGCGATTTTAGGAAGTCCTAGGAAAAATAAAAATACAGACATATTATTAAATAAAGCGATTGAAGGTTTAATAGAAAATGAAGTACAAGTTGAAAAAATAGAATTAAGAAATGAAAAAATTGATCATTGTATAGGATGTGATGCCTGTGCAAAAACGGGCATTTGTTTTATAAAAGATGATATGTCAAAACTGTATAGTAAATTTGATGAAGCAGACATCGTTATTATTGCAACTCCTTTATATTTTAATTCGGTCAGCAGTATAACCAAAACTATGATAGATCGGTGTCAAGCATTTTGGGCAAGTAAATATGTATTAAATAAATCTTCTATAGATAGAAACAAAAGAAGAAGAGGGCTGTTTATATGTACCGCAGGATCAGAATTGAAAAGAGATGGATTTATTGGTGCTGAAGTTGTAATAGATTTATTTTTTAGGGCTATAAACACTCAAAATTCTGAACGTTTATTAGTAGATCAAACAGATAAAATTATGGTAAAAGATAGGCAAGATATTTTAAACGAAGCATATGAGATAGGGAAAAAATTGTCTGATTAATACAAAGTGATTTAATATATACAAATTTAGATAATAAAGTATATATTATTTGATTTTTTTAGAATATAAAGATATAATGTATTTTGTATTGTTTATGAAATAATAAATAAAAATTTGAAATAAGAGGTGGATTTTAATGTCAAACTTTAAAGTAAAAGCAGGATTATCTAATAAACACATTCATTTAACTCAAGAACATGTTGAAATTTTATTTGGAAAAGGTCATGAGTTAACAAACATAAAAGATATAGTACAACCAGGTCAATTTGCTGCTGATGAAAAAGTAGATATCGTTGGACCAAAAGGAACATTAAAAGGAGTTAGAGTATTAGGACCTGCAAGACCAGCAACGCAAATTGAGATTTCTCTTACAGATGGATTTGCATTAGGCGTAAAAGCTTCAATAAAAAATTCGGGAGATTTAGAAGGTACTCCAGGTGTTAAAATAGTAGGACCTGAAGGTGAAGTAACGATCGATAAAGGGGTAATCGTAGCAGCTAGACATATTCATATGCATACTACAGATGCAGAAAAATATGGATGTAAAGATGGAGACATAGTAAAAATTAGAGTAGAAGGAATTAGAGGTTTAGTATTTGAAAATGTTTTAGTAAGAGCAGGGGAAAAACATGCATTAGAATTCCATTTAGATATGGAAGAAGGAAATGCAGCATTATTGAAAAATGGAACGGAATTAGAAGTAATAAAATAAAGTATAAAAACTCGGCAAATTGCTGAGTTTTTTTGTTTTAAAATAACAATAAGTGTTAAACTATAAGAAGGATAAAATATTTTAAATACAAGGGAGCTAAATAGTATGACTAAAAATTTTGATGAGAAAAAAGTAGTATATTCAGGATGGATGAATTTATTTAAAGTATCTGTTAATGGTAAATGGTATGAATATCTTGAGAATCATGATGCAGTAGCTTGTATAGTACAGGATATGGACAATAAAATACTTTTAGTCGAACAATTTAGACCAGCACTTTTATCTAAGACATTAGAAATACCAGCAGGATGTATAGATAAGGGAAATGAGTCTAAAGAGCAAATAATGATTGAAGAATTAAAAGAAGAAGCAGATTTAGATGTAGATGTACAGGATATAAAAGAAGTGATTACATATAAGCCTATAGTAGGTTTTAGCAATAGCACCATGCATATATATGAAGTTAAAGTTAATGTTAAGGGAGAAGATAAAGAAATAACAGGAGATGATGTAAGTAAAATAAAATGGGTAACTATAAGTGAATGGAAGGAATTAATTGAAAGTGGATATATAAATGATAGTAAAACTATGATGGCATATTATTATTTCATGAGTCAGAAAAGGTAAAGAACATGAATTGTGTATATATCGTAAGATGCAGTGATCATACTTACTATACAGGATGGACGAATGCTTTGGAAAAAAGGCTTAAGGTGCATAATATGGGAAAAGGAGCGAAATATACTAGAGGGAGAATTCCTATTGAATTGATTTATCATGAACAATTTGAAACGAAAAATGAAGCCATGAAGAGAGAAGCTGAAATTAAAAAAATGACTAGAGTACAAAAAGAAAAATTAATGAAATTGGTATAAGGGGTGACGTGGGTGGAAATTATTTTAGTGGTGATTGGAATATTAATATTGATATTTCAATTACTCATATTAATAAAAATGAAAAGTACATTAGATTTATCTAAAATAGAAGAAAAATTAATACAAATAGAAATGACTAGTAAAAGTATACCTGAATCTGTAGATTTGAAAACTCAAAGTTCCGTTAAAGAAAATATGCTATCTTTATCTAGAGACTTACGAGAGAATAATGAAAACTTAATACAAAAATTTGGCAATTTAGAGTTGAGATTAAATAAGGATTTTTCTCAGTTTAAAGAAAGTCTTAAAAGAGATATAGATATAGACTTTAAAGAACTTAGTAATGTAGTAGAAAAAAGACTGGAAATTATTAATGGAAAAGTTGAGGATAAGTTAAAAGAAGGATTTGAGAAAACCAGTAAAACTTTCAATAATATTTTAGAAAGACTTTCAAAAATAGACGAAGCACAAAAAAAGATAGATAGCCTATCTGGAGAAATAGTTTCACTACAAGATGTTTTGACAGATAAAAAAAGTAGAGGTATTTTTGGAGAAATACAATTAAATCAAGTATTATATTCTATATTTGGCCAAGGGAATGATAAAGTATTTAAGATTCAGCATAAGTTAATGAATGGAGCAATTGTTGATGCTATGATGTTTGCCCCTGAACCAATAGGAAACATAAGCATTGACTCTAAATTTCCATTAGAGAACTATAAGCGGATGATAGATAAAAATGTAAACAATATGGAAAGAGAATTAGCAGCTAAAGAATTTAAAGTAAATGTAAAAAAACATATTGATGATATTTCAAGCAAATATATTATACCTAACGAAACTTCACCTCAAGCAATTATGTTTTTGCCAGCAGAAGCTATTTTTGCTGAAATTAATGCATATCACTATGATCTAATTGAGTATTCTCAAAAGAAGAAGGTGTGGATTACATCCCCTACCACTCTTATGGCAATACTGACTACAATGCAAGTTGTCCTTAGAAATGCAGAAAGAGAAAAATATGCAGATATTATACAAAAGGAATTAAATACTCTAGGAAAAGAGTTTGAAAGATATAAAAATCGATGGGATAATTTAGCTAAACACATAGATACCGTACAAAAGGATGTAAAAGAAATACATACTACAACTGATAAGATCGGGAAAAGATTTGAGTCCATATCTAAGGCAGAGTTTGAGGAACATGTTCTTAAGATAGAGGAAGAATAAAAGATAGTTATAAGTTGCTATTATAAGAAAAATATGCTATTCTATAATAGATTTTGCTATTTAGGAGTTGAATAAATGAAGGATATAGACTTAGCTAAGGCTATTTTAGAAAAAGATAAACTGGCATTGGTCATTGTAAAAGAGGAAGAAGTAATATTTTATAGCAAAGAAAAAGGAATAAAACCTATTTATATGGCTGTGAATACGCTAAAAGATCAGCTTGTTAATTCAAGTGTAGCAGATAGAGTTATAGGAAAAGCTGCGGCTATGCTGTGTAAATATTCCAATATAAAAGCACTACATACGAAACTTATTTCAGAAAGTGCTATGGAAGTATTAGAAAAAGAAAATATTATCCTTACTTATGATGAAAGTGCTCCATATATAAAAAATAGAGACAAGACAGATCTATGTCCAGTGGAAAAATTGTCATCAGACATTGAAAATACAAATTTATTATTAGAAAAGATTACGGATTTTTTAGAAAGCATTCAAAAAAAGAAATGAATAAAGTATATATATTAAGCATAAAGATACTTTAGGACAGAAGTCCTTAAATAACAATGACAGAAAGTTATTGTATTGGGAGCGAATTCCCTAGTAATTGAAAAGTATGCCGTGATATTTATTCATTATACAAATAAATACAATACAAAGAATAAAACCATGAAGGTTCTTTTACTTTCATGGTTATTTTATTTTTAGGAGGAGTAAAGATGAAGAATGACTCAAAGACAAAAGAATTAGTACTAAGTGGATTATTACTTGCAATAGGGATTTTTCTACCAATGATATTTCATAGTATAGGAATTATGGGAAAGGTATTTTTACCTATGCATATCCCTGTTTTAATAGGTGGATTTTTGTTATCTCCATATTTAGCATTTATAGTAGGTGTAATTACACCACTTTTAAGTGCGTCCCTTACAGGTATGCCTGTTATGTTTCCCATGGGAATCATTATGGCATTTGAACTAGGTACATATGGACTTGTTGCCTCATTAGCCATAAGGAGATTAAAAGTGATTCCTTCACTGGTAGTATCTCTTATATTTGGAAGAATAGTAGCAGGAATTGTAGTATTCTTTTTGGTTCAGTTTTTTGGATTGAAAATGAACCCGATGATTTTTGTAAAAGGCGCAATAATAACCGGACTACCTGGAATACTTGTTCAAGTAACATTGATTCCTATATTGATATATACGCTAAAAAGATTTATATTTGACAATCTATTTTTGAAATGTTAATATAAATAAGAAGTTAATATAGAAAAAGACTATGATGGAGAGAAAAGCATTGCAACTGTAATTCCAGAGAGTCGGGGATAGGTGAGAGCCCGATGTTATAAGACAATGTGTATGTTCACTCTAGAGTCGTTGCTCCAAAAGGTATTTCGAGTAAGAGCAAAGGGATGTCCCCCTTATAAGGACTACAGTTTAGCTTTTTTAGGTATACGTATGAAAGCAGACTGGAAAGCAGAAATTTTCAAAAAAAGAAATTTTATTTTTGATAAATTAGAGTGGTACAGTGAAGTCAATCTTCGCCTCTATATGGAGGCGGAGTTTTTTTATTTGAAAAAATTTGAGGAGGGGTAATATGTCTTTAATAAATGAGAACAAAGAAAGAGATAAATGGTCATCGAAAATTGGATTTATACTTGCTGCGGCAGGTTCTGCAGTAGGATTAGGAAACCTTTGGAAGTTTCCTTATAGTGTAGGGAGTAATGGTGGTGGAGCCTTTGTTATGATTTATTTTATATTTTTATTTGTTATAGGATTTCCACTTATGCTTGCTGCCATAACTTTAGGTAGAAAAACACAGCTTTCTGCTGTAGGCGCATATAGAAGTATAAAAAAGAAATGGGCTTTTGTAGGAGGACTCGGTGTTGTTTGTGGTTTTTTCATTTTAGCTTTCTACAGTACTGTAGGAGGATGGGTAATTTATTATTTTGTAAAAGCTCTTAAAGGAGGGCTTGCTATAAAAGACCCTGAAGTACTAGGTTCGATATTTGGAGGATTTATATCTTCTCCAGTAGAAAGTATCCTTTATCAAGGAATATTTCTTGTTTTAACGTTAGCTATAGTGCTTAGAGGAATTAGTGGAGGGATAGAAAAGGCAAGTAAAATAATGATGCCTGCCCTTTTCGTAATGATATTTCTTATATCAATAAGATCAATAACCCTTCCAGGTGCTTCAGAAGGGATAAAATTTTTCTTGGTTCCAGATTTTTCGAAGATCAATATGAATGTAATAATGAATGCATTAGGGCAAGTATTTTTCTCATTGAGTATAGGAATGGGTGTTATGGTCACTTATGGAAGTTATCTAGATAAGGATTCAAATATTCTTGGACCTTCTGCATATATACCTATGTTAGATACGGCAGTGGCAATAATTGCAGGGCTAGCAACATTGCCAGCAGTATTTGCATTAGGTTTTAAAGCATCTTCTGGACCAGGACTTATGTTTGTAACCCTTCCAGCCGTATTTGCTAGTATGCCATTTGGAAAGGTATTCTGTTTCCTATTTTTCATGCTTGTTCTTTTTGCAGCACTTACTTCTTCCATATCAATGCTTGAGGTATGCGTATCTTATTTTGTGGATGAAAAAGGTGCAAACAGAATAAAAGCTTCAATTATAATATCAATGATCATATACCTTGTAGGAATGCCAGCTTCTCTTTCTATGGGACCTTGGAAAGACGTACACATACTTGGGAATTTGAATTTCTTTGATTTTTATGATAAGTTGACTTCAAATATTCTTCTTACATCAGGAGGACTTCTTCTTTCGATCTTTGTAGGATGGGTATGGGGAGCAGATAATGCTGTAAAAGAAATAGAGTTAAGAGGCGTTAAGTTTAGACTTGCTCCTGTGTGGAAATTTCTTATAAAATACGTAGTTCCACCAGCAGTTTTTATAATACTGATAAATTCACTGAAGGAATTAATTATGGCTATATTATAATATTCGTAAAGCCCTCATACTTTTAAGATTGTTTTAGAAGGTGGGGGTTTATTTTGTTGGAAAAATTGTTAACCAATAAATTGTTTTATAAAAAAAGATTGGAGGAATTTAGAAAATGATATAGAATGTATTATATATAGTATAATTTGCTTATATTATATTTTGAATTAGTTAAATTGATTTATTATACTAGTATAAATACTAATAAAAGATAAGGATGTATAATCATGGGCATTTTAGAAAAATTATTATCACATTTTATTGAAGGATTTTTAATGGTTGGAGCTGGATTAGGCGTCATAGGAATACGTCTTGAGTTAAGAAAGATGTTACTCATTTCTAGTATATATTCTAGTATTGTATATGGAGTGAGGATGTTGTATATTTTAAATAATATTCCTCTGGGTACCCATATGATTATTTTAATTGTTTGCTTTATTATATTATGTAAAATAATAGGAAAGCAAACTAGTAGGGATTGTATAGTTGCATCTCTTATAAGTCTTTTACTATTAATGTGGGGAGATGGAATTACATTGATTGTAGTAGAAAAGTTATGTGGAATAAACTTGGCTACTATTTATACTAAAATAGGAGGATATTTATTGTGTGGAATTATAAGTAATACTTTTTTGATAATTACATTTTTTATAGCATATATTTTTAAAATCACGATTATAGATTTGAGTTTTTTTAATAAAAATAAGGTATAGGAATGATGGGGTAGATGAGTATTTATACAAGGGCATATATATTAATTATTTTAATATTGCTGCAAAGTTTTTCAGTTATGTTTTTAACGAATCATCTAATTATAAATTTTATTGGTAATACATTTGAAAATTATCAATATCCATATTTTATGGTAATCGTATTAAATATAGTAGGAATTAGTGCAATAATTTGTATATTTTATATACTAAAATTGTTAAAGGCAGAGAAAGAATCTATTTTAAAAGTAAATAATTCTAGTGAAGTCATTGATGCTCTTCATGCCCAAAAGCATGATTTTATGAATCACCTTAATCTGATTTCAGGAATGCTTCAATTAGAAAAGAGTAAAGAGGCATTAAAATATATTTTTAAAGTATGTAATAGGGTTGACGAGGTTTTTTCAGTAACGAATATTAAAAATATTGAAATTGCAGCTATTTTGAGTCGTAAATGTGTGATTGCTGAAAGTAAAGGAATTAATGTTGAGTTAGATATTACCACATCATTAGAAAATTTAACCATAGATTCTATGGATCTTTGTAAAGTAATGTTTAATTTAATTGATAATGCCATTTATGAATTAGAGAATTCTAATGAAGAAGAAAAATTACTTACGATAGATATGCAAGAGCATGAGGATATGGGTATCGTTGCTATAGGTAATTCTTTTCCAATTTTATCGGATAAATTGTATGATAAAGTTTTTGAAAAGAGATATTCAACAAAATCAGGAGAAGAACATGGGTATGGTCTTAGTATCGTAAAACAAATTATTGAGAAAAACAAAGGAACGATTAGTGTGGAAAGTTATAAAGGCGTAGGAACTATATTTACAGTTTTTTTACCCTTAAAAAAGAATACGGTGCAATCTTTATAAAAATCACTTTTCTTAGTATTCTTAAAAAATCAAGAAAAGTGATTTTTTGTAAAAAATTATTTATTAATGGGTTCAATCGAATAGTGTACTTTATACTGATCACACTCATATAATTCAATTTCAATTCTAGGGTTTTCTTTATCTATATAATCAAATAATAAAACAGGTTTAAGCTGTCTATCATTTTCAATGATTCCACTTTTTTCAATTCCATCACAAATACTTTTAGGATAGTTATGTAAATCCCCCATTCGTTTATCTGGAAAATAGAGATTTATTATGGTTATAATATTCCCGGTTAAAGTTGGACCATCATATTGTTGATTGATATATCCAGCAATTTTATTTTCATAAGCAATATACTTACTATGTTTACCTTGTTTAGGCATCCAAACGTGTCCATGTATATTTTTTAATTTGAAATTTGATTTGGTGATAGGTTTGCCTGGCACAATTATTTTTATCATTTTGACACCTCCAGAAATATTCTAACATATTATAAGCATATAATATATTTAAAAGGCAATAATGCTAATAATTGTTAGAAATGATAAGGATGTGATTATATGTTAGATTATATATTAGTAAGGTTAAAGGGTTTATTATTCCTTGTTGTTATAGCCATAATTTTCGAAAAATTTTTCTTTGGTTTTACCATTGTAGAAGGAATGTCTATGAACCCCACCATAAAAAGTCATGACAAATTATTTGTTAATAAATTTTCATATGTATTAAATAAGCCACAGTATGGAGATATTATCATTTTTCATCCACCTATAAAAAAAAGGGAAAAAGAGTTATTTATTAAAAGAGTAATTGCTGTTGAAGGAGACCAATTCTATATAAAACAGGGGAAAGTATATGTTAATGGAGTTTCAATAGAAGAATCATATATATCTAAAGAAGAATATGAAAATAAAAAATATGCAAAAACCATTGGCGTTGTTCCTAAAGGTATGATTTTCGTTATGGGGGATAACAGAAATAACAGTAATGACAGTCGATATTTTGGATTTGTATCAGAGGAAAATATTGAAGGAAAAGCTAATTTTCGTGTATGGCCAATTAATGTAGGAAATAGTTTAGCTTTTAGATAAAAGTATTCTAAAATTAACCGTATTCATAAATATAATGAATACGGTTAATTTTATTTATAGAACTTTTTATAAAATAAGTAGAGTAAGACAACAATTTTGAATAGACTACAGTAAGAAGGCTTTTAAATAGATAAGGGGGAGTTTGATGGAACATAAAGAACTATCTTATACTAAATTAAGAAAAATATATAACCCCGATCATTTTAATTTTGCTCCCATAGAGAAAATTGAAAATATAGACATAATCATAGGTCAAGAAAGAGCTGTTAAAGCTATGGAATTTGGATTAAAAGTAAAAAATTCTAGATATAATATGTTTGTGTCTGGCGCAATAGGAACTGGAAAAAAGAGCTATGCTCATAAAATTATAAACAAATATGCGAAATCTGAAAATGTACCAGATGATTGGTGTTATGTATATAATTTTGATGATCCAATGATGCCTATTGGGATTAATATACCGCCTGGAATGGGAAATATCTTTAAAGATGATATGGAGGAGTTAATTGAAGATGTAATAGATAAAATAAATAATGAATTTAACGATGAAAATTATCAAAGAGAGAAATCAAAAATTTTAAAGATTTATCAAAATAAAAATGATACATTAATGGATTATTTAAAACAATATTGTTTAGACAATGGGTTTTTACTCAAAAGTGGTAAAAAAGGATTTTCATTAGAGCCTTTAATAGACGGAGAAGTAATAGAGGATAAAGTATATGAAGAATTAGATCTAAATAAAAAAAGAGAAATAGAGAATAGGGCAACAGAAGTTGAACTTCAAGCAATAGAATGTATTAAAAAAATAAAGGGAATTGAATGGGAGGTTAAGTCTGAATTAACGAACATTGATAATAGGATTAGCAGAAGGATTGTATATCCTTTAGTTGAAACATTAAAAGGCAAATATAAAGAATATGAAAAAATATGTATGTATTTAGATGAAGTGAAAGCTGATATTATTGATAATATTTATGATTTTGATTTGCAGGAGTATGATGAAGAAAGAGTAGCCGCTAAAAAAGAAGAATCTGCATTTTTGAAAAAATATAAAGTAAATGTTTTTGTAAATAATGGTGAACAAATTGGAGCACCTGTAGTTATCGTAAATAATCCTAATTATAATAATTTGGTTGGAAAAATTGAATATGAAAATGAACAAGGGTCTTTAAAAACTGATTTTACTATGATTAAAGCAGGTGATATTCATAAGGCGAATGGAGGATATTTGATCCTACAAGCACATCAAGTACTTTCTAATATTAAATCATGGGAGGCTATAAAAAGCGTATTAGAAACACGTAAATCAAGGGTAGAAAGCTTAAGAACACAGATTGGTATTGTTGATATTGTTTCGTTAAAACCAGAATCAATTGATGTAGACATAAAGATTATCTTAATAGGAGATCCTTATTTATATCATTTACTTTATACGTATGATAAAAATTTCGAAAAATTTTTCAAGATTAAAGTAGATTTTGATTCATCTATGGATTCGATTTTATCAAATCAAATGAAGACTGCACAATTCTTGATTAATTTTTGTGAAAAAGAAAAATTGAAAAAGATTGATACTAGTGGAATATGCAAAATGATGGAGTATAGTCATAGGCTTGAAGGAACTCAAAAAAAATTAACAACAAGATTTGATAAGCTAACTGAAATTTTAATAGAAGGAGATGCTTGGGCAGAAGTAGAAGGAGATCATAATATTAGTGAGACCCATGTGAAAAAAGCATATTTAGAAAAAGTTTATAGAAATAGTAAAATAGAAGAAAAAATCGAAGAAATGTATAAAGATGGGAAAATTCTTTTTACATTAAGTGGAGAAGAAGTTGGAAAAATAAATGGACTGTCTGTAATAGATTTAGGCGATTATGTATTTGGAAAGCCATCTGTAATTACAGTTACTACTTTTTCAGGAAATAAAGGAATTATTAATATTGAACGTGAAGTATCTATGAGTGGGAATATTCATGATAAAGGTGTAATGATTTTAGAGGGATACTTAAGTGAGAAATTTGCTAAATACGAACCTCTAGGGGTAACCGCAAGAATTTGTTTTGAGCAAAATTATAGTGGAATTGATGGAGATAGTGCATCAAGTACAGAATTATATGCTATTCTATCTAGCTTGAGTAAAATACCATTAAAACAAAATATTGCAGTCACTGGTTCTGTCAATCAAATAGGCCAAATACAGCCAGTAGGAGGAGTGACTGAAAAAATAGAAGGATTTTTTTCATTATGTAAATATAAGGGTCTTACTGGTGATCAGGGAGTGATTATTCCACATCAGAATGTAGATGAATTAGTTCTTTGTGATGAAGTAGTAGATGCTGTGAGAGAAGGGTTATTTCACATATATCCTATTTCTATAATAGAAGAAGGAATAGAGATTTTGACAAATCATTCTTTTGAAGAAATAAGTAAAGTAATTAGCAGAAATTTGGTTAGATATAAAAGAAACGTGAAAAAAGGGATGAAATAAAAGAGATGATGTAATCATCTCTTTTATTTGATTTTGTGTATTTCTATTGTCCATTAAGATACCCCTAAAGTGAAAAATATGCTTTTAAATTTTTTCTTGTGATTTTTTTCTAAATATGTTATATATTTTTAGCACTATGTCATCAAATATGGTATATACTACAGGAATAAAAACAAGTGTTAATAGAGTGGATAGTAAAAGTCCTCCAACTACTACTGTAGCCATAGGAGCTTGCGTCTGTGCACCTTCACCTATTCCAAGTGCAAGTGGTAATAAACCCAATACGGTTGTAAGTGTAGTCATAAGAATAGGTCTAAATCTTGATAAACCGGCCTTTATAATCGCTTCTTTTCTTTCTATTCCTTTTTCTCTTAATTGGTTTATATAATCTACTAAAACAATTGCATTGTTTACAACAATTCCCGATAACATAATGATTCCAATAAATCCTGGAACAGAAAGGGAACGCCCTGTTATGAATAACCCTATAAATCCACCTGATATTGCAAATGGAACGGAGAGCATAACTGTAAAAGGATGTACTAGTGACTCAAATTGTGATGCGAGAATCATATAGATTAATATAATCGATAAAATTAAAGCTAAAATTAAGCTTGAAAAGGCTTCTTTCATATTTTCTTGTTCTCCAGTAAAATTATATTGATATCCTGAGGGTAAACTATACTCTTTTAATTTTTTTTGTATATCATCAGTAACAGACTTTAAATCTCTGCCATTTAATTGAGATTTAACAGTAACTGTCCTAATTTGATTGATTCTTTTAATCTGAGTAGGTGCATTTCCATATTCGATCTCAGCAATTTCTCCAATAGGAACAAAATTTCCTGTAGGTGATTGAATTAGAATTTGTTTCATATTTTCAATAGAATTTTTAGCAGTATCATCTAGTGATAAGTTCACATCAATCTCATCACCATCAATCTTAAAGGTCGTTGCTTTTACACCATCCACGGATGACTTTAAACTGTTCGCTAAATGAGATGCCGTAATACCATAAAAAGAAGCTCTTTTTCTATTTAAAGTAAGCCTTGCTTCTGGCTCTCCTTCTTTGGTATCTAATGCTACTTCTGAAGTACCAGAAACAGATTTTACAATGCTTTCAAAATCCTTTCCGATGGTTTTTAATGTATTTAGGTCATCTCCTTTAATTTCTATTTCAATTGCAGCACTGCTAGGACCTCCACCATTCATTGAAGAAGCTTCACTAACTGTAATGTCAGCACCAGCAATGGAAGAAACTTTATTTCTAACTTCGTTTACGATTTCCTTTGTAGATCGTTTTCTTTGTTTTTGTTCTACTAATTTTACTGTTACTGAAGATGTGTTTGAGGCTTCAACTGAAAAATGCCCAGTACTAGCAACATTAGAAGTTACAATTTCTTTTTCAGGAAGTTTCTTTACTATTTTTTCAATATCTTTTACCATGGTATCCGCTTCATCAAGGGTAGTTCCAAAAGGCATTTCAATATTTACAGTAAGCATTCCTTCATCTTCTTTAGGGAAAAATTCTCCACCAACCATGCCTACTAAGAAAGTAGAGGATACAAATATTGTAATTCCTATAAAAACAATAGTTTTTTTATGGTTAAGTGCAAAATTAAGTGATTTATCGTAAACTTTTAATAGGGTATCAATAAAGTGTGAAAATAAATCTAATAATCTTCCTAAAGAAATACCAGTATGTTTTCTTCGTTTTACTTCGCCAACTTTTAATATTTTAGAAGATAACATAGGTACTACTGTAATAGCTATAATCAAAGATGCAAGGAGTGAGAAAGTAACAGCAAATGAAAGCTGCCTAAATAAAATAGCTGTAAGTCCTTTGACAAAAACCATTGGCAAGAATACAGCAATCGTTGTAAGGGTAGAAGCAAATACGGCCATACTTACCTCTTTTGCACCTTCAATAGCGGCTTCCTTTCGAGAATATCCATTTTCTTTAAATCTGTAAATGTTCTCGAGTACAACGATTGCGTTATCTACAAGCATCCCCACCCCTAGTGCTAAACCACCTAGAGAGATTAAGTTAATGGTGAGTCCGCCAAAGTACATCAAAGCAAAGGTTGCAATAATGGATACAGGAATAGCTGTTCCTACTATAAATGTAGAGCGAATATTTCTTAAAAATAAATAAAGCACAATGACAGCTAATAATCCTCCAGCTACAGCAGTTTTAGAAACATTTTTGATAGATTTATTGATGAATTCTGATTGATCTTTACCTATGGATATTTCCAGCTGAGGATAGTCTGTTTGAATTTTACTTACTTCTTTAAGTACTTTTTCTGCAACCTTTACTGTGTTTGCAGAAGATTGTTTTTTGATGCTAATTCCAATGGAATCTTTATCATTTACTCTTGTTAAGCTTTCTTTTTCTTTATAACCTAATGTTATAGTAGAAATATCAGAAAGTTGAATAGAATTTCCGCTCTTTAATAATACAGGAACATTTTTAATATCTTCTATTGTCTTAAATTCTCCTGTAGTTCTAGCTAATAGCTCTTTAGAACCTTTTTTTACTTTTCCACCTGGGAGATTAAGATTTTCCGATCTTAAAATATTTTGAATTTGAGTTAAAGAAAGACCATATCCAGATAATTTGTCTTGATCTACTATAATCTTCACTTCTTTTTCATTTTCTCCTGATAGATCGACAGATGCTACGCCATCAATTCTTTCAAAATGAGATACTATTTCATCTTCTACTAAAGTTTGAAGTTTCCCTAATTCCATATTAGATGAAACACCTAATTGGATGATCGGCATTGAATTAGGGTCTATCTTTAGTACAAGAGGCGTTGAGGCGTCATCAGGTAAAGCACCTTTAACCAAGTCTACTTTTTCTCTCATTTCTAGTGCTGCAAAATCCATATCAATACCATATTCAAACTCAGCTACAACAATTGAACTTCCTTGCATTGAATAGGATGTCAAATCCTTTAGTTTACTAACGGTAGCAACAGATTGCTCTATGGGTTTGGTGATTAAAGTTTCTATTTCTTCTGGACCTACACCACTGTAGTTTACAGATACGATTGCTACTGGAACTTCCATTTCGGGATATAAATCTATTGGGAGCATAGATAAAGATACGAATCCCAATAAAATAGCAATGAACATCAACATAAGCGTAGTAACAGGTCTTTTTACAGATAATTTTGATATATTCATATGATTCACTCCTATTTGACTACTTTTATATCATTTCCATTTTCTAGGTAATTCTGTCCTTTTATTACAATGATTTCACCAGCTTGTAAACCTTTTTTTATTTCAATCATTTCTCCATTATCGAGACCAATGGTTACATATTTCATTTGTGCTTTATTGTTTTTTATAACAAATACAGTAGAATTGCCATCTTTTATAACCACTGCTTGAGATGGAACTGAGAGTACATTTTCTCTTTTATCTGAAATAATACTGATTTCTGCAAACATTCCAGGTTTTACAATAGAATCAGTATTGTCTATTGTAACTTTCATAGGATAGGTCATGGTATTTTTTGCAGGGGCAGGCGAAAGTGCTGAAATTTTACCTTTAAAAGGTGTTGAACGTGCAGATTTAATAAGTACATCTACGCTGTCACCTTTGTGAAATTTATTGATTAAATATTCAGATACAGACGTTTTAATTTGGACTGGATTGATGTTTGCAATCGTTACAGCAGGAGCAGCATTACTAGAAAATTCACCTTTATTTACATTTACGAAAGTAATAAATCCAGAAATAGGAGATGTGACTATAGCATCTGAAAAAGCTTTATTTGCTGTTTGAAGTGATATTTCACTTTGCTTTACTTGGGCTTTCATAATATCTAAATTTGTATCAGATGCATTAAGCTCGGCAGTTTCAAATTGTTGCGTTGAAATTACTTTCTGTTCATATAGTGCTTTCATTCTGTTATAGTTTTCTTTAGCATTATTTGTCTGTTCTTGTGTCCTTTTTAAATTTGCTAAAGTTAACTCATAAGATGCTTGGGCTTGATCTACATGAAGCTGAGAATCTTCTTGTTCTAACTTGAACAAAACATCTCCTTGTTTAACGTAGTCCCCAATTTCAACATTTACTTTTTCAATTTTACCAGGAACTTTTGGTGAAATACTAGCTTCCTGTATTGGTTCGATTTTCCCGGTTAAAGTAGTTTTTAATGTAAAATTTTGTTTTTCGATTTTTTGTGTTTCAACGTTAATAATTTTTTCGGGTTGAGCTGTAACTGTTTCTGTTTTACCACAACCTGAAAGTAGTAGGGTTGATAGAATTACGATTGTTAATACTAAAACAAGTTTCTTTTTCATAAGATCCCTCCAGAACTGACCAGTCGGTCAAAGTTTTGTCAATATTAATTTTATAAGGAAAAATTTTCTAAGTCAATAGAATATAGTAAGTATTAATAAAAAAATAATATTTAAAGCAAGCCTTTTAATAATAGGATTTTTAGGTATGCTATAATATAGAGACAAAAATTAAATTTGATTGAGGTGATATAGTGTGATTATTTGTAGCTGTATGGTAGAGATTGTTTTATATGAAGCAAATTCTTTAAAAGATAAAAGACAGATTATAAAGAGCTTAATAGGAAGAATTCAATCTAGATTTAATGTATCTATAGCGGAAGTAGATATGAATGATCTATGGAGAAGAAGTGTAATTGGGTTTGCGTGTGTTAGTAAGACGAGCAAGCATGCATCACAAATGGTTGATCATATTATTGAATTTGTTGAAGGAGATACCAGAGTTGAAATTATAAAGTGTGATAGAGAAATTTTGTAAAGGGAAAGGAAGAGAATTATGAAAAAACAGGATGAAAATGTTCTCACCAAGGAAGAAATAAATAATGTATTAGATAAATTATATAAATTATATCCAAATGCACAATGTGAATTACAGTATAATACTCCCTTTGAATTATTAATATCCACTATTTTATCGGCACAATGCACAGATCTTACAGTAAATAAGGTTACAAGGGAATTATATGAAAAATATAATACGCCAGAGGCTATGTTAACTTTAACACAAGAGGAATTAGGAGAAAAAATTAAAAGTTGCGGTTTTTATAAAATGAAATCAACGAATATATTAAATACTTGTAATATACTTGTTACTAAATATAATTCAAATGTACCTGAGTATAGGGAAGAGTTAATGAATTTACCAGGGGTAGGGAGAAAAACTGCAAATGTAGTGATAAGCAATGCTTTTGGACAGGCTGCTATCGCAGTAGATACCCATGTATTTAGAGTTTCTAATAGAATAGGACTTGCTAATAGTGAAAATGTAAATGATACAGAAAAACAACTTATGAGAAATATCCCTAAAAAAAAATGGTCAGATGCACATCATTGGATCATTTATCATGGAAGAAGAGTATGCAAAGCAAGAAAGCCTTTGTGTGAAGAGTGTACTTTGATAGAAAAATGCGTATATTATCGAAAAATGACTAAATAGTGAAAAATAAAAAAGGAAATTCCAAGATTTTGGAGAATAAATAGAGTATAAAACAACTTTTTGATTGGATGAGGTGTAAATAATGCAAGAGTCTATAGAAATGAAAATAAATCCTCATGAGACTATTTTCGCACTAGACATTGGAACGAATAGTGTAGTGGGGATAGTTGGAAAAAAAGAAGGAGAAGATTTTGTAATAATAGATTTTGAGGTCATGGAGCACCCTACTCGTGCTATGTATGATGGGCAGATTCAAGATATTGACAAGGTAGCTATAGTCGCAAAAACGGTGAAGGAAAGATTAGAAAAAAGAGTAGGATATTCACTGAAAGAGGTAGCAATAGCAGCAGCGGGAAGAGCACTAAAGACATGCAGTGTAAGTGTAAATAGAGAAATGGATTCAACAAAAGAGATTGATCAGTCAACCATTAAAAGTTTAGAAATAGAAGCTATACAAAAGGCACAAGAAATGTTAGACAGTGAATTAGACCAAAACCATGTAAGATATTATTGTGTAGGATATACGGTTATAAATTATTATTTGAATGAAAATATTATGATCTCCCTTAAAGGTCATAAAGGAAATACAATAAAAGTAAACGTTCTTGCAACTTTTTTACCATATGAGGTAGTAGATAGTTTGTATACCGTAATGAATAAAATTGGATTAGAAGTTATTCATCTAACACTTGAACCTATTGCTGCAATTCATGTAGCTATACCGCCTAAATTTAGATTATTGAATTTAGCATTAGTAGATATAGGCGCAGGTACTTCTGATATTGCATTAACAAAAGATGGTGTAATCATTTCATATGCCATGGCACCTGTAGCAGGAGATGAGATAACAGAAGCAATTGTAAAAGAGTTTTTACTTGATTTTGACACAGCAGAAAAGCTGAAAATAGAATTAAATAGTAAAGAGCATCATGAATTTGAGGATATTGTTGGAATTTCGTATACAATGAGTACAGAAGATATTATAAAAAGAATTACTTATGCTATTGAGAATTTAGCACAGGAGATAGCAGAAAGAATTTTAAAATATAATGATAAAGCCCCAAGTGCTGTGTTTTGTATAGGTGGGGGTAGTCAAATTCCAATGCTGACTGAGTGTTTGGCAAAAAAATTAGAGATTAAACCTGAACGAGTAGTTGTAAGAGGAACTGAAATTATAGATAATATAAAGAATGAATTTAAAGAGATTCAAGGACCTGAGTTTATTACGCCAATTGGAATTGCTAGCATTAGCATAAAAGAAAGAGAAAATAATCTTGTAGAAATACTTTTAAATGGAGAAAAAGTAAAATTATTAAAAACCAAGAAATTGGTGGTATCAGATGCATTGATTAGAACCGGATTTAAAGCAAATAAGTTAATTAGCAAAAGAGGAAAAACATTAGAAATTATAATAAATGGGCACAAAAAGGTCGTCAGTGGTAAATTGGGAAAGCCTGCTATGATTTATGTTAATGGTAGAGAAAGTAGCTTAGATGTAGAAATTCATAATGGAGATATTATTAAAGTACAAAAAGCCACAGATGGAATGAATGCTACATTGCGTTTAAGTGAATGTATACAATCTTTTGGAAACGCTGAATTAATAAAAGAATGTTATGTAAATGGAAGCATTAAACCAATGGATTACTTGTTAAATAATGGTGATGAAATGGATTTTGTAGAAATAGACTTTAATAAAGCGGTTACTTCTAAGGAAGAAGAGGTATCATTTGAAGAAAAAAATATGGAAGTTTTTGTGAATGAGGAAAAAATTAATTTATCAGCAAAAGTAGATGGTCCTATATTTGTAGATATATTTGACCATATAGATTTTGATAGAACGAGAGCAAAGGGACAATTGATTATGACCTTAAATGGAAATAGTACAAATTTTACAGAAAAATTAAAGCAAGGAGACAAAATAGAGATTTATTGGGCCTAAATATATAAAGGAGAGAATAATCTCTCCTTTTATGAAATAAGGGGGAAAATAAATCATGAAACTTTGTTCAATACATAGTATGTATGTAAACTTAAAATGTGACTAACTTCTAAAAGTTTTGATGTTACATAGAAGGGAGAAGTAGATTTGAGAAAGAATAGAACGGATAAAAAATCGGAATTTAAAAGTGGATTTATTATAGTATTTTTAACGTTTTTAATTATTACGACAAGTATATTCCTTTTTTTGGTTTCTAATGATAATTATCATAAAGGAATCATTATACAAGGGGTTGATGTAGGAGGACTATCAATTACAGAAGCACAAACAAAGATTCAAAATAATTTCAAAGAAAAATTATCTGATGAAAAAATTCGATTTAAATATGCAGATTATAATTTAGAGATTGAGGGTAGAGAAATAGATTATTCGTATGACTATAAAGCTACATTAAATGAAGCATATTCATTAGGAAGAAAAGGAAGTTATTTTGAAAGAATAGATACGATTCTTAATTTATATAAAAATCCTATTTATATAGAGGTAATACCAACTTATAATGAAGAAAAATTAGATACGATTATAGATAATATAAAAAAGAACATTGATAAGTCGCCTAAAGATGCAGAAATCTTTAAAAAGGGAAATGCATTTATTATTAAAGATGAAAAAATTGCACTTGTCCTTAATGTAGAAAAGTCAAAATCTATTATAGTTGATAAGCTTAAAAACCATAAATACAAAGAACCAATAGAAATAGAGCTTCTAGTGGAGGAAATAGTTCCTAAAGTGATGGCTACTGACCTAAAAAAAATAAAAGATCTATTAGGAATATATAAAACTAGCTTTAATAGTAACAATAAAAATAGAACTACAAATGTTACCCTTTCAGCAAAAAAAATGAATGGAAAAGTAGTTATGCCTCAAGAGATATTTTCTTTTAATGAAGTAGTAGGACCAAGAACAGAAGAAAAAGGATATTTATCGGCACATGTTATTTTTAAAGGAGAATTGATAGATGGTTTTGGTGGAGGGGTATGTCAAACATCGAGTACGCTATATAATGCCGTACTCTTAAGTAATTTGAAAATTATTCAGAGGTCTAAACATACCATTCCATCTACGTACGTACCAAAAGGACAAGATGCCACAGTATCTTATGGGGTGTTAGATTTTAAGTTTCAAAACACATTAGATATACCTATTTATATAGAAAGTTATGTATATAAAAATGAAATGATTGTAAAAATATATGGTAAAAAGGTAGATGACATTGATATAAAAATAGAATCCGTTATCGACGAAGTAGTAAAAAGATCTATAGAAACGAAAGATGATCATGAACTAGATGAAGGAATAGAAAAAATAGAAGAAAAAGGGCGGGATGGGTATAAAGTTACTACGTATAAATACTATTATAAAAACGGAAAATTAATAAAAAAAGAAAGATTATCAAAAGATTACTATAGGCCTACAAATCAGATTCTTATTAAAGGAACTAAAAAGGTAGTAGCTCCAATTATTGATCATAATATTGATATAGAAAATAATACTGATATAGAGGAAGTAATATAAAATATTTTTTGAAGAAATAGAAGAGTTTTGTGACTCTTAGCATATAATGAATTAATATGATTTTAAAATTATAATGTACTAAGGAAAAGTTACTATTAGAATATAGTAACTTTTCTTTTGTAGTAGGGGAGGGGAGGAAGACATATGCATCCAGTGATCATTACTGTTGGCGCACTTGAACTTTTGAGAAGAAGAATGGATACAGAAAAGAAGAGACCTGTTATATTTGTACCTGGTCTCTATGGTTCAATGAGTGATGAAATAGTACCACAAACAGGAGATTGGAGATTTGGAATGGCAGCTTCCATATATGAGCCGTTTATTCAATCATTAGAAAAGATGGGATATAAAAAAGATGAAAATTTATTTATTGCTTTTTATGATTGGAGAAAAGATTGTAGTTTCTGTGCGAAGAAATATCTGAAAAATGTGATAAATGAAACTAAAAGAATAACAAAAGCTAAAAAGGTTGATATAATATGTCATAGTATGGGGGGGCTAGTTTCTAGAGCATATGCACAAAGTAATTATTATGAAAGGGATATAGAACAATTGATTATGATATGTACTCCAAATATAGGAGCGACAGATGCTTACTATTTTTGGGAAGGAGGCAGATTTCCAAGTAACCGAAATAGAAAAAACAACATTGAGAAAATACTTATTGAAGGATATTTATGGGTTTTAAAGAAAATTCATAAAACTGAAAACGATATGGAGATTATTCATAAATACTTATTAGGCGTAAGAGACTTAATGCCATGCAAAGAATATGGCAATTATTTATATACTATAGAGGAAAACGAAAATAAGTCTTTTATTCAATATGAAAATATGATATATAAAAATGATTTTTTGGATCATCTATACGATACTAGGAATTTATTAAAGAAAAGAAATATAAAGGTGACATTAATTGGAGGAAAAGGTTTAGAGACAAATGAATTGCTTAGAGTAGAGCCTAATAATGAAGAAAAATGGCCAGATGGAAGGGTTGTTTCTTCTATAAACTCTAATGAAGGTGACGGAACAGTAATGCTAAAGAGCATATGTGCAATTGATGGAGATCAATATACCTTTGAAGGTAGTCATACGGATGTATTAAACAGATGTGATTTTGCAGTAAGGAAAAAATTAGGAATTGAAAATGATAATACAGAAAATCAAATGGATCACAATTTAAATAATTATATAAGTATCAGGGTGAAAGGAAATGGTAAAATATCCATAAAAGAAATTGATAAAAAGAAGATTAATGTTTTGTATGATGAAGAGACAAAAGAAGAAGATATATATGTAGAAAAATATGATGAATCATTGCAATGGATCATTATTAAGAATAAACTTGAAAATAGAACATATTTGGAATATGAAGCTTTAGATAAAGATGATATGGAAATTACAATAGAAGATAGCTTAGGTAGGACTAAGAGAATAAATGAAATTATGAATAAAAATAAGTTCTATAGAATTAAACTGTCGTAAAATCTGATAAATTGAAAAACTTCATGAAATTTGATATAGTTTAGGGGTAAGGAATTTTATAGTAGGTTAAAGGTTTTAAGTTAAACGTTATTTTTAACTTTTAACCTTTAAATTTTGATTAAACATAAAGAGGTGATAGTATGTCTGGATACATAACGTTGGTTACAGGAGGCGCAAGAAGTGGAAAAAGTAATTATGCAGAAAAATTAGCGATGGATACGTCTAAATCTGTAGCATATGTAGCTACTGCAATTGGCTTTGATGATGGTATGAAAGATAGAATAAAAAAACATAGAGAATCTAGGCCAAAAGAGTGGACAACGTATGAAGGATATAAAGATGTATATAAAATGATTGAGGAAATTTCACGAAATCATGAGGTTGTTTTGTTAGATTGTATAACGATTATGGTGACCAATTTAATGTTTGATCATAAAGATATTAAGTGGGATTCCATAACGCACGAAAAAATAGATGAAATAGAAGGTAATATTGAGGAACAAGTTAGAAAATTACTCCAATCTGTAAGAATACATAAACTAGGAATGATTTTAGTTACAAATGAATTAGGCATGGGTATTGTGCCAGACAACAGAATATCTCGTATATTTAGAGATATAGCAGGACGAATAAATCAAATGATTGCAAAAGAAGCAGACGAAGTGTATTTTACTGTATCTGGATTACCAATGAAATTGAAATAGAAAGGAACAAAAAAATGAAAAAATTAATTATAATGATACAGTTTTTAACGAGGATACCTATTAATGTAAATCTAGAGGTAAATGAAGATGAGTTTTTAGATGGAATTATTTATTTTCCATTGGTAGGACTCATAATTGGAATGTTTATGGTTTCTTTTTATCATATAGGATATAAACTAGGGGGAAGTTTAGTTGCTGCAACAATGGCAGTCGCAGCTGAGGTATTTATTACAGGAGGACTTCACTTAGATGGATTAGGAGATACATTCGATGGCGTGTATAGTAACAGACCCAAAGAGAGAATTTTAGAAATTATGAAAGATAGTAGATTAGGAACAAATGCAGCCCTTGCTATTTTAATTACTATTTTATTAAAGATTGCGTTTATAGAGTGTATGCCATTACCTGAAGTATATGCTGTGTTATTATTGATGCCTGTTCTGTCTAAGCTATGCCAAGTATATGGTGCTAGATATTCTGTATATGCAAGAAAAAATGGAATGGGTGGTTTATTTATAGAAAAAGTAAATAATAAACAATTAATAGTTGCTCTATTCATAGCTACAGTAATTTGCTTAATATATTTTTGGGCAATGCTGTTTATAGTAATAGGGTATATATTTAGTAGACTATATGTTAGACATATAACTAGTAAAATTGATGGAATGACAGGAGATACATTAGGTGCTTTATGTGAAATATCAGAAATTGTTTATTTGCTTTATTTTTTATTGATTTTTACGTGGCATTAAGAGCTAGGGGTGTGTTATGAGAGAAGGTGAGTATATTGATAAAATTAATATTTGTAAGACATGGTCAAACGAAAAAAAATTTTGATGGATTATATTGTGGATGGAGTGATGACGACCTAACGGAAGAAGGGGAAAATCAAGCTAAAGTAGTCGCAGAAAAATTAAAAGAAGAAAAAATTACTAAAATATATGCTAGTAATTTAAAAAGAACGATGCAAACTGCTAAAATGATCAATAAATATCATGAAGTAAAGATTATAAGTAAAGAAAATTTAAGAGAAATGAACTTTGGATTATGGGAAGGTAAAAAATATAGTGAACTAAAAAGCGAATATGAAAAAGATTTATCCAAATGGGAAAAGGATTGGATCCATTTTATTGTTCCACAAGGAGAAAATTTAATGAATATGTATGAAAGAGTATGTAAAGAAATGGAGCGAATTATAGATGAAAACAAAGAAGGAACATTTTTAGTAGTAGCACATGCAGGCTGCATTCGTGCTATTTTATCGCGCTTTATTGGAATTGGAATTGAAGATTATTGGAAGTATAAAGTTGAAAATTGCAAGATTGCGTCCATAGAGATCTTAGAGGATGGATTCTCTGTGCTGACAGGCTTAAACATATAAAATTTTGAAAAAGAGGGATAGATATGAAATTTCCGAGGATTGTATTAGCGGGTACCCAAAGTGGAGTAGGAAAAACGACTATATCTACAGGTATTATGGCAGCTTTAAAAAAGAAAGGGTTAAATGTTCAACCATTTAAAGTAGGACCTGACTATATAGATCCTGCCTTTCACAGCTTTGTTGCAGGAAATAAATCTAGAAATTTAGATAGCTGGATGATTTCAAAAGACAATATTATTGAATTATTTACGAAGAATGCAATCCAGAAAGATATAGCAGTAATAGAAGGCGTTATGGGACTTTATGATGGATTTGGAATAGAGAAAGATCAAGGAAGTACTGCACATGTTTCTAAGCTTATTAAGGCACCTGTTATTTTGATTATAGATGGAAAAGGAATGTCATCGAGTGCTGCTGCACAAGTATTAGGATATAAACTTTATGATACCGACGTTGATATAAAAGGTGTAATTATTAACAATATATCTGGAGATGCTCATTACGAGCTAGTAAAGGAAAGTATTGAACGGGATACCAAAATACAATGTGTAGGGTATTTAAAGTCTAATCTAAATATAGAATTAAAAAGTAGACATTTAGGATTAATCCCAAGTGTAGAAGTAGAAAATTTAAAAGAGAAGATAGATGAGATTGCTACTATGGTATTAGAAACCATAGAGGTAGAAAAGATTATTAAAATTGCTAATGAAGTAGAAGATTTACCCTATACAATAAAAAAGATAGATCATGAGGCAAAAATAAATATCGGTGTTGCTATGGATCATGCTTTTAATTTCTATTATGAAGACAATTTGGATTTATTAAAAGAACTAGGCGCAAATTTGATATATTTTAGTCCTTTAAAGGATCAACATCTACCAGAGAATTTGGATGGATTATACATAGGTGGAGGCTTCCCAGAAGTTTTTGCAGAAGAATTAGAAAAAAATGGTTCAATGAAAGATGAAATCCTTTTTGCAATAAAAAATGAAATGCCTACTTATGCTGAATGTGGTGGACTTATGTATCTTTCAAAGTCTATTACAACATTAGAGAATGATCAATACAAAATGGTAGGGGTTTTTGATACAAATGCAAAGATGACAAAACATCTTCAGAGATTTGGATATGTAAATGTAAATATTACTACCCCTTGTGTTATTGGAAATGAAGGAAAGCATATTCCTGCACATGAGTTTCATCGTTCTTTCGTTGAAGAAAATCCTAATGAAGAATATGCATATAAAGTAGATAAATTTAGAAATGGAAAAAAAATCAAATCATGGGATTGTGGTTTGAAAAAATATAATACAATAGGTGCATATGCACATATTCATTTTTATAGTGATAAAAAAATTGCTGAAGATTTTATACATCATTGTATTGCTTATAAAGAAAGGAGTATTTAATACTATGAAATCAAAAAGTTTAATGTTTCAGGGAACAGCATCTTCCGTTGGAAAAAGTTTGTTAACAGCAGCATTTGGTAGAATATTTACACAGGAAGGATATAAGGTAGCTCCTTTTAAATCTCAAAACATGGCATTGAATTCTTATATTACAAAAAAGGGTCTAGAAATGGGAAGGGCTCAGGTTGTACAAGCTGAAGCATGTAAGGTTGAACCCAGTGTACTTATGAATCCAATACTGCTTAAACCAACAACGGATAAAAAATGTCAAGTTATTATCAATGGAAAAGTATATAAAAATATGTCTGCTGTAGAATATCATGAATTTAAGACCGAGTTAGCATCAATGGTAAAAGATACATATACAAAGTTAGCAAATGAACATGATCTGATTGTTATAGAAGGAGCTGGAAGTCCAGCAGAAATTAATTTAAGAGACAAAGATATTGTTAATATGGGAATGGCAGAAATGTCAGATTCTCCTGTAATATTAATTGGAGATATTGATAGAGGAGGCGTATTTGCTTCTATATTTGGGACCATAATGCTTTTGACAGAGGAAGAGAAGAAAAGAGTTAAAGGCGTAATTATTAATAAATTTAGAGGAGATATCGAGATCTTAAAACCAGGAATAAAAATGTTAGAAGATTTAATTAAAATTCCAGTTTTGGGAGTAGTACCCTATTATAATGTGCAATTAGAAGATGAAGATAGTTTAGCAGAAAGATTTAGAAATAAAAAAAATAAAGAAGGTCAGATTGAAGTTGCCGTTTTATATCTTCCGCATGTATCTAATTTTACAGATTTCAATGTATTTGAGACACAAGATGATGTGAATTTAAGATATGTTATGAGAGGGGAAAGTATAGGAAATCCTGACTTGCTAATTATACCGGGATCTAAAAATACCATTGAAGATTTAATTTATCTAAGAGATACAGGCCTGGAAAGAGAAATTATAAGGCTTCATAGAGAAGGAAAACATATTATGGGTATTTGTGGTGGATATCAAATGCTTGGAACAAAAATTAGTGACCCCTATCATACTGAAAGTGAAATAGAGGAAATTAATGGATTAGGTCTATTAGATGTAGAAACTGTATTTGATATGGAAAAGACTACAACTCAAGTAGAGGGAGTCGTTATAGCAGATATCTTTGGGGGAATAAAAAATACACCTATAAAGGGATATGAAATTCATATGGGAAAAACCATTTTAGGGAAAGAAAGTAATGGACTTAATGCTATACAAAATTGTTTGGGTGAAAAAGTATGTATAGAAGATGGTGCCATAAACCCTAATGGAGATGTAATGGGTACTTATATTCATGGAATATTTGATAATATAGGATTTACTAGAAAAATATTAAATCATATTAGAAGTATAAAAGGATTAGAGGAAAAGGAAAGCAATATTGAAAGCTTTGAGGCATTTAAGGAAAATGAATACAATAAGCTTGCGAAAGTGGTAAGAGAAAACGTAGATTTAGATAAAGTATTCAAAATAGCAAATGGTGAAATTTAATGATTGAAATGATTTGCATAGGATATATAGCAGATTTGATTTTTGGAGACCCTTATTGTTTACCCCATCCTATTATATTTATTGGAAATTTAATTAGAAAGTGTGAAAAATTTTTAAGAAAGTATTGTTATGACCCCATAGCTGAGAAGAAAATGGGTGTAGTTCTCACATTTTTTATTGTTTTAATAACGTATACCATTACTTTAGCCATACTATTATTGGTTGGATCTATAAACAAGTACTTATATATGATCATACATTCATTTTTTATTTTTCAAATACTTGCGACTAAAAGCTTAGGGGTTGAAACTAAAAAAGTATTTGATCCATTAATAAATAATAATATTTTAGAGGCAAGAAAATACCTATCTTATATTGTTGGAAGAGAAACAAAAGAACTGAATAAAGACGAAATCACTAGGGCTTGTGTAGAAACGGTTGCTGAAAGTACATCAGATGGTATCATAGCTCCTTTGTTTTATATTGTAATAGGAGGAGCTCCATTAGGCATGGCCTATAAGGCAATCAATACATTAGACTCAATGATTGGATATAAAAATGATCAATATTATTATTTTGGCTGGGCAGCAGCGAAGCTTGATGATATAGTAAATTATATTCCTGCTAGAATCACAGGAATATGTACTTTTATAGCTGCATTTATCCTGAGATATGATTGGAAAAATAGTATAAGAATTTTTCTAAGAGATAGAAAAAATCATAAGAGCCCAAATTCTGGACATCCAGAATCTGCATTTGCTGGAGCATTGAGGATACAGATCGGTGGAACGAATACATATTTTGGAAAAATAGTGTGCAAGCCTACCATAGGAGATAAATTAAAGGAATTAGAGAGTGCAGACATTATAAAAGCTATCAGATTAACGTATATGACTTCATTTATTGGATTTGTATTTGGTATTATAGTTAGGGGAGGTCTATTATGAAGATCGCTAAGCATGGTGGGAATATTTATGAAATGGAGAAAAAAGTAGGTATAGATAAAAGTGAATTTATAGATTTCAGTGCAAATATTAATCCTATAGGGGTACCTGAAAGCTTTAAAAATGCTTTGATTGAAAATATAGATATAATAAAGAACTATCCAGACCCTGACTATGATTTATTAATAGAGTCTATATCAAATTATCACACTATAGATAAATCTTTTATAACTGTTGGAAATGGTGCGACGGAAGTTATTTTTTCAATGATTAATAGCATAAAGCCTAAATGTAGTTTGATTTTAGCACCAACTTTTTTAGAATATGAAAGAGCTTTAATCAAGGCTGGAAGTAGAGTAAAGTATTTTGAACTTGAAGAAAATAATGCATTTTGTTTAGACAATAATTTTTTGAATGTTATTGAAAATGATATTGATTGCATTATTTTATGTAATCCGAACAATCCAACGAGTCAACTGGTTTCTTCTGACTTAATGAAAGATATTTTAGCCTATTGTAACACAAAAAATATTCATTTGATTGTAGATGAAGCCTTTATAGATTTTGTGGACAATCCAGATGCAGAAAGTCTTTTAAAGTATACAGGTCAATACAATAACTTATATATTATTAAAGCTTTAACAAAGTTCTTTGCACTTCCAGGACTCAGAATTGGATATGGAATTACTTCAAATCAGAGTATTCTTCAAGATATAAAAAGCGAAAAAGAACCGTGGACTGTTAATAGCTATGCTGCACTAGCAGGAGAAGTTGTGTTAAAAGATAAGAATTATATCAAACAAAGTAGAGAATGGATCGTCAACGAAAGAAAACGTTTTTATAATTTATTAAAAGAAATTGATTCAATTAAGGTGTATAAACCTAACTCAAATTATATTTTATTTAAAGTAAAGAATAAAGAAATAAAATTAAAAGAAATATTACTGAAAAACAAAATTTTAATAAGAAGTTGTGATAATTATAGAAACTTAACAAATGATTTCTATCGTATTGCAATCAAAGATAAAGAGAGTAATGATCAATTAATAAAAATACTCCAAGAGGTATACTATGGAAGTTAGAACTAAGTGTCCAGCCTCGTGTGGGGAATTATTACAAGGAATAATTGGAAATGGAGAAAAGTTAATTTCCTATCCTATAGATTTATTTACAACAATCACTTTAAAAGAGGTTAAAGATCCTGAAAGAAAAAGAAATAAAAAATGTATAAGTGCTATATATAAGACATTAGAGTATTTTAAAGAAAATCCTAGTATTGCAAATTCTCTAGAAATTAAGGTGGAATCAAATATTCCTATCGCAAAAGGAATGGCAAGTAGTACGGCAGATATTGCTGCAACAATTGTTGCCGTTTCCATATTATTGGGTAAGAAAATATCTGATGAGGAACTAGCAAAAATTTGTACACATATAGAACCAACAGATAGTACGATTTTTGAAAAACTCACACTATTTGACCATCTTAAAGGAAATATAATTGAAAATTTTGATTGGAATCCTTCCTTGGATATATTCCTTTTAGAATCTAGTGAAAGATTAAATACACAAATATTTAGAAAACAAAATTATGATTATTTAAGAAAAATAAATAAAAATAAAGTAGAAAAAGCTTATGAAGTTTTTAAAGAAGCCTATAAAAAGAAAGATTATAGGCTTTTAGGAGAAGCTGCAACCATGAGTGCTTTAGCAAATCAAATTATATTAAAAAAGGATAAATTAGAAGAAGTCATTAATATATCTTTAAAAGAAGGCTGTTATGGAGTAAATGTAGCACATAGTGGAACCGTAATGGGCATTATATTTGAAAAAAATAAAATTGATTATGACAAATTAGTAAAAAGTTTAAAAGATCATTCTGTAGATCGTTATTATGAAAAAATGTATTTAACTAAAATGGTTAAAGGTGGAGTGCGTGTTATATAGATAACTTGTATAGCTAGGTTGTGATTATATAAACGTCGTTCAGGCAAGTATGAAGATTGCAAGTCACGCCTTATTATATAATCACAACCTATGACAGTTAAATGGTAAAGTTATTAATCTATAGAAAACTAGGAGGAGATATATATGAGCAATTATGTAAAAATACCACATCTAATAGAAGAAAAAAGTTTTGAGATTATCACAGAGGAATTAGGAAAAAAAGTTTTTCCAGAAGAAATAGGGAAAATTGTAAAGCGTGTGATACATACAACAGCAGATTTTGAATATGCAGATATAACAATCATATCTCCTGAAGCTATTGAATCTGCAAAAAAAGCCATTAAAGCAGGTGCGAATATTATAACAGATACAAATATGTCAAGATCAGGAATCAACAAAAAAAGATTAGCTGAGTATGGTGGAGAAGTATATTGCTATATTGCTGATGAGGATGTTGCTAAAGCGGCAAAGGAAAAAGGAACGACACGTGCAATGGCAGCAATGGACAAGGCAATAGAAGGGGAGAATAATAAAATATTTGTAATCGGTAATGCACCTACTGCTTTATTTAAATTAAAAGAGTTTATTGAGAAAGGGAAAGTAAAACCTGCTTTAGTTGTAGGTGTGCCAGTTGGATTTGTAGGGGCAGCAGAGTCAAAAGAGGAATTTGAAAAATTAAATGTACCATATATTATAACACGTGGAAGAAAAGGTGGAAGTACGGTAGCAGCTGCTATTATAAATGCTATTTTATATATGTTATAGGATAAAGAGGATAAAATTATGTTAGATAGATATATTTTTAAAAATGGTAAGAAAATGAGATATGGATATACGACAGGCTCATGTGCAGCAGCAGCTTCAAAAGCTGCTACTATTATGGCTTTGTCTAAAGAAAAAATCAATTGTATAACGATTGATACACCAAAAGGATGGAAGCTCGATATAGAAGTACTAGAGAGTACGATTGGAGAAAATTGTGCGACTTGTTCAGTGAAAAAAGATGGTGGAGATGATCCAGATCATACAAATGGAATATTGATTCATGTATTCATTCAGATTATAGATAATCCCACAATAGAAATCAAAGGCGGTAAAGGGGTTGGTGTTGTTACCAAACCAGGACTTGCAATGCCTCCTGGAAAGGCTGCTATCAATCCAGTTCCAAGGAAGATGATTGAAAAGGAAGTACGAGAAGTATTACCAGATGGAAAAGGAGCTATTGTTACTATATCTGTTCCAGAAGGAGAAAAAATAGCAAAGAAAACATTTAATCCAAGGCTTGGAATACTTGGAGGGATTTCTATATTGGGCACATCTGGAATTGTTGAGCCTATGTCTGAAGAGGCATTTAAAGAATCTCTTGCAATTGAACTAAGAATGGCCACGCAAAAAAGTACAGATGAGATGATTTTAGTTCCAGGGAATTATGGAAGAGATATGGCTTTGGATACCTTTAAGTTTGTTGATAAGCCAATTATAAAGACCAGCAACTTTATAGGGTTTATGTTAGAAAAATGTGTTGAAAATAATGTTAAAAAAGTACTCATGATTGGTCATATAGGGAAATTAGTAAAAGTAGCTGGAGGAATTTTTCATACGCACAGTAAAGTAGCGGATGCAAGAATAGAAATTTTAGCTGCAAATTTAGCACAATTAGGAGCAAATCAAAAAACCATAGAGCAAATATTTGATTGTGTGACTACCGAAGCTGCAATAGAAGTAATTAATAAAGAGGGATATGACCATCTGTATGAGCATTTGTGTAATAAAGCTGAAAAAAGATGTTCTTATCGAATATATGATGCATTAGAGGTAGGTATTATTATGTTCTCTATGGATAAAAAAATACTAGGGATAGGGAATGTAGCAAAAAAACTATTGGAGGAATTTTAAAATGGCTAAAATATATGTTTTAGGAATGGGACCAGGAAGTAAAGACTATATTTTGCCAATTACGACGAAAATCATTCATCAATGTGATGTGTTAATTGGAGGAAAAAGAAATCTTCAATATTTTGAAAATCTAGAAAAAGAAATTTTGTATATTGGTTCAAACTTAAAAGAAATTGTTGAATATACAAAGAATAATAAGGATGAAAAGAAAATTGCTTTTTTATTGTCTGGGGATACAGGATTTTATAGTATGTTAAGTTATTTGAAAAAATATTTTTCTGAGGAAGATTTAGAGGTGATCCCTGGAATTAGTGCCTATCAATATTTGGCTGGAAGGATAGGGCAGTCGTGGCAGGATGCTTATGTGGGTAGCCTACATGGAAGAAACTTTAACTTTATAGAAATAGTCAAGGAATATAAAAAAGTTTTTGTACTTACTGATCAAAAAAATTCTCCAAGGGAAATTGCTAGAGAATTAATACAGCATGATATGAAAGATAGAATTATGATTGTAGGAGAAAATTTATCCTATGATGATGAAAAAATAACCATAGGAAAAACAGAGGATATCATAAAGATGAAAGATTTTTCTATGTCTGTGGTGGTGATAAAAGATGAAATGGACGTATAAGACATCAGGAATTCCTGACAATTTGTTTATTCGTGGAAAAGTCCCTATGACAAAGGAAGAGATAAGGGCTATTACAATGTCTAAACTAAGACTAAAAGAAGATTCAATCGTTGTAGATGTGGGCGCTGGAACAGGATCTATTTCTATTGAAGCTGCTCATATTTCCAATAAAGGAAAGGTTATTGCTATTGAAAAAAATCCTGAAGGGATAGAACTCATTAAACAAAATGCAAAACAGTTTGATGTGAAGATCGAGGTTGTGAATGGATTTGCTACCGAAAAGATCAAAGAAATAGAAAAAATCGATCGAGTAATTATTGGAGGCAGTGGAGGAGAGTTAAAAGAAATTTTAAGATTATGTTATGAAAGACTCACACCAAGTGGCGTTTGTGTTATAAACTGTATTACAATAGAAACTATTTATGAATCTATAAAATTTTTAGAAGAAGAAGGTTTTGTAGATATGGATGTTATATCTGTAAATGTATCAAGAGGAAAACGTGTAGGAAGATATACTTTGATGGAAGGGTTAAACCCTATTTATATAATTTCAGCTACGAAAGAAGATGTATAGATAATAACCACAACCTAAATATAAAAAGAACGTTCATACACGATTACTTTTGAAAAAACTAAACTTCACTCCATGAAAAAAACTAAACCTTCAAAACTCACTACGTTCAAACATTGAAGGTTCTTAACGTATTTTTTCATTCCATTCAGTAAGTTTTTTTACAAAAGTAATCAAAAGTATTCTCTTATCTTTTTATATTTTAGTTTTAAGTAGTTTATCTATATAAGAATAGGAATGAGGAGGAAATTTTAATGATATATTTTATAGGTGCAGGGCCAGGAGATCCAGATTTAATTACTGTAAAGGGAAGAAAAATAGTAGAAAGAGCAGATGTAATTATTTATGCTGGTTCATTAGTGAATAAAGAGATATTAGCATGTAGAAAGGCAGATGCCATCGTATATAATAGTGCATCAATGACATTAGAGGAAGTAATAGAAGTAATGGAAAAAGCAGAAAATGAAAACCTTCTTACAGCAAGAGTTCATACAGGAGATCCAAGTATTTATGGTGCTATTCGTGAACAAATAGATATTTTAGAAGAAAAGGAAATTTCTTATGAAGTGATTCCTGGCGTTAGTTCTTTTGTAGGAGCTGCGGCAGCAATTAATAAGGAATTTACGCTGCCAGGTGTTACTCAGACTGTAATACTTACTAGAATGGAAGGAAGAACTCCAGTTCCTCAAAAAGAAAGTATAGAAAGTCTAGCATCTCACAAAGCGTCTATGTGTATTTTCTTATCTGTTCATATGATTGAAGATTTAGTAAAAAAATTGCTAACACACTATCCAATAACTACACCTATAGCTGTTATTCAAAGAGCAACATGGGAAGATCAAAAGATTGTTATGGGTACATTAGAAAATATTGCTCAGAAAGTAAAGGATGCGAACATTAATAAGACGGCACAGATTCTAGTAGGTGATTTCCTGGGAAATGAATATGAATACTCCAAATTATATGATAAGAATTTTACCCATGAATATAGAACGGCGAAATAATGAAAATTGCCATTATCACTTTGACAAAAGGAGCAGCAGTATTAGGAGAAGAATTACTAAATAAGTTAGATAACGCTGTTTTATACGTACATTCAAAATTTCATACAAATGAAAATCGTAGTAAAAAGATAGATAAAAAATTAAAAGATTTTGTAAAAGATATTTTTAATGAATATGAATGTTTGGTTTTTATTATGGCTACAGGAATCGTTGTAAGAAGTATAGCTCCTTATTTAGAAGACAAAAGAAAAGACCCTGCTGTTGTGGTTTTAGACGAAAAGGGAAAAAATGTAATTAGTCTTTTGTCTGGACATATAGGAAGAGCGAATGAATATACAATAAAAATTGCAAATGTACTCAATGCTAATCCTGTGATTACTACAGCATCAGATGTAAATAATTCTATTGCGGTAGATACATTGGCAATGAAATTAAATTGTGAGATAGAAGATTTTAACATGGCTACTAAAGTTACTGCCCATATTGTGAATGGAGAAGAAGTAGGAATACTATCTAATATTTCAGTGAATATGTCTTTACCTAATAATGTGAAAATAGTAAATGAAAGATATGAAACTATAAATAAGTTAGAAGGATTAATCTATATAACAGAAAAAGAAAATGTTAAAAAGTTAGTAGAGAATCAAGTTCTTATTAGACCTAAAAATATTATTATAGGGATTGGATGTAAAAAGGGAAAAAGTTATGAGGAAATTATAAATGCTATTAAAGATTTATTTGATGAATTAAATCTTTCTATAAAATCCATTAAACATATTGCAACTGTTGATATAAAAAAAGACGAAAAAGGAATTATAGACGTTTCAAAAGAGTTAAAGAGACCTTTGGTTATTGTAGATAGAGAAGATATAAAAAAGGTAGAGAATAGGTTTGAAACCTCTCCATTTGTAAAAAAGACAATAGGCGTAGGAGCGGTATGCGAACCAGTAGCTTTTCTAAGCAGTAAAAATGGAAAAATGATTCAAGGTAAAAAATCTTATAATGGAATAACGATCGCATTATTTAGAGAAGGTGAATAAAAGTGGAAATTGTTGTAGTAGGAATTAATCATAAGAAATCTCCTTTAGAGATTAGAGAAAAAGTTTCTTTTACAAAAACAGATTTAGATATAGCTTATATGAATTTAAATCAATATGAAGAAATTAAAGAAACAGTAATTTTATCTACATGCAATAGAAGTGAAATTACAGCCTTTGTATCTGATATGGATACAGCTGTATTGATACTTAAAAAATTCTATAGTGAATTTTTTCATATAGATTTAAATTTGCTTGAAAAATACTTTTTTGTTAAGACTTCTGATGAAGCAGTAAAACATATATTCAAATTAGCAGTAGGACTAGATTCATTAGTATTAGGGGAAGACCAGATTATAGGACAGGTTCGCCAAGCACATATGTATGCTTTAGAGAAAAAATGTACGGGAAAAGTATTAAATACTTTATATAGAGAAGCGATTACCATTGCAAAAAGAATTAAAAGAGAAACGAATATATCTCAAAATTCTTTATCAATCAGCTCAATTGCAGTGAAGTTTGTTGAAGATATGTTTAAAGATTTAACAAATAAGAAGGTTTTAGTAATTGGTGTTGGAGAGATGAGTAGAATTGTAATTGAAAATCTCATTTATAAAGGGGTTACACAAATCTATGTAACGAATCGTACCGTTGGACATGCCATGGATTTGTCTAAAAGATACAAAGAAATAAAAGTGATAGAGTTTAAAGATCGATATACTATCGTTTCAAAGGTAGATGTTATTATTTCATCTACTAGTGCTCCCCATTATGTGCTTAAAAGTGAAAAAATGAAAAAGTTCTATAATACAGAGAAAAAACTATGTATAGTGGATATTGCAGTACCTAGAGATATAGAGTCTGAAATTGGGGAACTAGAAAATATATCTTTATATGAGCTAGATGAACTCAAGAAAGTTTCACTTGAAAATATGGAATCAAGAATGGATGCAGCAAAAACAGCTATAAATATAATTATTGAAGAATGCATCAAATTTGAAAATTGGTACAATTGCATTCCTGTTTTTCCAGCTATTGATAGATTGAGACAATCAACAAAAACTATATTAAAAGAAGAAATAGATAGTTTGATGTATAGATTAGAGGATGCTTCTAATAAAGATAAAGAATTAATAAAAATAGTTATGAATAGCTTAGCTAAGAAAATAATAAACAAGCCAATTGTGAATTTAAAAAGAGCAGGAGAAGATAGACAAGGGCAACTTTATGCAAATATTACAAATCAATTATTTGGAATGAACGAATATAGTTGTAAAAAAGAGTGGGGGACAAAATTATGAATAAAAAAGGAAAAATATATGTAGTTGGATTAGGACCTGGAGATATAGAATACATGAATCAAAGAGCCTTACAAGCTATAAAGGATTCAGATGTTATTATAGGATATAAAACGTATATAAAATTGATTGAGGACTTAATAGAAGGAAAAGAAGTAATAGATTCAGGAATGAGAAAAGAAGTAGAAAGATGTAATCTTACGTTAGATCAAGCACTAGAGGGAAAGATTGTTTCAATAGTAAGTAGTGGAGATGCAGGTATCTATGGTATGTCAGGTATTATGCATGAAGTTAAGTTTGAAAGAAATGTGGATGTAGAGATAGAGGTTGTTCCTGGAATCACTTCTGCAAGTGCAGCCGCAGCTACACTTGGAGCGCCCCTTATGCACGATTTTGCAGTAATTTCTTTAAGTGATTTACTTACAGATTGGAATTTAATCAAAAAAAGAATTGAATGTGCTGCTATGGGAGATTTTATAATTTCTATATACAATCCGAAAAGTAAAGGGAGAGTGCATCAAATAGAAGAAGCAAGAGAACTTATGCTTAAACATAAATCTCCTAAAACTGTTGTTGGAATCGTAAAAAATGCAAAAAGAACAGGAGAACAAGTGGTTATTACTGATTTAGAGCATATGTTAGAGCATGAAATAGATATGCTTACTGTAGTGATCGTAGGAAATGAAAAGACATATGAAAAAGATGGAAAAATGATTACTCCAAGGGGTTACAAGCTATGATTTTGATTTTGAGTGGTACCCAGGATGCTAGAGAAATTATAGATTTATTATTAGAAAAATCCTATCCACTCATTATTACTACCGCTACTTCTTATGGAGCAAGTCTTATTTCACAACATCCATTGTGTGAAGTGATTGCAAAAAAATGCAATCAGCATGAGATTGAGGAGATTATAAAGGACCGAAAAGTAAAACTTTTAATTGATGCAACACATCCATATGCTACTGAAGTTTCTAAGAATGCAATGAATGCATGTGAGCATAGTAATATATTTTATTTTAGATATCAAAGGAATGAAAGTGAACTAGATGATTATAAAGGATTTATTCAATATGTCATAGATTATGAAGAAGCAGCAGAAAAGCTAAAAGATATAAAGGGAAATATTTTATTAACAACAGGAAGTAAGACATTAGAAACTTTTGCAAAAAAACTAGATCCAAATAGATTGTTTCCTAGAGTTTTACCAACGAGTGATGTGATCCTAAAGTGTGAAAAATTAAATATATTGCCTTCTAATATTATTGCTATGCAGGGGCCCTTTTCTATTGATATGAATTTAGAAATAATAAAAAAATACAATATAGAAGTAATCGTAACAAAAGAGAGTGGTACTATAGGCGGTACGTTAGAAAAAATAGAGGCTGCAAAGAGTAGCAAAAGTCAGATTTTAATGATTAAAAGACCATCATTAAATTATAAAAATAGATATAATAACATAAATGAATTAATAGAAAAAGTAGGTGAAGTATATGCCTAACTATTATCCTATTATGATAGATATAACAAATCGGAAATGTATTGTAGTAGGTGGAGGAAAAGTGGCAGAACGAAAAATCCTTTCGCTTTTAGAGGCAAATGGAGATGTTCTTGTTATTAGTCCAGATACTACAGAAAAAATGAATGAATTGTATCATCAAGAGAAGATAGAAATAATTAAAAGAGCGTATACAAAGGGAGATTTAAAAGAAGCGTATCTAGTATATGTTGCAACAGATAAAAATGAAGTGAATGAAGCTTGTTTAAAAGAGGCAAGAGAAGAAGGTATACTTATAAATATTGTTGATCAACCAGATATGTGTGATTTTATTGTGCCAGCGTCTATCAAAAAAGGAGATTTGAATATTACCATCTCCACAAATGGGAAAAGTCCCATGCTTTGTAGAAAAATACGAAAAGAATTAGAACTTATCTATAATGATGAATATGCTTTATATATAGATGCTTTAGGAAAATTAAGAAAACAAGTATTGATGGATATAGATGATATAAAGACGAGGAAAGAAATATTTAGAAAAATTGTATATAGTAATTTATTAGAAGAATATAAAAACGAAAAAGTTCATGATATAGAAAAAGAAGTTATGAATTATTATGAACAGATGAAAAAGGTGATGACAAAATGAATACAACAAAAATAAGAGTAGGATCAAGAGCAAGTGAACTGGCACTCGTGCAGACAAACTGGGTAATAAATGAATTGAAAAAATTCTTTCCAGCGTATGAGTATGAAATTATAGAAATAAAAACCATAGGTGATAAAATATTAGATAAGACATTAGACAAAATTGGTGGTAAAGGACTATTTGTTAAAGAAATCGAAGCTGCCCTATTAGAAAAAAAAATAGATTTTGCAGTGCATAGTATGAAGGATGTTCCTACTGAAATGGTGGATGAGTTAATGATTGGTGCCATTACAAAGAGAGAAGACGTAAGAGATATTTTAATTAGTAAGAATAATATTGATCTAGATCAATTGCCGCAAAATGCACGTATTGGAACGAGCAGTTTAAGAAGAGCAGCTCAATTGCTTAATTATAGACCAGATCTCAGGATAGAACCAATAAGAGGAAATATACAAACTAGAATGAAGAAAATGGATACAATGAATTTAGATGGGGTAATTTTAGCAGCAGCAGGAATCAATAGAATGGGATGTGAAAACAAAATTTCCCAGCATATTCATAATGATATATGTACACCCGCTGTGGGGCAAGGTGCGTTGGGTATTCAAATTAGAACGAATGACCCATTGATTCAATCTATGATCTGGAAATTAAATGATTCTGTTACTGAATATGCAGTTAAAGCAGAAAGAAGTTTTATGAGAGAATTAAAAGGTGGATGTCATGTGCCAGTTGGTGCTTTTGCGTATATAGAGAATGATCGAGTATATATGAATGCAATGATTGGTGAAATAGATGGAAAGAAAATTATTCGATTAAAGGATGATTGTAAATTAGAAGATTGTGAGAAAATGGGTATTAAAATGGCGATAGAAGGACTTACTAAAGGCGGGAAAGAGATTTTGGAAAATATGGAGAGGAATGATTAATATGCAACTAGGAAAAGTATTCTTAATTGGTGCAGGGCCTGGAGATTATCAATTAATTACCTTGAAAGGGCTTAATTGTATAAAAAGAGCAGATGTTATTCTTTATGACCGCTTAGCGAGTCCTATGCTTTTAAAATTTGCTAAAGAGGATGTTGAACTTATTTATGTTGGGAAAGCGCCAAATAATCATGCATATACCCAAGATGAAATTAATGAATTATTAGTAAAAAAGGCAAAAGAGGGTAAGGTTGTTGCTCGTTTAAAAGGTGGGGACCCCTTAGTATTTGGTAGAGGTGGAGAAGAGGCATCTAGATTAAGAGAAGAAGGAATTAAATTTGAAATGGTTCCTGGAATCACTTCTTCTATATCTGTTCCAGCTTATGCTGGTATTCCCGTTACCCATAGAAATGTAAGCTCTTCTTTTCATGTAATCACTGGACATGAAGATCCAACTAAGAAAGAAAAGGTAGTTGATTATAAAGCATTAGCAAAAGTAGAGGGAACACTTATTTTTTTAATGGGCATAAATAATTTAAAAAAGATATGTACAAGCTTAATCGCATTTGGTCAAAGTAAAGACAGACCCGTTGCTGTAATTATGAGAGGAACGACTACCAAACAAAGAATGGTAAAAGGTACATTAGAAAACATTGAACAAAAGGTAATGGAAAATAATATTAAAAACCCATCTATTATCATTGTAGGAGAAGTAGTTGATTTATCAGATACTCTTCATTGGTTTGAAGATAAAGCTTTATTTGGGAAACGTGTACTAGTCACAAGAACAAGACAACAAGCAAGTAAATTATCTCAAAAAATAGAAGAGTTAGGTGGACAAGCAATTGAGTTTCCTACTATTAAAATTGAACCTCCTAAAAATTATGAAGAAGTGGATGATGCAATTCATAATATAAAAGATTATAATTGGATAATATTCACAAGTGTGAATGGCGTAGAGTCTTTCTTTAATCGTATGAGAAAATTATCTTTAGACATACGGGATTTGTATGGAATAAAAATATGTGCAATCGGTCCTGCTACTAAAAAAGTATTAGAAGATAGAGGTCTATGTATAGAGTATGTACCAGAAATATATCGTGCTGAAGAGATGATAGAAGGGTTAAAAGACAAAATCAAGAAAGATGACCGTATACTACTTCCAAGAGCTGATATAGCAAGATATTTGTTAATAGAGGGATTAGAAGCAATAGGAGCACATGTGAAAAATATTCATATGTATAGAACCGTAATTCCAGAAAGTGATAGAGCAAAATTGATAGCTACTTTAAATGAAGATATAGATATGATTACATTTACAAGCTCATCAACTGTAAAGAATTTTATGCAAATACTTGGAGAAGAAAACCGAGTGATATTAGAAGGCAAGAAAATTGCTGTTATAGGACCCATTACAGGAGATACAGCACGAGAACTTGGACTTAAATGTGATGTAGAAGCAAAAGATTTTACGATTGATGGCTTAGTTCAAGAAATCGAAAATTACTATAATGTTTAAGAAGAGAGGACATAATATGCTTATAAATAGACCAAGAAGATTGCGAAAAAATGCTGCAATTCGAAACTTGATAAGAGAAACAATACTAAATGTAAATGATTTCATTTATCCTATATTTGTTGTTGAAGGACAAGGAATAAAAAAAGAAATTGAGAGTTTGCCTAATATACATCACTTTTCAATTGATCAGTTAAAGGATGAAATTGAAGAAATCATATCTTTGGGTATAAAAGCAGTTATTCTATTTGGATTGCCAAATCATAAAGATGCCTGTGGAAGTAGTGCATATGATGAAGATGGGATTGTTCAAAAGGCCATCCGTGAGATAAAAAAAATAAATAAAGAAGTATTGGTAATTACAGATGTATGTATGTGTCAGTATACAGACCATGGACATTGCGGAATTATGAAAGATGATTATGTAGATAATGATGAAACGTTAAAGTATCTTTCAAAAATTGCTCTATCTCATGTAAATGCTGGGGCAGATATGGTAGCTCCATCAGATATGATGGATGGGAGAATTAAAGCCATTAGAAATGTGTTAGATGAAAATGGATATACAGATATATCTATTATGGCATATAGTGCAAAATATGCATCCGCTTTTTATGGTCCTTTCCGAGTGGCAGCAAATTCTGCCCCAGGATTTGGAGACCGTAAGACATATCAAATGGATCCAGCAAATTCTGATGAAGCATTAAGAGAGGTAGAACTAGATTTATCAGAAGGTGCAGATATTGTCATGGTAAAACCTGCACTAGCTTATTTAGATATAATTAGAAGAGTAAAAGATACATATACAGTACCACTTGCAGCCTATAATGTAAGTGGAGAATATGCAATGGTAAAAGCAGCAGCAGAAAAAGGATTAATAGACGAGAAGAAAATTGTACTTGAATCACTAACATCTATGAAAAGAGCAGGCGCAGACTTAATCATTACATATCATGGAAAAGATGCGGCAAGATGGTTAAAGGAGGAAATTTAAATGAACTTAAAAAATTCTCAAAAAGCATTTGAAGAAGCAAAAAAATATATACCTGGTGGCGTAAACAGTCCTGTAAGAGCTTTTAGATCTGTTAATATAAATCCGCCTTTCATAAAGAAAGCAAAAGGAAGTAAAATATATGATATAGATGGAAATGAATATATTGATTACATAGGTTCATGGGGGCCACTCATTCTAGGCCATTCAAATGAATTGGTAACAGATGAGTTGAAAAAAGTAATAGATTTAGGGACCAGCTATGGAGCACCTACAGAAATAGAAACAGAACTTGCAAAATTAGTATGTGAAGCAGTACCTTCTGTTGAAATGATTAGAATGGTTAACTCAGGAACAGAAGCGACTATGAGTGCATTAAGGCTTGCTAGAGGATATACTAGTAGAAGTAAAATTGTAAAATTCGAAGGAAATTATCATGGGCATTCGGATAGTTTATTAATTAAAGCTGGTTCTGGAGCACTTACACATGGGGTACCAGATAGTCCAGGGGTTCCATTAGAAATTGCACAAAATACCATTACAGCAAAATATAATGATATAGAAAATATAACAGAAATATTTAAAAACTTTGGTGAAGAGATTGCAGGAATAATCGTTGAACCAATTGCAGGGAATATGGGTGTTGTGCCTGCGTCGCAGGAATTTATGGATACGCTTTCTAAACTTACAAAAGAATATGGAGCATTACTTATAATAGATGAGGTTATGACAGGATTTAGAGTTGCTTATAATTGTGCACAAAGTTTATATGGGATTGATCCTGATATTACTGCTTTTGGTAAGATCATTGGAGGAGGATTACCAGTAGGTGCCTATGGAGGCAAAAGAAAAATTATGGAAAAAATTTCACCTATAGGACCTGTATATCAAGCAGGAACTTTATCTGGAAATCCATTAGCTATGGCTGCTGGACTTGTTACACTAAAAACATTAAGAGATAATCCGGATATTTATGTATCCTTAGAGACTAAGGCGAAAGCCTTAGAAAAGGGATTTGAAGAAAATGCAAAAAAAATAGGACTTAGTATAACTAGTAATAGAGTTGGTTCTATGATGTCTCTGTTTTTTACAGATAAAAAAGTAAAAGATTTTGATTCTGCTACGACTAGTGATACAAACAAATTTGCAATATATTTTGAGGAAATGTTAAAACAAGGAATTTACTTAGCGCCATCTCAGTTTGAAGCTGCTTTTATATCTATAAAACATACGGATGAAGATATTGAAAAGACAATAAATGCTAATTATAATGCATTGAAAAAACTTGTAGAGTAAAATATATTACTACTTTACCTTGATTTTTTAAAAATGAAAAGATATAATGAAAAGAGAAAATATATGGTAAAAATTATACTATAAAATATACTGTAAGGAGAAATTATTATGAGTTTATTTGAAAAATGGAAAAATATGGCTTTCGAACATAAAACAAAGGGAGAATTTGAAACGTTTTGGAAAGAATATGGTGGAGTAGAAGAAAGAATTTATGCCACAGTATTAGAAAATTACAAAGAGCCTGTTGAAGGCGTATTAAAAGATCTTGCGCAAAAATTTAATACTACAAATGAATATTTCTTTGGATTTATAGATGGAATTAATGAAAGTGTTAAAGAATCATTAAATCTTGAAGAAATTACAGAAGATAGCCAAATTAAATTAGAAATAAAACCTGAAGAATTATACTATAATATGTTAGAAGCGGATGCAGATTATTTATATACATTACCACAATGGAATGAAATCTTAACAGATGAAAAAAGACAAGAGATTAAAAAAGCTCAAAAAAGTTCAAAAACGGTAGTTAAAGAGAAGAAAATTGGACGAAATGAGCCTTGTACATGTGGAAGCGGAAAAAAATACAAAAAATGTTGTGGAAAATAAACGAAAATCACTTTTCTTGTTAAAACAAGGAAAGTGATTTTTTGATTTCATAGGACAAAAGTAGAAAAATGTGGTAAAATGTCGTAAGAAGTCAAAGAAAGGAGGAAAATAATGCAAAAATCATATAAAAATACATATTTAATGAGCGGAATTATATTTATTTTTTTATTTTTTATAATTACTATTAGTTGTAGTCATGCTTTAAGTGAAAATAAATTAGATATGGATCATAATGACATAGACAGAGATGAATATAATCATGTTATAAGTAAAGCGGATGAGAAGATACAGGATTTAGAAAATTTGTTAGCTGAATTAGAAAAAAAGCAAAACATTTTAAATGAAATCAGAAGTGGAGAAGATCCTGTTCAATTTGGTATTATAAGTGATTTAGATAAAGTAACAAGGATTGTAAAACAAACACCATTGGATTTAGAAACAGCAAACATTGTTGTAGCATATGCGCAAAAGTTTGATGTTAACCCATCTTTAATTTTGGCAGTCATCAAACAAGAAAGTAATTTTAAAAAGTATGAAGTTGGTTCTTCGCAAGATAGAGGGTATATGCAAATTATACCTGAAACTGAAAAATGGCTTGTAAGCAAATATGGAAAAAAACTTGGGATTAAATATAATCCTAAACAAATTTTTGAGCCAAAATATAATATTGGATTAGGGGTAGTATATTTGAGTGTTCTTAAAAAAGCACATGGAGAGAATTATAATAAGATTCTTTCAGAATATAATAGAGGGCCACATAATTTAAAACGATATTATAATAAACATAAGACTTACGTTACTGCATATTCACGAGGAATTTTGAGTAAAGAAAAGAACTATTTACAATTTAATAAATAAAAAATAAACACATTCAATTGCCTAGTGTAGGCAATTGAATGTGTTTATTTTTTGACTTTATCCCAATATACCTTGAGGGCATGTTCGAATTTGTTTTCTCCATACTCATAATAGATCTTATCCTTTATAGGATCAGGCATATAATGCTGTTTTACGTAGTGATTTGGATAATTATGAGGATATAGATAGTGCTGTTTATTCTTAATTGCATAATTTGAATGGGTGTCACATAAATGTGCTGGTATTTGACCTACATCTATTGTTTCTAAATCGTGTAATGCCTGATTAATTGCATTATATGCTGAATTTGATTTAGGAAGTGATGCTAATAATAGGGTGGCTTGTGCTAGTGGTAATCTGGCCTCTGGTAGTCCCAATTGTAAAGCTGAATCTGTACAAGCTTTTACGATACTTATTCCTTGAGGATACGCTAGTCCTATATCTTCTGAAGCTATAACCAATAGTCTTCTACAAATAGAGTTTAAATCACCACTTTTTATTAATCTTGCAAGTGCATGAACACTAGCTTGTTGGTCAGAACCTCGAATGCTTTTTTGGAAAAAACTCAACAAATTATAATGACCGTCTCCATCTCTATCATAATTTGTAATTTTACTTTGAGAACATTCAACTGCTTTATCTATATCGATAAATAGTTCATCAGGGTCATAAATAGCATAGGTATTTATAATAAGTTCAAGCGTGTTTAAAGCCCTTCTTAAATCTCCTCCAGATACTTCGGATATATATTCTAGTGCTTTATCTTCATACTTAATTTTTATATCTAATTTTTGTTCTTCTAGTAATATAGCTCTTTTTAAACCTTCAATTATATTCTTTGTTGTTAATGCTTTAAATTCGATAGTAGTACATCGGCTGAGTAAGGCATTAAATATTGAAAAATTTACGTTTTCTGTGGTACTACCTATAAGGGTTATATCACCATTTTCTATGTACTCTAATATAGCTTGTTGTTGACGTTTTGTTAAGTAGTGTAGCTCATCGATGTAGAGTAATATACCACTTAGGGTATGAAGTGTTCCTATTTGAGAAATAACATGTTTAATAGCATCTGTATTTGTATTCGTACCATTTAGTTTGTAGAACTTTTTATTAGAGCTATTGGCTATTATATTTGCTATTGTAGTCTTTCCTGTTCCAGAAGGGCCGTAAAAAATCATATTAGGAATTAATTTGGACTTTATAATTCTATTTAGAAGTTTGCCTTCTCCTATTATATGTTCTTGACCTACAATATCATTTAATTGATTAGGCCTTATTATATCAGCTAAAGGATTCATGAGTACCTCCAAAAATATTTTTTAATTAGTAGGTATATTATATCTTATATGTTTAGCTTTTGCATCTAATAGAGAAATGCTATTAGCTATGTTATTTATCTTTTGAAAATATATAAGCTATGATTATGGCTGAAAAACGCCTTGTTGAAATTTTCATGGTAAACGTCCTAGAAAAGATATATGTTTAATTTTATAATGAAATAGGTTCTGATTCACTAGAAATCTCATAAAGCGAGATCTATAACTATATCAATAATCACCAAATAATATTAAAATGGATTTGATAAAAAAGAAAACACTCCTTAATGATGAACTGATACATGTCAAGTAGACAGGTAATTTAATTAAAAATTTATGCACATT
>JADPRS010000017.1 GCA_015686845.1 Lutibacter sp. B2
TTATTGCGCTTTCGCGCTGGCTTAATTCTTACACTGTTTAATTTTCAAAGTTCAATTATTTTCGCCATATCTCGACGACTTACTTAGTTTATCACTTATTATCTGAACTGTCAAGAGTTTTTATTTTTTCTTTCAATTTTTTTCTTTCAAAACGCTTGTTCATTTCGATAACATAACATATATTATCACTTTAATTTCATATTGTCAACATTTTATTTCAATTTTATTAAAAAACATAGGAACAAGTCCTATGTTTTTTTGTTATTTATCAAGTGGTTTCATTGTTGGGAAGAAAATCACGTCTCTAATAGATGCTGCATCCGTAAGAAGCATAACCAATCTATCTATACCAATTCCGATTCCGCCTGTTGGTGGCAGCCCCACTTCAAGAGCATTTAAGAAATCCTCATCCATCATAGCAACTTCTTCTTCTCCTGACTCTTTTCTTTTTACCTGTGCTTCAAATCGTTCTTTTTGATCAATTGGATCATTTAATTCAGAAAATGCATTTGCAATCTCCCAAGCATTAGCAAAAGCTTCAAATCTATGCGTATATGCTGGATTTTCTGGATCTCTTTTTGCAAAAGGTGAAATTTCAACTGGGTGATGTGTAACAAAAGTAGGTTGTATCAATGTTTCTTCACAGAATTCTTCAAAGAATAAATTAATGATATCTCCCTTTGTAGTATCCTTTTCTACTTTTACACCCTTTTCTTTTGCAATTTTTCTTGCTTCTTCATCCGTTGCTACTTCTTCAAGATTAATTCCAGTTACCTCAGTAACTAAATCTACCATTTTTATACGTCTCCATGGAGGTGTTAAATCAATCTCTTTCCCTTGATATGTAAGTTTAGTAGTTCCACCTGCAGCATTTGCCATTTCTGCAACTACTTCTTCACACATTTGCATCATAACTTCATAATCTGCATAAGCCATATACCACTCAATCGTAGTAAACTCTGGATTATGTTTTACTGACATTCCTTCGTTTCTAAATAGTCTTCCTATTTCATATACTCGATCTAGTCCACCGACTACTAATCTTTTAAGATGTAGTTCTGTAGCAATTCTCATATACATATCTATATCTAAACTATTATGATGCGTAATAAATGGTTTAGCTGTAGCCCCAGAAGCAACTACGTCTAATATTGGCGTTTCAACTTCTAAGAAATCACGATCATCTAAATATCTTCTCAATGCTTTAATAGCTTTCGTTCTTTTTATAAACGCTTGCTTAACATCAGGATTTACAATTAAATCTACATATCTTTGTCTATATCTTAATTCTTTATCTTTAAGACCGTTCCATTTTTCTGGTAAAGGCTGTAACGATTTTGAAAGAAGAATTACGCTACTTGCTCTTACAGATACTTCTTCTTGTTTTGTTTTAAAAACAGTTCCCTTAATACCTACTATATCCCCAATATCATACGTTACAAATACATTATAATCTTCTTCCCCTATAGCATCCTTACGCACATATGATTGAACTCTTCCTTCTCTATCTTGAATATCTATAAAAGAAGCTTTACCCATACCACGTTTTGCCATAATTCTTCCAGCAATAGATACTTCTTTTCCTTCAACTTCTTCAAATCTATCTTTTAAATTTTGACTAAAATGTGTTTGATCATATTTTTCTACTTTAAAAGGATCTCTTCCCATTTCTATTAAAGTTTTAAGCTTGTCTCTTCTTACCTGTAAAACTTCGCTCAATTGCATTTCTTCACTCATCTTTTGTATCCCTCCAGTTTTTTATCTTCGAATATTTAAAATCTCATATTTAATTATTCCGTCTGGTACTTGGACTTCTACAATCTCTCCTACCTGGTGGCCAAGTAACGCCTTTCCAACAGGAGATTCATTCGATATTTTAAGGTCATATGGATCCGCTTCTGCAGAACCAACAATTGTATACTCTACAATCTCATTAAACTCTTTGTCATCAACTTCTACTTTAGAACCTATATTTACCACATCCAAAGATATGTCTTCTTCATTTATAATTGTTGCTTTACGTAGGATTTCTTCTAATTTAGCAATTTTTTCTTCTAATTTTGCTTGTTCATTTTTAGCTTCATCGTATTCTGAGTTTTCACTAAGATCACCAAATGCAATCGCTTCTTTGATCCTCGCAGAAACCTCTCTTCTTTTCACGGATTTTAAATTATCTAATTCTTCTTCCGTTTTATTATATCCCGCTTGCGTTAAAAGCACCTCTTTATTACTCATCTGTTTTCTCTCCTTCACCTTAAATAATTTGAAACATTTTATTAATCATTATATTCTTTAGTTACAGTTTTATTCTTGTTAATAATTTACATTTAATACTACGACAAGAAGCACTGCAACAACAGTGCTCTTATATATGTTATAACTATTTCGACTTAAGGCATATGAAAAAATAAATCAGCCATTTCACTGGTTGTTTTTTTCATATGCCCAATGTTTGCAGAATATTGCAACTTCCATTTTCTACTACATGCGAACTATTATAATGCAGAAAAACTATGTTGTCAAGTTATAAAAATTCGTTAGTTTTCATCAAATCTCTTAGTATTTTTTCCATTTCTTCCTTGTTTTTCATTGTATTTGTCTGAGAACGTACTATGTTTGCATTTGCAATTCCTTTTAAATACCATCCTGCGTGCTTTCTCATTTCTTTAATAGCTACACGTTCCCCTTTGTTTTCAATTAATAAGTCCATATGTCTCAATACCATAATGACTCTTTCTTCCAAGTTTGGCTCAGATAAAATTTCTCCTGTCTTTAAATAATGAACTACTCTATTAAAAATCCAGGGGTCACCTTGTGCTCCTCTAGCAATCATAATCCCATCACACTTTGTAAATTCCATCATTTTTGCTGCATCCTCTACAGAAAAAATATCTCCATTTCCAATTACAGGTATAGTCACTGCCGCTTTCACTTTCTTTATGATTTCCCAATCTGCAGATCCTGTGTAAAATTGTTCTCTCGTTCTTCCATGTATTGCAATGGCCTTCGCTCCATTTTCTTCTATCACTTTTGCCATTTCTACAGCATTAACGGACGTATCATCCCAGCCTTTTCTTATTTTCACTGTAACAGGTTTATCCGTTGCATTTACAACTGCTTTTACCACTTCACCTGCTAGTTTTGGATTTTTCATTAAGGCTGACCCGTCTCCATTTTTTGTTACTTTAGGCGTAGGACATCCCATATTTATATCTAAGATAGCATTTTCATAATCATTTAGTTTTTCAGCAGCTCTTGCCATAAAATCTGGTTCCGAACCAAAGATCTGAAGTGCTACCGGTTTTTCTTTCTCATCTATTTTAAGTAAATTACCCGTCTTTTTATCGTCATAACAAAGTCCTTTTGCACTAACCATTTCTGTATAGACAAGACCTACGCCTTGTTCTTTACATAATAATCTAAATGACAAATCAGTTACTCCAGCCATTGGTCCTAAGAATACATTATTTTCTACATCAATATTACCGATTTTGATGTCATTCACCTCCATAAATCTTACCCTTCAACCTTTATTTATTTCCTATTTTCCTACACATATTCATAAAGTCCTCTTACAGATACCTCTCCAGATAATACTTCCTCAATTTCCCCATTATCGTGGCGAATCAGAAGTTGACCATCTTTTGTTAAATCAATAGCCTCTGCTTCAATCTCCTTTTGCCTACTAATTATTTTCACTCTTTTCCCTAAAGTAACGGAATATTTTTTACATATATCTATAGTTTTTTTAATATCTCCATTTTTCGCAAAATCACTATACAGCGCTTCAAATTCATGTAAAATTTGCATTGTTAAATCTTTTCTAGATACAGCCTCCCCAAAATAAGTTTTCATAGAGATTGCCTTATCTTTTACTTCTTCTGGGAAATCCTCAATATCTACATTTGCATTTACACCCATGCCTACTACAATAAAATTCATAGAATCAAGCTCCGCACTCATTTCTGTTAAAATTCCGCAAACCTTTTTCTTGTGAAGAACAATATCATTAGGCCATTTTATACCAATATCCTCATGAAGGATTTTTCTCATTGCCAAAGTTATTGCTGCAGCAGTAACTTGAGTTATAATCATAGCTTCCGATGGACTAATCTCAGGTCTTAGAATAATTGACATCCAAATTCCATCCCCTTTTGGCGATAACCATTCTCTACCTAGTCTCCCTCTACCTTTCGTTTGTTCTTCTGCAATAACTACAGTTCCTTCTATTGCACCTTCATGTGCCATCTTCTTTGCAACATTATTCGTTGAATCAACAGATTCAAAATGATAAATTTTCTTTCCTATATACTCATTCTTAAGATCTACCTCTAAAACATTTGGATCTAATGTATCCCCTTCTTTTACTAAGTGATATCCTTTTCTTGATACAGATTCTATCTGATATCCATCCTCTTTAAGTTGTTTCATATGCTTCCACACAGCAGTTCTACTTACACCAATTTTTTTACTTAAGTCTTCCCCTGATACAAAAGTATCCTTATGTTCTCTAAGAACTTCAAGTATTTGTTTTTTCATCCTCTTAACTCCACATCCTTTTACCTTTAACTTCTAATCTTTTATTTAGTATACCAAAAAAGACAGACATAAGTCTGTCTTTTTTGATTATCCAAATAAAGATAACATAACACCTGCCGCAACAGCCGAACCAATAACTCCCGATACATTCGGTCCCATTGCATGCATTAATAAAAAGTTTGAAGGATTTTCTTTTTGTCCAACGACTTGAGAAACCCTTGCTGCCATTGGTACAGCCGATACTCCTGCTGAACCAATAAGTGGATTTAATCTTCCACCTGATATCTTATTCATAACCTTAGCAAGAAGCACTCCTGCTGCTGTTCCTACAGCGAATGCAATTACTCCTAAGACTATAATTTTTATTGTAGTTGGCTTTAAGAATTCTTCAGCCGTTGCACTTGCCCCAACTGAAATTCCTAAAAATATTGTAACCGCATTCATTAAACCATTTGTAGCAGTCTCTGTAAGTCTTCCTACTACTTGAGATTCTTTGAATAAGTTACCAAGCATAAGCATTCCAACTAGTGTTGCTGCTGGTGGTAATATTAGTGAAACTACTACCGTAACCATGATTGGAAATATTATTTTTTCTGTTTTAGTTACCATTCTTAATTGATCCATTTTAATCATACGTTCTTTTTTAGTAGTCAAAGCCATCATAATAGGTGGTTGAATGATCGGTACCAATGCCATATATGAATAAGCTGCAACTGCTATAGGTCCTAAAAGATGTGGTGCTAATTTACTAGCTAAGAAAATGGCTGTTGGACCATCCGCTCCACCTATAATTCCGATAGCGCCTGCTTCTTGTCCTGTAAATCCAAGTAAGATAGCCCCTAAGAAAGTAGTAAATATACCAAATTGTGCTGCTGCTCCTAAAAGCAACGCTTTTGGATTTGCAATAAGTGGTCCAAAATCTGTCATAGCGCCTACGCCCATGAATATAACAGGAGGGAATATTCCAAGATGATCTCCTTGGAAGAAGTACCATAATAACCCTCCTGGTTGTCCATGTTCTCCTGCGATCGGTGCGTCAAACATTCCTGCAAGTGGTAAGTTTGTAAGTAACATACCAAATGCAATCGGTAACAATAGCAAAGGTTCAAACCCTTTTTTAATCGCTAAGTACAATAAAAGAAATGATATTAAAAGCATTACTATATATTGTGGTTGATCAAACAATGTACTAAATGCAGTACTTTCTATAAACTTCTTGATAGTTTCTAACATTCTTATATCTCCTTTCCGTTGAAGTTTAGGTACTAGAAACTATCCTAATACTACTAATACATCTCCAGCATTTACTGCAGCACCTTTTGCTACGCTAATAGAAACAACTTTTCCAGCTTGTGGCGCTACGATTTCGTTTTCCATTTTCATAGCTTCTAATATTAATAATACTTGTCCATTTTCTACAGTATCTCCTTCTTTAACTTTAAGGTCAAAGATTGTTCCTGGCATTGGAGAAGTAATAGTACTTGCTCCTGCTGGTGCTGCTACTGCTGCTGCTTTTGGTGCTGCCTTTGGAGCTGCCGCTGGTCTTGCTGCTGGAGCCGCTGCTCTTGCAACTGGTGCTGCTGTTTGTACTCCACCTACTTCTTCTACTTCTACTTCATATATATTTCCATTTACTGTAACGTTAAATTTTTTCATCTTTAAAATCCTCCTTCGTAATTTAGAAACGACTATTCATTTGATCTATTCTTCCTACTTTTCCCCATGCTGGTGTTGCATCTTCTACTCTAACAATGTTTGTAACGATAAGATTGTGTGTAGAAGTGCTTAAACTTGCTGCAATTGCTGCAGTAATTACTGCTACTAATTCTTCATCGTCTTCTTCTTCAACTGCTTGATCTTGTACTGCTGGTGTTGTCTCTGTTACAACCGGTTTTACCTTTGGCTTTCTAGTAAGTACCTTTGTCATAATTACGATCAATCCCCACAAAAGCATTAGAACAACAAACGTTACTAACATCCCTAGGATTGTTACCTGAAGAGAGGCCATTAACTTATCTCCCATAGGCATCCCCTTAATCAGTTTGGGATCCGCAAACCTGTCAAGTAAACTCATATTCTCACCTCGTTTTCTAAATATGCACCTTTTTTATAGAGGAATATTTCCATGCTTCTTAGCTGGTCTTGATTCTCTCTTAGATGCTAACATATTTAATGCATCTGCTATTCTTGGTCTTGTTGCATTTGGTTCTATTACGTCATCTACATATCCTCTTGATGCAGCAATATATGGATTTGCAAACTCATTTGTATATTCTTCAATTTTCTTAGCTCTTTCTGCAGCTGGATCTTCTGCATTATTAATATCATGCTTAAATACAATATTTGCAGCTCCTTGTGGGCCCATAACAGCAATTTCTGAATTCGGCCATGCAAAAACCATATCTGCTCCTAATTGCTTATTACACATACCTATATAAGCTCCACCATAAGCTTTTCTTACGATCAATGTAAGCTTTGGTACTGTTGCTTCACTATAAGCATATAACATTTTCGCACCATGACGAATGATTCCACCATATTCTTGACTTGATCCCGGTAAGAATCCTGGTACATCTTCAATTGTAAGTAACGGAATATTAAATGCATCACAAGTTCTAATAAATCTAGCAGCTTTGTCTGAACCATTAATATCTAAACATCCTGCTAAGAATTTAGGTTGATTTGCAACAATACCAACAGTACTTCCATTTACTCTTGCAAAGCAAGTAATCATATTTTTAGCATAGTGAGGTAGTATTTCAAAATAGTCTCCATCATCTACAATCTTCGTGATGATATCAAACATATCATAAGGTTTGTTTGGATGATCAGGAAGTAAAGTATCAAGTTCTGGCATTAATTTATTTATATCATCTTCAGTTTCATAAACTGGAGCAGTTTCCATGTTGTTTGATGGTAAAAAGCTTAATAATCTTCTAATGTCTGCAATACACTCTGCATCCGTTGGTGCCATTTGGTGTGCTACTCCACTTATCGTGTTATGCGTTCTAGCGCCACCTAATGCTTCAGCAGATACTTCTTCACCTGTAACTGTTTTAATTACTTCTGGTCCAGTAATAAACATTTTACTAGTGTTTTCTACCATGAATATAAAATCTGTAATAGCTGGAGAATAAACTGCTCCACCAGCACATGGTCCCATGATTGCTGATATTTGAGGAATTACGCCAGAAGAAATTGTATTTCTGTAGAATATTTTTCCAAATCCTGCTAGTGCGTCAACACCTTCTTGGATTCTCGCTCCACCTGAGTCATTCATTCCAACGATTGGTGCTCCTACTTTTAAAGCATTGTCCATAGCTTTACAAATTTTATCAGCGTGCTTTTCTCCTAAAGAACCACCTACTACTGTAAAATCTTGTGCATAAGCATAAACTAATCTTCCTTCTACCATACCATAACCAGTAACAACACCTTCACCTGGCGCCTCTACTTTTTCCATTCCAAAGTTAGTACATCTATGCTTTACGAATGCATCTAACTCAACAAATGTACTTTCATCAAATAATAAGTTTAATCTTTCTCTCGCTGTTAACTTACCTAATGAGTGTTGTTTTTCAATTCTTTTTGCTCCTCCACCCATTTGGATTTGTTCTTTCCTTTTGCGCAGATCTTCTATTTTATTTGCTGCCATTTGCCTAACCTCCTATGCTTGTATTAATGCTTATATTAAGTCGCCGATAAAACCGACAACATTCGAACCAAACGATTTCCTTCGTGTTTTTAAAACATACAATCACACAACACAAATCATACACTATTCTTTCTACTCTTTCAATCATTTTTGACGAATTTTATCACATTATTTTTCTGAATTTTCATTCATTTGATATGTTCCAATAGAGCTTCTGCAGGAGACTCTAAATCAGTACTTATTAAAACAACTTTTTAGCATAAAAGAACTTTTATAGTCAATAATTCAAATCATGATCACTAAAATCATATCTGTATTTTTGTATCTGTTCTACCTATTAACGCGCCTCCCTCACAATCACAACAAATACAAAATTCATGGTACATATTCAAACTTTCACCTTATTAGCTTCTTTTCCAAGCTATAAACTCAAACATAGTATTCTCATCATTCATTTATTCTATTTATTTTCTTAAACAAAAAACAAAAGTCAACATATACATATTGACTTTATAAAATTTTTTTTAATTTTTGTAATATACTTATGGCACTTTTTCAACTTGCAATATTCGAAATTTTTTGACTTTGAATAGGTTTATTTGTTCTATTTTTTCTCTACTCTAAAAAAAGAACCTTTAAGGTTCCTTTTTTAGAGTCTTGCTACACCACTTTTTATAGCTGCTTTCCTTACGGCATCCGCAACAACCTGAGCCACTTTTTTATTAAATGGATTTGGAATTATATTCTCTTGTGATAACTCTTCGTCTCCTAATACATTGGCAATACCATACGCTGCTTCAATCTTCATTTCTTCTGTAATTTGTCTTGCTCTAACATCTAAAGCCCCTCTAAATATACCTGGAAAAGCCAATACATTATTAATTTGATTTGGAAAATCTGATCTTCCCGTACCAACAATATATGCCCCTGCCTCTTTTGCAATATTAGGCATGATTTCAGGAACTGGATTTGCCATAGCAAATACGATGGCCTTGTCATTCATTAACTGAATCATTTCTTTCGTAACTATATTAGGGGCTGAAACGCCTATAAATACATCTTTTCCTTTCATAGCATCTGATAGAGTTCCACTTATATTTTCTTTGTTTGTACATGTAGCAATTTCTGCTTTAGCAACATCTAAATCCTTCATATCCCTCGTTAATATTCCCACCTTATCACACATTACAATATCCTTTACGCCAACCTTTAGTAAAAGCTTTGCAATTGCAATCCCTGCAGAACCAGCTCCATTAATAACAATACAAACATCCTTTAGCTCTTTTTTCGCTACTTTCAAGGAATTAATAACGGCTGCTAAAACCACAATAGCTGTTCCATGCTGATCATCGTGAAACACTGGAATATCCAATTCTTCTTTTAATCTTCTTTCTATTTCAAAACATCTAGGTGCCGCTATATCCTCAAGATTTATTCCTCCAAATACAGGCTCTAAGTATTTGATTGTCTTTATAATTTCTTCTGTATCTGTGGTATTTAAGCAAATAGGAAAAGCATCTACATCTGCAAATTCTTTAAACAATGCTGCTTTTCCCTCCATTACAGGAATTGCTGCATGTGGCCCTATATCTCCTAAACCTAAAACAGCTGTTCCATCACTCACTACTGCAACCATATTTCCTTTAGATGTATACGTATATACTGCATCTTTGTCCTTATGTATTTCTCTACAAGGCTCTGCCACTCCAGGTGTATAAGCAATAGAAAGATCATCTTTATTTTCTATAGGCACCTTGCTATTTACAGAAATTTTACCTTTATTCTTTTTATGCATTTCTAATGCTAGCTTATTATAATCAGTCATCTTATTCTCCCTTACTTTCTATATTTTTCTCTTTCTGTTTCATATAAATTATTTCCTTCACAATCAATCACAACAATGGCAGGAAATCTATATACTTTAAGTTTTCTAACGGCTTCTGCTCCAAGGTCTTCGTAGGCAATAATCTCTGATTCTTTTATCGAACTTGCGATTAAAGCTCCTGCGCCTCCTGTTGCTGCAAAGTATACCCCTTTATTTTTTTTCATACTTTCTATTACAATCGTATTTCTTTTTCCTTTTCCAATCATTCCGGTCAGTCCACTTTCTAATAAAGGAACGGTCAAATCATCCATTCGATAGCTTGTGGTTGGACCCGCAGAACCTATCACCTTTCCAGGCTTCGCTGGTGCTGGTCCTACATAATAAATAATTGAATCCTTTAAGTCAAAAGGTAACGATTCTCCATTATTCATACTTTCTACCAATCTTAAGTGAGCTGCATCTCTAGCCGTATAGATTGTTCCAGATATATAAACGGTATCTCCAGCTTTAAGATTTTCTACCTTTTCTTTTGTGAGCGGTGTGGATATTTCATAACTCCCCATGTTTTCACCTCTTTCTAGACTATTACAAAATCACTTCTTCATGCCTTGCAGCATGGCAATTAATATTTACAGCAACAGGAAGTCCTGCAATATGTGTAGCAAAAGCTTCAACATGAACAGATAATGCAGTGGTATTTCCACCTAAACCCTGTGGTCCAATTCCTAAATTATTTATTTTTTCAAGCAAAGTTTTTTCTAACTCCCTCAAATGATCTTTTTCATTTTTACTTCCTATCGATCTCGTAAGTGCTTTTTTAGCAAGCACTGCTGATTTATCCATAGTTCCACCAATTCCTACCCCTACAACAATGGGTGGACAAGGATTTGGTCCTGCTTGAGATACTGTATCAACCACAAAATCTATGACCCCATCGATTCCATCTGATGGCTTTAACATTTTTATCTTGCTCATATTTTCACTACCAAACCCTTTGGGTGCAATAGTGATTTTCACTTTGTCTCCAGGTACAATATCATAATAGATAATCGCAGGCGTATTGTCTTTCGTATTTTCTCTAATTAAAGGATCTGCTACAACAGATTTTCTAAGATAGGCTTCTTTATACGCATCACGAACTCCTTGATTAATAGCTTCAGAAATAGGGCCTCCTGCTAAACTTACTTTTTGTCCTAATTCAACAAATACAACCACCATGCCTGTATCCTGACAAATAGGCATTTGTTCCTCTTTTGCAATTTTTGCATTCTCAATAAGTTGACTTATAACTTCTCTTCCTATGGGCGATTCTTCTCGGCCTATTGATTCATTAAAAGCATTCATTACATCCTCAGATAAATAATAATTTGCTCTTACACATAATTCTTTTACTGAAGATTGTATCTTTTCCACATCCAAAATACGCATATTAAATTCTTCCCTTTTTTTATATTTTTTATAAAGCAACCCCTTTGAAAATTTCCAAAGGGGCTTTATACTATTCTTTATCTAAGTCGATCTTCTTTTCATCAGCATCTTCTTTTTCTAAATTAATTGCAACATCTTCTTTTTCTTCCGTAAAAAGTTGTTCAAATTGTTCAGCATTTATTGTTTCTACTTCTAGCAATTTTTGTGCAACTAAATGTAATTTATCCATATTCTCTTTTAATAGTCTTTCAGCAGTTTCATATCCTGCTTCTATAAACGCTCTAATTTCTTTATCGATCTTAGAAGCAACCTCTTCTGAATAATTTTTCTTAGATGAAAAATCTCTTCCTAGGAACACTTCTTCTTCTGTACTATAAGCAATTGGTCCTAAATTATCACTCATACCATATTTTGTTACCATTGCCTTTGCAATAGCAGTGGCACGTTCTAAATCATTACTTGCCCCTGTACTAATATCATGTAATACTAATTTTTCAGCGATTCTACCACCTAATAATTGTATGATTCTATCTTCCATCTCACTCTTAGTAGTATACGACTTTTCCTCTTTCGGTAGATACATGGTAAATCCACCTGTTCTACCTCTAGGTATGATCGTAACTTGATGTACTGGATCTGCATTAGGAAGCATTTTAGCTACAACTGCATGACCTGCTTCATGATAAGCAGTTAACTTTCGATCCTTCTCCGTAATGACACGACTTTTCTTTTCTGGTCCTGCTATTACCTTCGTGATCGCTTCTTCTATCGTAGGCATTGCAATTTTTTTATCATTTTTTCTAGCAGATAATAAAGCTGCTTCATTCATAAGATTTTCAATATCCGCAGGCGTAAATCCTGGTGTTCTTTTTGCCAGTACTTTTAAATCTACACCCTCTTCTAAAGGTTTGTTTTTTGAATGTACTTTTAAAATTTCTTCTCTACCCTTAATATCTGGTGCTCCTACCATTACTTGACGGTCAAATCTACCCGGACGAAGTAATGCAGGGTCTAAGATATCTGGTCTATTGGTAGCGGCAATGATAATAATTCCTTCATTTACACCAAATCCGTCCATCTCAACAAGCAATTGATTTAGAGTTTGCTCTCTTTCATCATGACCTCCGCCAAGACCCGCTCCTCTTTTTCGTCCTACTGCATCGATCTCATCTATAAATACGATACACGGTGCAGTCTTCTTTGCCTGTTCAAAAAGATCTCTTACACGAGATGCTCCAACACCTACAAACATCTCAACAAATTCAGAACCACTGATACTGTAAAATGGTACCCCAGCTTCTCCTGCTGTTGCACGAGATAAATAGGTCTTACCTGTTCCTGGAGGCCCTACCATTAAAATTCCCGTTGGAATTCTTGCACCTAATTCAATATATTTTTTAGGATTTTTAAGGAAATCTACAACCTCTTGTAATTCCTCTTTTTCTTCATCAAGTCCTGCCACATCATCAAACAAAACCTTTTTTCTTTCATCTTCCTTGTGTAATTTCGCTTTGCTTTTACCAAAAGACATAACACGACTGCCTCCACCTTGGCCTTGTTGCATAAATACAAACCAAAATACGACAAATACTAAAATCATAAAGATCGTAGGAAGTATTTCAAAGAACCACGGTGTTTTTGCTGGCGCTTTTCCAGTTACTTTTAAAACACCACTTTCAATTTGTGGCAATATATATTTCTCACTTAAAACTTCTGATTTCAAAATAGTTGGTATATAGGTTTCAAAGGCTTGATTCCCTTGTTTTAATACACCTACTACTTTATTTTCAACAATATCAATTTCTGTCACATTTTGCTTTTGTAATTCAATGATTAATTCGGAAACACCCATAGATTTTATATCTTTATCTGGCTGCCCATAAAATTGTACAATCGCAATAATAATAGCAAATATTATTATGTAAAAACTAGCTCCCCTAAGAAACTTCTTCAACAGAAGCCCTCCCTTCAATCCATTTATTAAGATGATTTACATTTTTTAATTCTATCATATATTCCCATGTAAAACAATTATATATAATGATTACAACAATGAAAACATGGTTCCTATAATTTTTTTTCTTTATATGTTAGTACTACTATATTTTTAGTATTTTTATCTATTTTATATTTATTACTTCTCCTAACCCCAGTAATCCATAAAATATTTTCATCATCACACACAAGACCCACCTGATCTCTTTGGTCCTTAGGAATTTTTTGATCAATAAAGTAGTCTTTTAATTTCTTACTTCCATCAAGCCCAAATGGATTGAATCGATCTCCTGTTTTTCTATTTCTAATAAATAGATTTCCAATTAATTGTTTTGCATCAAAATACATATCATATTTGCTCTTTACACTCGCCTTATACTCCTCTAGATCTATCATTTTAGAGGAAATGTATCCATTCATTTCTTCAATATAAATTTCATCACCAATATTTATATCATACCTGAAAAAATCTTGTCCTGTTTTATCTTTTCCCTTTTTTAAAATAACATCCCCATATTGTAAAATAGCAATAACTTCCTTAGGTAAATCTATTTGTGCACCTGTACTTGAATTCTTCATGAATTCTATCAAATTTTGTACATGTTTTTTTTGTATATCTTTTAAATCTCCACAAAGATTTAATAGTACTTTTCTAATAATTCTCTTTTGTATAGCTATATGTTGCTTTTCAAATTGTCCTATATTGATTTTTATTTGTTCTTTTTCTTCTATCACTAAATTACTATATACCGTCTTTACAAAACCATCAAAAAAATCTTTATCTTCTCTGGCAAGTTCTGCCGTTCTACAAAGAGCCTCTTTTATATTTCTATTAAAATTTTTCTCTATATAAGGAATTAATTCTAATCTAATACGATTTCTAGTATAGATGGACTCCAAATTGGTTTTATCAATTCTCGCCATTAAATTATGCTCACTACAATAGTTCTCAATCTCCTTTCTTGTGATATTGAGTATGGGTCTAATAATTTTTCCTCTTACATACTCCATTGCACCTATACCTTCAAGCCCTGTTCCCCTCATTAATCTCATTAGTACCGTTTCTGCCTGATCATCCATATTTTGAGCTACTGCAATCTTGTTGGCATTTACTTTTTCTAGTACTTCATAAAAGCAGGCATATCTAATTTCTCTTCCCGCCTCCTCAAAAGTAATGCCCTTCTCCTTACTATATGAAGAAATATTCTTACTATATAAAAAGCAAGGAATATTTCTATCATGGCAAAATTGTTTTACAAACGCTGCATCCTGATCAGCATCTTCTCCTCTGAATTGATGATTCAAATGAACAACATAAATATTCAAATCATACGCATCCCTGATCCTATATAAAAGATGCAACAAAGAAATAGAATCAGGTCCTCCTGATACACCAACTACAATTCCTTCTCCTTTTTTAAATATATTATTTTCTTCTACTGTTTTCAAGATTTTTTTTAACATATCTCTCTCCTAAATCTTCATATTCATAATTAAAACTTTACATTTTTCTATATCTATACATTTAACATACCTACTTTAAATTTCTACAACGCATACAAAAAGTCCTTTAAAAATTAGCTTTTTTTAGAAAAAATACTTATACAATACGCCACAAAATAACATTGCACTTCCTACTAATAACCCATTTATAGCTAACTCTAACTTATCAAAATACCCTTTACTATACTTATAATGATCATTTTGATATATTTTCTCCAGCTTATCTAAAAAAGAAGCAAAAGATTTTTCCTTCTGCATAAGTCCTTTGTGGATTACTTTAATAAATTCATCAGATATGTTAATATCTTTTAAAATTTGAACTAACTTATCCACATTATATACAACATTTATATTCTTTTTTCTTAAGATTAACACAATAATCAACATGCTCAAACTAAATAAATCATACTTTTCATCCGCTCTTCTAAGTCCCATATTAAAGCTTGCTCTATCATAAAGTGGTGTGAATTCTTTAATGCTCACACCCATCTGAGTAACCCCGCCTAAATCAATCATTTTTATTTTTGAATTTCTTTTATCTACCATAATATTTTCTAACTTAAGATCACCAAATACCAATCCCTCTTCATGCAACGTATTAAAACATTTTCCAATAATAACGGCTACTCCAACGATACACTTAATGCTAATTGTATTCTTATCAACATACTCTTTTAAATTAACGCCATCAATATACTCCATAACAATAAAGTGCACTTTACCATTTCCCCGTATATAATCATCTAACTCCTTTACGAAAGGCGACCATCCACTACTTTTAAACTTTTCTAATTTCTGATACTCCTTCGTAATACTATGAATATCTTCACTTACTTTTAAAGCCCAAATATCTCCACCCTGATCTCTAACTTTATATACCCTAGCAATTCCACCTGTCCCTAATAAATCGGTCACTTCATATATGTTTTTATTCCATCTACCAACAACTTTCTCCCCACAATATAACCTATCTATTCCCATTTTAATCTCCCCAAATTTAAAAACGGCTGTTATTAGCCGTTTTAAACTATACTCTTTTTCAACAACCCTTCATCCTCACGCACGATTTCATCTAAGGTCAATTCATGTTCTCCTTTTATTAATGACATAGAATCATTAATTGCCGCAGCTGTAGGTGTCATGCCTCCCGCCTTAAGGGTTAATATTTTATCTTTAATCATATCAAGCTCTTGTGTAAAATCACTAACAATCCTTGTCGGTTCTCCATTTTGACCTGGATATGCAATAACTGCCACTTCACTTTTACCCACTCTTCCTTTAAGGGAATTCATAAGTTCAATAACACTTTGCTTTGCACTGCTCATCTTATTATTCATACTAGAACTACAATCCATTGCAATACAACATCTAATCTCAGCTTCTTCTGATAATAGATCAATATATTCAATGATTTTATTTCTAGCCTGAGGTACGATATCTTCTAATTCCGTATCCATAATCTCTTTTAACTTTTTTCCCACCATGGTTTCTATGGTCTTATTTACAGTCTTTTGAGTAACAGCATACATGGTATGTCCCAAATTTTTGATGATCGTATTTTCCCAAATACCGCCACCAGCCTCTGCTATTTTTTGTACCTCATAAAGGGAATCATCCTCCCCATGATCATTATTCATAATTCCGATTGCATTTACGATTACGCCCTTACTTGCCGCTTCCTTTGCAGCAGTCATAGGACTTCCTCCTACATTTGACCTTCCATCAGTAACCACAATGAGTTGTTCAATAAGCACTTTCTCCATTAACTACACCCCCATTTTTATCTACAAGTATTGTCGTAAGTAGCTTCTTCTATACCTACTTTTACAAATATATGCTTGTACATTTCCATATATACCAAAAAAAGTAGTGACCAAATTAGTCACTACTTCTCTACTTCTAAACTTATCTTTTTCATCTCTTTTCGTAATAATACCACCGTCACAATAACAGACAATAAATCAGCAATCGGAAATGAAATCCATATCCCGAAAAGACCAAGACCAAAAAAACTTGGTAATATGAGTATCAAAGGAATCAAGAACAATACTTGTCTAAGGATTGATAGTACTAGGGAAGGTACGGCTCTTCCTAAAGATTGAAATAAGGTAGCTCCTACTACTTGTATTCCAATAAAAGGTATTGCCGACATTATTATTCTTAGTACATTTGCACTATCATTTATAAAAGCAACATCATTCGTAAATACACTCATAATGGTTGTAGGAAATATTTCTCCTATTAAAACACTTACACTTGCTAAAATCGTAGTAATGATTATAGATAATTTAACGACTTCCTTGACTCTAGCAATCTTTTTAGCCCCATAATTAAAACCAACTATAGGCTGCATTCCTTGAACAACGCCAAATAAAGGCATAAACAAGAACATAAGCACTTTATTTACTGTACCATATATAGATATCGCCATATCGCCCCCATAAAACTTCAATGAGTTATTTAAAACAATAGCTACAACACTACCTGCTGACTGTCTTGCGAAAGATGAAAACCCAACTGAAAAAATTTCTTTTAAAATATCTTTTTTTAATTTTAAGTGGTGAAGCTTCACCTTTAATGAACTACTTCCACCATACATATATCTTAAAATATAAAGAAAAGAAATAAATTGAGAAATAATCGTTGCAAGAGCAGCTCCTCTGATTCCAAGCTTAAATACAAATATAAATATTGGGTCTAGAATAATATTTACACCAGTACCTATAATCATAATAAACATAGAAGCCTTTGCATTTCCTTCTGCTCTAACTAAATTATTAGAACTAACCGTAAAAGAAAAGAAAATACTTCCCATAAATATTACGGATAAATATTCTTTCGCATAAGGCAATAACGTATCCGTAGCACCAAAAATTTTTAATATAGGATCTATAAAAGTAAGTCCAAATACGACTGTTATTGAACTTAATATGAAAACAGATATAAATGCATTCCCTGCTACATAATCAGCCCTTTCAATATTCTTTTCCCCTAAGCTTCTCGACACAGCAGAAGCCGCACCAATTCCAACCATCTGAGCCAAGGCCATTATGATCATTTGAATTGGAAATGCGATAGCTAATCCACCAATGGCATCCGTTCCAACCCCTCTACCAATAAATATAGTATCCACTATATTATATAAAGCATTAACCATCATACCAATGGTAGCTGGTAATGATAGTTTCATTAACAACTTACTGATCTTTTCATTTTCAAGACTAAAATTTCTTTCATTCACGAATGATCACTCCTATTTCTGTCAATATCATTTATTTTCGTAATTTTAGTTGCATTTTGAGCCATTTTTTTTAATAATTTTAATGTGATTTCTTTCTCTTCTTCCGTAAAACCATCCGATAAAATATCTGTCCAACTTGATAATACCTCAATAAACTTAGGCTTGATCTCTAAGGCTTTTTCGGTAACATATAACTTATAAGCTCTCTTATCCGCTGGATCTATTTCCCTTACTACGTATCCTTCTTCTTCTAATTTTTTTATAGCTCTTGCCGTAGTTCCCTTATCAATTTTGATATTATTTGATAATTCTTCTTGATTTATTCCATTATTCTTAAACAAAGCTACTAAAAAAATATGTTGACCACGACTAATATTATATGGTTTCATCTCTCTTCCCACATAGATTTGACCATATCTATATAGAACAGATATCCATTTGCCAATAGAATCCTTACCGACAATACAATCTTTCAACGTCTACTCCTCCTAAACATAATATAGTTGCATACACAACCATATTATATATGGAATTAGTTGTGCATGCAACTATATTGTACGATTGTAAATTAAAAAAGTAGCAAGTATGATTAACTTGCTACTTTTTTAATCAAAGAATTATTATTTTAAATCTTCCTCGAACTCTGAAAGAGGTATTTCAAAGACTGGCATTCCTTCTGCATAACATCCTATTTCATATGACCCAAAACATATATATAATCTATCCTCTTTTAAATAAAAAGTCTGATTATCACTAATTCCTGTAAAGCCCTTGTAAGGAGTGTACATTGCTTCTTCCTTTTGACCTTCAGCTACACCCTTCGCTATTATTTCTTGCCCATTAGAATCAATTTGAGCTTTTACTTTTTCATCTATTGCCTTCTTGTAATCATATCCATCTCTAAATAAATCCTTAAGATTCATAAGCTCTCCAGTTTTTAAATCAATGTTATAACCCACACCATTGCTTGCTCCATGAGCGCCTCCTGTATAGGTATAATAAAGCATATATATACTTAAAATATCTCCTTCATTCTTATACTCCTCAACATAGATATCTGCACCATAGGGTCTTTGTGTATATCCATATTTTTTAGCATCCTTAAGACCCTCTTTTCCTTCCTTTTCCATTTCTGTTTTAAAGTCCATTGCTTCTTTCTCAAACCTCTTATTAATTTTTTCTTCTATTTTTTTATCTTCTAATCCTTTAATTGAAGGTATATTGATATTGCCTGTAATATAGTCTGTATCTAATTTTATATTTTTTATATTTACATCTACTGCATATGGGCTTAACTCCGTTTTTGTATTTATACCATATTTGAAATTACTAAATGGAATCTCAAATTCAGAATCTATCTTATCTGACTCACCAATAATATATCCATCAATATATATAACCACACTACCTTCTTTTATATAATAATTATCATCAAGAATCTCTCTATTGATTAGTTCTTTTCCTTTGTCTTTAGCAAAGGATTTAATAATATTTTTATACTCTTCTCTTGAATCAAATAAATGATAAAGATTAACTTGCTTTCCACTCTTTAGGTCAATGGTATATCCTTTTCTTATTGTAAAAGTATTATTTTTTCCTTGCTTTGCTTTTTTATCAATCACAATGCTTACTAAATTTTCATTTTGATAAGCTACTTTATAAGTAACATTCACTTCCTCTTTTTGATCATCTTTGTTCTCTTCTTTATAATCTCTTTTCGCCATAGTTACTTTTTCATCCACAAACTCATTGATATCTTTTTCAAAAATCTCGTTAACCTTTTTTTCTACATTCTTATCTTGGAGTTTTGAAATCACAGGAATATTTATATCCCCTGTAATATAATTTTCATCTATACTCATTTGTTTTGCTGTAATTTCTGCACTTTGATTTTTAACCATTTGACTATCTGCTTTTGCTGTTGGTATGCACGCAGTAGAAAAAATACAAAGACTCCCAAGTATGATTGACCCTGCTACTTTATAAAACATTTTTTTATTCATCATAACATCTCCCTATATTGTTAGATTCCATACACTTATTCTAACTCTTTTCATATAAAGAATCGTTAAGGAAAAGTTACAGTTTTCTATACCACAGGTCTTTCAAAACCTTGTCCCTGAATCTCATAGGTGCGCGTAATGGATATAAAGGCGGTTTCATCAAAATCATTTACGATATTTTTCAATATGACAAGTTGCCTATTATTCACTATGCAATATATTATATTTTTTTCTTCTTTCGTATATGCTCCTACTCCTTTTAAAAAGGTCACTCCACGACCCATACCTTTCATTATTTTATCGGCTATTCCATCGGGATTATTACAAACAACCAAAACCAAATTATTCTGAGTGAGTCCTACAATTACCTTATTTAAAACCAAAGATGATATTATGATTGTGATCACAGTATATATAGCTATTTTAAAATCACTAATCATACCTCCAGCTATTACAATAGCACCATTTATAGCCATATTTGTAGTTGCCATATTTATACCGAGTTCTTTCTTTGCTATTATATTGACAATATCAAATCCCCCTGTAGAATATCCATATCGTATTACAAGTCCTATTCCTAAACCATTAAGTGCGCCTGCTACTAAACAATTTGCTAATAAATCATCCACTCTTATATGGTTTGATAACGGCTTAGTAATAGATATCATAAAGGATAGTAGTACCATTCCTATTAAACTCTTAATCATAAATTTCTTATTTGTATACTTTATCCCTATTACAAAAATAGGTACGTTTATCAATAAAATGAGTGTGCCGACAGGAATATGTGTTACATAATAAAGAATAAGTGCAACACCTGTTGCTCCTCCTATCATGAGTTTACTAGGAACTGTAAAACAGTTTACTGCTACGGACATTATAAATACACCCAGTATTGCTAATAGTACTTTTTTGATTTCTGATTTTTTCATGGTGTCCTCCTTTTATTCCTACTTTGGAATATGTTTCCATGTATATATTAACACAATTTAGTAATTTGTAAATATATTCAAATCTAATATAAAAACCCCACGATTTTTTAATCGTGGGATCTTCATATTCTTACATTCTTCAGAATTTTAAAAATTATAAAGTTCTTCATAAGTCATATTATATTCTTTCATAAAATCAGTTTCTACTTTTTTTCTAAAATTATTAATTTCATCTGTTAGGGTATACTTATCCTTTTCTAGTAAAGGCATGTAAGATTTAAATGTTTTTGATAAATAACTATTTGCATCATTTAAGTCAATTTTTCTGTAGCTTTCTAAAATTTCATCCTTTAATTTATTTGTATCATAATCAAAGGCAGGAATATGATTATCTCCATATAGGTAAAAACTTAAATAATTTACATATTCCATAGCAGCTTCTCTTACTCTTTTGGAATCTCCATATTTTGATAAGAACTGATCACCAATCACTAATCTTTGTCTTAATTCTTCATAAGGAATCGCTACACCACCATCTTCAGCATAGTATTCATCTGAATTTAATGATTTTAACTTAAAGTACTCACTAATATCTTCTGTCAAATATGGACTATATTTTACTAAAGATCTATAATCAATATATACTTGATACATACCTTCATTCATACCAAAGATATAATTGCTATCTTTAAATTCCTGAAGAAATTTTTTCAATTCTTGCTCTTTTACCTTATCAATATCCTTTAAAACCTCTTTATAATCGTAATCATATAATTTCTGTTCGTAATTTGGTAGCTCACCATATACTTTTTCTATATTTTTTTTCAAATTCTCTTCTAAAGCAAGTACCATTTTTGTTCCATTTTCCTTAGACAATCCTTTAATATTTTTATCTACGAATTGCGAAAAAGCTAAACTAGATGGATTTTGATTTAATAAATCATCCAATTCCTTCATTATTTCCGACTGTTCTTCTTGGCTTTTTTCTTGTACTACCTCTATATACCTAAAACCATCATTTTCTTTAACTTCTTCCTTCTTATCAACATCCGTTTTAACATCCTTATCAATAACCACTACTTCTGATGGATTATTGCCACAAGCACCTAACATAAGTACGAAACTCAATATTAATAATAATTTACATTTTTTCATATGATCCCTCCGCTTTTATATCTTTTTTCAGTTATTATATTACAGGATGATTGTTTCAAAATTATATAAATATGTTTCTAAAATGTAAACATTTTTTATTATTTAAAAATAATTAAATAACTAGTATAAACAAGTTTTTTTATATCATAATTATAATCTTGTGTGGCTACAATGATTTTTTCCCCCGAAGAACTCCATTTTATAGGTTGTTGACCTATATATGAAAAGTCCCCTGTCACAAAATTTATCTTTTGTGTTTTTAAATCCGTACTATAAATTCCATTTATATTTCCATTGACATTAACAGCATAGGCTACCTTTCTTCCATCAGGAGACCAACTCACCCCGCTTATTTGATTTCCTTTTGACAAAGAACTTATTATATTCCCTTTTAAATCTGTAATCATAATCTCTTCATCTGAATCTTCTACATGTTTTACTATGGCTAGATTTTCAGAATCTGGTGATAGTACCACTGACCCTACATCTTTCATCATAAGTTGTTTTTGTCTTGTATCTAAATGATACATATACAATTCTCCATATTTCGTAGTGTAATATAGTTTATTTTCTATTTTTATTACATCATAAACTCTATCTTTTACGTCTAAAAGTAAAGATTTTTTACCCTCTGTATTTACAATAGATACTTTCCCATCTTCAGTAGTTAGCAATAGCTCTTTATTATTAAGCCAATATCCTTCCCTATATACAAGATCATTTTCTTTTGTAATCTGTATATTTTTATTATTTTTCATATCATAAATGAAACCAGTATATAAATATTCATCGGATCTTTTGTAAAATATATGGTTCTTATCCGGAGATAAAATGGCCATTTCTTCATTATAGCTTTGGGCATTTATTATTTTCTCTTCCTTTGTTTTCAAATCATGGCTATAAATATTAAGGGGACTATACTCTTCATTGTACTCATCTACTAAATGAATATCTTTATTTTCTTTAGCAATAATGATTTCATTTTCATTCATCCAATCCATAAATATTACATCTTCATACTTTTCAATTTTTGCTATAATATTTTCTTCCATTTTATATTCTTCTTCATCTAATACAACAATTTTTTCTTCCTTCTTTAAATCACTGCAACCCATGATACTAAATGAAATACATATAAAAATACAACTTAAAATCATTCTCTTAAAATACATATTCACACCTCCTATAGTTTCTAAAACTATAGTATACTATTTACTTTTCCAAACTATATATTTATGTTTCTAAATTGTAAACATTTTATATTTTATTTTTCAACAGGAAGTTCAACACGAAAAATTGAACCCTTATTGCTTGTTTCCAGCAAATAGATTTTCCCATTTTGTTTTTCAACAAATTCTTTTACTAATGTCAAACCAAGTCCTGTACCAGAAATTTTTCTTGAGCGATCATCATTTACTGTAAAAAATGGCTCAAAAACTTTATCCCTTAAATCTTCTGGAATACCAATACCCGTATCCTCTACATCAATTATTACTTTATCTTCATGTTTGTATGCCTTTACATGAATTTGTCCATCTGCATCTGTATATTTAATGGCATTGTCTATTAAATTCATAAATATTTGTATAAAATTCTTTTTATCTACATAAACCATTATATTTTGTAAATCCGTATAAATTTTTATGCCATATATTTTTGCTTTTCCTTTTAATCGTTTACATACATCCTCTAAAATTTCACCTACTTGAATCCATTCTGCACGCAATTCAAAATCATATTTTTCCATTGACGAAAGCTTTAAAATCTTTTTAACCATCTCAAATAATCTTTTGCTCTCTTTTCCAATATTCATCCTTGCCTCTTCTATTAAGTTAGGATCATCTGAATACATCTCCAATAGATCTACATACGCTTTTATAGCCGTTAATGGGGTTTTGAATTCATGTGTTATATTGCCTATAAACTGCTTTTGTTGATCTTTCATCTCTTTTAACTTTTTGATAGCAAATTTTAATTTTTCGTGTTCAATCTCCATATCTATCATCTGATTTTTTATTTTACCATTCATAAAATAAATACCTTCACTTAATTCACCGATTTCATCCTTTCTTTTTATAATAGAAACATCATTATACTTGCCTTCTTTTATTTTTTGAACAGTTCCTTTTAATGATAGTATATCTTTACTAAAGCTTCTAAAATATAAAAGTCCACCAATGAAACTAATGGTAAATACAATCACACCTACATTTATAAACAGTTTTTTAATCGCATTATAAAAATCTATAAATTCCTTGATGGAATAATTAATTTCTAAAATCCCTATTTGTTCATCTGCAACTCTAATAGGAGAAGAATAATAGATCACCTCTCCAATAATCTGATATGCTCTTTTCCCATCAAGGGAATGTTCTACTATTTTTTCTAAGTCGGGTCTATTCCTTAAAACGAACGAACTTCCTATCTGCTTCCCCTTAAAATCATACATAATCATATTTAAACCTGTCATTGTATTTAGTCTCATAACAAATTCTTGACCATTTTTAGATAAATAGCTTTTACTATTTACAACATTATTTGATCCAATCTCTTGTTGAATAAATAAATTTGCGTTTTTTGCAGTATTATTTAAGTAATTTTCATATTGCCTTTGTTGGTATTTTTCTAAACCATTTAAAACCATAAAATTTAATAGCACTACAGTAAATAACAGTAGCAGAGCTATAAATATAGTAGACTTAAATTTTATGCTAAATTTCATGTATTTCACCAATACCTTTATATCCTACGCCATGTACAGTCATAATTAGATGCTCATAAGGATGCCCTATTTTTTTTCTGATTCTTTGAATATGGATATCTATTGTTCTAGTACCTCCTACATATTCCATACTCCAAACACTGTCAAGAAGTTGATCCCTTGTAAAAACAATATTGGTATTTGATAAAAGTTTATAAAGTAAGTCAAATTCTTTTGGCTTAAAATCAATTAATTGATCCTTTATATACACTTTCCTTTGATCATAAATGACTTTTAAATCTTTCACTTTTATATTTCCAGCTTGTTTTACTTCCTTTTCATTGGTTATTCTTCTCAATACAGATTTTACTCTAGCCATTAACTCTCTCATATCAAAAGGCTTAGTCATATAATCATCGGCTCCTAGTTCAAGACCTAAAACCTTATCTACTATGTCATCTTTCGCTGTTAGAAGAAGAATGCCAATATTTTTACCCTCTAATTTTTTACATACATCATATCCATTTAACTTAGGCATCATAACATCTAAAATAATAACATGAGGCTGAAATTCTCTAGCTTTTTCTAAAACTTCCTGTCCATCATGAGCAATTTCTGTAAAAAAACCTTCTCTACCCAGTGCATATACAATGGGTGCTGTTATACTTGTTTCATCATCTGCTACCAAAATTCTTTCGTTCATTTCTTCACCTCATTTATTATATAATTTCCTTTTTTATTCTATCTTATCTCATTTTTATTCCTGTTTACAATGCTATATTTTTATACATGATCCTTTATCACATAATAAAAACTTTCTTCATATTATATATAAAAACAATGTAAAGGAAATGATGACAATGTTATCTATTTTCAATCTTGAGAATATCTTATTGACTTTATATTATATTCCCGCTGAAATCATGGTTGTTATATTGTATAAAATAGTAGAAAGTAACCCGCTATGAGTCTATTTAAATATTTTAATCATAAAAAGCATCTACTAGAAAATATCTTGTAGATGCTTTTTATTATTTAAAATCATGTAATTATTTCAGTCCTTCTTTTAATGGATCGCTGCAGCATCTGGAATTTCCACTGAATTATTTTCATCATCCGATAAACCAACTTGCTTTTTGCTACGCATCATGAGTACCAAAATCCCTCCAACAATAACTGCAAAAACGGATACTGAAACAGCACTCTTCATAGCATCCACATATGCCTGTTTGTAAATCAAACCATTTATAACCGATAATGACGCACCCTTTGCCTCTCCCTGAGATAGTCCGCTTTGCATAAAGTATCCCTGAAATTGTGTTATACGATCCATGGCTGTTGGATTAAACTGGGTTATCTGCTCCGCAGAACGAGAATAATTCACATCTAGATTGCTTTGAATTATGGTGGTCATAATCGTTACACTAAGAGATCCTGCAATTTGGCGAATGGTATTTGATAATGCAGACGCCTTTCCAATCAAATGACTCGGAACTGCATTCATGCCCGATGTACTAACAGGCATCATTGCAAGTCCAAGGCCAATTCCTCTTACTAACAAAACCCATATAATAGCTTCTTTGCTAGCATCCATATCAATAAGATAGGCCAACTTGTAGGAAGTAATTGCTAATATTATAAGACCAGGTAATACTACGGGCTTAGCACCGATTCTATCAAACAAGCCACCACTAATTGGCATCATGATTCCTACTGCAATGGCCGATGGAAACAAAATCATTCCTGTTTGCATAGCCGTGTATCCTCTCATGTTTTGCAAGAATAGGGGCAACACATAAGTACCTCCCATTAATGCAAAGGTTAAAATACAAGTAATTATCTGACTAATGGTGAAATCAAATATCTTTAATACACGCAACTCAAGAAGAGGGTTTTCATGCGTCAACTCATTTACCACAAATAGAATAAGGCTCAAACACCCTACCGTCATTAATATTGGATTTTTTATATCATTCCAATCAATAGAAGATCCTTCCCCTAAAACATATAATATACTTACAATCCCTACAGAAGATGATAAAAAACCGATAAAATCAAAATTTTTCGCAGGCTTTCTAGGGGAATCTTTCAATAAAAGTCCTGCTAAAATAACACCAATAACGCCAATAGGAACATTTACATTAAAAATAAGTCGCCAATCCATATGCTCTATAATATACCCTCCTAAGGTTGGTCCAATAGCAGGAGCGGCCATTGCTGATATACCCCAAAACCCTAGAGCTAAACCTCGTTCTTCTGGTGGAATGATTTGATAAATAATAGACATCCCCACAGGCATAATCATACCACCACCCAACGCTTGAACAATACGGAATAAAATCATAGTTGTATTACTCCATGCAAATCCGCACAACAAAGATCCTAAAGTAAACATTCCCAATGCAAACATATACACCTTCTTTGTTCCGAATACCTCTCCTAAAAAACCTGTTAATGGAATGATTGCACCTAAAGCTAATGTATATGCAGTCAATATCCATTTTACTTCATCTAAAGAAACGCCAAACACAGCCATCATCTTAGGTATAGCGATATTTACAATACTACTGTCTAAAATAGCCATGAATGTCCCTATGATCACTACAAATAACGCCAACCATTTATCTATGTTGTTCTGCTTGTTTTCTTGCATTCCTGTAACACCTCGTTAATTTATATGAATTTTGACAACTGCATTGGTACCCGGCAATAAATCACATTCATTTTTATCAAATTCAATTTTGACTGGTATTCTTTGTACCGTTTTTGTAAATGTTCCTCCTGTAGAATTTGGAAGCAGAGAAAAAGTAGAATTAGAAGCAAGTCCTATTAGTTTCACTTTCCCCGTAAACTTTACCCCTTCATATTGATCAATGGTTATATCTACTAACTGTCCTTGTTTTATCTTTCGCAGCTTTGTTTCTTCAATATTTGCGTTGATATATAGTTTATCAGGATCTACCAATACAGCAAGAGCTTGCCCTGGTGACACCATCTCACCAACTGTACCCTGTTTCTTAATTACAATACCGTTAATAGGTGCTCGAATAACAGATAAATCTATGCTGCTGTCCGGAATATTGATCATCTCCTGTCGACCAATAATTTGATCCTTGATCAAATTATCTCCCTCCTCTGCATCAAACTCCATTAGCTTTCCGGATATTTGAGGGCTTACCCTTACAATATCCCCTGCAACTCGTGCATCATCTGTTGACACATAATACGTATTGTTATACCAGTAATATATACCAATCCCAACCATTGAAATTACGATTATACTTGTTATAGCAACAAGCAATAATTTTCGTTTATCTTTCATTATCGATCACACCCACCTTTACATTTTAAGACCTATTTCTGCAAACATCCCCTGTTTTAGAGCTACATCCTTATTCTTTATAGATACTTTCACCAAAATAGTTTTCGAATTTACATCTATAACAGGATTGATTACAGAAATGTGCCCTTGGAATGTCTTTTCCGGAATTTCTGAAACCTTTATGACAACTTCCTGACCAACCTTTACCTTGTCTACCAATCTCCCTGGGAGATACGCATTCACAATCAATAAATCCGTACCTACAACACTAATCAATGTATTATTTGTAGAAGCCATTTCACCCTTATTTATGTTTTTTTCACTAACAACACCAGATACCGGAGATAAGATCATCCCGTTGCTCAGATGGGTTTGTGCCAGATTCAAGGCAGCTTTTGCCTGATTTACCTGCGCTTTTACAATATTAATCGTTTCCTTTGTCTCGCCATTGTTTAACATATTCATCTGCTCTTTTGTTGATTTATACTGGCCTTGTGCTGTCGCTAATTGTCCTTCAATCGTTTCAAGCTGCTGTTTTGAAGCTACACCATTCTGAACCAACTGGTTTATACGATCATAATTATTTTTAACGTTTTCATAATTTTTACTTGCACTATCTAGCGCTGCTTGGGCCTGTACCTTCTGCTCAGGTCTTGCTCCACTCAAAACTTTTGCTAAATTAGCTTCAGCTATACTAACACCTGCCTCAGCCTGCCTTACTTGATCTTCTAAATCTTGCGTATCCAGCTTTATAATAGGATCGCCTTCACTTACTTTAGACCCTACATCCACCATAATCTCCGAAACCTTTGCCTGAACTTTTGAAGTAATATCTACTTTCTCATTGGCTTCTATCCTTCCAGCCATAATATAAATAGGTTTTATTGTTTTCGTCTCTACATGTGCTTCTTTTTTTGCTTGTTCATTTTTCTGTGAGCTACAGCCACTCAACAGTAAAACTGTTACTAAAAATATTGGAACAATTCTTTTCATACCTATTCCCCTCACCATTTCCTATTTTAATGTTTCATCCACTTCATCTAATACTTTTTCGAACTTGCTAAGTTCCTCTCCTATTTGAATCCACCATTCCTTTGGAAGATCAGTTTCCACCATTTCTGCTAATTTCTCAATTTTTTCATTGAGTTGATCAATTTTTCCCTGTACCTGCGGACCTAATCCCACCATTACAACTCTTCTATCTTCTTTGCTCCTATATCTTTGTACATAGCCCTTATCAATCAAACGATCAATAAGACCTGTCACTGTACTAGATGGAATGCCCATTTCCTTCGCTATATTTGTAGTTTTATATTCTTTCTTTCTCAACAAAAAAAGGATCATTATTTCTGTTCTTGACAGTTCATCACTTTTAGATATGGTTAAGAACACATCAACGATCTTTCTATGCAGTATAAACAGTTGCTTAATTACTGATATACGTAACTCCATTTTGTTCTCATTAGACTCGTTCATTGATTCAGCTCCTTTTATTTCTATTTTCAAATATTTCGATTTCGTACTTTTTTTATGATACTCTATTATGAATACATTGTCAATATATCCATATTTTTATAAACAAATGTCGTTTTTAAAATACATAAAAAAGATGACTGTCTCACTACTTGCGAGACAGCCATCTTTTCATATTACTTCCTCTTATTTCTCCCTCAAATCCATTATCGTACTTCCACCTGTAACCTTAGGCATTTCTCCATTCCATTTTTTAACCTTCTCGTATTCTACTAATTCTTTGGTCAATGATAGTTGTAATGCATCATTTGCCTTGGCTTCACCTTGGGCTCTAATCACTTTAGCATCCGCTTCCCCTTGGGCTTCAATTCGTAGCTTATCTGCTACAATGCTTGCTTTCTGCTTCTCTATTTTTGATTTTTCCAAATCCTGAATAGCATCTACTTTTTCTTGAATTGCACCCATTGTGTTAGGATCTGGATTTACTTCGGTAATTGAAAATCCTTCAATTATAATTCCTAACGGTTCTAATTTCTCACTAAATAGAGTATATGTTTTACTTCCAACTTCGGATCTTTTCGTTCCATAGATATCAAATACACCATATTGTGTAGTCACCTTATTGAGTGCATCTTTTAATTCTCTTCTAATAAAAGTATTCTCTATAATACTTGGGCTTTGACCTTTAAATTTAGTAAATACTTGTGCTAATTTAGAAGGATCATAGTGATATGTATAAGACACATCCATATTTACAACTTTTCCATCAGCCGTTCCAATGTTTAAAGAAGTGTCTTTATTTTGACCTTCATCAGCGTTCTTAGAGAAATAAATAGTTTCAGTAGCTACTGGATATTCAGTTACACTTTTCCACGGTGCTACGATATGCCAACCTTGACTTAATACTTCTTCTTGAACCCCACCATTCGCGCTATAAACCACACCTGCATATCCTGGTGCAATTGTTTCTACTGACATTAATCCCAAAACAGCAACCACGAAAATTGCAACCCCCGTAATAATCATCCCTTTTTTAAATTCCTTCACCTTTATCATCGTCATCATCATCCCCGCCTAATCCTTTTTTAAATGGTTTTTCAATCTTTTCTTGAAACATGCTTCCTATACGTTCATAAAATTTATAAGAGCCAATCCATAATAATATGATTGCTATAAGTCCTATTATGAATAATACTGGCACTTTATCACCTACTTTCTCCACGCTCTTAGTTTACAACATTCTGCAACTTTTTACAATTATAACCAATCGTCATTGTCATTAATTATTATTTATGATGATTCTACTTTAAATATTCCTTTATCAAAAAGGACTGCCTCACTTTTTATTGTGAGACAGCCCTTTTTAACTTTTTTTAAATTACTGGTTTCTCAAATCCTTGTCCATGTATTTCGGAAGTTTGTGTAATAGAAAGAAATGCTTTTTTATCAATATTATTTACAATATCTTTAAGTGTAACAAGCTGTCTATTACTCACGATACAGTATATTATATTTCTCTGTTTCTTAGTATAAGCTCCCTCTCCTTTTAAGAAGGTAACCCCTCGTCCAATGTTATTGATGATCTCGTCAGATATTTCACTAGATTTTTCACTAACAATCAAAACTAAATTATTTTGACTCAATCCTACAATTACTTTATCTAAAACGATAGATGATATTGTTATTGTGATAATCGTATATACAGCTAGTTTTACATCGTTAATCATACCCCCAATGGATACGATGATCCCATTTGCCATCATATTGGTAGCAGCTATATTCATGCCCAATTTTTTCTTCGCTACTATATTTACTATATCAAAACCGCCTGTAGAATATCCATTCTTTATTACAAGTCCTAATCCTATACCATTAAATAGTCCTGCTAGTATAGCATTTGCTAATAGATCATTTACTTTTATATAGTTTGTTAAAGGTTGTGTAAGTGATATTGTAAAGGACAGTAGTACCATTCCTATTAAACTTTTGATTATAAATGTCTTGTTCGTATGCTTTATTCCTAGTAAGAAAATAGGTATATTTAATATTAACATTGATATGCCTACAGGAAAATGTGTTAAATAGTAGATTATAAGTGCAATTCCTGTTACTCCTCCTGATAGTAGATTGGATGGTACAATAAAGCAATTTATTCCTATTGACACTATTATTATTCCTAATAATACTAATACCACTTTTTTAATATTTAATTTTTTCATTGCTTCCTCCTTTAGGATTACATACTAAATACTCTTTTGTTTTCAAAAATTTCAAATATTAATTCTAATTATACTCTTTTAACATTGGATTTGCATTAAATTTATCCGATATTAATACTATTCTCTACAGGATCATTTCTATTATACAAACCATATCAAAAAGTAGGGAAAGTTTTTCTTCCTGCTATAGAGCTGATGTTTATAATGGTTCCTTCATTTCTAGCTACTAATAGCAAAGGATAACCTTCTTTAGATAATTTGATGGCAGTCGCTCTGCCAATACCAGAACTTTCGCCTGTAATAACAATTACTTTTTTCATATGATGCCCTCCCGTTTTATCTTTATATTCAAACTTTGTGATTTGATTATAACAAATCGAAAAGGTATTATTAAGTATGCACTTTTTTAGAATATAGTTTAACTGAAAAGGGAAAAACACTTTTGCCTATTTTATCTGTAATGTGTGAATAGAGAGAAAAAAATATGGACGAAAGATACAAGCTTATTAATCCTCTTTGTGAGTAAATATTGTTTCAAAAAAAGAATCCCATGAAAGGGATTCTTATTTTATGGCTTTTTCTTTTCTTATTGAAATCATTAGGGTAAGTAAGAATCCTCCCCAAAGCACCGTTGCTCCTATACTAAAAAATATCATTGCACTTCTTGTCATTTTTATCACCTACCTTCTATCCATTATTAGATTTTATATTCTGTTTCCATGTTTTTTTACTGATTACGATGGAACCTACAATTCCTATTAGGATAATGCCCCATCCATAGACCATCAATGCTGGTAAATTGTATCCTCCATATGGCTTATGAACTTCTGTAATAAAGCTTTTTACTAGCATGAACGTTAAAATAATCGGCGTTACATATTGAACAATTATATCCCACCACTTTCCGATTTTATAATAAGAAACGGAGTTTGTGTGTTCACGAATTGTTTTAGGTTTTATAATCCAACCTACTAAGATGGCTTCTAGCAATCCTATTACAACGATTCCATAATTATTAATGAAATTATCCATAATATCTAATAAGTATAATCCTGCCTGTGTTGCAAAGGCGATGCTCATAATAAATCCACCTATACAAATTGCTGATACTACTTTTTTACGTTCCCACTGTGTTTTATCTATGATGGCTGAAGATATGGCTTCAACCAGGGACACCGCTGATGTTAATCCTGCAAATACTAAACAAGAAAAGAATAATACAGATAATACATTTCCCCATGATCCCATAATTGAAAACACTTTCGGGAATGCTATAAACGCAAGTCCAATCCCACCAGATACAACCTCATCAATGGGTACACCTTGATTTGTTGCCATAAAACCAAGTATTGCAAATACACCGATTGCAGATAAGAATTCAAATCCACAGTTTGCAAAAGCAGTCATGAATGCACTATTGTTTATATCTGTTTTCTCAGGTAAGTAACTTGAATACGTCATCATAATCCCTGTGGCTATACTTAATGAAAAAAACACTTGTCCATATGCGGCAATCCAAACTTTAGGCTCTTTAACCTGTTGCCAATTTGGTGTAAATAATGTATTTAAACCTAATGAAGCACCTTTTAAAGTCAATCCTTTTATCACGATTATGATCATTATTATTAATAAGGTTGGTAGTAATACCTTGCTTAATTTTTCAATTCCACCTTTGATTCCTTTATAACATATAATCCAGTTAACAATCCAAATTAAAGTTATTCCTATTAATATCGGTACAATGATGCTTCCAAATTGAAAGGGAGATGATGATAATTTCAATAAATCATTATAAAAATATTTATTGGTGTCACTTCCCCATCCTTTGTTAAAACTTAATGTTAAGTATTTTATAGCCCAACTTAAAATCATTGAATAATAGGTTAAGATGATTCCTGCATTAATTATAGGCCACCATCCAAGCCATTCCCATCTTTTGTTTGCTTTTGCTATTGCTAAAGGGGTTGAGCCTCTAAATTTATGACCCATTCCATATTCAAGAATTAATAACGGTATTCCTGCTGTGAATATAGCAAAAAAGTATGGTATTAAAAAAGCGCCTCCTCCATTTGAATAAACTACATAAGGAAATCTCCATATATTTCCTAATCCAACAGCAGAACCAATAGCTGCAAGTATAAACCCTAGCTTAGAACCCCATTCTTCTCTTGATTTTTCCATGTTTAATCCTCCTAATAATATATCTGATTTATTTTATTCTTATATATAAATAAAAAAGTCCCATAGTTTATACTACGAGACTTTTTTACCTAGGATATAACAAAAAGTCTCACAGTTCACCTATGAGACTTAATATATTTACGCATAAATACGTAGCCCCCATAGATACAAAACACCAATTCTGGCGATTGCATATATGGTGGTTATTCACACATCTATATCTGCAATCGCTATTATAAGTTAGCTAATAAGAGCAAGTTATTTAATTGTGAGATAAATGTATTTGTTTTAATATTCATAATTTTTTCTCCTCTTTGATGATTTTTAATAATTTTAACACTCTTCTCTTAGTATGTCAATAAAAAAATAATAAAAAAGAGCCATCAGGCTCTTTCTATGATTTCCATAGTTTTGACACTAATACGGTCATGTCATCTGCAACCTTATTTCCATATCTCTCTATAGCCTCATCCATAAGAGTATCTGCAATAGTTTGAGGATTTCTGCTTTTGATCTCTCTTAGGGTGTCTATTACCCAGTTTTCTTTTTCCTCTATCCCTGCATCGGATACACCATCAGACATCATGATTGCAAAATCTCCATCTTCAAGCTTATATCCAAAGCTTTCTATATCTACATTGTTTAAAATACCAATTGGCAGTGTTGTTGATTTAATCACTTCTACCTGTCCATTTGCTCTTCTTACAAAACTAGCTGCTGCCCCTATTTTTACAAATTCTATTTTACCTGTATATAGATCAAGTATTGATAAATCCATGGTAGAAAATATTTCATCTGATGATTTTAAAACCAATATGGAATTTATGGTCTTAATGGCTAAATCCTTTTCAAATCCTGCTTCCATAAGCTGTTCAAGGACGGTCATAGTAGCCATACTCTCTTTCGCTGCCTTTTCTCCTGAACCCATTCCGTCACTTATGGCCATCATACGCTTTCCATCTTCTAAATCTATAAATGAATAGTTATCTCCAGAAATCCATGTATTATCCTTCGCAACCCTTGCAACGCCTGTTGCTATACGGTATTTTTGTGCCTCGACTAATTTAAATGTACAGGTGTCTCTTCCTTGGTCTGCTTTGCAGTATTGGCTCTTTCTTGTTACTTTTCTTCCGATCACCTTTGATACGATAGGGACAATTCTTTCATCACATTGATTTCTATCAAAGCATGCTCTTTTCTCTATTTCTATCTCAAATTTGTCATCTTTCTTTTCTAAGACAGTTATATTTTTAACGGCTATTCCCTCTTTATCAAATGCAATATATAATGCATCCTCTACTTCTGTAAGAAAGTGCATCGTGTTGTCCATTTCATCGGCTAAATTGGTGAAAATAGATGATATTCCTTCAAATTGCTCTGCTATAAGTTGTCTACTTTCAAACATTTTCTTCTGCCATTGATAATCTATTTTATCAATCTCAAAACGATCTCTAATTCCTTGTACAAGTAAATCTAATCTTATACATCTCTTTTTTAATATGTGAGGAACTTGGTCAGATTTTAATGTACCATATTCCTCAAGTATAGAAACAGCCTCCACAACTCCATTATACATATTATAGAAGTTATGATTCCAACAGCTTCTATACATACCGCAGTCATGACACTGTTTTCCTGCAATTTCATTGACCATGCGAGAAACTTCTTCTTGGTCAAGCTTTTTACTTTTCTCTGCCATATTTCCGTATGTAGCAGATAATTCTGAAAAGGCTGTAGAATATTCATCTAATCTTTTTACTGTAAGTTTTTTAATCCGATCCGTATAAGATTGTTCTATGTTTATATTTTGAACTCCGACAAACTTTTCCATGTATTTCGTAATTGATTTTGGCATAAATAGAAATGCTAGAAATGCAATAATCATCTCTTCATGTTGAATTAATATTTCAGTAGCTCCGTTTATGTAAAATGTTAGTATTATATTTCCAAGGATTATACCTACTACAGATGCCCATTTTCCTAAGTCCTTAAATATACCTGCTAAAAGTCCGCAGAATCCATAAATCCCTACTAGATAGGGTGCATCTATGGTAGACATACTTGTAATCATTCCTATCGTAATTCCTACGCTTGCTCCTACACTTGCTCCTCCATTGTATGCAAATACCAGTGTTAATAATATTCCACAAATATTTTTTATCTGATACGGTCCTACAAATATGTCAGATAAACCTGAAATCACGATGGATATTAGAATTGCAATACAGATTAGTTCTTCATTAGACAATACTTTTCTGTTGGTTCTTTGGAGTAGTACTGGCATTGCATTGGCAAGAATATATACAAATACAAATGCTACAATAGACTCAAATCCAATCATGAGTGCATCATATATATAAAAATCCGTACTGCTTGTGACGATGAGTCCTGATACAAGCAAATTTATTCCTGCAATTCCTGCAATATAGTATGTTGTATACCTTAATCTCTTTTTAGAGTAAGCGAGTATTGTAAATGAGCTAATCATCGCCAAACCATATTTTATTAGGTCCATTTCAAGTCCTTTTGTAAATACACCCAGTAAAACACCGACGCCTAAATATGCGTATTTATTTTCTCTAGAAACTAAATATGCAAAAAATGCAACGCCAAAAGGAGCTAGTCCATCCAAAATGTTTGCTCGTCCTAATAAAATGGATATGGCTATTAACACGACTATGTTTTTAGATATATAAAAATTTAATGTACTACTCTTTTCTTTTAAGTCCATTTCCGCGTCTGAAATGCATTCTTTGTTATACAGAACGATATCTACCTTTTGCATTTTTTAACACCACCTATTTCTTATTATTAAAGAAATTATATCAATAATAATAAGAAATTTTTGTCAAGTTGAGTTGTAGTATTTTAGAAAATTCAGACAACTATTTATAGCATTTTACAAATTTATTTTAATCTATATTTAATTATCTACAAAATTAGGCAATGCACCAAAAAGTGCATTGCCTATGCTGTTATAGTTTGCCGATAGTTATATTTCTATGCGATAAATAATTGGTATATTTTTTATTATTCCATTTTTTCTATAAATACTAGACCATTATTTATATTTCTTCCAGGATTTGTTACATATTTTCCTTCATAATATAATGCAGAAGATGCTCCACCATCCATGCACATTGCATTGTGAAGACCCAGTTCTGTACAAATTTGAGCGAGTTCCTTTAAATTTGCATTAGACACAGTTCCCATAAATATTTTATTTTCCTTAGTAAACCCTATAAAGCTTCTTTGTGCTCTATTTGTATTGATTTTAGCTTCGAAAAAACCTTCGGCAAGACCATCCGCTGTAATCTTTCCATCTATAATAAGGCTTGGACCTGCACCTATTGCAGATTCTACATCTGTCCATTTTAAAGATGCTTCTTTTTTCTGTTCTATATTCTTTGATATAATATTGCACTTATACATTACTTTATCTCCAATTTTAAATCTGTCAACCAGATAAGATACATCTTGATTAAATACTATGATACACTGATTTTCTTCCACACGAATATTTGTCTGCCCCTGAATAATTGATTTTACGAATCCATCCTCTACTATTACAGCCTTTCCAGAAGGAAAATTAATATCTTCTTTAAATTCTTTTGTATATATTACTATAGCATCTTTTTCTTCTCTCGGATGGTTAATTCCCCAAGCATAATAATCTATTTGATCATTGATATATCCATCTATACTTATATTTAAGTTGTCCATAATCATTTTATTATCTTTTGTAAATCCTATGACAGAACCATAATTTCCTATATGTAGCACCTTTCCCTCCTCTATAATAGTTCCATAAGGTAGTGGAGGCCCTTCATAAGCACTGAAATAGGTTCCATTGATTGCAGCTATAGATTTTATACTCTCATTATTTTTCGAATTCACTATATCTTTCAAAGGCTGTGCTGAATCCATTTTATTATAAGCTCTTCCTACCACAGATTTTATATTTTTATTGTTCATATCTATTACTATAATTCTTGCCTTTTTGTTTACACTTGGAAAGTTCTGAACATAGGTTACATGAGAAGATATAGCAAAACTACTTGAAAAACTAATCATAAAAATTAAAGTTATTATTACTATTAATTTTTTCATTTAAAACCATCCTTTATAAAAATCTTTTTCAAATGTTTCTTTTATGTCTTCTTTTTTATTTGTTCTGCTCAAGGCTAACATGAGTTTGATCCTTGCCTTTTGACCTGGCAAGCTCCCACCTAAAATCACCCCAAGGTTTCTTAAATTTCTTCCTGCACCCTCATACCCATAGGTATCCAATACTCTTCCCATAGGACAACGTGATACCATAACAATCACCACATTATGATCTAGTGCATGTTTTATTCCTTCCATCATTTCAGGGGGAACATTACCTCTTCCCATGGCTTCAATTACAATTCCTTTTGCACCTGAATCTACACAAAACTTTATGAGTCTTGAATCCATCCCAGCAACACTTTTAATTAAGTCTACTTTTACTTCTATTATTTCAGTATCTATGTGAGTATGCTTCATAATATCTCTGTAAAAAATAACTTCATCATTATCTACAATCCCTAAAGGTCCAAATTCCATGGATTTAAAGGTATCAAGTGCCAATGTATGGGTTTTTGTAACTTCACTAGCCGCATTTACTTCATTATTCATTACCACTAAAACGCCTTTGTTTTTTGCCTGCTCTGAAATAGCAGTACATATTGCAGCAGCTAAGTTACTTGGTCCATCATATCCTAGCTCTGAACCACTTCTCATTGCCCCTGCTACAATAATTGGTTTTACACTATTGATTGTTAAATCCAATAGATATGCTGTCTCTTCTAATGAATCTGTACCATGGGTTATGACAACCCCTGTGATATCATCTCTATCCACTAATTTTTTTGCTAGTTTAGCTAATTCCATCATTCTAGTTGGTGTCATATGTGGTCCAGGAATTCTATCAAAATTCACGATTTCTATATCAGAATATTTATCTATATTCGTTACCATAGACATAATCTCTTCACTAGATAGTGCAGGAATTGCTGCTGATATTCTAGGATCTATTTTCATTGAAATCGTTCCCCCAGTAAACACAACTGCAACTTTATTCTTATTTCTCATTCTTCCTATCTCCTTTTGATATTTAAATTTGTTCAAATATTATTCCTTCCAAATTATCATATTCACTAATTTGAATATAGTCTTTATTAAGTACAGTTAATATTCTATCTAAAATAATGGCACCTGCCGGTATAATATCTGCTCTTTTTGGTTGTAACCCCTGAATTTTTCGTCTTTCTTCTAAAGGTTTAGTGATTAGCATAGTAACCATATCCTTAATTTGCTTATGAGATAATACAGTATCATGCACCTTCTCACTATCATATACTTTTAATTCTTTATGAATAGCAGCTAGGGTTGTAGCTGTTCCCCCTATACCAATTACTTTGTCTATAGAAAATGATTTTGCTATTTCTATGATTGAAATAAGCATATGATCAACAAACGACCTTATTTCTTGTACGGCTTTGTCATCAAGAACATCCTTTTTTACAAATTTTTCTGTCATCCTAACAGCACCTATATTTAAGCTTTCTAAATGTTTGATTCCCTTTTGATCCCCAAAAATAAGTTCTGTACTTCCTCCACCGATATCTACTACAAGTATATTCTTATGATCATTCTTCGTTCCCATACATACGCCTAGAAATCCAAGTTGTGCTTCTCTTTCTCCACTGATTACTTCTATATTTACCCCTACTTCTTTTTTTGCTCTTTGGATAAAGTCTTCCCTGTTTGTAGCATCTCTTACTGCACTGGTTGCAATAATAGATAACTGCTGTACCTCTGATTCTTTAGAAAAAGCTACAAATTCTTTTAGTGCTTGTATATTTCTGTTTATTGCTTCTTCAGATATTTGTTTTGTCTGATCTACATTTTGTCCAATTCTTGTTGTATTCATATCTTTCGTTCTCTTTACCATTTGTCCATTCTTCATTTGTGCAATTAAAATTCTCATGGAATTTGTGCCAATATCAATAGCTGCCAATTTTTTCACGATTAACACCTTCTTTTAATTTTGAATATTATAAAACCGAGACATTGTCTCGGTTTTAATTATCTATTTGAGCTGAATCCATTTCCTTTTCTTGAATCTTTCTTTTTTATTTGTTGCTGTTTTTCATCACTATCTTTTAAAAACTGAGATAGTTTATCTTCAAAAGATGCTGCACCTCTTGGTGCCTCTTTTTTGAAGCCACCTCTTCCTGCATTTCTATCTGAACCTTTATTAAAGCTTCTTCCTGTACTTCCTGTTCCTGAACTTCTATTAAAGCTGCTTCCTGTGCCTGGACTTCTATTAAAGCTGCTTCCTGTACTTCCTGTTCCTGGACTTCTATTAAAACTTCTGTCTGAACTTCCTGGTCCTGCACTTCTTCTATCCATTTGAGCAGGTCTGCTACTCTCTGCAGGTGGCGTTGGATCCGCTTTTCTTATTGAAAGGCTTATTTTACCTTTTTCATCAATTGCAAGCACCATTACCTTTACTACTTGATCTTCTTTTAAGTATGTTTTCACATCCTTAACATAATCATTCGCTACTTCTGAAATGTGGCATAAACCTGTTTTTCCTTCTGGAAGCTGAATAAAAGCACCAAAGTTTGTAATACCTGTTACGGTGCCCTCTACAACTTTTCCTATTTCAACGGGCATAAACTTAACTTCCTCCTTTTAAATAAATACGATATTGCTGATACAATTATAATGGATATTTAATCTAGTGTCAATACTATTAATCCTCAGCGATAAGTTTCATTTTATTGTTTTTTATTCGTCTTGTTTGAATCAATATATATAATCTCATTTGACTTAACCATTTTTAATTCTTCTCGTGCAACTTTTTCAATATATTTTATACTTCCAGCACTTTTTTGTTCTTCTACTAAACTTTTTTCTGTTTTTTTAAGTTCTGTGATTTTTTTGTTTAGTTCTATTTCTTGTTTTTCAAGCCTACTGATATCAATTTGAGTCCTTATAAAGATCCAACTTACATATAATACTGCGCACGCTAAAAAAATATGTACTATTTTTATTTTTTTTTTATTTTTTTTTCCTTCATTCATATCCATCATTCCTTATTTCTTATTACCCATCCCTATTTAATAATACAATTCTATATGAAAGTATAAATTCCTTTTATTCCTTTTATTTTTTTTCTCTAATTAACTTTAGGTATTTTTTTATGTCATTGTACATTCTTTTTGGCAGTAGCAAAAACCTTTTGATTCTTATATATACTGGTTTGTATTTCTTTTTTATTTTTCTCACAGGTTTTTTTAATACGCTTATTAAAACTTTAACAGGGTATATTAAAATATAAACTATTTTCATTAGTATTTTTTTAATTGTAATTAAGATCATTACAATGCTTTTAATTACAATTCGGCTTAATAAACGATTATATAAAAGCGCACCAAGTACAAACCCTAAAAAAGTATAAAATCTCAATTCACCTTCATTGCCAAATATTAAAATAGATGCTGATGCCACGGATATAACCATCCAGAAGATAAAATCTTCAATCATTGTGGCTATTTTCTTAGGGTTAAAAATTCCTCTAAATATTCTATATAGGTCATATATGAATCCTATTATAATTCCCCCATATAGCGTGACTAGAAATACATAAATTTGTTCTGATACATAAGTTATCATAAAGTCACCTCAACTACTTGTCTTTTTTATAAAAAAATAACCGCACGGCGGTTATTTGAACATTTTTCCTAAAAATCCCATTCCTTTTGAAGACATGGCGTCCCGATCAGTATATGTCATTGAATCTATCGTTCCTTGTACAATAACGTTTCCATCCTCTAAATTGAGCTTACTTACATCTAGTCCATTGCCTTTTATGGTTAAGAGCCCTTGGATCGTTTCTAATACAATACTATCTTCATTAAAGCTATGTACATGTTCTACTCCTGACATGCTAATTTTTTCTCTATTTTCAAGAATAATATTTTGACTTTTCCCCTTAACTACTCTTCTTTCATCCATATATATTCACCCTCTTTCAGGATCCTATTCTCATTCTAAAGATATGCTCGTATATATGGTTTTATTCTTACAAAAAAAATAGCACCTCCAATAAGGTACTATTCTATCATGCGATACATTTCTGTAGCCATATCCTTTTGTGCATGTTCTAATAATTGAACAACTTCTACAGCCATAACTCTTTGCCCATATGTAATGCGAATCAAATCGCATACCTTGACTTCTGATCCTGGCTTAGCTATTTTATCATTAATAGTTACACGCCCTTGTTCACATGCTTCCTTAGCGATTGTTCTTCTTTTAATAAGTCTTGCATTTTTTAAAAATTTATCTAATCGCATAATCCTTCAACTCCTAAAAAAATTAAAAAAGCAGACTAGCTGCTTTTTTTATTTTTATTTAACATTTACAACATCTTTTAAAGCTTTTCCTGCTTTGAATACAGGTGCTTTTGAAGCTGGAATGTCAATTATTTGCTCAGGATTTCTTGGATTTCTTCCTTGTCTAGCTTTTCTTTCTCTAACATCAAAAGTTCCAAATCCAACTAATTGAACTTTATCCCCCTGTACAAGAGCTTCCTCTACACTTTTCATAAATGAATTTAATGCAGCTTCTGCATCCTTTTTAGTAAGACCTGCTTTTTCTGCCATGTTAGCTACTAATTCTGATTTATTCACAATAACATACCTCCTTATATATTTAGAATACATATGCATATTCTATCTTTTATTAAAAAATCCTTCTTTTTACTAGTATTTTTTATCTTTTTTTTACTTTTTATGTATCTTTGCCTTATTCCACAGCTCGTCCATTTCTTCCAATGTCATTTCTTTCATGTCTTTTCCATCTTTTATAGCTGTACTTTCAATGAAAGAAAATCTATTTATGAACTTATTGATGGTCTTATTAAGGGCTATTTCTGGATCTACTTTTAGAAATCTAGTAACATTTACTACTGCAAACAAAAGATCGCCTAATTCCTCTGTAATCTTTTCCTTTTGATCCGTTTTATAAACCTCTAAAACTTCATAAAATTCTTCTCGTACTTTTGCGATGGCTTCCTCAACCTGGTCCCAATCAAATCCAACATCAGCAGCTTTTTCTTGTACTTTATAACTTTTCATAAGTGCAGGTAAATGTTTTGGAATCCTTCTTAGTCCATCTGTATAAGTAGATTCTTTTTTTTCTTGTCTTTTCATGTCTTCCCAACTACTTACTGCCTCATCAGCAGTATCTGCTGTTTTGTTCTTAAATACGTGTGGATGTCTATAGACTAATTTTTTGCAAATACCTTTAATTACATCCCTTAACTCAAATTCTCCTGATTCAGAAGCAATCTGTGCGTGAAATACTACCTGTAGAAGTAAATCTCCAAGTTCTTCTTCTAAAAGGATATAATCGTTCTCATCAATGGCCTCTAATACTTCATAAGATTCTTCGATCAAATAGGTCTTTAAGCTTTCATGGGTTTGTTCTATATCCCATGGGCAACCATCCGTCTCCCTTAGTCTTTTCATAATACTAACTAAATCATTCATATTTGTAGGATTTTCAATAGTATTTTCAACTTTTGGGATATATATACTCGTTAAATAGTCAAACCATAAAATATGATCTAATTCATAAAGCTTAACAGTTTCTATTTTCTCTTCTCCTGGTATTGCAGCTGCTCTTATAATTGTTACCATATATTCATCTGAATAATACTCCATTAGCTTTAATTTAACCTCTGAAGCAATCATCTTATTATATACTTGTGTAACAATTACATCGCTTTTTACATTGATTATTTGCTCATCTAATCTTAATCCATCTACGATATTTAGTCCCTTAATAGGATCTTTCCTTAATGTATGCAGTATTGCCTCAATAAAACTTGCTGCTGGAATAAATTCTAATTCAAAACCGTCCTTTTTTTGTGCTTCAATCAATAATTGTACTGTATGCTCTGCGACAAAAGGACTTCCTGGTACTGCATATACTATACATTGTTTTTGCAACATGTTCAATAGTTTTTCTACAATTTTTTTATAGACACCATCAAAATCATCTATTTCATCATATAAATAATCAAAACTTTCGTACTCAATTCCTTGTGATTTTACATACTCGACTACAGGGTGTTTCTCTGTTCTAAGCATGACCTTCGTGCCTATTTTCATCTGTTCAAATGCACCCATTGTCAAATACTCTTTACTTCCAGGCCCCAATCCGATGACTGTTAATTTGTTCATAAATACACCTTCTTCTTGAAATATATACTCATTTTAACATATTATTTCCTTAATAATCCCATCATACTCAATATTTTAACCAGTTTCTTGCCTCCTGGAAGCATATCAAAATCATCTTTTGTAATTGCACCTGTAGCAAGAAGCATCAATCCATAAATGGTTCCTCCTACGGCTACAGCTATTACTGTAGACATTTTATTTCCTAGTCTCATACTAATACTGCTATATATATATAATACAGATATAGCCATTGCGCCAACTGCAATGAATGGCTTTATAACGAAGTTTACTATACTAAATTCAGTCTTTGTAATTCTTTTTACTTCTATAAAGTTTAAAATAGCTGCTACTGCATAAGTAGTAACTGTTCCTAGTGCCGCTCCCTTAACATTGATTGAAGGAATAGATGTTAGAAAATAGGTCATAGCGATTTTAAATAAGGCCCCTATAAAAAGATTTCTTACTGGAATGATCGGTTTTCCTAATCCTTGAAGGATGGCTGTAAATGTTTGCACTAACGTTAAGAATATAACCCCAACTCCAAGTATAGATAATATACTAGCTGCACTTATAGCTTCTTCTAGTCTATTAGAATATAGTAACAGCATAATTGGTTTTGCTAAGGTAACCAATCCTACTGCTGCAGGAAGTCCTATTAACATGGTGATCCTAGTTCCTGTTTGAATTGTAGTTTTCATGCCATTTATATCTTTTCTTTGATTTGCATCTGAAATGGCAGGTACTAAGCTCATAGCTAATGCCACCGTTATCACTTGAGGTAAGTTAATAAGCGGTGCAGCCATTCCTGTGAGCTGACCATATAATTGATTAGATTCTTTAATGGTGTATCCAATGATTTGAAGTCTTCTCATTACTAAAGCTGCATCAATCATATTCATAATGGGTAAAATTGCAGCACCTATCGTAATGGGTATGGCAATTGCTAGAATCTTATAAACGATGGTAGATGATGATTCTTGTTTAAATTTACCACAATTATTTATTTGTAATAAAATATTTTTTCTTTTTTTGTAGTATATATAAATAATCATCATAGCTCCAGTAATAGCTCCTGCTGCTGCCCCAAATGAAGCCCCTGCTGCTGCATATTCTGTGCTCTGTTTAAAGAGAATCATGGCTAATACTAATCCAACTACCGTTCGCCCAAATTGTTCTAAAATCTGAGAGATGGCTGTAGGCACCATATCTTGAAGCCCTTGAAAATAGCCTCTATAAGCTGCCATGATTGGAACAAATAATAACGCAGGTGCAATGGCAAGTATTGAGTAATAGGCCCCTGGATTTTTAATGATTCTCGTTAAAACACCTGCCCCAAAGAACATCATTGAAGAGGTTACAATTCCCACTACTAACAATAGTGAAAAAGAAACCTTGAATACTCGATGGGCTCCGTATCGATCTCCCATAGCATTTCTTTCTGCTACAAGCTTAGATATAGCTGTAGGGATTCCTGCTGTTGAAATAACAAGTAACAGTACATATATAGGGTAAGAGGATTGATAATACCCTAATCCTTCACTACCAATTATAATGCCTAATGGTATTCTAAAAAATGCCCCCATTATTTTTACTAAAATTCCTGCTGCACCAAGGATCGCAGCACCTTTTAAAAACGATTTACTACTCATTTATTTTCCTCCCGAATTTTTACTGAATGAGTCTATTATATCAGAAATATAACTATATAGGGCTATTTAGTTATATAATTCCTACTTCATAATAAAAAGTAGTAGCCCATAGCTACTACTTTATGTACAACTTATTGTTCCATTTGTTTTCCCAAGAAACTTGCAGCAGTTTGTGCTACTTTTTGTTCTAATTCACCTAATGGTTTGCTTTCATCTTTTGACAGTACAACCACGGCTCCAATAGCATCTCCTTGCATAGTAATAGGTACTATTATTTGAGAATTATACTGAGTTCCATCTCCTTGTTCTGATGTTACTGGATATATTTTTTCACTTTCCATTATCAAAAGTGTTTTTCTTTCTTCTAGGGCTTTCTCAAAAGATTTGCTTAACCTTTGTTCTAAAAATTCCTTTTTAGACCCTCCAGCTACAGCAACTACAATATCTCTGTCCGTAATAATAATCATTTGTCCTAGGGATTCATTTAATGCTTCTACATATTCTGTTGCAAATTCGTTTAGTTCTCCTATTGGTGAATATTTTTTAAGAATGACTTCTCCATTTCTATCTGTAAAGATCTCTAATGGATCGCCTTCTCGAATTCTAAGTGTACGTCTAATTTCTTTTGGTATTACCACTCTTCCTAAATCGTCAATTCTTCTAACTATGCCTGTAGCTTTCACTTGTTTTTCCCTCCTAGTATGCTAATTACCTTCGTAATATTCCAACACCATTATTTCGTTACAATCTTATTATTTAATGTTAGTACTTTTTTTATGCATCTTTGGTAATTTTTCATAAAAAAATCCAACAATCTATTTAGATTGTTGGATTTTCTTATTTTATGTTCTCAATAAATTTTTCTATTTTGAACGTAGCTTTTGTTTCTTCTATTTTTTTCATCATTGTTTCTTGCATGATTGTTTCCTTTATTTGATCTTTTACTTCTTCAAATTCTTTTACTTCAACTTTTTTATCAATCACTTTGATGATATGATATCCAAACTGTGATTTTACTAAATCACTAATTTGTCCGTTTTCTAATGAAAAAGCAACTTCTTCAAACTCTGGTACCATCATTCCTCTTTGGAAATACCCTAAATCTCCACCTTGCTGTCCTGAACCTTTATCTTCTGAAAATTCCTTTGCAAGTTTAGCAAAATCTTCTCCAGCTTTTACTTTTGTAAGTATATCTTTTGCTTTTTCTTCTTCTTTTAATAAGATATGACTTGCTTTCACTTGTTCAATATTATAATCACTAATATGTTCGTCATAGTATTTTTTTATTTTTTCATCTGTTAAATCTAATTCCTTAATTACTTCATCTTGGAACTTTTTCACATACAATTCCGTTCTAATTTGCTCTTTGATCGAAGCTTCATCAATTTTATTTTCTTCTAAGAATTTTTTAAATTCTTCTTGATTTTTTATGTTTTCTTGATAAACCGTGTATTGCTTTTCAACTTCTTTTTCGTCGATTGTTACTTTTTTATTTTGTAAATAAGATATAATCACTTCATCCGTAATCAATTTTTCTAAAACATTTTCTTTTACAGCACTAAGGAAAGTTTTTCCTCCTACATCAACGCTCCAAATCTTATCTCCATATTGACTTTCATAATTTTTCTTAAATATTGCTAATTGTTTGTTATAGTTTTCTACCGTAATTACCTTTTTATCAATCTTTGCAACCATATCAGCTTTCGCAACTTGGACCTCTTGACCTTGGCATCCCGTTGTAAATACTGCAAGTACCAATAGTAGCATTATAAAAATGTTTTTTGTTCTTTTCTTTAGAAAATTCACATGATCCTCTCCTCGTCTGTAGATTTGCATAACTCATTATATCATTATATTATGAATTTATTGGTTATGCAAACTGCTAATTTTTTCTAATAACTGTTTTAAATCTTTATACTTTCGTTGTTCGTTATAATAACTTAATTTTATATATGGAGGGGTTCCTCCATTAATTTCTATTCTGTTTCCATAAAATTTAACTGCCTCTGTGATCATCATAGGTTTCATATAACTTGCATTTTCAAATTGAAGTTTTACATGTGTTTTCGTTTCAGAAATATTACTAATTCCAATTCTTTGTGCGACAGACTTTATAAAAGAAATATGGATTAAATTTCTTACAGGTTCTGGAATATTTCCAAATCTGTCTTCAATTTCTTCTTCTATTTCATCTGCATCTTGCTGACTACGAATTCCTGCAATCTTTTTATAAATTTCTAACTTATGATTTTCGTTTGGAATATATTTTTCTGGTATAAAGGCATTTATATTTATTTCTATACTCGTTTCAATATTCTCTTCTATTTCTTCTCCTTTCATTTCTCTTACTGTCTCTTCTAATAGCTTACAATAAAGATCATATCCAATGGTAGCCATCTGTCCATGTTGCTCTCCACCTAATAGGTTTCCTGCGCCTCTAATTTCTAAATCCCTCATTGCAATTTTAAATCCTGAACCAAATTCAGTAAATTCTTTAATTGCCTGCAACCTCTTCTCTGCCACTTCTGTAAGTACTTTATCCTTCTCATAGGTCAAATAAGCATAGGCTAACTGATTTGATCTTCCCACTCGTCCTCTTAATTGATACAACTGTGAAAGCCCCATATGGTCTGCATCATATATAATCATCGTATTTGCACTAGAAATATCAAGCCCTGTTTCAATAATGGTTGTACAAATTAATATATCGTATTCATCATTCATAAAGTCAAGCATAATGTTTTCTAGCTGTCTTTCACTCATCTGCCCATGGGCCACTGCAATTCTTGCATCTGGTACTAACTCGCTGATACGTATGGCCATTTTATCGATCCCCTGCACCCGATTAAATACAAAATATACTTGTCCGCCTCTATCCATTTCCCTGATGATTGCTTCTTTAATCATTTCTTCATGATATTCTACTACATAGGTTTGTACAGGATATCTTTCTTCTGGTGGCTCTTCAATTGTACTCATATCTCTAAGTCCAATCAAAGACATGTGAAGGGTTCTTGGAATGGGTGTGGCTGTTAATGTAAGTATATCTACATTTTTTCTTAATTGTTTTAGTGATTCTTTGTGCTTTACCCCAAATCGTTGCTCTTCATCTATAATTAATAGTCCTAAATCTTTAAATTTTATATCCTTAGATAAGATCCGATGGGTTCCTATGATGATATCAATATTTCCCAATTCAACCTCTTCGATAATCTTTTTTTGCTGTTTAGCCGTTCTAAATCTACTCAGCATTTCTATGGTTACTGGAAACTCTTTAAATCTTTCTACCATGGTATTATAATGTTGTTGTGCAAGTATGGTTGTAGGAACTAATATACTTGCTTGTTTTCCCTCCATAATACATTTGAATATTCCTCTTATGGCAACTTCTGTTTTTCCATATCCAACATCCCCACAAAGTAATCGATCCATAGGAATATCTTTTTCCATATCCTCTTTTAATTCTTTAATACTTCTTAGCTGATCTGGTGTTTCTTCATATGGAAACATATCTTCAAATTGTCTTTGCCAAAGGGTATCTTCTGAAAATGCATATCCTTTAGAGTTTTGTCTTATGGCACTCAATTTTAATAATTCTTCAGCCATATCAACGATGGCACCTTTTACTTTTGCTTTCGCTTTTTTCCATTCTATGCCGCCTAATTTACTTAGTTTGGCTTTAATATCTGGTCCTATATATTTCTGAATCAAATCCATCTGTTCTATAGGCACATATAAAAGATCTTCTCCTGAATACTTAAGCTTTAAATAATCTTTTTTAGCACCTTGTACATTTAATTGTTCTATTCCTACATATTTTCCAATTCCATGGTTTTCATGGACCACATAGTCTCCAACTTTTAAATCTATAAAAGATTTTATAGGTCGTGCATCGTCTCTTCTTTTCGTGGTTCTCTTTTTCTTTGCACTACCAAAGATTTCATCTTCCGTTATAACCAAAAATTTATTTGCATGATATTCAAAGCCTTTTCTAAGTTGTCCATCAATGATTACAATTTGTCCCGGCTTAATATCTCTATCTAGTTCCTTTAGATAACTACACTCTATTCCATCTTCTCTAAGTGCCTCTTCAAGGCGGATCGCCCTTTCTTTCGTAGAAGATAAAATCACACTCTTATATCCTTTATATTTTAAATTCTTAATCTCTTTCGTAAATAAATCTATTTTCCCATGAAAAGTGGGGGCTGTTCGTGAAGAAAAATTCACGATGTTTTTAGATTCAAAAAATGGATTGTTTTTAGGCAAATTACTTAATACAAATACCTGTTTCTTCTTCATAGTAGCGACAAACTCATCATAATGACAAATTAAATCAATTTGTCCTGGTAGCACTTCTCCTTTTTCTAATAACATCTTAAAGGATTCTTCTATCTCGTGTTGTATATGATCTGCCTTTTCCATAACTCTAGAAGGTTCATCTACAAATACGAAGGCTTTTTCATCCATATAATCTATTAAGGATGCTGTGTCTTCATAAAAATAATTTAAATAGTTTTCAAATCCTTGAGGGATCATATTATTTTGTAATTGTTCTATGGTATTATTGATTTTATCTTGTAATCTTTCATTCGCTTTACCTATTAATGTTCTAGAGAGCTTTAATTTATCTTTCTCTATTTTTTCTATTCCTTCTATTTTTGATGCATCATTTTGAAGCACTTCTTTTACTGGATAAAGAATCACTTCATCCTTTTTTTCTAAAGATAGTTGTGTTCTACTATCAAATTGTCTAATAGAATCAATTTCATCATCGAATAATTCTATTCTATAAGGTGATTTTTCATGAATAGGATAAAAATCAATAATTCCGCCTCTACTACTAAATTGACCCTTTGCTTCTACCATGTCACATCTTTCATATCTTAGAGAAATCAATCCATTTATAATTTCTTCTCTTTGAATAACTTGACCATATTTCAAACTAAAAGACCTTTGAAAAAATGTATCTTTCGCCATTAATCTATACAATAAGCTATCAATAGAAGCAACCACAATCGTATTATTTTTTTGATTAACCTCTGTAAGCACCCTTACTCGTTCTTCCATATTTTGTCGACTATATGCATCATAATTGTAAAACAGCAATTCTTTATTGGGAAATAAATACACATTTTCTTTAGAAAAGAAACAAAGATCTTCATAAATTTTCTTTGCTTGTTGATGATTGTAAGTAATCACTAAGCACTGCTTACGATTAGAACTTCCTAAGGAAGAAATGATATGGGCAATTTGGGAATCTATTAATCCATGAACAACGATAGGACTTTGCTCTTTGTTAATCCCCTCCTGCAATTGTTCATATTCCCTTAAACTACGAATACCTTCTATAAATATGTCCTTTTTCAAAAAACTTCTCACCTCTCACTCTATACAATATCATTAGCCCAGATTTTAGAAATCTGGGCTAATGATATTTTAACTTTTCCTATTATCCATTATATCTATTCATGGCAATGTCTATACCCTCTTTTATGATGGCTTCCACAGCTTTTGTAGCTCTTTCTATTGATTCATCTACAAAAGGTCTGTCTTCTTTTGTGAATTTACCTAACACAAAATCGGCTAAATTTCCATGTTGTGGCTTTCCCACACCGATTCGAACTCGTGGAAACTGATCAACCTGCATTTCATATATAATGGATTTCATTCCATTATGGGTTCCTGCACTACCTTTTTGTCTAATTCTTAATTTTCCTACTTCTGTATCTATATCATCATAAATAACGATTAATTTTTCTATGTCCACTTTATAAAAATTTACTATGTCTCTTACACTTCTACCACTTAGATTCATATATGTAGTGGGTTTTACTAATAATGCCTTTTGATTATTAATTCTTCCTTCTCCAATAACAGCTTGATGCTTTACTTTATTCATAGAAATATTATTTGCCTTCGCTAATAGATCTATTGCATCAAATCCAACATTATGCCTAGTGAATGCATATTGCTTTCCTGGATTTCCTAATCCTACTATTACATACATCTTAACTCACCTTCCTATTAAAACTACTTCATCATTATATCATAAGATTACTACTTAAAGGATATAAAAAAGGCGGAGAAAAAATCTCCACCCTTCTATTCAAATAATTTACTTACAGATGTATTTTCATAAATGCTTTGAATCGCTTTTCCTAAAATCGGTGCTACTGATAAAACTTCAATATTATCTAATTGCTTCTTCTCAGGTAGTGGAATCGTATCTAATACTACCAATTCTTTAATTACAGAGTTTTGAATTCTCTCCATTGCAGGACCTGATAATACTGGATGTGTACAACAAGCATATACTTCTTTCGCGCCAAATTCTTTTAAAGCATTTGCTCCATTTGTAATGGTTCCTGCAGTATCAATCATATCATCTACTAATATTACTGTTTTTCCTTCTATATCTCCAATAATATTCATAATCTCAGAAACATTTGCTTTTGGTCTTCTCTTATCAATAATAGCAATCGGTGCATCTAAGAATCTTGCAAAGTTTCTAGCTCTTGTCACACTACCAAGGTCAGGTGAAACCACAACTACATCTTCAAGATTCATATCTGCAAAGTGTTGTGCTAAAATAGGTCCCCCTAAAAGGTGATCTAGCGGAATATTAAAATATCCTTGAATTTGAGAAGCATGTAAGTCCATAGTAAGTACACGATCTGCACCTGCTGTTGTAATAATATCTGCTACAAGTTTCGCTGTAATTGGATCTCTTGCTTTTGCTTTTCTATCTTGACGTGCATATCCATAATAAGGAATTACAGCAGTAATTCGTCCAGCTGAAGCTCTTTTTAGGGCATCTATCATAATTAGAAGTTCCATTAAATTATTATTAACGGGTGCACAAGTCGATTGTACAATAAATACATCTGCACCTCTAACAGTTTCATTAATATTTACTGCAATTTCTCCATCACTAAAAGTAGTTACATCAGCATCTCCTAATTTCACACCTATTTGTTTACAAATATTCATCGCTAAATCTTTAGATGCATTACCAGCAAAAACTTTTATTTGCTTTCCATTAATATTCATTTGTTCTCCTCCTCAAATTAATCTTTTTTTAACACGCCTTTTCGTTCTACCCATCCTGCTATATTTTTTTGTTTCCCTCTTGCCACAGACAATGATCCTTCTGGCACGTCTTTTGTAATGGTAGAACCTGTTGCAATGTATCCATATTCTTCAACTGTTATAGGTGCTACTAAATTTGTATTGCTTCCTACAAAAGCATGATCTTTTACAACTGTTTTATGCTTATTCTTTCCATCATAGTTAACAAACACTACGCCACAACCTATATTCACTTCTTTACCAATCTCTGCATCTCCTATATAGGATAAATGAGATGCTTTAGATCTATCGCCAATTGTTGCATTCTTAACTTCAACAAAATCGCCTATTTTTACAGCCTTACCTAATTTGCTATTTGGTCTTAGATAAGCATATGGCCCTATGGTACAATCATCATCAACAATACTATCAACAATGGTAGAACTTTGAATTTTTACATTGTTTTTTATCATAGAATTTTCAATTCTACAATTATGACCGATGATACAATCCTCACCTATTTGCGTATTTCCTTTAATAATTACACCTGGATATATAATTGTGTCTTCACCTATTTTTACTTCTTTATCTATATAAGTATTGTTAGGGTCTATAATTGTAACACCCTCTTGCATCAAATTATTTAATATTCTTCTTCTCATGACTTCTTCTGCTTTCGCAAGTTGAATTCTTGAATTAACGCCCATGATTTCTGTTTCATCTTCTATTTTGTATGCGCCTACCTTATAGCTTTCTTTGTTTAATATTTCCACTACATCTGTAATATAATACTCATTTTGCGTATTATTATTATCTAGTTTGCTCAAAGATTGCTTAAGTAATTTTGCATCGTAACAATATATTCCAGAATTTATTTCTGTAATCTCTTTTTCTTCTTCATTTGCATCTTTATGTTCCACGATCTTTACTACACGATCACTATGATCTCGCGCAATTCTTCCATATCCCGTAGGATCATTTACGTGTGCAGTTAAAATTGTAGCCGCAAAATCACCTTCTTCATGATATGAGATTAGTTCTTTGATTGTTTCTGAAGTAATCAAAGGCGTGTCACCATATAAAAGAAGAACGTGTCCCTCATCTGGCAAATCATGTTGCGTCTGAATGACTGCATGGCCTGTTCCTAATTGTTCTTTTTGTAGTATAAATTCTACATTGTCAGAAATAGCCTCTTTTACTTTTTCACAGCCATGACCAATTACTACAATGGTTTTTTCAGCTAATAATTCTTGAGCTACATCAATCACATGTTGAACCATTGGTTTTTCACAAACTTGGTGGATTACCTTAGGAATTTTTGATTTCATTCGCGTTCCTGCACCTGCTGCTAATATAACCGCCGTAATATTCTTCATATACATCACTCCTATTATACATGATTTATACGCTTTCATGTTTACAAAAAACTTTTATTCCCGACCATTTGTTACATATTTTATTACCTTTGACTCACAAAATTCGTTCCTTTTCGTTAATTAGTATAACACTTTTTTATATATAATTCACTAATTCTCCCAATAAAAAAACAAAACCTCTTTTCCTATAGAGGTTTTGCTATCCGATTTTATGCTTCTCTTTCTTCTTTTACTTTTTCATATGCAGCAAAAATTTCATCTTGTAGTTTTGTTCTGGTTTCAGAGTTAATAGGGTGTGCTATATCTCTGAAGTCTCCTTCTCCTACTTTTCTACTAGGCATTGCTATGAATAGTCCATTTAAGCCTTCTATAATTTTTATATCATGTACTACAAATTCATTATCCAATGTAACTGAAACGATTCCTTTCATCTTGCCTTCATCACTAATTTTTCGCACACGTACATCTGTAATATTCATACGAATCACCACCTTTTTATGTTTTAACTTGAATTGCTAAATAATATATTCTCTATATTTTATGAATTTCCTTCTTATTATTCAATATTTGGAAAATTTTTTTATATTAAGTCTTTATTTGGATATATATTGATACTACCCTTAGCCTCATTTACCTCGTCTAAAATTAATAGTGGAATATAATCTTTCACAATTTTATCTTTTGGTTCTTTCGTAGCAATCACAACCCCAATTCCTTTTACATCTGCCTCAAATTCCCTCATCATATCGATCATTCCCTTAGCAGTTCCTCCTGCTTTCATAAAATCATCAATAACAATTACTTTTGATCCATGTTTTATTGCCCTTTTCGAAATAGACATTGCCTGAATTTTTCCTGTAGAACCAGATACATAGTTAATACTTACGGTAGAACCTTCTGTTACCTTACTATCTCTTCTTAAAATAATTAAAGGTACATTTAAAACATTGGCTGTCATAAGTGCAATGGGAATCCCCTTCGTTTCAACGGTTATAACATAGTCAATCTTTTCATCTACAAACTTGGTTGCAAAAATATTTCCAAGTTTTCTAACGATTGACGGATTATATATGATATCTGCCATATATAAAAATGAACCTGGGATAATACGATTCGTATCTTTTAACTTTTCACAAATCTCTTCTAAAACTATTTTCGTATCTTCTGCACTAATGAAAGGAATATATTTTACGCCTCCTGCTGCACCTGATATTGTCTCAATTTTGCCCAACTCTAAATCTTCCATTATTTTTTTAGCTACTACAATATCTTCACTAATACTAGACTTAGCTGCATTGAATTTATTTGTAAAATAACTTAATGTAAAAATTTGATTTGGATTATCACATAATATTTTAATTAAGGCACCAATTCTTCCACTTCTTTTTAGCTTCATATTTACTATTCTCCATTCCGAATATTTTATATTGTTATATATGATTTTATTCGTTTTTCAACATTTATTCAACTATTTTATAAATATCAAAATTTAATCTTTAAACTATACAAAATTTTCATATAAACCATTCCTGTTTCATTTTTATGATATAATCTTACTAGGTTTTTTATAGTATACTTTACATTTTTGTAAATATACATATACAGATATATTAATTTGGCAATAATACCATAGTAAATACTATTTTAAATATATAAAATTGGAGGAAAATTTATGATTGATTTTGACTTAGACAAACATGATATTCATCATGTACACTTTATAGGCATTGGTGGAATCAGTATGAGTGCAATCGGTGAAATTCTTCTTGACCTTGGATATAAAGTATCTGGTTCGGATATGAAAGCTTCAACTACTACACAAAGACTTTCAGACAAAGGTGCATTCATTCATATTGGTCATCATAAAACCAATATATCTTCTTGTGATTTAGTGGTATATACGGCTGCCGTAAAAGAAGATAATCCCGAGTTTATTGCTGCAAAAGAACTGAAAATTCCTATCATCTCAAGAGCTGAAATACTAGGTCTAATAATGAAAAAATTTAATACTAGTATAGCGGTTGCTGGCACCCATGGAAAAACCACGACTACTTCTATGCTCTCTGTTATTCTTCAGTATAATAATTTTGACCCAACCATTCTAGTTGGTGGTCAATTAGATGCCATTGGTGGGAATGTTAGAATTGGAAGCCGTGATTATTTTCTTACAGAAGCTTGTGAATATGTTGGAAGCTTTTTAAAGTTTTTCCCCAAAATAGGGATTATTCTTAACATAGAGGAAGATCATTTAGATTATTTTAAAGATATTCACCATATCAATCAAACCTTTACAGAGTTTGCTAATTTAATACCTAACGATGGATTGTTATTTGTATACAATGATGATATGAATATAAAGAAAATACTACCAAATATATCTTGTCCTATTATTACTTATGGAGAGCAAGATCATAACGATTATAATGCTACGAATATACACTATGATAAAAATGGATTCCCTTCCTTTGACGTATTCTTTAAAAAGAACTACTTAGGAAATATACATCTTCAGGTTCCTGGAAAGCACAATGTATCTAATGCTTTAGCAGCTGTATCTTGCGCTCATTCATTAGGGATTGATATAGAAAATATATCTAAAGCTTTATATTCTTTTACAGGTACCCATAGAAGATTTGATGTATTAGGCGTAGTGAATGATATAAAAATTATAGATGATTATGCTCATCATCCTACAGAAATCAAAGCTACACTACAAGCAACCTCAAACGTTCCTCATAACAAGCTTTGGTGTATTTTTCAACCCCATACCTATACTAGAACGAAATCATTACTAAATGATTTTGCATCTTCTTTTAATGGCATTGATCATTTGATCATTACTGACATTTATGCTGCAAGAGAAAAAGATACAGGTGAAATTCATTCAAATGATTTAGTAAGAGAAATAGAAAACAATAATCAAAATGTGAAATACATAAAAGCCTTTGAAGATATTGTTGATTATATCCTAAAGCACGCACAACCAAATGACTTAGTTATTACTATGGGTGCTGGAGATATTAATAGTGTTGGTAAAATGCTACTAGAAAAATTAAAAGGTTAAGGGAAACCCCTTAACCTTTTATACACTTATAACGCTTTTAATCAGTTCCCCTATATTTTCACTATAATAAATCTTCTCTTCATATTCTATATAATTGTGATAAACTTTAACTTTTCTTTTATTATCATCTACGCTAAATTCCAATAAATACATCAAGTTCTCTGTACTAGGTACCCCTGCTACTTCAGATTTAGATGCATGGGTTAATACTCTTGTTAGCTCCCTAGGGAAAAATTTATCATCCTCTAAATCAAATACATTTTCCATATCATCTACTACAACGTTCTTTGATTTAACTAAATACTCTAATTGATTTATTTCTGCATCAAAAGGTACTGGGTATTTCTCTACTATATACGCCCATAATTTTTTATCATATCTATAATATACTTGATTATCTAATGCTTCCATACTCATAAGGTTATCATTTATTAGTTTCATCATGTATGTTTGTTTTTGGAACTCAATTTTCAACTGATAGTCTGGATATTTACTACAAATCCCTATTTTTTCTTGAGGTGAAACAGGTGTAGTAAGATCTATATATGATAATAATTCTTTTAATTGATCATCTTTAATGCTCCATTCCTTATTTTGATCTCCTGCTGTGATAGTAACTTCCTTCGCATTCTCAAATCTAAAATTTTTATTACACTCACTCATATAAAGAGACTCAACTTTTTTATTTAATGTTTTTAGCACATGATCATCTACCTCATAAATACGTGTTCCACCTTGTCCTTCCTCCACAATAATATAACTATTATTTAACTTAATTTTTATATTTTTACTTTTTATATGTATTATATATGAACAATCATTATATTTCATAGAATCCTCTACAGATTTCATTACAAGATTTACATCTAATTTCTCCATCATTTGAATAATTTCACTGGCATTCCCCTCTCCTAATTCAATAATATTACTTACTGAAAAAGCACTCTCAATGTATACATCCTTGACATCACTTAAAATATCCTTTATTGAATCTTTTGTAGCAAGTGTCTCCTGTACAGGCGTCTCCTTTTGTATCTTCATTGAAAGATCTTCCGTCTTCGTTTCATTATGACTTAACATGAAAAAAGCAATTGTTCCACTCATTACACCTATCACTATAAACCCTATAAGTAGACCTCCTGTACCCCTATATCTTTTTTTCACAATATCACCCCTAAGTGTTATTATTACCTTTAGTTTTTTTCATTTCATTACTTTTTATACATTTAGTATATCATTCTCCATTTTATACCAACTTCCTCTTTTTTTAGTACTATAAATATGAAAAGAGTGGTAGAATTACTCCCCACTCTTTTCATATTTTCCTCCGCTATAAATTTCTTTCGTCAACTCTTCAATCTGATCTTTATCATGCATGAAATAAGATAATCTATTTTGCATTACCGCTTTTCCTGGAATAGAATAGGTCTTTACATTTTCCCTTTTCATTCCAACTGCATCTTTTGCAATGCTTGCAATTTTAGATAAGGGAATGTCTGTTTTTACATATTTTACCACAGTGTTTGCTACTACAGGTAATCTAAATCCAAGGGCTTTTCCTAAAGCTGACTTTATAAACTCTTGTTGTGCTTTATTACGACCTAGATCTCCATCAGGATATCCCCCGCCATTATTTCCTTTTCTAAATCTTAAAAACTGAATTGCCGTTTTACCATTCAAAACTTTAGGTCCTTTTTTAAAATCTATATGCAAAGGAGGTTTGTCATATGGATCATCATATTTCATATTCATAGGAATATTTACCTCAACGCCACCTAAGGAGTCTACTATTCTTTCTACACCCTTATAAGTAACGCTGGCATAATAATGAATCGGAACATCTCCTAATACTTTTCTTACCGCTTTCGTTATGCCTTCTACTCCATCATCTCCATATACAGCATTAATCTTTTGCTCAGCAGGATCTCTATATTGCCGTCTTTCATAATAAGTATCTCTTGGTATAGATACTAAATCTACATTTTTACTTTCAGGATCAAAACTTGCAAATATAATTGTATCTGTTCTAGGACCTTCCATGCCTAATAGTAAAACATTGATCCTTTTACTTTCGTCCATCATTTTCTTTAATTCACTTCTATTATCAAATTCCTCATATTTTATATCCTCTTTATTTTCTTCACTGTCTATACTAGCATCTGAGTCAGATTCACTGTAATATTTACTAAAACCCCATACACCAGCACTCATCGCCACCATAAAACATATAAATGCAATACAAAAAACTTTTAAAAATGTCTTCATGCTCTTCTCCTCTCAAGCTACGGTCTTTGTACATTGTACCATAGTTACAATCTATCCATAGTTAAGATTATATTACAAAAACCCCTATATATCAAAATTTTTATACAAATATTTGCAATCTATTTTTAACTATTTTGCATGAAGTCAATTTATAGTAAAATAGTTGATTTATTTTTGAATATGTTTTAATAGAATAAAAAAACTATATTGCACACGCAATATAGTTTTTTATAATTACTTACTGTAATCAAAGAATCCTTTTGAAGTTTTTCTTCCTAATTGGTTTGCTCTAACCATTTTTCTTAGGAATGGATGAGCTCTGTATTTAGAATCACCAAATTCATTGTATAATACGTCCATGATTGCTAAGCATACATCAAGTCCAATTAAATCTCCTAAAGCTAACGGTCCGATTGGATGGTTTGCACCAAGCTTCATCGCTTCATCAATATCAGCAGCTGTTGCTACTCCGTCTGCTAATATTCCTACTGCTTCGTTAACCATAGGAATTAAAATTCTATTTACAACAAATCCTGGCGCTTCTTCAACTTCAACTGCTGTTTTTCCAATTTCTTTTGTTAACGCAACGATTGTAGCTTTTGTTTCTTCAGAAGTTGCAATTCCTTTAATAATTTCAACAAGCTTCATTACTGGCACTGGATTGAAGAAATGCATACCTATAACATTTTGCGGTCTCTTTGTAGCTGCTGCAATCTCAGTGATTGAAAGTGAAGATGTATTTGTAGCTAAAATTGTTTCCGGCTTACAAATTGCATCGATTTCAGCAAATAAAGCTTTCTTAGCTTCCATGTTTTCTGTAGCTGCCTCTACGATTAAATCACAATCTTTCATGATCTCAAGTTCTGTAGAACCTGAAATTCTTCCTAAGATTGTTGCTTTTTCTTCTTCTGTCATTTTACCTTTTTTAACGCTTCTATCTAAATTTTTAGCTACGGTAGCAATCCCTTTTTCAATAGATGCTTCTCTTCTAGCTCTTATACAAACTTCGTATCCTGTTTGAGCAAATGTTTGAATAATTCCTGCACCCATAGTTCCTGTTCCTAAAACGCCTATTTTTTTCATTTTAAATTTCCCCCTATGTAATTTATTCATAGCTATATAGCTATATTACTCACCAATAAACGCTGCTTTTCTTTTTTCTACAAAAGCAGTCATACCTTCTTCTTGATCTTTCGTAGCAAAGCATAATCCAAATAGATTTGCTTCTATTTCTATGCCTGTTTCAATATCCGTTTCCATTCCTCTATTAATAGCAATTTTTGAATAACTTACTGCCTTTGGAGCATTTTTAGCAATTGCTTTTGCTAATTCCATAGTAGCATCCATTAAATCTTCAGGTGCTACTACTTTATTTACAAGGCCTATTCTTTCAGCCTCTGTAGCATTGATAATTCCACCTGTATAAATTAACTCTTTTGCTTTAGCAGCGCCTACTAATCTAGGTAATCTTTGTGTTCCTGAAAATCCTGGTACAATCCCTAAACCAACCTCAGGTTGACCAAATTTTGCTTTTTCACTAGCTACTCTTATATCACAACACATAGCTAACTCACATCCACCACCTAATGCGAAACCATTTACAGCTGCTATTACAGGTTTCTCCATCTTTTCAATTTTTCTAAATACGTTCTGTCCTAAATTACCAAATACTCTTCCTTCTTCTGCATTTAGTTCTTTCATTTCTGTGATGTCTGCTCCTGCTACAAATGCTTTTCCTTCTCCACTAATAACTAAAACATTAACCTCTTTGTCAGCATTGATTTGGTCTATAGCCACATCTAATTCTTTTAACACTGCTGAGTTTAATGCATTTAATGCTTTTGGTCTATTTAGCTTTAGTATTGCAATGTTCTCTGTTTTTTCAATATTTAGCATTTCAAATGTCATTGGTACTCCTCCTTATACATTTAGAATATGTTAATTTTATATCCTAATATTTAAAAGCACATATAGATTTATAAATATAGTTTATCTCCATTAAAATTATACACCTTCTAGAGAAATTTACCAACCCTTTCAAACACTTATTTATGCTATTTTTTTTACAAAATACCTTATTTATTGGCCATTATTGCTTTTTTTCGTGAAATATATAACAACATCTATATTATATGTAAAAGGTAACGGGTCATAGGTATTAAATACCCCATGATACCTGTTACCTTTCACCTAACTTACCTTATACAATTATTATAAATCAAATTCTGTAGCAACAACTTCTACTGCCTTATTTCTATCCTTTGTAGAAATTGTATAAGAAATTCTAATTTCAGATGTAGTTACTTGCTTAAAAGAAATATCATTTTCAGCAAAAATATCAAACATTTTTGCAGCTACTCCTGATTGGCTTCTCATCCCTATTCCTACAACTGAAAGCTTTGTTATATCTCTTTCAATTTCAACTTCTATATCATTAAGCTTACCTTTTAAATCTTTCATTATATTTAATATGGTATTTTCATCTAATTTAGGTGCTGTAAATGATAAGTTAACAAAACCATTCACAGGTGCAGTTTGACTAATCATATCTACATTCACATCCATTTTTGCTAATGTATTAAAGATATATGCAATATTCTTAGTATCATATTTTATATGATTAACCGTAACCATTAAGTCTTTATCACTAATAGATAATCCAGTAATCGCTCTTTTTTCCATTGTCATATCCATCCCCTTTATATAAGTTCCAGGCCAATCCTCCATGCTTAGTGCAACATAAATAGGTACATTAAATTTCTGCCCCATTTCAACAGCTCTAGTTTCCATCACGCCTGCCCCTAAGCTTGCCATTTCTAACATCTCTTCATATGAAATATAATCTAATTTTCTAGCCGTTGAAAATACTCTAGGATCTACCGTATAAATACCATCTACATCTGTATAAATTTCACAGCTACAGCCTAATTTTGCTGCTAATGCCACTGCTGTAGTATCTGATCCGCCTCTACCAAGAGTCGTTATATCTCCATTTTCGTTCATTCCCTGAAATCCAGCAACCACTACTATTTTTCCTTCTTTTAAATGTGAATTAACTTTTTCAATATCTATATCATGGATTCTTGCCTTTGTATGATATCCTTGCGTTTGTATTCCAGCTTGAAATCCAGTAAGAGAAATGCAGTCATGCCCTCTTTCATGTAATGCCATTGCAACAAGTGTAATCGTCACTTGTTCTCCCGTAGACATAAGCATATCTAATTCTCTCTTGTGAGGATTTTTTGTAATGCCCTTTGACATCTCCAATAACAGATCCGTAGTTTTGCCCATTGCAGATACCACTACTACTACACCATCGCCTTTTTCTTTTCTGCTTATTATTTTTTCAGCTATATTCTTTATCTTCTCTGGCGTACCTACGGATGTTCCTCCATATTTTTGTACTACAATTGACATTATATTTCCTCCTTTTTTCTATATAAAAACAAAAAAAACACTCAAAGAATAAAAGGTCCCCTTGACTGTTATTGAAATTTTTCAATATACCTTTTACCCTTTGTGTAATAGCTCTTTATTGATAAATTGGGTTATTTATCAATAACAGTCTTATGTTTATTCAACATAAACCCAATATATAAACCCAGGAAAATTTATATATTTCGGCGACGATTCCTTTCTTATAAGCTCAACGAATTCCTTATCCTCACTTATAATACTCTTAATCTATCGCATCCTCTAGAACACAAATTATAGGCTACTATATTATGTTTTACGGTATCTTAACATTTATTCATGTGATTGTCAATGTAAAAAATATATTCTATTCCTATAATTTTATGCATAATATCTTATTAAAATAATATTAATTAATAAATGAAATTAAAAGGAGGACTATGAATGAATTTTTTAGACAAAGTAAAACAAGGAATGATTGATAGCACCAAGGTAATAAAAGATCTTTCTTCAGACGTTACAGAGATTACAAAATCAAAAAAGACTTTAGCAAAAAATATGGACTTGATGGATCAACTTTATTACGATTTAGGTAAAAAAACATATCAATGCTATGAAGAAAAACCTTTCATTGAAGGACTTTCTGATGAAATATCTTCTTTGCTATTAGAAATGATCTCTCTCTCAGAAAAAATTAATATCTCCATTTTAAAAATAGAATCTCTAAAAGGTATTTTTAAATGTAATCAATGTAAACATGAAATCGATGAAGCTATGAATTTTTGTCCTCACTGTGGAAATGAACTAGTACCTTTAGAGGAAGAAGAACTATCATCTAATTCTGAAGAATCAGTTGAAGATCCTCCTTCTGAAAAGTGCTGTAACGCATCAGAAAAATGCTGCGGAGAAGATTGTAAGTGCCAACACGAAGAAATCGAGGAATCTCAAGAAGAGTCTCGAGATGAAACTGAAAAAGACGCTGAGTAATATAACTCAGCGTCTCTCTTTTTATCATTTATACGGATTTCATAAAATTATTCTTGTGCTTCTTCCATTTCACAATCTAAATACATAATTTGCTGCATAATATTTTTCTTCATATACATTTCTTGTTCTGTTAAATTATGTCTATTTACCAAATCAGTATATTGATCCAGCAATCTATCTCTTTTTATATTTAAGATTTTAACATATTCCATCTTCTTACCTCACTCCTTCCCCATCTTTGTGTAGATATAATTATCGGTTTTTCGACCCTTTTCGACTTATTCTTGTTTTTAGTATATCAAATATTTCTTGCAGTGTAAAGAATATTTAGAATTTTTATTTGTTAGTATTGTTTTACAATTATTTTACTTAGTCTAAACTTATAGTAAAATAGTATTTATAAATATATTGTTGTTATTATAGTTTGTACATATTTCCATATATATATACATAAGGAGTTGGTACTGTGAAAATTCAATTTATTGGTCATTCTTGTTTCTACATAGAAGATAAACACTTTAAAGGGATTATAGATCCTTTTATTACTGGAAATCCTCAAGCAACCTTAACTTCCACTCATTTTAATACGCTTACTCATATTTTCATAACCCACGGACATGGAGATCACTTAGGAGATACTCTTTCTTTGGCTAAAAAAACCGGTGCTCTTATTATCACCAATTATGAAATTGCTTGTTTCTTGAATCGTCAGGGATTCAATACACATGCTATGCATATTGGAGGCAGGCATCCATTTGATTTCGGAATTGTAAAAATGACGCCTGCCCTTCATGGTTCTTCAATAGAAACTGAAAATGGATTTATATATGGGGGTAATCCATGCGGGTTTATAATAGAACTTAATGGAAAGAAAATTTATCATGCAGGAGATACAGGTCTTACAATGGATATGAAATTACTTGAAATAGAAAATATTGACGTTGCTTTATTACCTATAGGTGGTAATTTTACAATGGATATAGAAGATGCGGCTAGAGCCGTTGACTTTATTAAGCCTAAAAAAGTTGTTCCAATGCATTATGATACTTTTCCTGTTATTAAAGCAAATACAAATGATTTTAAGAAACGAATTTCTTCATCGAAGGTTATTGTATTAAATCCAGGAGAAAGTTTAAATATTTAAACTACAATACATAATTTTTAAAAAATAAAACCATATATGGTGCAATCAAAGCAGTAATGAGTCCTGCAACCCCAATAGATAAACTACTCATTGCTCCTTCTATTTCTCCTTCCTGTAAAGCTCTTGTAGTTCCTACTGCATGAGTAGTCGTTCCAATTGCAATTCCAATTGCAACTTTATTTTTTACTCCAAAAAAGCTCAAAATTTCTGGTGCAAAACAAGCTCCAAATATTCCTGTAAGCGATACCAATCCTGCAGTAAGAGATGGAATACCTCCTATTACATTAGATACCTCCATTGCAATGGGCGTAGTAACTGCTTTAGGCGCCATAGAAAATAACACTTTTTCACTAGCACCTAATATTACTCCTCCTCCTAATATTACACATATTGATGTTATAGTTCCTACTAAAACCCCCGTCAATACTGCTTTATAGTTTTCCTTTAATACGTGTATGTTTTTATATAAAGGTACTGCTAATACAACAGTGGCAGGCCCTAATAAAAAATTCAAAATCTTGTTTTGCTCATAATAAATTCCATAATCAATTTTTCCTACCTTAAGAACACAAATAATTAAAATGGCTGCAATCAGCAATGGATTAAATACGTGCTTTTTCATTTTTTGGTTGATCTTCATCCCTATTAAAAATGCCCCTAGACTTAAACATATTCCAAAAAAATCATTTTGTATAACCAGACTTTCCATATTCATCTACAACCTTTCTATTTGCAATAAATTGGACTACTTTACCCGTTACCACAAGTCCGATAACAATACTCCCTATCGTGGGTACAACAATGGCTAAAAATTGTAGTTTAATCATGTCAAAATATAACATAATTCCTACTGTTGGACATACAAAAAAAATAGCTAAATGATTCAAAAAAAGATTGGCTGCTTCTTCTACATCCTCTAATTTAACAATACCTTTTATTAAAGCTATACTTAGTAAAACCATACCAATAACATTTCCTGGTATAGGAATATTAAAAAAATCTGATATAAAAGTCCCTAAGAATAGGATCAACAACACAATTCCAAATTGCTTTATTAGATGCATTTAATCATCTCCTTTCCATTGGTCTTATTCGTGTTAAATTATAGCACTCCACTACAGACAACGCAATTGTATCATCTTTCTATACAACCTAAAAATATTTTTGCTGTATGAATATTATTTTCATAATAGATGATAATAAATATAAAATGATTTCAAATGCATTTTTATTCCTTAATAGCTTCATTTAAAAGGATTTGTATTCAATTATATTTTATTATATAATGACTTTATAAAGAAGAATGGAGTGTTGAAATGAATATACCTGAACTTAAAATAGGAAATTTAACAGCAAAGATGCCTATAGTCCAAGGTGGTATGGGTGTTGGCGTTTCTCTTTCAAGTTTAGCTTCAGCAGTTGCAAATTGTGGTGGTATTGGTGTAATTTCTGCCGTAGAGCCAGGATTTAACTTAAAAGATTATTATAAAAATAAATTCCAATCTAATATAGATGGTTTAACACATCATATAAGAAGAGCAAAAGAACTTGCTCCTGATGGAATTATTGGCGTAAATATTATGACTGCGTTGACTAACTTCGAAGATATGGTAAAAGTTTCTGTAAAAGAAAAAATAGATATTATATTTGCTGGTGCTGGAATGCCCATGAAATTACCTTCTCTTGTAAAGGATTCCTTAACGAAAATTGCACCGATCGTTTCTTCAGGAAAAGTTGCAAATCTAATTTGTAAACAATGGGATAGAAAATATAACTATCTGCCAGATGCCATTGTAGTAGAAGGACCAGAAGCAGGAGGACATTTAGGCTTTTCAGTTGATCAACTTGAAAATCCAGGTGATTTTTCTCTTAAATCTCTTGTAATTGAAGTACTTGATGCCATAAAGCCTTTTGAAGAAAAATTCAATAAAAAAATTCCTGTTATTGCAGGTGGCGGATTACATGATGCCGCTGATATTGCAGAAATACTAAAAGCAGGTGCTTCTGGTGTCCAAATGGCAACTAGGTTTGTTGCGACCCATGAATGTGATGCAGATGATGCCTTTAAACAAGCTTATGTAAATGCCTCTAAGGAGGATATTACCATTATAAAAAGTCCTGTAGGTATGCCTGGAAGAGCGATTAGAAACAATTTTGTTCAAGATGTTTATGAAAACGGGAAACCAAAAAATATCAAATGTGTAAATTGTCTAAAGCCTTGTAATCCAAAAGAAACCCTTTATTGTATTGCAGATGCACTTATTCAAGCACAAAAAGGAAATCTTGATAAAGGATTTGCTTTTGCAGGTTCTCAGGTTCATAAAATAGATAAAATAGTATCTGTAAAAGAAATAATGACCGAACTAAAAGAAGGTTTAGAAAAGATAGAAGAGGCGTAATTACGCCTCTTCTATCCTTTTTCTTATCTCTTTTAAATTCTTTTTTTGTCCTTCCACACCACATAATAATTCTGCAATCATCCATCCATCATATTTTATTTCTTTTAATGTACTAAAAAACTCATTTAAATTTAAATTTCCTTCTCCTATTGGCAAATGTTGATCTCTACTTCCATCATTATCATGAATATGAATATATCTTAATGCCTCTTTATATCCTAATACCCAACTTCCTATATTCGTATCCGTAGCAGCATTTACATGTCCAGCATCTAAACAGGCACCTAAATATGGAGATTTTATAGTATCTATTACTTTTTTAATAGGTCTATGACTATCATTATGTAGATTCTCCATCAATGCAACAATTTCATGTTCTTCTACTAATGGTACTATTGTTCTCCAGAAAGATATCATTTGTTCAACAAAAAATTCTTCATATCCATCGTATCGTGTTCTAGGATCTAGTGTTGTATGAAAAACAATATATTTTGCCTTTAATTTTTTAGCAACATCTATTATTTGTAAATATCTATTTGTGCTTATTTCCTTTATTAGAGGATCAAAACTCGTTGGATTTAAATCTACGTATGGACTATGCAAACTAATTTCCCCGGAATATTCTTTTAAAATCTGTCTATATTCTCCTATTAAAATCTCTCTTCTATCATCCAAATTATTGGGCATGATAAAATCTTGTATTTCTAAACAATCATAGTTATCAAAATAAAAATCTATATTTTCTCTGATTTTTTCCATATATATACTTGTTCCTATTTTCATACCTGCACCTCTATTATTTATTTCTTTTACAATATCACTATTCTATTTTAAAGTCAAAAACTGTAAAACTCTATAAATGTACCTAAAAATGAATGTTTTATCTAGTATTAATATTATTTTTTATTAAATACTATATTTATATAGGTTTTTATGATAAAATTATATGTCAAAGACAATTCATTTCGAGAGGAAGTTAAATATGTTACAAAACCATATTAGAAATATAGCAATTATTGCGCACGTTGACCACGGAAAAACAACTTTAGTAGATGAGATGTTAAAACAAAGTGGTACTTTCAGAAGTAATCAACAAGTAGATGAAAGAGTAATGGACTCTAATGATCTAGAAAGAGAAAGAGGAATTACAATACTTTCAAAAAATACATCTATCACGTATAACGATGTAAAGGTTAATATTGTAGATACGCCAGGACATGCTGATTTTGGTGGAGAAGTTGAACGAATCATGAAAATGGTTGATGGAGTATTACTGTTAGTTGATGCAAAGGAAGGTCCTATGCCTCAAACTAAGTTTGTATTAAAAAAAGCACTAGAAGAAGGTTTAAAGCCTGTAGTAGTAATCAACAAAATAGATCGTCCAGAAGCAAGATGTTCAGAAGTTATAGACATGGTTCTAGACTTATTCATCGACTTAGGTGCAGATGATCGTCAATTAGATTTCCCAGTGATCTATGCTTCTGCTAAAGAAGGATATGCTAAAAACAATGAAGAAGACGAAAATGTAGATATGATTCCACTATTCGATATGATTCTTAAAGAAGTTCCAGCTCCTGAGGGAATTCTAGAGGATGGATTACAACTTAGAATTTCTTCTATCGATTATGATAAATATGTTGGAAGAATAGGAATTGGTAAAGTTACAAGAGGATCTATACAGAGAAACCAAGAAGTAACTTTATGCTTAACAGATGGTACTTTCAAGAAATTTAGAATTAATAAATTATTTACATTCTCAGGTCTTGGAAAAGTAGAAGTCGAAGAAGCTGAATTCGGAGAAATCGTTTCAATTTGTGGATATGATAATATAAACATTGGTGAAACAGTATGTTCTATGGATAAAATCGAGGCTCTTCCTTTTATTGAAATAGACAAGCCTACTCTATCTATGAATTTTATCGTTAACAACAGTCCATTTGCAGGTAAAGAAGGAAAATTTGTAACAAGTCGTCAAATAAAAGATCGTCTTGAAAAAGAACTTTTATCAAACGTTGCTCTTCAAGTAGAAGATACACATTTTGCAGATTCATTCAAAGTATCTGGTCGTGGAGAATTACATCTTTCTATTTTAATTGAAACGATGAGAAGAGAAGGTTATGAGTTCTCTGTATCTAGACCAGAAGTAATTATGAGAACCATTGATGGAGCTCGACATGAACCAATGGAAGAAGTAACTATAGAAGTACCTGAAGAATACGTTGGTGTAGTCATCGAAACCCTAGGAACTAGAAAAGGTGAAATGACGAACATGATTCCAAATTCTAACGGTACTACAAGATTAGAATTTAATGTTCCTGCAAGAGGTCTTATTGGATATCGTTCTCAATTCATGACAGATACTAGAGGAAATGGTATCTTAAATCATGTTTTCGCAGGATATATTCCTTATACTGGCGAACTATCATCTCGTTCAAGAGGTTCAATAGTAGCATTCGAACCAGGTACTGCAGTAACTTATGGATTATTCAATGCGCAGGGTAGAGGAACTTTATTTGCCACTCCTGGTTTAGAAATTTACGAAGGTATGATCGTAGGAGAAAATGCTAGAGCTGGAGACATACTTGTAAATGTATGTAAAAGAAAACAATTGACTAACGTTCGTGCATCGGGTTCAGATGACTCTATGAAGCTTGTACCAGTAAGCGATATGTCTTTAGAGCAAGCTTTAGAATTTATTGCTGAAGATGAATTAGTTGAGGTTACTCCAGAAAGTATTAGACTTAGAAAGAAAATATTAGATAAAAATCTTCGTGCTAAAGCAGGTAGATAATAAGATACTAAAAACCCACATGAAAAGTTCACTTTTCATGTGGGTTTTTTATATAACTATAATAGGGGAGAAAATAATCTTCCTGTAGACTCTTTTACTTTTTCAATAAAAGGTCTATTTTTATACGCCTCTAAATGAATCTCTCTACTATCTTCTATATCAAGAATAAAATTTTCCTCCATACGAGCTACCACTTCTTTATCATAAATAAATGCATTTACTTCAAAATTTATTTGAAAGCTTCTAATATCTAAATTTGCCGTGCCTACAGAAGCTGCAATACCATCTACCAATAATATTTTTGCATGTATAAATCCTTTCGTATATTGGTATACTCTTACCCCTGCTTCAAGCAATTCCTCTATATTAGACATAGTTGCCCAAAAAACAGTTTTATGGTCAGGCTTATTCGGTAATATAATTCTAACATCTACACCACTTAATGCAGCCGTCTTAAGTGCTGTCATAATACTCTCTCCAGGAACCAAATAAGGAGTATTAATCCATATTCTTTCTTCTGCTGAAGAAATAATGCAAAAATATCCTTGCATAATAGATTCCCAGTCTGAATCTGGTCCACTAGATGCAATTTGAATTAATTGCTCTCCACAATATACAAGCTTTGGATAATAATCTTTACTAAAGGGAATCATTTTTTTAGTAACAAAGAGCCAATCCCTCTGAAAAATATTTTGCAGTCCATATACTGCTTCCCCTTCTATTTTTAAATGACTATCTCTCCAAAATCCCAAATTCTGATCTCGTCCTAAATATTCATCTCCAATATTTAACCCTCCTAAAAATCCAACGCCTCCATCAATTACAATTATTTTTCTATGATTTCTATAATTTAATTCTCTACTTAATACAGGGAAATATACCGGTAAAAATATTTGAATATCTACCCCTGAAGCTCTCATCTCTCCTAAATATTTCTTACTCAATTTCCAACTACCTACACCGTCATACATGACTCTTACTTCTACACCTTCTCTTGCTTTTTTCATTAATACATTTTTTATGATCTTTCCAATTTCATCATCTTTAATAATAAAATACTCAAAATGAATGTGGTTTTTTGCCTTTTCTAATTCTTCTATAATAGCATGAAACGTTTCTTCTCCATTCGTAAGTACTTTTAAATGATTATTTATTGTAAAAGGTGCATTTGCATTATTAATCATTAAAGTAATCAGTCTGCGTTTTACCAGACTTTCATCATCTTCAAACAGTTTAGAATGCTTCATCGCTTCTCTTTGAATATCAGCTGCTTGTTTGAAATATGGAAAATCTAATTGTTTCTTCCTTTTAAATATGTTCTTCTTTCTTATATTACGACCCATGAATAAATAAATAATAAATCCTACTATAGGAATTAATACCAATACTAATAACCAGGCTATGGTTTTTGAAGGATTTTTATTATCAAGAAAAATCAATATTGCAATACATATTGTGTATATATATATAACAATGCCAATGTATTCTTTAATTCTATACAATAGTTCTTCAATATCATAATTTTGAAGAAGTGTTTTTATATTTTCTCCCTTTTGTAATTTTATAAAAACTACATATAACTTTTTTAAATCTACTACTTTTATTTGAATAATACAGAAAAAACATATTAATATGATCAATATGAATAAAATTTTTTTATGCTTTCTTTCCATCTCATCCACCTACCAAGTTATATATAGTCTTATTATATTCAAATTTATTTATTTTTGTGAAAACTATCGTAAATATAATGCACCTTCATTTAATTGTGAAGGTGCTTTTTTACTAAAATTTTAAAGTTTTTTCTACACGTATACCTCTTGCAATAATTTTTATATCTTTTATACGTTTTTCTTCATTTTTTATATCATACTGATTTGATAATAATCTAATTTTATTAGCATCTATTTTTTTTACTTTTCTAATCTTAAATTGATCATTTTCTTTGATCAGTGTAAACGAATCATGAACAATTTCTTGGTTTAAATACATCAACATAATATCACCTTTTTCAATACAAAAACCTTTTAACGAATCGTCAGGCACTTCTATGTATGCTAATTTATCTGGATTAAATCCTTCGACTTTCTTGTTCATGATAGGGAAAAATTTATCGCCTTTAATATTTTTCATTCCTATATCAAATACAGGTACTTTTTTTATTACTTGTGATAATGCATCCTCCCACTGGCTTAAAGGTGTTACTACTTCTCTTTTTTCATTGATCTTTATCTCTTTTGTAGGTTTTATTTCATTTTTAGGCTCAGACTCAGATTGTTCAAATAGCATTCCTGATTCTATATCTTTTCCTAATAACTCTGAAATCTTTTTTAATATTTCATTATTAATAATCTTATTTCCATTTTCTACATCCATAATATATGCAGGTGAAACGCCACATTTTCTTGCCATTTGTTTTTCTGTGATTCCTTTTTTGACTCTTTCTTCTTTTATCTTATTTCCTACTCTACTCATTATTATCACTCCATCATAACTAATTTATTCATTCTTTGTAATTATTATTCACCATGTTTGGGATTTTTACTAACCACTTCTATCGCTTTGACTATTTCTCTTGTAATACTTACTTTAAATTGTATATTTAACTCTCTTAATTTTACATACGATGCTCCTTCACCAGTAACAATATATAATGGTTCAACATTGTTTAAAACAACTGCTTTTATATCTTTTTTACATTTTGAGCAAGTGCATATATCTTCATATGATTTTAAAACAGTATTCAGTAAAGAATCCACTATTGTTTCCATATAGTTTTTAGGCATTTTAAAACCACCCTTCATTTTCATATCCCATAATAATAATTCTATCTGTATATGTAAAATCCTTCTTTTCTATTGTTTATTCTCTTTACATTTACAACATTTTACAGTATTTATTTTTCTATAAAAAAATACCCATCTATTGATGAGTATTTTTTATGGCGGAGAAGGGGGGATTCGAACCCCCGCGCCGGTTAATTCCGACCTAACGGTTTAGCAAACCGTCCTCTTCAGCCCCTTGAGTACTTCTCCATAATGGTGCGGGTGGAGGGACTTGAACCCCCACGCCGTGAAGCGCTAGATCCTAAGTCTAGTGCGTCTGCCAATTCCGCCACACCCGCAAAATTAATTTCGCTAACAAAACATATGTTAACTCAAATATATGGTGGGCGTAACAGGGTTCGAACCTATGACCCCCTGCTTGTAAGGCAGGTGCTCTCCCAGCTGAGCTATACGCCCATATATTTAGCTTTTTATAAGCGACTCACTCAAACTCATACTGAGTTTGGTGATCTGCTTAAACCAGCGACGACCTACTCTCCCAGGCAGTTACCCAC
>JADPRS010000018.1 GCA_015686845.1 Lutibacter sp. B2
AACTGCCTGGGAGAGTAGGTCGTCGCTGGTTTACTAAGAACTCATAACAATGAAAATTGTTGTGAGTTTTTTTGTGTAACAGAATGGTTAAAATAAGAGGAAATAGGACAAAAGAACTACTAATTAGACAAAGGGAAAGAGAAATCAATAGAGAATATATATAATATAGAAAAAATAACAGAAAAAATAGTAGAAGGAAGGATTCATATGATGGTAAAAATAATCTTTCTTATTATGTTATGTATACCTGTTGGTTGTGGGTTGCTTTTTTTAATGATAGATACAGTTAAAGATATACCAAAGGCTAAACAGAAGCAGAAATTAGAGAATAACTTAATTAGATCTCGTCATAGAAAAACAAGAGATTTTAAAATTGCAAAGTAAGGTGTATAAAAAAATAGTGAAATGATTGATTTGTTTTTTGAATATGCCTAAATACATTTGGATAAGAATACATAAGAAAAGCATTTTAAAGTGCTTTTTTTTGATACGGATAAATAGCAAGTTTGATTTATAAAAAATAAAATGATATGATAGTGCGTATAGAGGCATTATATTTAGATAGGAAGATAAGGAGAGAATGTATGTATATTATTAAGCAAACAATTGCACAAAAGAAACTATCTTTTTGGAAGGTAGCTGGAATGATCGTTGGTACAATTTGGATTCTTGATTTATCTATTAAATTACTTACTAAGAATAGCCCAGTCATAGGTACTATTGGAGGGTTAATTGCTTTTATAGTATCTGTTGCTTTATGTATGTTCATTATATATAAGCATATTTCTTATTATAATTATAAGCTTATAGGAGATGAGCTTATGATGGAAAGAGTGTTTGGAAGAGCTAGCCATTTGTTTTTAAATTTGAAGCTTCAAGACATAGATTTATTCGTCCCATATAAGCAAATGGATTTTAAATCATACAAAAATACCAAAGTTAAAAGGTATAAGTTCGTGTCAGGAAAAAATATAGATGATTGGTATGTGGGAGAGTTTGTAAGGAGCGGAGAAAGATATAGATTTATTTTTGAACCAAATAAAGAAATGTTAAATGCAATTAAATCTTTTAAAACTATTTAGTGGGTATATCTTCAGATATATCCACTTTTTTATATACTAACCTTTTTATAAAAAAAGATAACGAGACATACTGATCGTGAATAAAATAATAAATATAGGGCAAGAATGAGGATAATAATAAAAGGGTGGTGGGGTGGATGACCAAAGAAGTAGTTCGGTGTAATATCTGCGAAAATGAAACTAGAAATCATATTGATATTTTAAATGGATGTATATGTGAAAAGTGTGAACAAAATATTGTTGACTTGTCATATGATGATAAAAAATATGAAGGTTATAATATTTTATTAAAAGATCTGTGGAAAAATTTTTTAATTTCTTATGAAGAAGGCCATTAACTCATGTTAATGGCTTTATTTTTATACAGTATTAATACGACACTTCATTATGAAAGTGGAAGATTAGAAGCTTATACAGAAATAAAAAATTATGCCTATATAAAAAGGTATGTTAAAATAATTATATACACATAAAGATTAAATTTATGAGAGAGGTGCTGCATGAAAGGGTTATTTATAAGTGTAGAAGGGCCAGATGGTTCTGGAAAAACCACTCAAATCCAAGAATTAGAAAAATATTTTAAGGATAAGAACTATGATGTAGTGGTTACAAGAGAACCTGGAGGAACTCCAATTAGCGAAAAAATAAGAGAAGTTATTTTAGATATAAATAATAAAGATATGGATTTTGTAACGGAAGCTTTGTTATATGCTGCTGCTCGCGCACAACATGTTTCACAGGTAATAAAGCCTGCTATTTTAGATGGAAAGATCGTTATCTGTGATAGATTTGTTGATTCAAGTATCGTGTATCAAGGGATAGGAAGAAATTTAGGAATGAAAACGGTAGAAAACATTAATAATATTGCTATCAATGGATATATGCCAGATATAACATTCTTTTTTAAATTATCTCCTGAAATTGGAATCTATCGCAAGACAAAACAAGGAAGCAAAGATCGCTTAGAAAGTGAAAAAATAGCTTTTCATAAAAAAGTATTTGAGGGATATGAACAGTTAGAAAAAATGCATCCACAAAGAATTATAGGGATCGATGCAAATCGTTCTATAAAAGAGATTTATAATGAAATAATTGCATATATTGAAACATATCTATCTTCTATGAATAAGACTTTAAACTGTTAAAGTAAGAGAAGATTGAATATAAAACCGAATGTTGATCGTTATTTGGGGAATAAAAGAATATAGATAGAAAGGATGAGTTGAATGAAACTGGTTGTTGTAATTATCCATGATGAAGATGCTCAAAAGTTAGTCGATCAGCTTACGGATCAAAACTATGGAGTAACAAAATTAGCTTCTACAGGGGGATTTTTAAGTTCAGGAAATACCACTTTGCTAGTAGGTGTTGAAAAAGGAAAAGTAGATAGTGTTATAGATGTTATTAAGGAAACTTGCAAATCACGTAAAGAAATGGTGCCAACACCTGCTCCGATCATGGGTAGTGTTGGCATATTGACAGCATATCCTATAGAGGTAAATATTGGAGGAGCGACTATATTTGTATTAGATGTAGATAGATTTGAAAAAGCATAATTGGGGAGGATATAAATGAGCTTTAAAGACATTTTAGGACAGGAGAAATTGATTCGTCATCTAAAAAAGTCTATTGAAATGGATAAAATAGGTCATGCTTATATATTTGATGGTCCCGTAGGAATTGGAAAGAAGACGACGGCTACTGCTTTTTCGAAAGAAATCTTCTGTAAGGAATTTGGACAAGACGTATGCGGAGTTTGTAGTTCTTGTTTAAAAATAGAAAGTAATAATCATCCTGATTTGGTATGGATAGAGCCTGATGGAAAAAGTATAAAAAACCATCAAATTGAAGAACTACAACAAGACTTAGTAAGGAAGCCTTATGAAAGTGAAAAGAAGGTATATATTATTAAAGATGCTGATTTAATGACAGAGAGTGCTCAGAATAGATTATTAAAGACTTTAGAAGAACCGCCTAGATATGTGGTGATTATATTAATAAGTACAAATTTCAATCGTTTTTTGGCTACGATTAAATCACGTAGTCAAATTATTAAATTTAATCGTTTGCAGGATAAAATGGTTCAAGATTTTATGCATAAAAGGTATGGTATGGATGCGGATGAAACAAAAGTATTTGCAACTTTTTCAAATGGGATTATTGGTAAAGCGATAGAATTTAAGGAATCAGAAGATTTTCAAACAAAAAGAAAAGAAACCATTGAGTTAATTGATGGGTTGCTATCCAAAGATCAATTAAAGATTTTTGATGCCATGGCATTTTTTGATAAATATAAAGATGATGTTTATGATATATTGGATTTGATGATTTTTTGGTTTAGAGATATTTTATTGTTAGGTGCAACCAACTCAGAACAATTTTTAATTAATATGGACCAAAAAGATATTTTACAAAAACACCTCTATCATATAGGTTATGAAAAAATGGTTCATATGATAGAAACCATAGAAAAAACAAAAAAAGATATAAAAGCAAACGTAAATTTTCAATTAGCAACAGAAATTATGATTTTGCATATACAGGAGGTGTAATATGATAAAAGTTATAGGTGTAAGGTTTAAAAAAGCAGGTAAAATTTATTATTTTGATCCTGATGATATAATTATAGAAAAAGGACAAAATGTTATCGTAGAGACAGCAAGAGGGGTAGAATTTGGAGAAGTAGTAGTTGGGCCAAAGGAAATTCCTGAAGAAGATATAGTTTCTCCTCTAAAAAAGGTTTTAAGAATAGCTATGCTGGAAGATGAAATAATAAATAGAGAGAATAAAGAAAAAGAAAAGGAAGCACTAGAATGCTGTATAGATAAAATTGATAAGCATCAATTGGATATGAAACTAATAGATGTAGAATATACATTTGATAATAATAAAATCATATTCTATTTTACTGCGGATGGTAGAGTAGATTTTAGGGAATTGGTAAAAGATTTAGCTTCTGTATTTAAAACTAGAATTGAGCTAAGGCAAATTGGTGTGAGAGATGAAGCTAAAATGTTAAATGGATTAGGTCCATGTGGAAGACAGTTATGCTGTGCTAACTGGTTAGGCGACTTTGAACCTGTATCTATTAAAATGGCAAAGGAACAGAATTTATCATTGAATCCAACTAAAATTTCAGGAATTTGTGGAAGATTGATGTGTTGTTTAAAATATGAGCATGACATGTATCAAAAGCTCAAGAAAAATATGCCAGAAATAGGTGAAAAAGTAATGACCCCGGAGGGAAAGGGTATTGTAGTTGAAAAAAATACATTATTAGAATCTGTTAAGGTAAAATTAATTTTACAAGAGGCAAAAGGAAATAAAGAAGAAAAATTAAGTGATGATAGTTGTGCATACCATAAAGATGATATAAAAAAAATAGGTGGTTGTTGTAAAAAATCAGAGTGTCCAAAGAAGGATGTCGTAGTAGAAGAAGCTGATCTTAGTGAACTCGAGTAGGAGAGATAAACATGCAACAGGATTTAATATTTCCACATGAAAGAGTAGATGATTTACAATGTAGAGGACTAAAACTTATACAAAACCCAAATGGATTTTGTTTTGGAATAGATGCAGTATTGCTTAGTAATTTTTGTGAAATACGTAAAAATTGGCATGTACTAGACTTAGGAACGGGTACAGGCATAGTACCTATCCTTTTAGCAGGAAAAACGCAAGCAGGGCAAATTACAGGCGTTGAAATACAGAAAGAAGTAGCAGATATGGCACAAAGAAGTGTTACATTAAATGATTTAGGAGAGCGTGTAAAAATCATAAATGAAGATTTGAAAGAAATCGTGAATAAAATGGATTCATATTCTTTTGATGCGGTTACTTCCAATCCTCCTTATATGAATCCAGGTGGAGGATTAATAAATCCAGAAGACATGAAAGCCATATCGAGACATGAAGTAAAGTGTACATTAGAAGATGTGATTTCTACGTCCAGTAAAATGTTAAAAGATAGAGGACATTTTTATATGGTTCATAGACCCCATAGATTAGTAGATATTATTTATTTATGTAGAAAATATAAATTAGAACCTAAAAAGATCAGATTTGTACATCCTAATAAAAATAAAAAGCCTAATATTTTATTAATTCAGTGTGTTAAATTTGGGAAACCTGAATTAAAGTTTCTAGACCCATTATATGTGTATAATGAAGATGGTGGATATACAAAGGAAATAGATGAGATATATGGAAGAAATTAAATAAAAAAAATACTTATGATATCATAAGTATTTTTTTTTACTATTTCATTTCTTGGATACAATCAGGACAAATATTTTTTCCTTTGAATACTGTTATATCTTTTGCTTGACCACAAAAAATACAAGCAGGCTCATATTTTTTTAAGATTATTTGATCACTAGTAACATAGATTTCTAGTGCATCCTTTTCCTTAATTCCTAAAGTTCTTCTTAATTCAATTGGAATAACAACTCTTCCTAATTCATCAACTTTTCTTACGATACCTGTAGCTTTCATATAAATCCTCCCTAAACAAAATTCGACAAAATTCTTACCTCATGCTAAAATAGTAACAGAACTGTAAAAAAAAGTCAACCTAAAAATAGGAAATAACGCAATTTTTTTTAAAAAGTTACAAATTATTTTAAAATTCTACAATGAAAATTAGGGAATAATAAAAAGTAAAATAAATATTTGACACTTACGGATAGAAAATTTAATATATAAGTATAAGTATTTAGCTCGTATATGGGGGTGAACAGAGTGGAATATAGAGGAAAAATAATAAAATTAATTGAAGATGAAGGAATCACTAAATGTTTATTCGACATTTTAGAGCAATCTGATAGCCATAAGTATATTAGAGAATTAGATGAATCATTTGATATATTGGAAAAAATTTTTCCAGAGAGTATACCCATGAAGCAGGTTGGAAGATGTGATTATCATGTAGTGGATACATGGACACATTCTGTAAATGCATTAGAAGAACTTGAAAAAATAATGTCTAATGATCAATATTTTGAAATCCATTTAAAGGATGCTTATAAAGTGCATATGAATGAAAAAATTGAAGGTCATCATACAAGAATGCAACTACTAAAACTTGCCGTATTATTCCATGATGTAGGAAAACCTGAATCGAGATGGATCGATGAACATGGAAAAGTTAGATTTAGAGGGCATGAAATCGTAGGCGCAGCCATGGCAGAAAAAATTGCAGAAAGATTGGAATTAAAAAATAAAGAAAAAGAATATTTTATAAAAATGGTAAGAGAACATATGTGGCCGTTAGGACTTTATAAAAAGAATGATGTAAGCGGAAAAACTTTGTTTGATTTATTTAAAAGATTAAAAGAAGATACATTGGATTTATTTCTTTTAGGATTAGCAGATATAATCGCCACTAGAATATTATTAAATCCAGATGAAGAGATGAGAATGTATAAAATTCATATAGAATATATAGTGAATAATTATTTAACTAGATTTAAAGAGTCAGCAGATTTAGTAGAGGCTATTGATAAGAGAGATATTAAAAATAGATTTAATATAAGAAAAAAGCAATTGAATAAAATAATTGAAAATGCTAAAGAAGCTATATTTGAAGGAATGATTCCACCACAAGAAGAAGCAGTTATTAGATATATAGAGTTAAATAGAAGATTATAATCTTCTATTTAACTCTCTTTTTTTTATGTAAGAAAGGTTTATTAATAAACTCCTTGATTTTACTAATAATTTGGACAAAGCCAAGAATATTACTAAAATATTCTTGTGTATTGGATAAACTTGCTGTTGCCATCTCCGTTGTAGTAATAATATGTCCAATCGTCGATTGTACAGCTTTAACATTGGTAGAAAGATCAGAACTAATGCTGTCTATATTGGCTGTGATAGATGGGGCTTGGTTTAGAATTTCATCAATGTTTTTTTGATTTTTTGAAACCGTGGTTTTGATAACTTTCATAGTTTCGTTTAAATTTTTAAGTATAAATATGACATAGGTGATTAGAACTGTCAAAAGAATGAATAATATAAAAATTCCTAAGTCAGCTAAATTAATTTGGATATTCATGAATGATCACCTCCTATTTTTTTAGGTATATATTTCTAATTATATAGTAAATCTACTAAAAATAAAGCTGTATATATCTAATTTTTTAATTAGTTATAAAACAATGAATAAAACAGGATTAAAAGTTAATTTTTGACAGAAAGACAAGTTTGTGTTAAACTAATAGAGTCAGATCATATTATTTATACTTTTCTTTGCAAAACACTTACATTCAAATCACTTATCTAAAGACATTCTTTATAAAGAATGCTTTTTTATAATCTATAACAAATATCTATTATAAACATTCAGAAATTCATCATTATTTTTTAAAAGTCAATAGTATTTAAAAGGGGGAATTTTAACATGAAAATTTTCAGAAAAATTAAAATGATACATGCATTTTTAATATTCACATTACTTGTATCTGTAGTAGGGCTTACTGCTTGTGGAAGTGAAAAGGCAAAGGCAAATTCAGAAAAGCCTAAAATTATTTTTGCAGATGCTGGCTGGGATAGTTTTACATTCCATAATGAAGTAGCAAGAGCAATTATTGAAAAAGGATATGGATATCCTACAGATGTAACCATGGGCTCATCTACATTGACTTTTACAGGTCTTATACAAGGAGATATAGATGTTAATATGGAAACATGGATAGAAAATATTTTGGATGCATATACAGAGGGCGTTGCTAATGGTGATATTGTAAGACTCTCATCTACTTTTCCAGATAGTGCACAAGGAATTTATGTCCCTACTTATGTAATAAAGGGAGATGAAAAAAGAGGAATTAAACCTATCGCTCCAGATTTAAAATCAGTAAAAGATTTACCAAAGTATTGGGAAACTTTTAAAGATGAAGAAGAACCTACAAAGGGACGTCTTTATGGTGCTATTCCAGGATGGATGGCAGATCAAGATTTAAGAAAAAAGGTAGAAACTTATGGATTAGACAAAACATATAATTACTTTAGTCCTGGTTCAGATGCAGGATTATCTTCCTCTATTGTAGGAGCATATGAAAAAGGAGAACCTTGGGTAGGGTATTATTGGGAGCCAACATGGATTATGGGAAAATATGATATGACACTACTTGAAGAGGAGCCATATAGTAAAGAAAAATGGGAAAATGGTCGAGATTGTGCATGGACACCTGTAGATGTTGCAGTAGTTGTTCATAAAGACCTTTTACAAAAAGCACCTGAGGTAGTAGCGTTTTTGAAAAAGTATCATACAACTAGTAAATTAACTAGTGATGCACTTTCTTATATGGAGAAAAATAATGTAGATGCAAAAGAAGCTGCAAAATGGTTTTTAAAAGAGCATGAAGATATATGGACAAAATGGGTACCATCAGAAGTAGCAGAAAAGGTAAAAACAGAAATTTAATAAATATATAGACGCAAACGAGGTGAGGATATAATATGAATACATTTCCAGATATTTTAAAAATAGAAATAGGAAAATATGTAGATGTTTTTGTGAAATATCTTGTTCGTAATTTTAGTGATTTTTTTGACGCATTAAAGCAGGGAATATTATGGGTTGTACAAAACATAGAATTGATTTTACAATGGTTACCTTGGTGGCTTGTAATTATTGGCGTATTTTTACTTGGATGGAGAATTAACAAGTTATCATCAGGGATTATTTATTCTGCAATGTTACTTTGTATAGGTAGCTTTGGCTTATGGTCGCTGATGATGTCTACGCTAGCCATCGTTGTAACATCGGTAGTCATTTCATTACTAATAGGAATACCTATAGGAATTTTGATGGCATATAGTGATAAGGCAGAGATGATGATGAAGCCGATTCTAGATGGAATGCAGACTATGCCAAGCTTTGTATATCTGATTCCAGCAGTTATTATTTTTAGAATGGGAAAAGTTCCAGGGGTATTTGCTACTACTATATATGCTATAGCTCCAGCAATAAGATTAACCAATTTAGCTATTCGTGGAGTATCTAAAGAAATGGTAGAAGCTGCAAACTCATTTGGCGCTTCACGTTGGCAAATATTACTAAGAGTTGAACTTCCTCAAGCACTTCCAACAATCATGACAGGGATTAACCAAACAACAATGATGGCAATGGCAATGGTGGTTATTGCTTCTATGATTGGTGCAAAAGGATTAGGTTCAGAAGTATTAATTGCAATTAATCGTATAGATATTGCCAAAGGAACAGAAGCAGGACTTGCCATTGTATTTATAGCCATTATTATGGATCGATTGACACAAGGAATAGCAGAACGATTTAAGATACCTAAATAAGTAGGATATAGAAAGTAGGTGTTAAACTATGACGGAGAAGATTAGAGTAGAAAATCTAGTGAAAGTTTTTGGGAGAAATTCAAAAGCTGTTTTGAAGAAACTAGAAAAAGGAATTACGAAAGAAGAAATTCTAAAAAAAACGGGGAATGCGGTAGGCGTAAATAATGTGTCCTTTGAAGTGAATGAAGGAGAAATATTTGTTATTATGGGTTTATCAGGAAGTGGAAAATCTACACTTATTCGATGTTTGAATCTACTTAACAAGCCTACTGCTGGAAAAATATTTTTCGAAGGTGAAGATATAGTAAAATATAATAAAAAACAGTTAAGAGAATTTAGACAAAATAAAATGGCAATGGTATTTCAACACTTTGGATTATTTAGTCATAGAACAGTAGAAGATAATGCAGCATATGGACTTGAAGTAAAAGGTGCCCCGAAAGAAGAAAGACTAAGAATAGCTAGAGAAACATTAGAAACAGTAGGACTTGGTGGATGGGGAGATAAAATGCCCCATCAGTTAAGTGGAGGAATGCAGCAAAGGGTTGGTCTTGCACGTGCACTTGCAAATGATCCAGACGTACTTTTAATGGATGAGCCATTTAGCGCATTAGACCCTTTAATAAGAAGAGATATGCAGTTAGAGCTTTTAGATATACAAGATAAGGTTCAAAAAACCATTGTATTTATTACCCATGATGTAAATGAAGCATTTAAAATTGGGGATAGAGTAGCTGTAATGAAAAATGGGAAAATTGTTCAAGTAGGAACACCAGAAGAAATTCTTTCTAATCCTGCAAATGAATATATTGAAGACTTTATAAAAGATATAGATCGTTCGAAAATAATGCAAGCAAAAAATGTTATGTTTAAACCATCTCCCCTTCTTTTTAATAAAGATGGATTAAAGGTAGCTATAAAAGAAATGGAGACAAATGGTATTTCTAGCCTTTTTGTTGTAGATAAGGGAAGAAAATTACAAGGGCTTATTACCATTGATGATACGATTAATGCAATTAAAGAAGGAAAGACATTAAACGATATTATTCAACGAGATTACTTTACTACAGACCCAGAAACTTATGTCCAAGAGTTACTTCCAATAGCGAGTGAAACGAAATTTCCAATTGCTGTTGTAGATCAGAGCAATAAATTAGAGGGAATCATTGTTCGTGCATCTGTTTTAGCAGGGCTAGTATAAGGCCTATTTGAAAAATAAGTTGGTATAAAGAAAGATTTTTCTTTATATCAACTTATTTTTATTGGTTTCATTTCATATACTTTCGTATAAAGATAATAAGGTTGTGATGATATGATGAATTTTATTTGGGTAGGTATGGTGATTATAGGCATCGGGGTTGCTGTCTTTACACAAAACACACAGATTATTAATAATGTAGTTATTCACAATACACAAGAAGCAGTTACATTTGCAATAGGGCTTACTGGGATTATGGCAGTCTGGTTAGGGCTTATGAATGTGGCTAAAAAATCAGGGTTAATTAAAAGCATATCAAAAATAATGAGTCCTATTATTCGATTATTGTTTCCAGAAATCCCTAAAAACCATCCAGCGATTAGTGCCATTGTAATGAATATGGTTGCGAATATGTTTGGCGCAGGAAATTCTGCAACGGCACTAGGGTTAAAAGCTATGGAAGAGATGCAAAGTTTAAATCACAAAAAGAATACATCAACCAATGCTATGTCCATGTTTTTAGTTATAAATATGTCTTCCGTTCAATTAATTCCCTTGTCAGTACTTAAAATAAGAGCAGATGCAGGCAGCTTAAATCCTACAGAAATTATTGCTACATGTCTAATAGCCACTATGATTTCCACCATTGTAGGAATTATTGCTTGTAAATTATTAGAAAGGATGTATTAATATGATCAATATATTGAATTTTGTATCTATTAGTATGATTCCAGCTATGATTACTTTGATCTTTATTCATGCGCTTGTAAAGAAAGTAAATATATATGAGGCCTTTGTAGAGGGGGCAGGAGAAGGATTTAAAACGGCTATTAGGATCATGCCCTATCTTATAGCCATTTTCTTGGCTATAGGACTTTTTAAGGATTCTGGAGCATTAGGATTATTTACAAAAATATTATCTCCTATTACTAATTTTTTTCATATTCCATCAGAGATAGTTCCCCTTGCTATTATGCGTCCTGTATCCGGAAGTGGCGCTCTTGGAATTGTAAAGGATTTGCTTTATACCTATGGAGCAGATTCATTTATTGGAAAAGTTGCATCTACTATGATGGGATCTGCAGAGACTATTTTTTATACGATGGCGGTATACTTTGGAGCAATAGGAATTAAAAATAGCAGACATACCTTACTAGCGGCTTTAATTTCTCATGTGGCGGCTGTTTTTGCTTCTATATGGGTATGTAGTTGGCTGTTTTAAAAGCATAATTTTATGTAGAAAAATATCTGAATTTGGAGGAATATGATATTTTGTAACGAATTATGCTTATAAGGGGTGGGAACCAATGATAAACAAAGATTTAGAATATGATAAAATAGTAAAAAAAATTCTTGTTTTTACAGTGCTAACTTGTACTGTGTTGACGGCTACACTTATATATTTTTCTAATATAACATCTAAGAAAATCATGTTTGAATTGATGGAGGATAGTGTTCGTAATGATTTTCAACTTTATGCTGAAGCAGTGGATGGATATCTTAATACAAAAATTAATGTATTGAAAAATTATGCAAAGAGTCCAATTATAAAAAATGAAAATTGGGAAAAAATAGAACCTTATTTGAACGATAGAATAGGCCTAAAAACATGTGAGGGTTTATTAAAAGAGGAATGTGAAAGATATGAAGTTTTGTTCATAGTAGATCAACAAGGAAATATGTATAGTACGGATGGTAAGAAGGACTATGTTGGAGACGAAAAATATTTTAAGTTGGGAATGGAAGGGAAAGAAACAATATCTAATTTATTTATTTCAAAAGATAATGGAGCGTTAAAAGCGATCATTACGGTACCAATAGAAAATAATGAAAAAAAAATAGTTGGTTTGTTAGGTGGGGTTACAAACTTAGAGACATTAAATAGCATGATGAGTAAATATAAAATAAATCATAAAGATGCGTATACATATATTGTTGATAAAAATGGTTTTGTTGTAAGTCATCCAAATAAAGAGTTTATTATGAAAGAAAATATCACAATAATTTCAAAAAATGTAAGTAAAAGTGTAGCGAAAAGTGGCATTGAGATTTTAAGTAAAGACAATGGAATTGTTCAATATAGTACAAATGGTATTTCTGTTAGTGCATACTTTTATAGTATACCTAATACGGACCATTGGAAAATCGTAATCAAAGTGCCTAAATCATATTTATATAAACCGATTAAAGAAAAAACAAATGAATTATTAATCATTGGAGTCATTGGAATAATGATTATTGGCGTAGTTTCATTAATTGTGGGACAGCTGATAGCTACACCTATGCTGAAATTAAAAAAAGATGTGGAAGAAAATAAGAAATTGCTTAAAGAAAGAATTGAATATGATAAGTTAAAAACAGAATTCTTTTCTAATATATCACATGAATTAAAAACACCATTGAATATTATATTTGCAACAACCCAATTATTAAAATTATATACTCAAGATCATAAACAAAATCATAATTGTGAAAAAGTAAATAAGTATATGGATGTTATGAAACAAAATGGTAATCGATTAATAAGATTAATAGATAATTTAATAGATATAACAAAAATAGATACAGGATTTATGAATTTAAATCTACAGAACAGAAATATAGTAGAAGTAGTTGAAGATATTACTTTATCTACTGTAGAATATGTTGAAAGTAAATCAAAGAACATTATATTTGATACAGAAATTGAGGAAAAAGTGATGGCATTTGATCCAGATAAAATTGAAAGAATTATATTAAATCTTATTTCAAATGCCATTAAGTTTACAGATGAAGGAGATCAAATAGAAGTAAACATTTATGATCGAGAAGAAAAGATTCTTATTTCTGTAAAAGATACTGGGATAGGGATTCCAAAAGACAAACAAGATTTGATTTTTGAAAGGTTTAGACAAGTAGACCCTATTTTAACGAGACAAGCAGAGGGAAGTGGCATTGGTTTATCCTTAGTAAAATCATTTGTAGAGATGCACGAAGGAAATATTTCTTTACAAAGTGAGTGCAATAAAGGAACAGAGATTATTATTGAATTGCCAGTTAAGATTGCGTCAGAAGAATATAAGGAACCAAAGGGAAATAATATTTTAAAAAAAGATAATATAGAGAAAATAGACATTGAGTTTTCAGATATATATTCTTAGGAATTTAGGAGACCATCAAAAAAACATGGTTCTCATTAGGATGAACCATGTTTTTTTTTGTTAATCAATGTGTATCACTAAAATGTTTGTAAAGTGTCTAAATTATCGGATAGTTCACCATTAGGATTGCTCCTTAAAAATTCTCTTCCGTTTTTAGCTCTACCTACATTAACGCCTTCAATAGCACCTTCTTTAGCCATTGAAATAGCATTGTTAATAGGACAAACCGTTCCATTAGATAACATTACATCAGTGATATCACCATCTGAATTTTTTCTGACTTTCGTAATTTTTGATTTATCATTCATATATATACCTCCTTGTTTTTAGTAGTGTTTGAAATAGTATAAATAATATACATAAAAATATTTACCATTGATTTGGGATTAATTGGTATAATAGGACTATACCATAAGGGGGAGATTTTATGAAAACAAAGTATATAAGGTTAATAGGCGTATTGTTAACATTGTTAATACTAGTTTCAATGCCTGTGTATGCAGAAGAAAATATGAAAGAAGTTGAAATAAATCATTTTAAAGAAAAGAAATTAGCCATAAACAGCAATGTATATTTAGAGGAAAGTGGCTATGATAAAGAAAGTTATGACTATATTTATAGTATAATAGTGAAAGGGATTAAAGAGTTAAAACAATCCGTAGAGGTAGATGAATTTGTTAAATATGATAAAGGAATAGATTCTATCATTAAGCATGCATTTAATGCGTATCCAGAAACAAACTATATAGACGGTGTTAAGTACATATATCAATCTAGTAATAATCGTTTGAAAAAATTGGAATTTGATTATAAGTATGATTTAAAGACGATTAAAAATCGATTAGAAGAAACGGATAAAAAAGCAAATGAAATAATAGAAAGTCTAATAAAAGAAGATATGACTGATTTTGAAAAGGAATTAGCCATACACGATTACATTATAAAAAATACTCAATATGATTATGAAAATTATAATAAAAATAAAATCCCTTATATAGACCACACAGCTTATGGCGTATTGGTCAAAGGGGTTGGCGTTTGTGATGGATATTCGAAAGCTATGAAGTTGCTTTTAAATAAGGCAGGAATTGAATGTATAATCGTGTATAATTCAGATCATGCATGGAACATGGTTAAAATTGATAATGAAATTTATCATGTGGATGCATCGTATAATGATCCAGTAAGCAAAGAGGATGTAGATCTTTTAATGTATAGTTATTTTAACATACCAGATGAAGAAATATCTTTTGACCATGAGTGGAATAGAGATAAGTATTCGAAAAGCAGTATTGTTAATGATGCATATTATAAAAATGGAAAAGGAATTGTTCGCGAGGTTAGTAGTTATTATGATTTTTATAAACTTATACAAAAATCAGCAGAAGAAAAACAAGAATATTTGTTTGTGAAATTTCCAATTGAAGAGGAATATAACTTAGAAAAAATCGCAAAGAATGTCATAGAAAATTCAAAGAAGAATTTAGGAATTAGTTATAGTGTCAGAGGATACAAGGGAGCAATGATGATCGCATTTAGATATAATCTATAAAATAAAAATGAACGATTTTATATCTATAAAATCGTTCATTTTTATTTTAAAAAAACATGGAACTTTTTATAATAATGGGCGTCTTATATATATAGACAAAAAATAAGAGGAGAGATTTATAATGAAATCAAAAAAAATAATGGGACTAATAGTAATTGGAGCGACCTTGGTAGCAAGTATATGTCCAGCATTTGCAGAATACAATCCAAATAAAGTGATAACAGGTGATGTACATACCTTATATGAAGAAGAGGCTGTACCTACTTTATATCCATCAGTACCATTAGATTCTGTTGATGGACTACATTTAAATATTGTAGTAAATGGGAAAGGATTAGATTTTCAAGAAACGAAAGCATACATAAAAGATAATGATGCGACTATGATTCCACTAAAATTAGTGAGTGAAGCTTTAGGATATGAAGTGAAATGGAATGGAGAAACGAGAGCCGTTGAATTAAAAAAAGGTGCCCATTGGACTATGGTGAAAATTGGAGAGGATAGATATACTTTTGCAAAAATGGCACCCATATCATTAGGAACAGCACCAGAAATAAAAGATGGAACAACTTATGTACCACTAAACTTTGTAACAGATATATTAAAAGCAGATGTAATGAGAGATGAAACAGGCACGATCAGTATAGGTCATGAAAAAATTTCTGCGTTAAGCATAGAAGGAAACATTATTGAAGTTCAGAAAACAGATAAAAATACTAGAATTCACATTAAGTCAGTGGCAATGAATAAAGGCGCTTATGATGAAATCATATTGAATATAAGCGAAAATACGAAAATGGAGAACCCTTTGGATCATACAGAGATTTCCATAGAAGATTTAAAAGAAGGAGATACAGTGAGAGCCGTTTATGGCCCAATGGTAACAAGAAGTTTACCACCAATTGGAAATGCTGAAAAAATTGAGATTCTTCAAGGGGTAACCGTAAGAGAAGGAACAATAACAGATGTTAAAATTGACGATAAACATTCTAGTATATTAATTGGAAGCATGGAAGATGGCGTAATATTAATGATTAATGAGGATACAAAAATTGTTACAGAAGACAATAAAGAAATAGAGCTAAAAGATTTGAAAAAGGGTATGAACATTACAGCTTATCATAGTTTAATTATGACATTGAGTCTTCCAGGTATGACAGAAGCAAAAAAAATAGTGGTAAATAAATAAGAAAAGGGACTATAAGATGGATATAAATCCGAGCTTATAGTCTTTTTTTTGTTACTTGACGAGATATACTTTATGAACTATAATGAATTCAAGTTCATTTAATATGAACAAATATTCATAAAAGAAAGAGGTGCACAAATGCCGAAGATTATAAAAGATATAGAAGAGAATATATTTAATACAGCAATTGAATTGTTTGGAGAATATGGATATAAACAAGTGGATATGAAGATGATTTCCAAAGCGGTAGGAATTGCTGTTGGGACACTATATAACTATTATCCAAATAAAAAACAACTGTTTTTAAGTGTGTTTGAAAAAAGTTGGAAAAATACTTTTTTAAAGCTTGATCCTGTAATTAAAGAAGAAATTTCTCCTAAGGAAAAAATAAGAAAATTTATCAAGATATTATATGATGAAATATCAGCAAGAAAAGGGATCGGACGAGATTTATTTAAAGAAAATGTATTTGATCAAGAAAATCTAGATAAAATTTTATCTGTAAGAGAAAAGTTTCTAGATGAAATGGAAAAATTAGTAAAAAACGTAAAAAAACAAGAAGAATTTATACTTGAAGAGGGAATGGAGAGACGATTAGCAGAAACCGTCTTTATTCTTATCGTAGAAATGAGAACACAACATCCCAATGAAAGAGAAAAAAATATTCAATTTATCAATCAACTGATCGGGTGTACTTATGGAAATTCATAAATGAGAAGGAGGATTTTAAGTGGAGAAAATAGCTAAAATGATGGGGGAAGAGAAAATACCAAAAATTCTTATAAAACTTGCACTGCCTGGAATTGTGGCTATGCTTGTAAATGCAGTTTATAATGTTGTAGATACTATGTTTGTTGGAATGTTAAACAATACAAGTGCAATTGCAGCTGTTAGTGTAGCATTTCCAATGTTTATAATGATTGCTGCATTTGGACAGATGTTTGGGGTCGGTGCAGGATCTTATATATCAAGATTATTAGGAGAAAAGAATAAAATAGTAGCAGATCAAACTGCATCAACTACATTTTTTACAAGTCTCGTTTGTGGGATTGGATTTGTTCTATTTGGAAGCATTTTTCTTGAGCCTTTGCTTAGCGTATTTGGGGCAACAGATACCATTATGCCCTTTGCAAAGGATTATTCTAGAATATTAGTTTATGGTGCTGTTTTTACAGTACTTAATATGACTTTGAATAATATGATTCGTGCAGAAGGGAATGCAAAATTTAGTATGTTTGCAATAAGCTTAGGTGCGGGATTAAATATTATATTAGACCCTATTTTTATGTTTACCTTTGATATGGGGATAAAAGGTGCAGCTTTGGCTACCGTATTAGCTCAAATAATATCTTTTATATTCTTGATTCGTTATTTTATTTCTGGTAAAAGTTATATAAAGATATCAACAAAGTATTTCGTTTTTTCAAAGAAAATATATAGTGAAATTATGAAAATAGGGATTGCGACTTTTGCGAGACAGGGTCTTTCAAGTTTATCTTTAGGACTCATAAATTTAGCAGCAAAACCTTATGGAGATGCAGCAGTTGCATCTATGGGTATTACTTTAAGAGTCCTTTCGTTAGGTGTATTTATAGTATTTGGATACAATCAAGGATTTCAACCTATAGCAGGATATAATTATGGGGCAAAACAATTTGGACGATTAAAAGAAGCAATAAAAGTATCGCTTAAATGGACAACGGTTTTTTGTGTAATGGTTACAGTGGTCTTTATGAGTTTTGCTGAAGTGATCATTTCAGCATTTAGTAATGACCCTCAAGTAATTACGATAGGAGCAAAAACCCTTAGGGCCATCATTTTATTATTCCCGCTGTTTGGATTTCAACAGGTTTATGCTGTATTATTTCAAGCACTTGGAAGAGGGAAGGAAGCCCTTATTTTATCCCTTGCAAGGCAAGGTATATTCCTTATACCAGCCATTTTAATCCTACCTAAGTTTTTTGGATTAGAGGGTGTAATCTTCAGTCAAACGGTAGCAGACTTTTTCTCAATTATTATTACGGTTATACTTGCTGTTAGGATGAATAAAGGGTTAAAAAAAGAAATAAAGAGCATAGAAAATGTAAAAAAAAATGTAGAAGTTGCATGATATATTTTACCCATTGTAATGAATAAGAAGGGCTGATTTTCAATAAAAAAATCAGCTATATATTATTTTTAGAATCATATATATTGAGGGATAAGAAAAAAATATATTAAATTTAAAATTTGTGTTGACATAGGATCAAAACCCGTATATAATACGTATTAAGTTAAATTAAATATTTCCAAAGTGAAGACAGAGAGAAAAATACTATTTCTTTAACTACAGAGAGCCAACGGTTGGTGCAAGTTGGTGTTAAAATTAGTATATAATGATCACTCTAGAGCTGCCAAGTCGAAAAAACAGGATGAGTAGACGAGGATGGTTGCCACCAATATATGGCTAGGGTTCAAATAAATGTATGAAATACAAATACAGTTTATTTCGACTTGAAAAATGAGGCAATAGTTACTATTGCAAACTAGGGTGGTACCACGAAAATATAATCTTTCGTCCCTATAAATATTTATAAAATATTTATAGGGATGGAAGATTTTTTATTTTATCTAAATTTTATTTTATTCAAACACGGAATGCGCATTCTGTACAACTTTAGTTTATTGAAAATTTAAAAAATTATGAAAAAGAGAGGAAGATGAAAATGAAAAGAGATGGTTTTAGTTCAAAATTTGGAATGTTAGCAGCAGCAGCAGGATCTGCTATAGGACTAGGAAACATATGGAAATTCCCTTATATAACAGGGCAAAATGGAGGAGCAGCATTTATTCTAGTGTATTTATGTTGTATTGCATTAATAGGTCTTCCGATCATGATGTCTGAATTTGTACTAGGTAGAAAAACACAAGCAAATGCAGCAGGTTCATTTAAAAAAATAGAATCAGAAAAGCCGTGGTTTTTAACAGGACATTTAGCAGTAGCAACAGCATTTATCATATTATCTTTTTATGCAATGATTGCAGGATGGGTATTCTCTTATATAGCTAGATCAGCAAGCGGAAAATTAATTGCTGTAGCACCAGATCAGTTGGGTTCTTATTTTGGAAATATTATCAGTAGTGGTGCAGAACCTATGTTTTGGACATTTGCAGTATTAGCTGTAACAGCGTTGATCGTTATATCTGGCGTAAAAAATGGAGTAGAAAAATATAGCAAAATATTAATGCCTCTTTTAGTAGGAATATTGGTATTATTAATGGTTAGATCGGTAACATTAGAGGGCGCTTCAAAGGGATTAGAATTCTTATTTAAACCTGATTTTTCAAAGTTAACAACAAAAGGTGTATTAGAAGCATTAGGGCATGCATTCTATTCTCTTAGTTTAGGAATGGGGATCATACTTACGTATGGTAGCTATGTAGGAAGCAAAGAAAATATCTTTAAATTAGCACTTCAAGTAACAATCGCAGATACTGTAATCGCACTTATGGCAGGTGTAGTAATATTCCCAGCAGTTTTTGCTTACGGATTAGAGCCAGCGGCAGGACCATCTTTGATATTTATTACATTACCAGCAGTTTTTGCAGAAATGCCGTTTGGTGCAGTATTTGAAACTTTATTCTTCTTGCTTATAGGAATTGCAGCTGTAACATCTACTATTTCACTAATGGAAGTAGTTGTAGCATTTGTAACAGAAGAATTTAAGATGACAAGAAAGAAAGCAACCGTATTAATCGCATCAGCACTTTTCCTATTATCTATACCAAGTACATTATCATTTGGTGTATGGAGTGGCGTAACAGTATTCGGAAAAAATTTCTTTGACTTATTTGACTTTATTGCATCAAATATATTCTTACCATTAGGCGGACTATTCGTATGTATCTTCGTAGGATGGGTATGGGGTACAAAAAATGCAGTGGACGAAATCACAAGTGGAGGATTATATAAATTTAATTATGAGAGAGTATATAGTGTGATCATTAAATTTGTAGCTCCTGCTGCCATCGTAGTAATCTTCTTGAATTCTATGGGATGGTTAACTAAAATTGTAGAATCAATCAAATCAGTATCTCCAATGTTTCTTGGATCAGCAGTCGTTATGTTTGTTGTTTTAGTTACTTGGGCTGTTAGTTTTAAAAACAGAATGAAGAGAGTCAATGGATAGATTTTAAAATTTTAAAATAAAGTAAATCAATAGATTAAGGACAGTTAATAAAATTTTAACTGTCCTTAATTTTTGTTTGAATAGGCTTTAAAACTATAGATATACAAATACTAACTTTGTAATAGAGTCATTTTTAATAAATATGATTTTTCTAATAGGGGGCTGAAATATTTTTTGCAGTATTTGCTACAATAGAACTATACTATAAGAGGAGAAATTCATATAGGAAGGATGATGAATGTAATGGAAGAAAAAATATTAGTAGTAGATGATGAAAGAAGTATTGCGGATCTAATTGCATATGCTTTTAAAAGAGAAGGTTATAGTGTTGAAACTGCTTATAACGGAGAAGAAGCATTAAATAAAATACAAAACTTTAACCCAAATATACTGATTATAGATGTGATGATGCCCAAAATGAGTGGATTTGACGTATGTAGAAAATTAGATAACAGAGAAAATTTAGGGATTGTCATGCTCACTGCAAAAAATGATATTGTAGACAAAGTAATAGGGTTAGAGTTAGGGGCAGATGATTATATAACAAAGCCATTTGATATAAGAGAAATAATGGCAAGAGTTAAATCACTGATTAGAAGACTAACTAAAAATTCCAATGAATCTGAAGGAACAGATATACAAATTAAAGATTTGAAAGTGATTTTAAAACAAAGAAAAGTCCTTATAAAAGAAGAAGCATTGGAATTGACGCCTAAAGAATTTGATTTGCTCTTTCTTTTAGTATCACATTTAGATCGAGTATATACAAGAGATGAACTTTTAGATTTAATTTGGGGGATGGAGTATATTGGGGGAACCCGCACAGTAGATATTCACATTCAAAGGCTTAGAAAAAAATTACGGAAACCCTATGAAAATATAATACAAACAGTATATAGAGTAGGATATAAAGCCATAGGTGAAATCTATGAAGGTTAGTATAAAGATAAAATCTAGTGTATTTTTAGCAATTCTTTTACTTTTGACGGTGAGTATACTTAGCACACTTGTGCTGAGCGGAATACGAAACAATCAGCAGAAAGAGTACGAAATGTATTTAGCACAACAAACTAAAATTGCAAACACCTATATTAAGCAAATGTATCTTACTGAATCAATAAAAGAAGGAAATGAATTTTCACAAGAAAGGGCACAAGAAATTGTATTACAGTTAAATTCAATAAACGGAATGCATATTGTAATTTATGATATGAATGGAAAAGAACTAGTCAATTCTATGTCGTATGATACAGGAATACATGTTAAGGATATACTTTCGTACGCCCTAAAGGATCAAATAGCATATGAAACTGTAGGAAATCATGTGGAATACTGTGCACCTCTTTATAATGAGCATCAGATAGGGGTTATTAAATTTTATTATCCTCTTAAAAAAAGTATTGATTTTTATAATAATATAAAATCCCTTTTTATTAAAATAGGAACTGTTGTATTTATAGTTACGTTTAGTGGCGCATATTTTTATTTTAATACATTCTCTAAAAGTATTTTTAAACTTAAAAAAGATACGCTAGATATTAAGAGGGGCTTATATAATCATATTATTCCTCTTAAAAGAAATGATGAACTTGGAGAATTGAGCGAAGATATTTATTATATGAGCAATCAAATTGAAAGAAACATTAAAGGAATGGAAGAAGAACAACAAAAGTTGAAACTGGCAGTACAAAAATTAAAAGCATTAGAAAAGCAGCAGAGAACTTTCATTGGAAATATAACCCATGAATTCAAAACACCTCTTACGGTGATAAAAACATATATAGATCTATTGAATATCTATTCAGACGATCCTAATTTGCTACAAGATGCTAAAGTGAACATTTTAAAAGAAACGCAAAGATTGTATAAGATGGTGGAGAAGATTTTACACTTATCTTCATTGCAAAAATATGAGTTTGAATTTCAATGTGAAAAAATAGATGTAAAAGAGGTACTTGAAGAAATTTGTAGCCGAATGAAAGGAAAAGCGCAGAAGTTTAATATTAGCATAAAAACAAACTTGCAATCCGCTTTTATTATAGGAGATAAAGAAAATTTAATGCATATTTTTATTAACTTAATAGACAATGCTATAAAATATAATAGGGATCAAGGAAAAATATTTATTAATAGCTATGCCAAGGATAAAAAAGTATTTATAGAAGTATCAGATACGGGAATTGGAATCCCAAAAGAAGCAAGGTATAAGATATTTGAACCTTTTTATACAGTTCAAAAAGATCGTTCCATAGATCATGGTGGAACAGGGTTAGGTCTTTCTCTTGTAAAAGAATTAATAGAGAAACAAAAAGGGACTATTTTATTATTAGATACAGAAGAAAAAGGAACTACATTTTTGATTTCTTTTCCAGTATTATAAAGTTTACAGTTTAGAAACAATTAGATATACTTCTGAAAAATGAATCCTGTATAGTATGGTTATAGAACATAAGGAGGAATTTAAAATGATAAGAAAAAAATTATTAATAGGTACTTTAGTAATGAGTGCTTTAGTAGGAACTATTGGATGTGCACAATACAACGCAGAAGGACAAGAAGAGAATAAAGCAGTAACTGTTATAAAGGAAACAAAAGATATTTTAGCAACGGAGGTTGTTGCATCTAAAATTGATACGTATGAAGGTGTAATAGGATATGATTGGTTGGATGAAAATAAAGTAGTGATTACAAAAGAAAACAAAGCATTAAAACCGATAAAAATTGATAATGCTAAACTTAAAGCAGATTTTGAAATAAAAAATATGTATTCATATAATCTAGATTCTAAAGAAGAAAAAAGCATTGGTGATCAATCAAAATTCCAAGATGGAGCAATTTTTTCACCTAATCATAAGCATATGTTTTATAGAAATGAATATGAAAAACAATCTACAGGATATATTGTAAATTCACAAAATGATACAGAAGTTAAGATTTCAGATCCTTCTATAGATGAGTATGATTTAAGTGAAGCTCAATGGATTAATAATGAAGAATTAATTATGCCTTGTAACAGTATTAAAGGTTTTGCTATTGTAAATATTGATGGAACCATAACAAAAATAAAAGATGTAGAAAGTGGCGTAATGGGAACCAAAGATCCATTAAATGGACTTAGCATAACAAATCCAATGAAAGTTGGAGATAAAATATATTATGTAACAATACATCGTGGAGCAGATGATGATGATAAAATAAAAGTTTATGACATGAATAAAAAAGAAAAGAAAGAATTGATGAAAGATGAGGTTCAAGGGCTTAGTCTATCTCCTAATAAAGAACAACTTCTTATTCTTACATCAAATCTTGAAAAAAATGTAAATGAATTGATCGTGACAGATTTAGAAGGAAAAGAAAGAGAAGTTTTAGCTGAAGGATATATATTTGGTGCAACTTGGTCTCATGATGGAACAAAGGTAGCTTATATATCAAATGAAGAAGGGCATGAAGGGGTTTCAGTAGTAGATTTAAAAACAAAGAAAGAATCATTGATTTCTATAGGCGAATATTATATACCTATTGCATGGAGTCCATCTGATAAAAAAATAATGGTACATGGTACAAAGTCAAAAAATAATGGCAGACCATTTGATGAAATAGATGTTACGAATGTGATTACCTTAAAGTAAGTATATTCTTTAGTTAATATTAATATATTAAGGGATGTTGTAGAAATAACCTATTGATTTCACTAGTGAAATCAGTAGGTTATTTTCTTTATATAAAAAAAGTTTACAATATATGGTATAATCATGGTGAAGAGGGGGATAATATGGGGAAAATAAATAAAGACTGGCGAAAGAAACTCACATGTTTGTTGGGACTGATTGTAGCTAGTGTAGTGAATATGTTGGTTGAAGGCAATACTTTGTTATATTATGGAATAACATTAGGTGTATGGATATTGGGTGCTAATATTAAAGATGACGGTAAGTTTGAAGTAAGGTTATGGTATGGGGCATGGATCATAGATATAATACTAAAGCTTAAATATAATTATGATATTACATATATGATATTAGGTATTTATTTCATTATATGTATTATTGCTTATATAATTAAAGATTCATCAAAATACAAATGGCAACAAATAGTAGGGACAATACTAATATTTACTTTGGTTTTTTCGATGGATTTTTATATGACTAAAGACGATCTAATAAAAGATAAACAGTTAGAACGTGTGATTAAAAATAAAATAGGTGTACAGGATAGAGCTTTAACTGTAAGTGATTTAGAAAAAGTAAAGAATTTAGATACAGATTATAAAAGAATACACAATTTAGAGGGAATCGAGTATTTGAAAAATTTAGAGGTGTTAGATATATACTGTGGTGATATAAGAAATTTAGAAGTATTAAGTTCTTTAGGATCATTAAAGAAATTATATTTAAGTGGAGTAGAAGATATAAGTAAACTTAATAAGTTTAATCATGTAGAAAAATTATATGTAAGACTATATTCAGATAATATAGAGGGGATAGAAAAAGTAACCAATTTAAAAGGATTGGAAATAAGACATGTTGATGATGTGAATTTAAAGTTGTTAGAAAGTATGAAAAATCTAGAGAAACTAAGCATTAGTTATTCTGATATAGAAGATACATCATTTGTAAAAAATCTTACCAATCTCAAAGAACTGGAGTTAGATGAAAATAAAATCAAAGATATAACTGCACTTAAGAATTTAAAGAATCTAGAAAAATTAGACATAGGATACAACGACATAGAAGATATATCGCCTATAAAAAATCTTGTTTCTCTAGAAGAACTAAGATTATCTGGAAATAAATTTAAAGACTTAAGTCCATTAGAAAATCTTAAAAAACTTCAAATCTTATCAATTAGTAGCAATGAAATGTTGATTCAAGGTTTAGAAGAATTTAAACTTGAAAATATAGATGCGTTAAATTCTTTAGTATATTTAAAAGAGTTAAATGCTAGTAAATCAGGGATACAAGATTTATCTGATATTAAAAATTTAAAGTCATTAGAAGTATTAGATTTAGGTTCTAATTATATTGAAAACATAGAGTATATAGAACAATTGACTAACTTAAAAAAATTATATCTATCTAAAAACAATATACTGGACTTAAAATACATAGAAGGAATGACTAAATTAGAAGAATTATATTTGAATGAAAATAATATAAAGGATATAAGTTATATTAAGAATTTGACGAATCTTAAAGAGCTAGGATTAGAACATAATCATATAGAGGATATAAGTGGATTGAAAAAATTGAGTAATTTAAAGGATGTAGATCTTTCTTATAATGATGTAGTCAATATAGAACCAATCAAGAATTTGAAAAAGATAAAATCTCTACGAATAGGAAAAAACAGGATTAAAGATTTTACGCCTATAGAGGACTGGGTAGATGTAAGGGAATTTAAATATATACAGAAATAATAAATAAAAAAGAATTATTTATATTAATATAGTTTTTAAAACGGTACCTTGCAATAAACAGTACTGAATGTTATACTATAAATGTAAAAATATGAGAATTAATTACAATTTAAAAAGAAAGGTGAATAGAATGAATATACAGTTTAAAAAAGGCGTATTAGAACTATGTGTTTTGGTATTGCTAGATAAAAAAGATTGTTATGGATATGAGTTAGTAGAGACCATATCAAAATATATAAATATTTCAGAAGGAACAATATACCCACTTTTAAGAAGACTACAAAAAGAAGGATATTTTACAAGCTATCTTAAAGAATCTAGCGAAGGACCCCCTAGGAAATATTACAAAATAACTGATGTAGGGAAAAGGGTTAAAAATGAATTAATAGATGAATGGGGGAAATTTATAAAAGGGGTAGATGAACTTATAAATAGGGAGGAAGGTAAAGATGAATAGGAAGGAATTTTCGAGCATTTTAAGAAATGAATTAAGGGATTTGCCCAAAAATGAAATTGAAGAAATTGTATACGATTTCGAAGAACATTTTACAATAGGTTTGGAAAGTGGAAAGAGTGAAGAGGAGATTTCGAAAGAATTAGGAGATCCTAAAAAGATCGCTAAATCTTATAAGGTTTCTGCTTTTATTAAAGAAGCTAAAAATAATCCTAGTACTACTAATATTGTTAAAGCAGTACTAGCGACAATGGCTATTGGGTTTTTTAATTTAGTTTTTATTTTAGGGCCGTTCGTGGGACTTATTGGAATTATAATAGGTTTATTTGGTGCATCAATGGGTGTATTTATAGGTGGAATTGCAATGATTTTAGGACCTATAATGAATACATTTATTGAGATAGTAAGTATTCCTTCTATAAATCCTATTGCTTGTATGTTTTTTGGTATAAGCATGTCTTGTTTCGGCATATTGTTTACTATTCTTAATGTTTACATTTCAAAACTTCTATATGAGGGGACCGTTAGATATCTAAAATGGAATGTTGATATTATAAAAAAATAAGGAGGCGGTATTGTATGGAGATAAAAAAATATATAAAAGCATTAGTGGTAATAATGGTTGTTTGTTTTGGGATTGGAAGTGCCATCTTATATTTTACAGGGGGTTTTATCGTTACAAGTACAAGTAAAGAAACTTATAATGTAAATGATGAAAAGATAGAAACAATGGATGGAATAAATAATATTTGTGTAAAGGGTAGTAGTGAGAATTTTACTATTATTCCTGAAGACAGAAAGGATATGAAAGTTCATTTGTATGGTAAATTTAGTGGAATGAATAAGTCACCGAAGTTAGTTGTAAACAAATCTAAGGGAGTACTTGAAATAGAACTGAAATATGATAAAAATATAGTCAAGATATCTAGTTCAGATTTAACATTAGATATTTCTGTTCCTAAAAATTATAAAGGTGATTTTGAAGTAGATATGACCTCAGGAGAATTCAAAATGGAAAAAGAATTAAATTTAAATGATCTTTCAATAGAGTTGAGTTCAGGAGATGTATCTTTAAAAAATTTAAAACTAAACAATCTTGAAATAGATATGTCTTCAGGAGAATTGGTAGGGGATACCATTAATACAAATAATACAAGTATAGAATTATCATCAGGAGAGGTGGAATTGAATAACTTTACAGGGGATATAAAATGTGAAACTACATCAGGGGATGTATCGATAAATTATTCTAAATTTGATAATGATATTGATTTAGAGTTAACGTCAGGAAATGTAAACTTAGATTTACCAGATGATGCCCAATTTTACTTAGACGCTGAGTATACTAGTGGGGATATAGAATGTGACTTTCCTATAACGATGAAAGGAAAATATGAAAATGATAGCATAAAGGGAATGGTGGGAAATGATAAGAACAAAATAAAGCTAAGAATAACATCAGGGGATGTAAATATAAAATAATAATTTGTAAGGAATTTAAGATATAAATTAGAAAGGGGAAAGATATGAAAAATCAAAAGGAGCATGATGGTTACATACCAGAACTTCATGATGAAAAAAATATCCTTGGTAAATGGGCTTGTTTGTTTGTAGATAGACCAAGAATTATGATTTTGCTAATCATTCTTGTGGTTTATTTAGGATGGCTTTCTTTTTCTCAAATGCCAAAAGAAATAAATCCAGAGATAAGACTTCCTTATATTAATGTAACTACAACATATACAGGAGCATCTCCAGAGGAAATAGAGACTTTAGTTACAGATGAATTAGAAAATAAAATCAGTGAAATCGAAGGTATAAAAAGTTTAAAATCAACATCAGCATTAGGGTATTCAAATATTGATATAAGCTTTGATATAAGTGCAGATATGGAAAAGATGAAAAATGAAATAAAGGATAAGGTGTCAGAAGCAAAAGCTATGTTACCTGATGATGCAGATGACTCGTATGTAAGTGAGATGGAGACAGGGAATGAATATGTACTTATACTTAATTTAACAGGTATAGATGATTATGTGGAGCTTAAAAATTCTGCTGATACAATAAAAGATGAGATAAAAAAAATTAAGGATGTATCTGATGTAGATGTATATGGAGGATTAGAAAGAGAGATCAAGGTAATCGTAGATCCTCATAAGCTAGCAGCATATAATATGACACTAGATCAGATTGGAAATGCACTTAAGACTAGTAACACAACTGTACCAGGAGGAAATATATATCTAGATAATAAAAAATACAACGTAAGAACAATGGGTAAATTTCAGTGTGTAGAAGATATGGAAAATGTAGTTGTTTCCTACATAGGAAGTGGACCTTTATATATAAAGGACATAGGGGTAGTCGTAGATGGATATAAAGAAATACAGTCTGATGCTAGGATGTCCGTTGGAATAGGAACAGACCATCCTACTGTAAAAAAATCAGTAACCATAGTTGTAAAGAGAAAAAAAGGATCTGATGCTGTAAAGATAGGGCAAGAAGTACGAAGGATATTAAAGGATGGTAAAGGCAGTATTTATCCAAATGAGATGGAGACACATATAACAATGGATTTAGCAGAAGAAATAGAAAATCAGCTTGGAGATGTATTTGATAATGCTAAATCAGGATTGTTTCTAGTTATAATCGTTTTATATATATTTATAGGATTATCAGAATCATTAGTAGTTTCTGTAGTTATTCCATTAGCACTTTTAGCATCTACAATTGTACTTAAAAATTTTGGTGCTTCAATAAATACGATGGTACTTTTTTCTATGATATTAGCTGTAGGAATGCTTGTTGATAATGGTATTGTGGTTATGGAAAATATAGATAGACTTAGGATGAAGGGGATAAATGCTAAGGATGCAGCAAAGGCTGCTACAAACCAAGTAGCACCAGCAATACTTTCGGCAACGCTTACCACATTAGCTGCATTTTTACCTATGGCAATAACATCAGGGCTTTATGGTTATTGGCTTAAATGGATTCCTATAACCGTGATATCAGCCTTAGGGGCATCATTTTTTATTGCTATTACCGTAACACCAGCTTTAAGTTCTGTATTTTTAAAAGACCATATAAAAGAAGGTAGAAAAAGCAAGCATGGTATAGATATAGCCATAAAAGTAATATCTATTATTTCTGTATTTGTTCTTTCCATGCTTTCGTTTAAAGATAAGCATGAGGGAATCATAAATACGAATATACTTGCTTGGAGCTTTGCTATTATCTTTACAGGAGCAATTTCTTATAAATTAATTAAAGGCAAGGGGAATGCCCTTGATAATTCATTTATAAAAAAGTACGGAAATATGCTACATTCTATAATCATAAGCAAAAAGAAAAAATGCTTAGTATTGGGAATGGTTGTAGCACTATTGGCAGGAAGTATAATGCTACCTGTATCAGGAATATTAAAGATGACTGTATTTGGAGATATGGATGCAGAAGAATTTAATGTAAATATAAAAACGCCTGTTGGTTTAGAGTTAGAAACTACATCAAATATAGCATCACAAGTTGAAAAGATGTTATTTAATTATCCTGAAATAGAAAGCTTTACAACAAGCATTACAAGCTCTGAAAATGCAAGAATAAAGGTTAAATTAGTTGAAAAGGATAAACGAAAAAAAACGAGTATGGAAATAGCAGATGATTGTAGAAAACAGGTTAGAGATATTCCGGGGGCTGAAATAACTGTAGGAGAAATGAAAGGTGGAATAGATTTTGGTAGTAAGGATATAGAAATCATGATTTATGGAAAGAACTTTGAAACATTAAAAGATATAGCTGGTGATTTTACTCATATGCTAAAGGATATAGAGGGTACCTTTGAAGTAGGAAATAACTTTGAAAATGGTCTTAATGAAATTCAGATCATAATAAATAAAGAAAAGGCAGCATCATTAGGACTAGATAATAGAAGTATATCTATGAGTATAAGAAATGCAGTACATGGTCTAAAGGCAACTACATTTAAAATCAACCAAGATGAGATTGATGTAATGATCCATACAAGGTCAGAAAAACTAAAACATAAAGAAGATTTTAACAATCTATATTTTTATGGTAGGAATAATCAACCTATACCATTTTCATACGTAGCTACTGTAAAAGAGGAAGAAGGTTGTTCAGCAATATTTCATCACAGTGAAAAAAGATATGCAAAAGTTGGAGCAAATGTAAAGAATCAAGAAGAAAAGATGGCTATACAAGAAAAATTCATGAAAAAAGTTGAGGCATATAATATGCCAACAGGTTACTCTATAGGCTTTGATAGAGAACAAGAAGAGGTTAATGATTATTTTATGAATATGGCAAAGAATATGATTATGGCTATGATTTTAGTATATTTAGTACTATCAATACAATTTAATTCTCTATCGCAACCATTTGTCATATTATTTTCAGTACCATTAGCCATAATTGGTGTATTTATTGGACTTACATTAGTGGGAAGCTATTTAGGATTGACATCCTTAATAGGTATGGTGTCTTTGGTTGGTATAGCAGTAAATGATGCCATCGTATTAGTTGATTATATAAATTATTTGAGAAAAAATGGATATGAGATGAATGAGGCTATAAAAGAAACTGCCATGACTCGGTTTATACCAGTTATGTCAACGACGATAACCACTGTAGGAGGGATTCTTCCTCTTACGTTAAAAAATGATTTTTACGCACCTATGGGATATGCAATAATATTTGGACTAAGCTTTGCAACTTTATTGACCCTAGTGATTGTACCTATACTATACTCTTTGGTAGAGAGCATGAAGGAATATTTTAAGAATAGAAAATTAAGAAAAACTTCAAAAAAAGAAATAGAAAGGGGAAAAAGCATTGAAGAAGCTATTAGTTATACTAGCATGGATATTAGTAGTAAATAGTTTTTTACTTTCAGGCTGTGATAAAAATAATGCAAAAGGAACAGCTGGAAAAAATATAGAAATACAAAAAAAAGAAGAGGTTATATATGTAAAAACGGAGCCAGTTACTACTATGAATTTTACAAATAAATTATCTTTACCTGGAAACTTAAAGCCTAAGGAAGAAGCTATTGTTACAGCAGAAGTAAACGGAAAAGTAGAAGGAATTTATGCAGATTTAGGAAGTCATATAAGTAAAGGGGATGCTCTTTGTAAATTAGATGATACGAATTATACATTAGAATGTGAAAATAAAAGTAAAAATCTTGCAATCGCCAATATTGAGTATAAGAATTTAACGAATGACTATGAACGAACAAAGACTCTTTATGAAAATAACGTAAAATCCAAGGCAGCGTTTGAAGAAACGCAAAAAGAATATGAAAAACAAAAAGAAGGATTGGCTATCAATGAAAATGATTTATTATTGGCAAAGAAAAATATAGAAGATACAAATATAAAAGCACCTATTTCAGGAATTGTAAGTAATAAAAAAGTTTTAATGGGTCAAATGGTATCTCCAGGACTTGAATTATTTAAGGTTGTAAATATAGATAATATGTATGTAGAAGTAGGGGTTGCCGAAAAAGATATGCCTTTTATAAAAAACGGTCAAGAATGTATTGTGAAGGTAGATGTATTTTCCAATATATTCAAGGGGAAAATAACAAACATCGGACCAGAGCCTAATGATCAAACTAAGACGTATCCAGCAAAGATTTTGATTAATAATTCAGAAGGAAAATTAAAATCTGGAATGTATGCAATCGTAGAGGTTATAGTAGACAATCACAAAGATGCGTTAGCAGTACCTAAAAAAGCGGTTATAAAAGAGAATGAACAATATTATGTTTTCTTAGAGGTTGATAAAAAGGCAGTAAAAAAAGAAGTGAAGCTAGGATTTTCAAGTGATGAATACTATGAAATATTAGAAGGAGTTAAAAAAGATGAGAAGGTTATCGTTGTTGGCAATGATAAATTAGAAGATGGAAAATTAGTTGAGGTAAAATAGGGACAGATTCGTCCCTTTCTAATCATATAGCATTTTGTAAAGTGGACTATCATCGCGGATAATATCCTGTATTTCGTATACTGAGATAGGGAAACAAGGAAAGCCTCGTACATATGCAGTGAAGTCTAATAATTGAAAATATATTACTAAAGCTTTGTCAGCTATATAGTAGTCTTGATCACTGGTTTTAATACCTGTAAATTCATTAACCAGATAAATATCCCGTTCTTTTATTTGTTCAGAAACAATGTTGGATAGTATTTCCATATAGTTGCTTTCTGGTTTAAACAAATCATATAATTGATATATTGTCCCTGTTTGTATATCAAATGTTAATGACTTAATAAAAGTAAAACCGTGAGCAGAAGGCTGGGCCATGGTGTAATTGCCTAGTGATAAACTCAATACACCCCTTTCATTTGTTTTAATTTCATACCACCCGCTAACGTCCATTTTTGGTATTTGAGGATATCCCTGAACAAAAACCAGTTGATTGACCTGATCGACATACAGCTTGTTGACAAGAAAAAGTATTGCATCATTTATTTTCTTTTGAACAGCTTGATTTGTCATACAAATAACCATTGGGTACTCTATATTTATATTGTAGCTTGGGTTAATCAATCTTTTTGGCATAATTTGAACAGATTCTTGTATATCGTTCATATATTATACACCTCCTTATTCGACACAATAATGTTATAATATATAATATTCAAAGGTGCATAATGTGGTTAATATTTTTTGTAAAATTTTTGATATTTTTATTATATTATCATATAATGAAGAAGATAAAAAAGTATATAAGGGTTTTGGGTGGTGATTATGGATTGAAATATAGAGTGAGATTTTGGAGTATAAAAACAAAACTAACTGCTGCAATACTGTTTTTCATGTTAATACCCATAGTGATTATTAGTTATCATGTAAATGTGGAATTTAAGAATGTGTTAAAGGAAAACTTTATCAAATCCACAACAAAAGAAATAATCCAGGTAGATCATTCAATAAACATATATTTTGATTCTATTAAAAAGGATACAGAATGGCTGTCTAACATGAAAGAAGTAATAAATGCAGATGAAACCATTACTTCATATATGGAGACAGAAGGAGATGCAAATGGATATATAAAAATGTCATCTTCAAAAAGTGGTAGGATAGAAGAAGAGATATACAATAAATATTTAGATTTTGCAAAGGTTCATAACCAATTGGCATATGTGTATATGGGGACGGAAAATGGAGGATATATACAATATCCTAAGGGGAGAATAAATGTTGGTTATGATCCAAGGACAAGATCATGGTATAAGGTTGCTGTTGAAAAGGATGGAGAAACAGCCATAACGAGCCCTTATTATTATGACGGTGGTAATATTTCTATAATAAGTGTTGTAAAGATGGTAAAAGATGAAAATGGAAGGAATATAGGGGTTCAGGGTGTAGACGTAAGTCTAAAGGGACTTACAGATATTATAAAAAATATAAAGATTGGCAATAACGGATATATCATATTATGTGATAAAAATGGGACAATCATAGCCCATCCCAAGAGACCAGAACTGAATTTTAAAAGTATAAATAGTTTGAGAGTTGAAGAATTAAATGATTTGGATAAAATAAAACATGATAATTTTGAGATAGAGTTTGATGGAAATAAGCACTTGGTTAATATTTATACTTCACCTAAAACAGGATGGAAGTTTATTGCAGTCATAGAGAAGTCGGAATTGATGAAATGTGCAGAGAAAATAAGAAATTATATTTTACTTTTAGTACTGGCATTTATTTTTGTGGCAATGATGGTAGCCATTACATTTTCAAATCAATTCTTAAATCCCATATTGATTATAGAAAGACAACTTGAGTATATAAGTGATGGTGATTTTTCAAAAAAATTACCTAAGGATATTTTTAAAAGGGCAGATGAAATAGGGAATCTTTCAGTTGTTCTTCATAAAATGCAAAACCATTTGGAGGATTTGATTAAGGAAATAAAAGAAAATCATAATTTTCTTCAAATCCTTATAGAGACAATTCCAAATCCAATATTCTACAAGGATGAAAATGGAATGTACAAGCACTGCAATGAAAAATTTATAAATTATTTAGGGCTTAAGAGAGATGATGTTATTGACCATAGTGTTTACGATGTTGTCCAAAAAGAACTTGCAGCTGTTTATTACAAGGCAGATACTGAATTAATGAAAAGTAGGGGTACGAAGGCATATGAAGCAAAGGTTCAATATGCGGATGGTTCCTATCATGATGTGATTTTTAATAAGGCTTCATATATAGATGAAGACAACAATATAAAAGGCGTTGTAGGTGTAATGGTAGATATTACAGAGCAGAAGCTATACCATGAAAAAATGGTTAAGCTGTCAAAGCTTAAGGAAGCAATGCTCGAAGTTAGTCATTCTATTACTAGTATAAATGATATCGATATGTTGTTTGAATTGATTTTGGAAAAGACCATTGGATCCATTGAGGATGCAGATATTGGGGCAGTACTCATCGTAGATGAGTATGAGAATTTGAAAATTACTGCATCTAGAGGTTTTGGTTTAAAGCATGTTAAGGAATTTAGCATTGAACTAAAAAAGTCTTTTGCATGGCTTCATACAAATGGAAACATAGATAAAACAATTATAATCAATGATATTAATAAATTATATGACTTGAATATGCTAAAGACAGAAGATGGGCATGAAATAAAATCAACCATAAGTGCACCTATTATTATTGACGGAAGCTTGCATGGTTTTGTAAATCTTGATAGTAGATACAATTATGCTTTTGATGAAATCGATTTTGAATTGATGGAATATATGAGAACTCAAGTGTCAATTGCCGTAAGTAAGCACAGGCTTTATGAAAAAAATATCTATCTTTCAAGGTATGATAAGCTGACGAATTTGTACAATAGAAGATATTTTGAAGAGTTATTTAAGGTTAAAATTGAAAAGGGCATAATAGATAAGGAAAAGTTTTGTGTAGTTATGTTTGATTTGAATGGTTTAAAAGTTGTAAATGATACCTATGGACATTTAGCAGGAGATGAATATATCAAAACCTTTGCAAAAGGTGCAAAAAATTGTATGAATCAAGGAGATATTTTAGCAAGAATTGGTGGAGATGAGTTTGTAGCAGTTGTTTCAGAATATGACTTAAAAAAGTTGATGAGAAAGATGGATTGTTTAATAGAGGAATTTAAGGAAAATATAATAGAATTTGAAGGGAATAAGATTGTGTGCGGTTTTAGCTATGGAATTGCTGAGTTTCCATTGGATGGAAAAAACAGTGATGATATTATAAAGATTGCCGATGAGAGAATGTATAGATACAAACAGAAAATAAAAAGAAAGAACGGTTAAAAAACAATACAAAAATAGGGAAGAATTCGTCCCTGTTTTTGTATTGTTTTTTGATATCTTCACTATATTATTATATAATTAAGAATATAATAATGAGATTTTTGTAATACATTAGTGCTTTTTGATGAAAAATGTGATATTGATATATAAAAATAGTATATAAGGGATTTTGGGGGTGATTATGTATTGAAATATAGAATGAAATTGTGGAGTATAAAAACAAAACTAACTGCAGCAATACTGTTTTTCATGTTAATCCCCATAGTGATTATTAGTGATCGTGTAAATGTGGAGTTTAAGCATGTGTTAAAGGAAAACTTCATCAAATCCACAACAAAAGAAATAATTCAGGTAGATCATGCAATAGATATATACTTTGATTCAATAAAAAAGGATATAGAATGGTTGTCTACTGGTAAAGAGATAGTCAATGCAGATAAAACCATTACTTCATACATGGAGGCAAAAGGAGATGAAAATGGATATGTAAAAATGATTTCTTCAAAAATTGGTGGGATAGAAGAGCAGATATATAATAAATATTTAGATTTTGGAAAAGTACATTCCAACTTGGCATATGTATTTATGGGAACAGAAAATGGAGGATTTATACAATGGCCGGAAGGCAAAATTTGGGCAGGATATGATCCACGGAAAAGACCGTGGTATAAGGCTGCTGTTGAAAAGGATGGAGAAACCATTATAACCAGTCCTTATTATTATCCTGGTGGGAACATTACAATACTAAGTATAGCAAAGACCATAAAAGATACCAATGGAAAAACAATAGGTGTACAGAGTGTAGATGTAAGTCTTGAGGAATTTACAGATACGATAAAAAAAATAAAAATTGGTGATAATGGATATTTGATTTTGTGTGATAAAAATGGAACGATCATAGCCCACTCAAAGAGACCGGAACTAAATTTTAAAAACATAAATAGATTGAGTATTCATAAACAAAATAATTTTAATAAAATGAAACATGGTAATTTAGAGATGGATTTTGATGGAGAGGAACATTTAGTCAACGTATATACTTCACCTAAAACAGGCTGGAAATTTATTGCAGTTATAGAAAAGTCAGAACTAATGAAAAGTGCAGAGAAAATAAGAAAATATATTGTATTTTTAGTAATGGCGTTTATGCTTTTTGCAATAATAGCATCCATTATGTTTTCAAATAGATTCTTAAATCCAATATTGATTATAGAAAGGCATCTTAAGTATATAAGTAATGGTGATTTTTCAAAGAAATTGCCTGATGATATTTTTAAAAGAAGAGATGAAGTAGGTAGTCTGTCAGTTGTTATTGATAAAATGCAAAATCGTTTGGAGGCTTTGATTAAGGAGATAAAAGAAAATTATAATTTTCTTCAAACACTGATTGAGACCATCCCAAATCCAATATTTTATAAGGATGAAAATGGAATATACAAGCACTGCAATGAAAAATTTATAAATTATTTGGGGTTTAAGAAAGATGAGATTATTAATCATAGTGCCTATGATATTGCTCCAAAAGAGCTTGCAGATATCTATTATAAGGCAGATACTGAATTGATGAAACATAAGGGAACTCAGGCATATGAAGCCAATGTTCAATATAATGATGGATCCTATCATGATGTGATTTTCAATAAGGCGTCATATGTAGATGAAGACAATAATATAAAAGGCTTAGTAGGTGTAATGATTGATGTTACAGAGCAGAAGATATACCAGAAAAAATTGTTTAAGCTGTCAAAGATGAAGGAAGCAATGCTTGAGGTCAGCCACTCCATTACTGGGATCATTGATATCAACAATTTGTTTCATTTAATCCTTGAAAAGACCATTGCGTCTATTGATGGTGCAGATATTGGTGCAGTACTCGTCTTAGATGAGTATGATCATTTGAAAATTACTGCATCTAGAGGTTTTAACTTGGAGGTAGTCAAAGGATTTACCCTTGAACTAAAACGATCCTTTGAATGGATTTATACAAATGGAAATATAGATAAAACAATGATCATAAATGACATGGATAAAATGGATAGCTTGAATATATTGGATACAGAAGATGGGCATAAAGTAAAATCAGCTATAAGTGCACCCATTATTATTGATGGGAACTTGTATGGTTTTGTAAATCTTGATAGTAGATACAATCATGCTTTTGATGAAATTGATTTTGAATTGATGGAATATATGAGAACCCAGGTTGCAATAGCCATAAGTAAGCACAGGCTTTATGAAAAAACTATCTATCTTTCAAGATATGATAAGTTGACGAATTTGTACAATAGAAGATATTTTGAAGAGTTATTTCAGGTTAAAATTGAAAAGACCATAATAACGAAGGAACAGTTTTGTGTAGTTATGTTTGATTTGAATGGTTTAAAATTTGTAAATGATACCTATGGACATTTAGCAGGAGATGAATACATTAAAACCTTTGCTAAAGGTGCAAAAAACTGTATGAATCAAGGAGATCTTTTAGCAAGAATTGGTGGAGATGAATTCGTAGCAGTTGTCTTAGAAAATGATCCCAAAAAGTTGATGAAAAAAATGGATTGTTTAATAAGAGATTTTGAGAAAGATATAATAGATTTTGAAGGGAATCGTATAGTGTGTAGTTTCGCCTATGGAATTGCTGAGTTTCCATGGGAGGGAAAAAACAGTGATGATATTATAAAGATTGCTGATGAGCGGATGTATAAGCACAAACAGAAAATAAAAAGAAAGAACGGTTAATAAAAAAATATTATAGATAAACAACTTAGATATTAAATATATAGCAAGGGTGTAATTATATAAACGTCGTTCCGGCAAGTATGAAGATTGCAAGTCACTCCTTATTATATAATTACACCCTTTTTAAAATTAAAGGATGAAGTTGTTTATCTATAACCCTTCTTTAAGAAATATTTCTATACTTCTAGGTAAAATGCCAGTCGAATAGGCTAAAACCATACCATAGTTCGTAATGTTAGTGCCAGATTCTTCACATAGACTTATGCGAGTTTTCATGGTTTTAGGGGTTAGCATACAGGAACCACAATGAATAATTAAATCATATTTTGAAAGATCTTCGGATGGAAAATCATGGCCCATTTTAAAATCAAATTTCAAATCCTTTCCTGTATGATTTCTTAACATACGAGGAATTTTAACCCTTCCAATGTCCTCGTGAGAATGATTGTGTGTACAGCTTTCAGATATTAATATTTTCGAATGTTCATCTAGATGTTCTATAGCAGAGATACCATCTAGAAATACATTCAAATCACCCTTGTATCTAGCAAATAATATAGAAAAACTAGTAAGGGGAATACTTACTGGTACAATCTTACTTACTTCTTTAAATGCCTGAGAGTCAGTAATGACTAAATCAACCTTTGACAATTCATGAAGTGCATCTTCAAGTTCTGTATCTCTTACTACATATGTTTTTATACCATGATCTAAACAATCTCTGATTACTTGAACTTGAGGAAGTATAATTCTTCCCTTTGGTGCTTCCGAATCAATAGGTACAACTAAAATCACATTGCCTCCATAGGGGATTAAATCTCCTAGTATTGGTTTTTCTTCTTCCTGTTTTTGAAGCTTTTCTAGTAGTAGATCCTTTAGCATCAAAATACTATTAGAATCTTTTACAGATACAAATACTGAATTTGGAATAGATTTAATCAATGATTCTCTTTGAGTATCATTGATTAAGTCTTTTTTATTACATACGACCATATGAGGAATATTATGTTTTTTAAAAGTCAAAGCCATCTTCTTATATTCATCCAAATCAGGATTGCTACTATCAATGATATAAAGTGCAAAGTCTGTACGATTTACTATTTGAAGTGTTTTTTCCATTCTAAGCTTGCCAAGTTCTCCTGTATCCTTAAGTCCAGCTGTATCAAGCCATACAACTGGACCAAAGGGAAGAAATTCCATGGCTTTTGAAACAGGGTCTGTAGTAGTCCCCTTTACAGAAGATACAATGGATAGATCTTGACCTATTATTGTATTAAATAAAGATGATTTTCCTGCATTTGTTTTTCCGAATATTGAGATGTGTAATCTGTTTGCATTAGGGGTTGTATTCATAGTTTCCTCCTTAGACGAATAAATCACGTTCTCCTTGCTTTAATCTTTCTATATTATTTTCAAGAAGTTCTTTAACAGAAGGCTTAGAGATTTTTGATAATTCCTTTTCAATTAAGGCTGTGCCTTTTTCGTAAAGTTCAGAATCACCATAATCTAAGATGAATTCCATTAAAGTCATAAGTGCATTAGGGGTACAGACGTTGTGAATTTGACCAGATTTAGCAAGTCTCATAAAGCGATCTCCAGTACGTCCTTGTCTATAACATGCTGTACAATAACTAGGAATATAGTGATCATCAATAAGCCATTTTATAATTTCAAGAGGACTTCGATGATCAGATAAATCAAATTGAGATATATCATTTCCTTCTTCATGTTCTTTATATCCGCCAACACCAGTACAAGAGCCTGCACTTACTTGGGATACACCATATTTTAATACTTCTTTTCTAATTTCTGCAGATTCACGAGTAGATATGATGATGCCAGTAAAGGGTACTGCCAATCGTATGATTGCAACTATTTTTTTAAACATATTATCGTCTACTAGATGTGGGAATTTAGACAAATCCATTCCCTCAGCTTTTTTAATTCTTGGAACAGAGATAGTATGAAAACCAACACCGAATGTATTTTCTAAATGTTCATTGTGAAGCATAAGTGCTAATACTTCAAATTTTGAATCTGAAAGACCGAATAAAACGCCACCACCAACATCATCTATATGCGCTTCCATAGCACGGTCAAAAGCAGTTAGATGATATTCGTAATCTCCTTTTATTGATTTTGGATGAACTTTATCATAAGTAGGTTTATGGTATGTTTCTTGGAATAATATATAGGTTCCTATGTTTGCATCTTTTAATTTTTTATAGTTTTCTACGGTAGTAGCAGCTATATTTACATTAATTCTTCTGATAGCACCATTATCATTTTCAGTTTTATAGATTGCGTCTATTGAATCTAAGACATAATCAATATCGCAATTTACAGGGTCTTCTCCTGCTTCTAGTGCAAGTCTTTTATGGCCCATTTTTTCTAGGAGCTTTACTTCTTCTTGTATTTCTTCTCTCGTTAATCTTCGTCTAGGAAATGAATTGTCTCTTCTATAACCACAGTAGGTACAATTATTAACACAATAATCACTGATATATAGAGGCGCAAATACGACTACTCGATTTCCATATATATCTTGTTTGATTTGTCCTGCAATATGAAATAATTCAGCAAGCTGAGATGGATCCTCTGTTTGAAGTAAACAGGCAATTTCTTTATGAGATAAACCTTTTTTAGATGCTGCTTTATTTAATATTGCTTGAATATCTTCTTGTGTAGTATGTTTTGTTTCTTTCAGTAAATTTTCAATATAATCATGATTAATAAACATTTATATTCTCCTCCAATTGCAGTGGTCTCCTCTTGAAAAATCTAGAGAAAATCCTGCTTTATTAATTCTACCTTCGATACATTTTCTGCAATGAGCTGATTCATCACCTGTACAAATTTTTCCGTCATAGAGCATATATTTCTCACGTACATAAAGAGGAGATAAATTTGGCATTACTACATTTGCTCCTGCTTTTAGCCCCTGCTCACGTCCTAAAGGATCAATAGATCCTAATGCAGTCGTAGCAGGTAGTAATGCATTAGGAAGTAATAGTCTTATGATTGCAAGTAAAAGAATGGTCTTATCTAAAGTTCCGCTTGTTTTACCAGATAAAGCTGTATCTTTGTGTGGAATAAATGGGCCAATTCCTATCATATGAGGTTCAAGCTCTTTTAAGAACATTAAATCATTTACAAAATCTTCATTTGTTTGATTTGGAAGACCAACCATAAAGCCAGCACCAATTTGATACCCAATATCTTTTAAATCTTGAAGACATTGATGACGATTTTCAAAGCTCATAGTAGGATGAAGTGATTCATATAAATCTTTAGAAGCGGTTTCATGTCTCAAAAGATATCGATCTGCTCCAGCATCATAATATTTTTTATAGGATTGCTTAGATTTTTCTCCTATAGATAGAGTAATGGCACAGTCTGGATACTTTGATTTTATAGATGAAATGATTTCTACTATTTTATCATCTGTAAAAAATGGGTCTTCTCCACCTTGAAGTACAAATGTCCGATATCCTAGATGATATCCATCAGCACAGGCTGATAATATTTCTTCTAAGGATAGTCTATATCTACTGGCATTTTTGTTAGAGGCTCTAATGCCACAATAGATACAATCATTTTTACAGTAGTTTGTAAATTCTAATAAGCCTCGTAAGAATACTTTATCCCCATAGGCTTTCATTCGTACTTCATGGGCTTTATCAATTAGATAATTTTGATCTTCCTTCGTAATATGCTCAAGTAAATAGAGCAATTCTTTTTCTGACAATGAATGGGTACAAGTCAATTTGTCTATAAGATGCTTCATATAGATATTTCCTTTTTCGATATAGAAGTTTTAACTGAAACATTTGGTAGATTGCCCAATTTTCCAGTAAGGCTGTTGATTTCATCTAAATCACCTACCACAGTAATACATATGGCTGAAATTTGGGCTTCTTCAAATGGGAGGCCCATCCTTCCACGGATGATTCCTTTAAAGCTTGATATGATTTCATTAAATTTTTGTTGCGTCTGTGCAGGATTATCTAATATGGCACTAATTACAGCGATTCTTTTCATGTGTAGGAACTCCTTTCTTGTAAAGAAAAAACAGTATAAAAAAAACTTTCCCAAAGGAAAGTTAGAATATGCAAAAGTAATACACTAAAATACAAGGATAGTGTATATTACTTAAAATCTCATATTTCTAATTTCCTTTCAGTTTAGAATGACTCTTTACTGTTAGGGAATTATATGTGGATAACCAAATAATAAAAGAAAAAATCTCTTAACATTTGGATTACAATTTTAATATATAAAATCTTAAGAGATATGTCAACTTATAATATATACATATTTTCAATGAATATTCAAAAAGATAATAAAAAAGTGATTGACTTTAATATGTTTTCAGAATATAATTAATTTTAATAAATATAAAGCAATGATTGAGAAGAGTAAATTTGTAGAGGAATTACAGAGAGTTAGCAGTTGGTGGGATGCTAATATTCTAAAACAGATTGAATGGGCTCATGAGTGGGAGCTGAAATTTTAGTAGGCGACACGGGTTCTCCCGTTATAGAGATCAGATATCGGATATTCCTGTATCTTAAAAGAGATAATTACAATTTTTTTGTAATTAACACGAGGTGGTACCGCGATAAATTCGTCCTCTATATGCATCATGCATATAGGGGATTTTTTATTTGTAATTTAAGGAGGTGATCAGTATGTTGTGAAATACAGAGGAAGTAGATTGGGTGTATATGAAAAATAAATTTAAATTAAAAGGAGAGATTTTCTATGGAATTAAGAAAAAATATTATAACAGCATTACTGATTGCTGTTGGATTTATACTAAGTCAAATTATTCCAGGAATAATTGTAGGTATGAAATTTGATTTGATGTTATCTGTAATGTTTGTATGTCTTCTCATTAATAAAGAGTTTAAGAATGTTTTGGTTACAGCGTTTTTAGGAGGAGTGATTACTGCTATGACAACTACTTTTCCAGGAGGACAATTACCGAATCTTATTGATAAATTTATAACCTGCATGATGGTATATTTTATAATTAGAATAATGGGAAAATTTAGAAAAAATTTATTGGGAATAGGAATGGTTGCATTTATAGGAACATTGATCAGTGGAAGTGTATTCTTGACTTCTGCAAGTATGATTGTAGGACTTCCAGCTAAATTTAAATTACTTTTTATGGGCATTGTACTACCTACAGCTTTTGCCAATGTACTTGTAACAATATTGGTATATAAAGCTGTAAATGTAGCTATGAAGATTTCAAAGATAAAATTTATAAATGAATAATACAAATCTAAAGAAATGTTTGAATAAAAAATAGGGGCTGTTTCAGTTCAATTTATCGATAAAGCTTCAAGGTTTTGAATTTTAAAATAAAAGACATATATAAAGAGTACTCTTGACAAATGCATTTTTATATGATAGGCTGATCAAAGAATAATATTTGAAATGAATTGTGAAGTAGATATTAGTAGTAGCTGGGTTTGTGAGCTTAAATATGTTAATGAATAGACAGATTTAAGTAAACTAACCAAAACATTGCGAGATTAATATTGAAAAATAATATTCATAGAACTGGGGTCTGCTTAGGTTCATATGGGTCTAAGCTATACTACTATTAGTGGTATAAAGTGAGTCAATACTGGCGAAACTTAGGCACTCTAACTCTATACATTGTATAGAGTTAGAGTGCTTTTTTTATTATAAAAAACAATTTAGAAAGGTGGAATATTATGGATAAAAATAAAAATTTGAATGTACGTATTGAAGAAAAATTATATAGTAGAAACTTCAAAAAATTCGGTCTAGATCTGAATCCAGTTGTATCTATTGCAGCAGGTGTGTTTTTTTTGATTTTTGCAGGTTTTGCATTGTTAAACCTAGAAAAAACACAAACCATATTTGAAACCATTAAAACCTCTATTTTATCAAAAGGAGGTTGGGTGTTTATAGTATCAAGTAATTTTTTTATTCTGGTATGCTTATTATTAGCTTTCTCGAAGTACGGTACAATTAAACTCGGTGGCGTTAATGCAAAAACTGACTTTTCAAATTTTGCTTGGTACTCTATGTTAATATCTGCGGGTATGGGTATTGGATTAATGTTTTATGGTGTTGGGGAACCACTATATCATAATAACACTACGCCACCAATATTTAAAAGTTCTAATTTGGTCAATTCTGCATTGGCTACAACTTTTTTTCATTGGGGAATACATGCATGGTCTATTTATGCAATCGTTGCATTAGCGTTAGCTTTTTTTGCCTATAATAAAAAACTACCACTGTCAATGCGTTCAGTGTTTTATCCAATATTAAAAGATAAAGTCTTTGGTATTGCGGGTGATATTATTGATATTTTAGCTGTAATTGCATGTTTATTTGGATTAGCAGCATCTCTAGGTGTTGGGGTGCAACAAATCAATAGTGGACTGAATTATCTTACTGGTATTCCTTATAGTGTAACTGTTCAAGTTATTCTAATTATCGTTGTAACGGGAATTGCTACACTCTCAGTAGTGTCTGGTTTAGATAAGGGTGTTAAAATTTTATCTAAATTAAATATAAAAATGGCTTTTATTTTCATGGTTTGTGTTTTTCTATTAGGGCCTACTACCTATATCATTAAAACTTTCCTTAATTCTTTTGGATTGTATATTAATGATTTGATTCAATCTTCTTTCTTTATTTCCTATAAGGATACAAGCTGGCAAGTTAGCTGGTCTGTGTTCTACTTAGCGTGGTGGATGTCATGGTCGCCATTTGTTGGTATGTTTATTGCCAGAATTTCAAAGGGGAGAACCATTAAGGAATTTATATTAGCTGTTATGATTATTCCTTCATTATTATCTTTTGTATGGTTTTCTGTTTTCGGAGGAAGTGCTATATTTATTAATGAAGGTGTTGGTGGTAAACTATTTGAAGTTGTACAAAATAATTTACCTGTTGCATTATTTGAAATGATTAATTATTTAGAAATACCTGCTTTTACGGGGATCATTCAAACTGTATTATCAATACTAGCAACGCTTTTGATTATTTCATTCTTTGTTACTTCTAGTGATTCTGGGTCACTGGTTATTGATAATATTACTTCTGGAGGTAAATTAGATAGTCCAGTACCACAAAGAATTTTCTGGGCATGTATGGAAGGGTTAATAGCAGCTGTCCTTTTACTTATTGGAGGGGAGGAAATTCTTTCCATATTGCAAACGGCCATCATTACTACGGGGCTACCATTGGCAATAGTGATAGTTATAATGGCTATTACTTTAGTTGGTAGTGTGAAAGAAGAATATGAAAAGCAGGAAAAAATAAAGACCGTACGATCACATAAAAAAGTTCGTTCAATTATTCGTGAGGAAGAGAATCGGAATGAATTTGCATAAAAAGCAACTAAATAGATGTTTGAAGTAAAAATAGAGAATGATTAAATCATTCTCTATTTTCTATTTTCTGGCAATTTGATCTTCCGTGCATTGAATTAAGTCAGCCATTAACTTACCACCAACATAGTCTCCTTGATTTTGTCTATAGGTAAGGTCACCTTTTTCTATTCTATCTAAAGCAGATGCAGGTGATTCATCAGCAAATTCAGATTTTAATTTTTCAAAAGCATTCTTCGCTTTCTCAACTACAGACTTATCTTCAGACATGAAATCAACTCCTTTAATTGTAGTACGATATTAGTATTTCCAAGTTAGCAGAATAAATTTATTGTATAATATGGTTATTTTTTAATACAAATTGATTTGAACTATTAGTGGAATTATTTGGTATAATGAAAGTGGGATGATTATAAAAAATTTACTTGGGAAAAGGGGAATAGGGATGAAAATGAGTAAAAAATCATTATATGCTGATTTGTCACTTTTGATGGTTGCACTAGCTTGGGGATCAACCTTTGTTGTAATTAAAGATACATTATCTCATGCAAAGCCACTTGGATTAATGGCCACAAGATTTGTAATTGCTACAATTGTTTTATCCGTTATTTTTTATAAGAAGTTAAAACACGTTAAAAAAGATGCGTTTTTTGCGGGTGCTATTATAGGTGTGTTTTTATATCTAGCGCTTATGACACAAACCATAGGACTCGTATATACCACTGCATCAAAGCAAGCATTTTTAACAGCTGCCAACGTAGTAGTTGTTCCATTTTTAGCATGGATGGTACATAAGCATAGACCAGATACGTATGCTATTATAGGTGCATTTTTAGCAATCATAGGAATTGCTTTCTTAACCGTAGATGGATCATTTTCATTCAATACATTCAATAAAGGAGATGTACTTACTTTAATATGTGCCGTGTTTTTTGCAGCACACATTACGTCTATCGGTTATTTTGCAAAGGATTTTGAGCCGATTGTACTTAGTGTTGTACAATTTGGAGTGGCTAGTATTTTATTTATAATATCAGCAGTCATATTTGAACCAATTACTGGGAATTTTCAAATGGATACACTAAAGTCAGCAATATATCTTGCGTTAGTAGGTACAGTATTTGCTTATACTTTACAAAATGTAGCTCAAAAGTACACATCATCCTCTCATGCAGCAATCATATTATGCTTAGAATCTGTGTTTGGAAGCTTGCTTGCAGTAATTTTATTAGGAGAGGTAATGACCCTTCAGATGGTGATCGGATGTGTAATAATATTTGCAGCCATTATAGTTACAGAAACAAAGTTAGAATTTTTAAAGGGAAAAAAAGAAAAAAGTGTGAATTCATAAGATGTGATTCTTTTATTAAAAAGTTAAAATCATTGAAAGAGGTGGATATTCATGAATGAAATATTTGATATTTCTTATGATGAGATTGAAGTTATCGAGAACCTTTGGGAAAAGAACAGACAGTATCATGAGAATAGTTCAGAATACTTTAAGGAAGCATATCGTTCTATTCGATTTGATGAGAGAATCAAAGCTTTCAGTGTGTTTAATAAGGATACAATGAAAATAACTGTTGTCAAAAGCAATAATGAATATATTGGATATTGTATATCAACGATTATTGATGGGAAGGGAGAGCTTGAATCACTGCATGTGGATGAAGTATATAGAGGGAATGGAATTGGGAAGAAACTTGTAGACAAACATATAGAATGGATGAATAAAAAGAATTGTAAAGTGATAGGGGTAACCGTATCCCAAGAGAATGAATCTACCATAGGGTTTTATAAGAAAATTGGATTTTATCCAAATACCTTATATATGCAACAACGTTAATATACAAGGAAAGAAGGTGGTTTTTATAATCGCCTTTTTATTTTTCCTTATTTTGATTGTTTAGTGATTTAGAAAAAAAAAGCTGGGTATGAATAAAAAAAGGGGGAGATTAAGAGAAAACTAATGGAGATAAATCTTAAAATACAAAAGCTAAGAAATGAGATGCATAAACTTATAGCTGAAAAAAAAAATAATCTAGATCCTGAAGTTATTAAAGCAAGTCAAATGCTTGACCAAGTATTAAATCAATATTATGAAGAACAACCACGAAATTAAAAAAATCAGAGGAGTGATGAAAAATAAGATTACAACAGACATACAACGAAGAAAGTGGGGATGATTAACATGCCCACTTTTTTAATACAATTGAAGCATTGTGGCCACCGAAGCCAAATGAATTTGATAAAATATAATTTAAATCAATGCGTCTACCTACATTAATCGTATAGTCAAGATCGCACTTTTCATCTTTTACTTTATATCCTATGGTAGGATGGATATAATTTTCTTCTAACGATTTTACACATGCAATTGCTTCTACTCCTCCTGATGCACCTAATAAATGCCCAATCATAGACTTTGTTGAGCTGATAGGGATTTTATAAGCATGTTCTTTAAATATAGCTTTTATTGCTTCTGTTTCCGATTGATCATTAGAGGGCGTAGATGTTCCATGGGCATTGATATAGGATATATCTTCAGGAGAAATACGTGCATTTTTCATAGCAAGTTTCATTGCTCTCGCACCACCTTCACCTTTAGGTGCTGGAGATATTAAGTGATAAGCATCGCATGAAGACCCATAACCTACTACTTCCCCATATATTTTAGCATTTCTTTTTAGTGCATGAGTAAGCTCTTCCAATATTAAAATCCCTGCTCCTTCGCCCATGACAAATCCATCTCTTTCATTGTCAAAGGGAATAGATGCTCTTTTAGGTTCATTTGTTAGAGATAATGCATTAAGATTTGTAAATCCTGCCAGCATGAGAGGTGTTATACAGGCTTCGCTTCCGCCAGATATAATGATATCTGCATCGCCATATTGAAGTATTCTAAAGGCTTCCCCTATCGCACTCGTTCCTGCTGCACATGCAGTTATTATTGTATTTGACATTCCCTTCGCATTTAAAGCGATAGATATATTTCCAGCTAATATATTAGGAATAGATTTAGGAACGAATAAAGGGGATACCATATTCATTCCGCCGTTCATTAGCTTTGTAGTTTCTTCTATTGTAGTTAGTATTCCGCCTACCCCAGTTCCAATAACCACACCTAATCTTTCTCTGTCTATTTCTGCATTGTTAAGACCTGCATCATGGTAGGCTTCCTTTGCTGCAATTATTCCTAAATGAGAAAAACGATCTAGTCTTCTAACTTCTTTTCTATCAAAGAAATCTTTTGCATCAAAGTTTTTTAATTCTGCGGCTACTTTTGCTTTTGAATTTTCAGTATCAAAAGATTTTATATAGTCAATGCCACACAAACCTTCTTTTGCATTCTTCCAAAAATCCGCTACATTGTTTCCTATAGGGGTAAGTGCCCCTAGTCCAGTAATTACTACTCTTTTTTTCATGGCAAACTCCATTATTTTTGTATATAATCTACGATATCTTTAACCGTTTCAAAGCTTGAAAAGTCATCATCATTTATATCTATTTTGTACTCATTTTCTAGTTCAAGGATTATTTGAGACATATCTAGTGAATCTGCATCTAGCTCATCGAAAAGATGGCTTTCTAAAAGTATTTCATTTTCTGGGATTCCCATAATTTCTATGATTACATTTTTTACTTTTTCAAATACCATTATATAAAAACCTCCTCATTGTTGGTTATAATTAAGTCTCCCACATACAATAAGAATTATATATGATTATTTATTTAATGTAAACTTATATTTTTGAAATGGTTGACAATGAGAAAAGATTCATATATTTTAAAATAAAGGGATAGTATAGATAAACAACTTAGATATTATAGCAAGGGTGTAATTATATAAACGTCGTTCCGGCAAGTATGAAGATTGCAAGTCACTCCTTATCATATAATTACACCCTTTGAAAATTAAAAGATAAAGTTGTTTATCTATGATGAGAATAGGAGAAAAATAATGGAATATATAATAAAAAAACTATCAGAAATAAAAGAAGAAGGATTATATCGTGAATGTAAATATATAAGCTCAGCGCAAGGATCTAAGGTGAATATTGAAGGGAGAGAAATCATTTTACTAGGATCAAATAATTACTTAGGTCTTTGCAATGATCCTCGTTTAAAAGAAGTAGCGATAGATGCAATAAATAAATATGGAGTAGGTTCAGGAGGCTCGAGATTAACCACAGGCTCCTATGATTTGAATAAGAAACTAGAAGAAAGAATAGCTACGTTCAAGGGAACAGAATCCAGCTTAGTATTTAATGCTGGGTATATGGCAAATGTAGGGATAATATCTGCCTTATGTGATAGAAAATGGACTATATTCTGTGATAAATATAATCATGCAAGTATAATAGACGGTTGTATTTTAAGTGGGGCAAAGATTGTAAGATATAAGCATTGTGATATGGATGACTTGGAAAGAAAAATAGAAATATACAAAGGAAAGAAAAATTTAATTGTAACAGATGGGGTTTTTAGTATGGATGGAAATGTAGCACCCCTTAATGATATTGTAAAACTAGCAAAGAAATATAATATGCGTACCATGGTAGATGATGCCCATGGAGTTGGGGTTTTAGGAGAAACTGGTTCAGGAACCGTATCCCATTTTAATTTAAAGGAAGAGATAGACATACAAATGGGTACATTAAGTAAGTCAATCGCTTCCGTTGGTGGATATGTAGCAGGTAAGAAATATATAATTGACTACTTAAAAAATACCTCTAGAAGCTTTATATTCTCAACTGCATTACCTCCTTCAGATATTGCAGTATCTTTAAAAGCAATAGATCTTATTGAAAAGGATATAGAAAGAAGACAAAAGGTAATAGAATTATCTAATTGGTTTAAGGCTCAGCTTAAAGAAGCCGGATTTACTATTACCAATACGGTTACACCCATCATACCAATAATCATAGGAGATGCTAAAAAAACAGTAGAACTTAGTGAACGTTTATTAGAAGAGGGAATCTATGCACCAGCCATAAGACCTCCTACTGTTCCAAAGAAAACGAGCAGACTGAGAATTTCATTAATGGCAACTCATACCTATGATGATTTAGAATATGTTATTCAAAAAATGATCGTTCATGGAAAAAAGCTAGGAATTATTCATGGGTAAGTTAGTGAAAAAACATTTAATCATAGTATCAGGGTGGGCAGTAGATGAATTTGTATGGGAACCTATTTGTAATTTGTTATCAAATGAATTTGAAATAGGGATTGTTACTTGGAATAAGGTTCAATCATTAGATGATTTTAAAAATAGTGTAATCCAGTTAATAAATGAAAAGAAAATAGAAAAATTCTCTATAATAGGGTGGTCACTAGGATCATTAATAGCATTTGATATAGGAAATGATTATTCCACAAGAATTGAAAATATGATTATATTTAGTGGGACAAGTAAATTTATAAAGGATCAATCAACAGACTATGAGGTAGGGTGGGACAAAAAAATAGTAAATAGAATGATTCTGAGGTTAAATAAAAATGCAGAAAAGACAGTAGAAGAATTTAATAGAAATCTTTTTAGTGATAGAGAAGTGAAAAATGGATATTATACTAGTTTTGCTGATAAAACAAAAATAAATGCTTCTATAGAATTACTATCACTAGGGCTAGAATATCTAATGACGAAAGATATGAGAGAAAAAATTAAAAATATAAATAATAGAGTATTGCTAATCCATGGAGAAAAAGATTTGATTTGTCCTGTTGAAAGTGGCGCGTATTTAGTGGAGACGATTAAAAATGCCCAATTAATGAATTTAAAAGAAACGGGACATATTCCGTTTTACACGAAAACCAATGAATGCTATGATATTATAAAAAAATATATAAATCAAAAGGAAGATCACAATGATTAATAAGGATAAAGTAAAAAGAAGATTTAGCAGAAATGCAAAGCAATATGATAACTATGCAATGGTGCAAAAGAGTATGGGTGATATATTGATTGAAAATATCAAAGGAAATCATTTTAAAAATATATTAGAAATTGGTTGCGGCACAGGGTATGTAACCAGAGCCTTAATGGAAAACTTTGAAGATGCTAAAATTACTGCTGTAGATATAGCAGCTGGAATGATTGAGCAGACAAAATCTACAATTAAGAGTGAACAGGTAGAATTTATATGTGGAGATATAGAAGAGATTACTTTGAATGATACCTATGATTTGATTATATCTAATGCTACTTTCCAATGGTTTAATCATTTGGATGCTACGATTTACAAATTAAGGAAGATGATTAATAAAGATGGGATTTTATGTTTTTCAATCTTTGGAAAAGATACCTTTAGAGAGCTTCATGAAGCCTTCCGTAAAGCGAAAGATCTTTTTAATATAAAAGAAGATATTTCTGCCAGTCAGTCCTTTTATTCTCTAGACCAATTAAAAGATCGAGTAAATAATATAGGTGAGAACATGAATGTGAATTTATCAGAAGAATATGAGACAGAGTATTTTCAAAGCTGCAAAGATTTTTTGTATGCCGTTAAAAAGATTGGTGCAAACCATAGTGGGCGCAATAGAAACAAAACAAATCCAGACTTTATACAAAAGGTTATGGACATTTATGATTATGAACACTTAGAAAACAATAAAGTAAGAGCAACCTATCATAATATATTTGTATATATGAAACAGGAATGAAAAATTTACAAAGCTCATACGAATAAGAAGTATTCCATATTTTGTATATAGGGATACTTTTTTATTTAGCTATTTGGTATAATGTGGTAGAGGTGAGGTGGATGCAAGATCGGGTAAAAAATATATTAAAAAAAGAAAAAGTATTGTGTTTTATGGCTATGTTGGTAATGCTTATAGTATGTTTAGGTGAAATTGAACTATATGGTCAAGGACTTATGGCATATTGGGGAGCATTTTTTTATGTGAACTATTTATTTAAGGATCATCATCAGTGGAAGTTAGGTTTATTAGTTGGAGTTACTATAGTGAAATTAGTGTTAGATATATACTGCACAGGGATAGATACAAGTGTTTTGCTGGTTTTATATTTTTGTATATTGGGTGTGTATTATATATTAAAAGATGAAACCAAATATAAGCATTTACAAATAGTGTCCTTAATATTGGTAGGGGTATTAGGGATCAGTGGTAGTTTTTATATAATCCAAAATAAATTGATTAAGGATAGAGGATTAGAGAAGCGTATTAAAATTGAACTTGGGAAAAAGGGATATTTCGAAAAACTTACAGCATCAGATTTAGAAAAGGTAAGGACAATATTGATACATAAGAGTGATAATGTAAGAAACATTGAAGGAATAAGTCAATTGAAAAATTTGGATATGATATTTGGTATGGATGGAAAGTTTGAAAATATAGATGAATTAGCTAAATTATCTAAGTTAAAATACATATCTATACATGATATAAAAACTGAGGATTTATCATTTATTAAAGAACTAAAAAACTTAGAGTGGTTATGTCTTGGGTGTTATGGAATTGATAACACATTTGTTATAGAAGATTTACCTAAATTAGAGATGATACAAATGACAGAGATGGATTTAGAGGACTTATCATTTTTTAATAATTTAAAAGGTGTAAAAGAGTTGTACTTCTCTGATGGTAATATTAAAAGTTTAAAAGGCATAGAAAATTTAACAAGTTTAGAAAATATAAAATTTAATGATATGAAGGTAGATGATATTTCTGATATTAGAAAGCTAAAGCAGTTAGAAATAATAGAGATCGAAAAAAGTGAGATTCATAATGTAGAGTCATTAAAAAAGTTGCCTAATTTAAAAGCATTATATATAGACAACAAGAGTATAGATGGTCTATTCAATATGTATTAAAATAGTTACAAGGATTCTACTGTATGGTATAATGTGAAAAAAACAGGAACAATTATGAAGGAGGACACAATGGCTAAAGAAATATTTGAATGGTTAAAAACAATAGTAGCATCTATTGTTATGGTTCTTATTATTACGACTTTTGTAACACCGTTGGTAGTTGATGGTGCATCTATGAATCCAACTTTGGAGGATCATGATTATCTGATTTTAGAAAACACCCATAAAATTCAACGTGGAGATATAATTTCTTTTAAATCAAATATAAAGTTTTCACAAGAAGAACTTGAAAGCTTTAATTTAATAAAAAGAATAAAGTTAGGAAAAGTAAAAAACTTAGTAAAAAGAGTTATTGCTGTTGAAGGGGATCAACTATTGATTAAAGATGGAATCGTATATGTAAATGAAGAAGAAATAAAAGAAGACTATATTAATGGAGACTATACTTTTGGTGATATTGATATTAAGAAAATACCTAAAAATAAAATTTTTGTTATGGGTGATAATAGAGAAAATAGTCTAGATAGTAGAAAAATAGGACTTGTAGATGTTGAAACTGTGAAAGGAAAATTACTAATAAGAGTTTTACCAGTTTCTGAATTTGGAAATGTTAAATAATAGTTTGTAAGGAAGGGACGATTCTTTTGATAGAATCGTCTTTTTATATAGGAAAAATCAAATTGTATCGATAGATATATAAAATTTACTAAGGGACAACCGTACAATATGAAAAAAATCCATACAATTTTTCAAAAAAAGCATTGATAAAGCGATACGAATATGTAATAATGTATGTAAAGAGAGCGATACAATACATATTGTATCAATACGATAAAAAATAGGGGGAAATTGTAATGGAGAATAGATATGGATTGAATAAGAGTCTTGCTCAAATGCTAAAGGGTGGAGTAATTATGGATGTAACAACACCTGAAGAAGCAAAAATTGCTGAAGAAGCTGGTGCTTGTGCTGTTATGGCCCTTGAAAGAGTGCCTGCGGATATAAGAAAAGATGGTGGCGTTGCGAGAGCTTCAGACCCAGAAATGATTAAAGGTATTCAAGATGCTGTTTCTATTCCAGTTATGGCGAAAGTAAGAATCGGACATTTCGTTGAAGCCCAAATTTTAGAAGCACTTAACGTAGATTATATAGATGAAAGTGAAGTTTTAACACCTGCTGATCCAACTTTACATATTGACAAAAAAGATTTCAAAGTTCCCTTTGTTTGTGGAGCGAAAAATCTAGGGGAAGCTTTAAGAAGAATTGGAGAAGGGGCTTCAATGATTAGAACAAAAGGGGAGCCTGGAACAGGTGATGTTATCGAAGCTGTTAAACATATGAGAATGATGAATTCTGAAATGAGAAGAATAAAAGGTTTATCAAAAGAAGAATTAATGAATGCGGCAAAAGAATTACAAGCACCTATTCATTTGGTTGAATATATTCATGAGCATGGAAAGCTTCCTGTTGTAAACTTTGCTGCTGGTGGGGTTGCTACGCCTGCTGATGCGGCAATGATGATGCAACTTGGTTGCGATGGCGTATTTGTTGGTTCTGGAATATTCAAATCTGGAGATCCAAGAAAAAGAGCGAGTGCTATTGTTAAAGCGGTTACAAACTTTAATGATCCAAAGATATTAGCAGAAGTATCAGAAAATCTTGGAGAAGCAATGGTTGGAATCAATGTATACTCAATAGACCAAGAAGAAAGAATGGCAAACAGAGGGTACTAAGATGAAGAATATTGGTGTTTTAGCACTCCAAGGTGCATTTAAAGAGCATATAGATATGATTAAATCACTAGGCCATAATGGGATTGAGATAAGAAAAGCGGAACAACTCAATCATCTGGATGGAATGATCTTACCTGGTGGCGAAAGTACAGCAATGGGAAAATTACTCAAGGATTTCGGAATAAAGGAAGTATTGAAAGATAAAATTAAAAATGGTCTACCTGTATGGGGAACCTGTGCAGGAATGATTCTTCTTGCTAAAAAATTAGATGGTGACGAAGATGCTCACCTGAAAGTTATGGATATTGAAGTAAGACGAAATGCATATGGGACCCAACTAGATAGCTTTGCCACAAAAGAAACCATTGAAGGGGTATCTGAAAAGGAAATTCCTATGGTGTTTATCAGAGCTCCATACATTGTTGGTATGGATGAAAAGGTGGAATTACTTCATAAGGTAGATGGAAATATTGTAGCTGTACGTCAGAACAACATGATTGCTACTTCTTTTCACCCAGAGCTAACAGATGATGCTACTTTCCATGAATACTTTATAAATATGATAAAAGAATATAAATAGAATAATAAAGAATGCAATCTTTTGGTATGGGTTAATAGATATTGTATCAAATTATTGCCATAAGTATATATGTATTTAATCTAATATTATTTAAAAAAGAAGTTGTACAGTAGAAATTTTTACTATATAACTTCTTTTTTTGTAAGGTTTAATTAAGGTTTAGTTCATGAAGGTGTAAGTTTAGGATTGTATAATAAATGTATAGCAAACAACAAGGAGGGATGAACTCAATGATTCTTTGGGAATTGAAAAAGATATTTAAGTGTAAGACAGGATTAATTGTATTCGCATTATTTATTTTCATTTGTGGTGTTATGAGTTTTTTAAAACCTACATTGGAAACAGAAAATCCATATAGAAATGATCAGTATGAATTAGTAGAGGACACTAGACCTAAAAAAGAAATTGCAGATGAGAAATTCAATGAAAAGATAAAACAAATAGAACAGATGGCAAATACCTATGTAAATGACAACTCTATAAACAAAATCATAGTTATATCACGAGATCATTTAAGATTTATGAAATGTAAAGAGTATAAGGATGTTGATTTTTATAAGGCAATGGATCATAGAGTAGATCATCCTTTTATGTCTATCCTTATGGTAATTATTTTCGTTTTAATATTTTCAAACATATATACAGATGAAAGGGTTTCAGGTGTAGATAATATTATTCTTTCATCTAAAAATAAGTTGAAGGCTTTATATTCAAAACTAGCATTGGCGATTATTTTACCGATTGTGATCTATGGATTATATTTAGCAATGGCATTTTTAGTCACTGTCCTTCAGTATGGAATGCCAGTAAATGGAGGACTGGAAGCATTTAGAATAGTGGATGCTGGAATTTTCCTTAAGCACGCTTTTACGATTAATGGGTATTTACTCCTTAAAATTGGAACGATGACACTCGTATTTATGAGTATAGCTGTGTTCTCAAGTTTCTTCTCATTTATTTCAACCAATTCATTGGCATCTATAAGTGCAACTTTAATATTCATAGGGTTTGGTAAAGTTTGTACACTCATTAAATTTTTACCTAATTCATTGTTAAACATAGTAACCAAAGGAAATTATGTGGATCTACTATTTTATCCAGATCGGTTTGTAGGAATGTATGCTGGAGATGTTTTGATTTTGGGAAAAAGTTTAGATCTTATAAACTTATGCAATGGTATTTTAATAGGAATGATATTTATTGGAGTAGGAATTTCTATATTTACATTTAAAAAGATTTTAACTAAATAATTTTAGGAGGAATGATTTTATGAATAAACTTGAAATAAAAAATTTAACAAAAACTTATGGTAGAAAAAAAGCAAATGATCATATAACAGTTACTCTTGAAAATGGTGTGTATGGACTTTTAGGACCCAATGGTGCAGGAAAGACCACACTTATGAAGCAAATAACAACCTTAATCACACCAACAAGTGGAGAAATCATTTACAATGATAAAAATATAAAAGGTTTAGATGAGAAGTATAGAGCCTTAATAGGATATCTTCCGCAGGATTTTGGTGCATATAAAAACTTTTCAGCAAAACAATTTCTACAATATGTAGCAGCTTTAAAAGGATTGAGTGGAAAAGCTGCTACAAAAAAAATAGAAGAGCTTTTAAATCTTGTGGGATTATATGAAGTGAGAAATAAAGCAGTTGGCAAATTTTCAGGGGGAATGAAGAGAAGAGTTGGCATTGCACAAGTATTGTTAAACGATCCTAAGATTTTAGTGTTAGATGAACCGACAGCAGGCCTTGATCCTCAAGAAAGAGCAAGATTTAGAAATCTTATTTCACGAATTTCTAAGGATAAGATCATCATACTTTCTACCCATATCATTTCAGATATAGAATCTATAGCAAAGGAAACCATTATGATAAAAGATGGAGCCATACTGATGAAGGGAACTCATCAAGATATTCTTCAAGGTATGGAAGGTAAGGTTTATAGCATAAAGACCACTAGTGAAGATGAAGTTTATGAAATACAGAATAAATATAAAACAGTAAATATTCAACGTGGGGTTAATGATGTAGAGCTGAGAATTATAAGTAATAAGATGCCTCCATATAAAGAAACAAAAGATGTGGAGCCAAAGTTTGAGGATGTTTATATGTTCTACTTTGATTTAGAAAATACTAGGGAGGTGTAATAGATGGGAACGCTTATAAAATTAGAAATTAGAAAAATGCTGTTTAGAAAAAGAATGTTCATCGTGTGGGCAGGCGTATTGTTTTTAAGCTTTATTGCAATAACAGATATTTCAATACAAGAAACTTATGCAGATATGTTTAATAAAGCATATGGAATAGTTCCTTTAATGGGACTTATGATGTTTATGATGTTTTCAGGTGCTTATACACTAGAATATAGTTCAAATATGGCAGGATTAATGAAAACAACAAAAAACGGGAAAAGAGAAATTGTGTTAGCTAAATCAGTAGCTGCTGGAGTTTCTGCTTCTATCATAAATCTTTCAATTTTTTTAACTATGTGTTTCTCTGGTTTGAGCAAATTTCATTTTGGTGGATTAGATTTACCTTTGAAAAGTCTTTGGTATTTTGGAAAAAGTGGATCAGATATGACTGTACTTCAAATGATTTTAATAATGGTTGTAACCATCATAATAGGATCTTTTTTCTTTGCACAGGTAGGATTGTTTCTATCATCTATAAGTAAGTCAGCAGCAGTACCTTTTGTATTTGGTGGATTGATTATGGGACTACCGTATATAGTAGATGACTTTTTACAACATGGATTAGTAAAATATCTAGGCGTTACACCACTTTGGGGCATGATGAGCTGTCAGTTGGCAAGGTATAAAGTGTCAGCAATAACACTACTGATTCTTATAGCAATATATACAGCAGGATTCATATTACTACCTAAATTTACTTTAAAGGCTTTTATAAAGGAACAGTAAAAAACAATTAATTTCTTGGGAGGAATGGATATGAAAATCTTTTTTTTAGCAATACTTATGGCAGTAGCAATTTGTACATCAATAGTAGGATGCGGCAAATCAGCAGATAATACCGCCAATAACCAGGCAAAAAATGAAATACAGCAAACAGAAAGCAAGGATGAAGCCGCAAAAGGTGAAAGGAACAGATATAAGGAAATGGGGCTAGTATATTATATACCGAAAGAATTAGGTGCAAAACAGGATGCAATACAAGCTGTTAGACCAGCGGTTGTATTCCCAGGAAAATATGGAGTAGCTTATGCAGTAGGACAAATTGCACATGAATTTTTCCCAACTGAATTGGGTACAAACTTAGAGAAAAAGTTTCAAAATGCAAAAACAGAGGAAGAACAAAAAGAAATAATAGAGGAATATAAAGAGGAATATAAAAATAAAGCAATAAATTTATTTGATATTATGGTAATTGATAAAAGTAAAGAGAAGAATGGACCAAAAGAAGACATAGAAAGAAAAGAAAAAACTTTTTCAAAGTATAAAAATCATGAAAAGATAGCAGAAAAAGATAATTTAGAATATTACCTGCTATATAATGATGAATACGATGAAAGTAAGTTATCTGAATCAGAAAAGAAAGAATTTAAAGAAATTCGTGAGGTTGCTGAGAAAGTTAGAGAGAATATAAAAAAGAGTATAAAAGTATTTACACCAGTTGACTCAAGCGAAAAAATGACTACTTACAAAAGTATAGAATTTAAAACAAAAACCATTGATGGAAAAGAAATAGACAGTAGAATATTTAAAGAGCATAAACTTACAATGGTGAATATATGGGCAACATTCTGTGGACCTTGTATTGGAGAAATGCCTGAGATTCAAAAGCTTTATGAAGAAGTAAAAAAAGAAAATGTAAATATAATCGGTATTGTTTCTGACACACCTGATGATGAAAATGAACCCCTTGCAAAACAAATACTTGATAAAAAAGGTGTAAAATATGATAATATCATTGCTGATGAAAAGTTAAAAGAAGGTATACTAAAAGATGTAACTGGTGTTCCCACGACTATATTTGTTGACAGCAAAGGAAATATCGTTGGGGAGCCTATCGTAGGCAGTCGTAGCAAAGAAGAGTATAAGAAAGCAATAGATGAAAGAGTAGAAAGTTTAAAATAAAGTATAGACGTTTACTTGCATAAAAAACCTGAGGGAAAGAATATCAGGTTTTTTGTTATACTATTAGTAAACACTTTTTAGGAGGGTGAAGGATGGAAACATTCGTAAAGGAAAAGAAAATATTAATTGTAGATGATGAAGAAGATCTATTAAAATTATTATCAACTGTGTTAATGAAGGAAGGATTTAAAAATATATATACAGCAGAAACAGGAGAGAAAGGGCTGAAGTTATTTAAATCTGTAAAGCCAGATATTATACTTTTAGATATCATGCTTCCAGATAAGGAAGGATATGAAGTTTGTAAGAAAATTAGGGAAACCTCTATGGTACCTATTTTATTTTTATCTGCAAAATCAGAGGAAATGGATAAGATACTTGGGTTTGCCTTAGGCGGAGATGATTATGTAACAAAACCTTTTAGCCCAAAAGAGGTATCTTATAGAGTAAAAGCCCAGCTAAGAAGAAATTCTATAAATATTAGCAAGGAGAAGAACCTATCTTTTGGTTCTTTTGAAATAAATGAGGAAAAGATGGAAGTTAAAAAGAATGGAATGATTCTTGAACTTAAGCCCAAGGAGCTTAAATTATTTTTATATATGGCAAAGCATCCAAATCAGATTATAAGCAAAGAGAGAATTTGTGATGAGGTATGGGGTGAAGATTATATAGGTTTTGATAATACAATCATGGTTCATATAAGAAGACTTAGAGAGAAAATAGAGGATAATCCTTCTAAGCCTAAGTACATTCTAAATATTAAGGGACTTGGATATAAGCTAGTGGTAAAGGATGAGTAGAAAATGAAATGGAAACTAACATTCAGATTTGTAGCTACTATAATTTCAGTGGTGATAATAGTAATACTTATAAATATAGTGGCTGCAACAATGGTATTTTTTATAAGAGATAACATTGCTCGTGAAAATAATAAGTTTTGGGAATTTGGTCCAGAGGTGTTTGTAAGAAAATTTCATAATTATGTGTTAAGTAATGGAGAGAATGTATATGTAAGTGATGATGGGAAGAAAATCTTAGACGGTACAAAAACATGGATACAAGTTTTAGATGAGGATGGAAGAGAAGTTTATCATTATAAAAGGCCAGAAAACATTCCCTTGAAATATACGCCTTTTCAGATTGTTCATGGATATAAATATCAAGGGGGAATAGGTAGTGCATCAACCATATTCATAGGAGAAAAAAATGTTGGGGATAAGCAGTACAGTTATATTATTGGATTTCCTATGAAAAAGGTTGAAAAGAAAGTTTTAATATATAGTGCAGATGAAATAGGAGGGTTTATAAAAAATGTTACTATGATTGTTCTTTTAATTGATTCTATAATAGCTTTGTTTTTTGGGTATTTATTTAGTAGAAGACTTACAAAACCTTTAGTAAATATTATTAATGGGGTAGAAAAATTAGGTGTGGGAGAGTATGATGTTTATTACGATCCAAAGGGAATATATAGGGATGTTTATCATAATCTGAATACGCTTACAGATACTCTTAATAGTAATAAAATAGAACGCATGAAGATCAATCAAATGAGAGAAGAGTGGATTGCAAATATATCCCATGATGTAAAAACGCCTTTAGCATCTATTAAGGGGTATGCAGAGATTTTAAGTGATGATGAATATGAGTTTTCTAAGGAAGAAATCAAATCCTACGCAGAGATTATGCATAAAAAATCCAATTATATAAATGAACTTGTGGATGATTTAAATTTAACCACAAAGCTTAAAAATAAAAATTCTATGCTCGATAAAAAAGAAACCAACTTAGTAAAATTGGTTAGGGAAACGGTTATTGATATATTAAATGATCCCAATTATAGTGAGAGAGATATTAAATTTATTTCTGAGGAAAATGTTATTTTAAAGGAAGTAGATAATATTTTGATAAAAAGGGTAATTAATAATCTTTTATATAATGCCCTTATTCACAATAATGATAAGGTGAAAATAGAAGTTACTGTGATTAAAGATGAGAGAGTACACATATTTGTGAAAGATCATGGAAAAGGAATAAAAGCAGAAGAGCTTAAGTATATTTTTGACAGATATTATAGAGGAACCAATACGGGTAAAAGGCATAAAGGTTCTGGACTTGGAATGGCTATAGCGAAGGAAATCGTACAAGCACACGGTGGAGATATAAAAATAAATAGTATGCTAGGAGCGGGGACGGAAATAGAGGTTATATTATAGGGGATTAAATAACAAAATAAATGGTGATACTTCAATTGTAAAGATTTATACAATACAAAAGGAGGAAGATATATATGTCAGTAAACAATGCAATGACTGCAGATTTTTTAAGATCTGCATACGGTGGAGAGAGTATGGCTCACATGAGATATCTTATTTGGGGAGATGTAGCAGAGAAAGAAGGGATGCCAAACATAGGCAGACTTTTTAGAGCCATTGCTTATGCAGAATGGGCACATGCTGATAATCATTTTAGACAATTAGGAGAACAAAAAGGAGACCATACAGTTCCTGCTGGTGCGGTTTTTGGAATCGGTAAAACAGAAGAAAATTTACAAGGCGCGATTGATGGAGAATTACATGAAGTAGAACAAATGTATCCAGTTTACTTAGAAGCTGCTCGTTTTCAAAAGGAAAAAGCAGCTGAAAGAGCCTTTCACTACGCGTTAGAGGCTGAAAAAATTCATGTCACTTTATTCCAAGAAGCACAACAAGCAGCAAAGGAAGGGAAAGATCTAGACTTAGGAAGAGTCTATGTTTGCCCTGTATGTGGACATACCGTAGTAGGCAATGCACCTGACAAATGTCCTGTTTGTGGTGCTAAAAAAGAAATGTATAAAGATTTTTAAAATAAGACCTTATAGGTCTTTTTTTATGGATAAATAGATTTACATTATTTTCTATAAGGAGTAATATAAATGTGTATTAAGTGTACTATGTTAAACAATACACTTAATACACATAGGAGGTGAGAATTTGTTTAAAATAGATCCAAGAAGTAGTACGCCTATTTATCTACAAATCGTAGAAAAAGTAAAGGAAAATATTTTAAAAGGAATATTAGAACTTGAAGAGAAGATGCCTTCCGTAAGAGAATTGGCAAAGATGATGACCATAAATCCAAATACAATTCAAAAAGCATACGCAGAGCTTGAAAGACAAAAAGTGATAGTGAAAATAAGGGGAAAGGGTACATTTGTATCTGCTGATTATAATGGAAAGAAGGATGAGGAAAGAATGAAGGCTTTAAAAGATTTATTTAAAAAGGGAATCGTTGAAGCCCGTTATTTGGGCCTTAAAAAAGAAGAAGTAATCAATATGATAGAAAATATTTTAGAGGAGTTAAAGGGGGATAAGTAATGATTCGGGTAAATAATTTAGTAAAATATTTAGGAGAAGAAAAAATATTAGATGATATCAATCTTTCTGTAAAGGAAGGAAGTATATATGGTCTAATAGGACCGAATGGAGCAGGGAAAAGTACATTGATTAGAAATATGGTCGGAATATATACGCCAGATGAAGGAGAAGTTTTATTAAATGGGATGAATGTACAAAAGGAAGTACAGATAAGAGAAAAACTTGGATATGTACCAGATTTTCAAAACTTTTAACCATCTTTTAGAGTAGAGGAGATGATAGATTTTTATAAAAATACGTATATGAGTTGGAATAAAGAACGTTTTGATCATTTAAGCAAATTATTTAATATAAACCCTAAAAGAAAGATCAGGCAATTATCTAAAGGGCAAAAAACCCAATTATCCATTCATCTTAATTTATCAAGCATGCCAAAAGTAATCATAATGGATGAGCCTACAAGTGGACTTGATCCTGTTATTAGAAAAGAAGTATTAAACTTAATCGTAGATGAAGTAAGTACGAACAATACAACAATATTAGTATCTACCCATAATCTTAATGAATTAGAAAGAATTTGTGATTCCATAGGAATGATCAATAAAGGAAAAATTCTGATGGAGACTCATTTGGATGAATTAAAGGAAAATATACAAAAAATACAAGTTGTATTCAAGGGCGAAATTCCAAATGAAATAGAGAATAATAGTGATATTTTAAAAATAGAAAAGAGTGGAAAAATATATAACATCGTTGTTCAAAAAGATATAGAAAAATTGATTGAAGGTATAAAAAAATATAATCCATTATTAGTAGAGATGATAGATATGAGCTTAGAAGAAATATTTATATATAAGATAGGAGGGGAAGGGTATGAATTTAAAGACATTATTCAATAAAAATTTAATCAAAAAAGATTTGAAAATAGTAAAGTGGCTTATAGTTATAGCTACGATTATATTGTTTGTATGTGTACCTATGCAAAATATAACCTACTTAAATGAAATAACCTATTTAGATCCAGCTTCCTCTGAGTATGATTATAATGAGGAGATCCATGATATGGGCTGGATTATAACACAAACATTAGAGCATCTATCTGATAATCCTATTCAAGCAATAGTAGTAGTACTTATACCAATAGCGGTTGCCGTTGTTTTAATGGGAGGGGAAAGAAGACAGAAAACATTGGATTTATTACATGTGATGCCATATACAAAAGAGCAAATATATATTAATAAGATCATTACAGGGATGATAGCAATTATTACGCCCTATTTAATAAATATGATTATAACGTTTATAATGAGGGCAACGATAACTGGATTAGAAGGGGTATACAGTTACACATTAATTTTAGAATGGGCCCTTAATAGCATGGTACTTGCACTTTTGTATTTTTCTTTTACCATTCTTATGGGGACTATATTTGGAAATTCTTCAGCTCAAATTGTTCTAACTGTTATATTTATGATATTTCCTTATGGATTTACAGGACTTTTAGCTTGGAATGTAAGGATGTTAAATATAGGTAGACTGTATTATGCTTTTGATCCAGTACTTCATACTATGCAATTATTTACACTGCCTTTTTATATTGATCCATATGGTGTTTGGCCATTTTCATTGACAACTATTAAATATATACCTATATTTTTGACAGTATCAATGTTAATAGGAGGGTATATATTATTTAAGAAAAACAAAATGGAGAGAAACGGAGAGGTCCTACTATTTTCAAAGATGGAAACATTCTTTAAATTTGGTGTAAGCCGATGTACGATGTTACTATTTGGTGCTTTATTTGTACAAATCGTAGGAAGTATTGGTTTCATTGTAGGATACCCAATGGGTATAATTGTAGGATGGATTGTTCCTAAGTATTTCATAGGTTTAAGCAAAGCTGGAAGGTAGTCTGTGAAAAAATAATCTTATTAAAAAGCCCTCAAACTGAGGGCTCGTTTATTTATCAGCATCTTTGTTCAAAGCTTGCACAATCTGTACATTCAGCACATGTAGCAGGTGTTTTATGTTTTACTACTTCAATGTGGTTTAAAGTACATAAAGGTTGATTTTCTGCATGGTACTTACATTCATTAACATTACATCCAATATTTGAGTTTACCATTTTTAAGTTGCACCTCCTTTTAATAGTACGAATATAGTATGTGTAAATTTTGTTGTTTAAATGTGTTGAATCACTTAAAAGGTCTTGACAATATATACATATTTATATAAATTATTATATATACTATATGAAAAGTAATGAAGGAAAGAGTAAGGATAGTATCTTTGTTAAAGAGAGCCAGTGTTGGTGGAAACTGGTACAAAAGACTATGCTGAACATGGCTCCTGAACTGTATAACTGAGGTGTAAACTTAGGTTATATCGGAATTGCAACCGTTAAACTGCAAAGTGATATCTTTCACTTAATGAGGTGACTATTGTGAAGTAGTCATAAATTAGGGTGGTAACGCGAGTATGATCTCGTCCCTTTATTAGGGGGGAGTTTTTTTATGCCTAAAAGAATGGGGGGATTAGGTTGAGTCTTGCAAAACAGATGGGACTCATCTTAAGATTTATTTATGGATATCTAAAAGGATTTATTTTCATATCTGTTATTTACATTACAGTTGGGTTAACAATTATAATGGTTAATCCGTATGAATTTTCGCTGGTCGTTATAAAATATATTAGAACACCAGAGTATGACAATCTTTATATTACATATTTAGGATATTTATTTATGATTTTATGGGGATTTAAAGAAGTAGCAAATTTAAAAAAAGAAAATAAAAGAAAGAGAAAAAAGAGGAGGAAAAAAAATGAATAAGAAAAGTTTTTATATCACTACACCTATTTATTATCCAAGTTCAAACTTACATATTGGACATACCTATACGACTGTAGCTGCTGATGCAATGGCTAGATTTAAAAGAGCAACAGGACATGACGTAATGTTTTTAACTGGAACAGATGAGCATGGACAAAAGCTTCAAACAGTAGCAACAGAGAAGGGAATGAAACCAAAAGAATACATTGATACAATCGTTTCTGGCATTAAGGATTTATGGTCTACAATGGAGATATCATACGATCATTTTATTAGAACGACAGATGAAGATCATAAAAGAAGAGTACAAGCAATATTTAAAAAGTTATATGATAAAGGAGATATTTACAAGGGAGAATATGAAGGATTATATTGTACGCCTTGTGAATCTTTTTGGACAGAAACCCAAGTAGAAGATGGAAAGTGTCCAGACTGTGGAAGACCTGTGGAAAAAACAAAAGAAGAAGCATATTTCTTCAAGTTATCTAAATATCAAGATAGATTGCTTCAATTATTAGAAGAAAACCCAGAATTTTTAGAGCCTGCATCTAGAAAAAATGAAATGATTAATAACTTCATTAAACCAGGACTAGAGGATTTATGTATTTCTAGAACAAGCTTTGATTGGGGAATTAAAGTTCCAATTGATGAAAAACATGTAATTTATGTTTGGTTAGATGCACTTTCAAACTATATTACAGCATTAGGATATCCAGAAACAACAGAAGGAAAATTTGAAAAATATTGGCCAGCAGATGTTCAATTAGTAGGAAAAGAAATCGTAAGATTTCATACGATTATTTGGCCAGCAATGCTTATGGCATTAGATTTACCACTACCTAAGAAAGTATTTGGTCATGGATGGATTTTACTTGATGGTGGAAAAATGTCTAAGTCTAAGGGAAATGTAGTAGACCCGGCAGTATTAGTAGAAAAATATGGTGTGGATGCACTTAAATATTTCTTATTAAGAGAATATTCTTTTGGACAAGATGGCGTATTTACCAATGAAGTATTATTAAATAGAATTAATTCAGATCTTGCAAATGATTTAGGAAACTTAGTGAGTAGAACCGTTGCAATGGTAGAAAAATACAATGATGGAATTATGCCAGCGCCTAAAGAAGAGGGAGAATTTGATGAAAACCTTAAATTAGTAGCAGTTACTGCAGCTAAGTTAGTAGAAGATAAAATGAACAAGTTAGATTTTTCTAATGCATTAGAAGAAATTTGGAAAGTTGTAAGAAGAACAAATAAATATATAGATGAAACGACACCTTGGATTTTAGCCAAAAATGAAGCTGATAAAGAAAGACTTGATACGGTACTATATAATTTAGCAGAAACCATTAGAATTATTTCAGTATTAATTTTACCATTTATGCATACAACATCTAAAAAGATTTGGACACAATTAGGAATGAATGAAGGACAAGGAACTGATTGGGAAGATACATTACAATTTGGAAATCTTCAAATTGGAACCAAAGTAGAAAAGGGAGCAGCATTATTCCCAAGAATTGATATCAAAAAAGAATTAGAAGAATTAGAAAAAGAAACTAAAAAAGAAGAACCAAAGAAAGAAGAGAAAAAAGAGAAAAAGAAAGTGGAGCAAAAACCAGAAATTACAATAGATGATTTTGATAAAGTAGATTTAAAAGTAGGACAAATTATGGCATGTGAAAAGCATCCAAAAGCAGATAAATTATTAGTATCTCAAGTAAAAATTGGAGATGAAGTACGTCCAATCGTATCAGGTATTGCAAAACACTTTAAACCAGAAGAATTAGTAGGTAGAAAAGTAATCGTTGTAACGAACTTAAAGCCTATTAAATTAAGAGGCGTAGAGTCTAGAGGTATGATACTAGCAGCAGCTGATGGAGAAGAATTAACATTAGCAACAGCAGATATTGGGGACGGAGCACAAGTAAGTTAATAAAGGGGGAGACGATATGCTTTTTGACTCTCATGCACATTTAGATGATAAAAGATTTGAAAATGAAAGAGATGAAATAATAGCCAATGCAAAAGAAGCTGGGGTTGAGTATATTCTAAATCCAGGAGCAGACTTTGAATCTTCTGTAAGAGCCATAGAAGTTGCTAAAAAGTATGATATGGTATATGCATCAGTAGGCATGCATCCTCATGATGCAAAGGATATGGATGAAATAACATTAGAATTATTCAGAGCAATGGCAAAAAAGCCTAAAGTAGTTGCAATAGGAGAAATAGGGCTTGATTATCACTATGATAATTCTCCAAGAGATATTCAACAGAAGTGGTTTATAGAGCAAATTAGGCTTGCAAAGGAATTAAAGCTTCCCATCATCATTCATGATAGAGATGCAAATGAGGATGTACTTCGTATATTAAAAGAAGAAAATCCTTTTGATACAGGGGTCGTACTTCATTGCTTCTCAGGAAGTGCAGAACTTGCAAGACAATATGTTAAGCTAGGTGCGTATATTTCTATTGCAGGACCTGTAACTTATAAAAATGCTATAAAAACAGTAGAAGTAGTAGAGGCAGTTTCACTAGATCGTTTATTTATAGAGACAGATTCTCCATATTTGACGCCAATGCCTCACAGAGGAAAGAGAAATGAAATGGCTTATGTCCAATTTGTAGCAGATAAAATTGCTCAAATCAAAGGAATATCTTATGAAATGGTAGCAAATCAAACAAAAGAAAATGCTAAAAAATTTTTTGGCATTAAATAAACCTCTGGAGACTAGATATATGCTAGTCTCCTTTTATTATGTCCTTATTAAAAAACAATTTTATTTATTATTTTACATCTAGTTTTTACATATTTCTCTTTACGTTTATGTTAGTATGAAAAAAAGCTTTATGGACAACCTGAGGGGGATTAAATATGGAAAATTTGAAAATGGCTTCTAAATGCAACTCATGTAAAAGGAATTGTAAGAAATTTATTTTATGCGGGGAGATACAATATTGCCCTAATTATATCAATGTTCATTCTATAAAAACAATAATAATACATAAAAAAGATGCTTATATAAACGAAAGAGAACTGGTGAAAATTTAGAAAAGAGATTAGGCGTATGTCTAATCTCTTTTCTAAATTTTAGGTATAAAAATGTGTGTAATTAAATATAATAAAGCATTGTTAAAAAAAACATCCATAGTCTAAAATTTCTTAAAAATATGGGAATATATATACATTATAGAATAAAAATGTATATATGAATAAAATAATTAAATATGATAATAATAATCAGTAAATCATAATATTGGTCAAAAACTTGACTTTTTGGTGTTTTTTTTATAAAATGCAAACTGTTATCCAATAGATAACAAAAATTTCTGGGGTATGGAAAAAGAGGTACAAAATGAACAAGGAGGAAAATATATGAAAACCAAGTTTAAGAATGTGAAAAAGAACTGGATCATTCTTAGTATTGTGCTTTTAATAGGTGTTTTTTCTATGAAGGGTTTATATACAAAAGAGGTAACTATAATAGAGGAAGAAAAACAATTAAAAGTATCTGTACTGTTTTCAGATGTAGAATCTGCATTAAAAAAAGCAAATATACAGCTATCTGATCATGATAAGGTATCAAAACCTTTAAAAACAAAAGTAAGCAATGGGATGAAGATTATTATTGAAAGAGCGAAACCTGTTAAATTGATTATGAGTGGAAAAGAAAAGGATATTATGACTGCCAATGAAAAAGTAAAAGATATTTTAGGTGAATATAACATTGTCATAGATGAAAACGATAAAGTACAACCAACATTAGAAGAAACTTTAGCTGATAATCAGGGGATTGAAGTCATAAGGGTTTATGAAGAAATTGTTAGTGACAAAATAACAATTCCCTATAAAAGTGTTATAAAACTTAGTGATGCTTTAGATAAGGGGAAAATTCAAGTTCTTGAAAAAGGGAAAAATGGAGAAAAGGAAGTTAAATATAAGGTTGTATATGAGAATGGAAAAGAGATATCTAAAGATGTAGTAGAAGAGAAAATTTTAGTAGAGGCAAAGGATGAAGTCGTACAAAAAGGGACAGCACAGTATGTTGCCACAGCCAGAGGAAATGTAAGCATAAGAAAAGCTGTTAAGATGACTGCAACAGCATATGACTTAAGCTATGCAAGCTGTGGGAAAAGTCCAGGAGATAGAGGTTATGGGATTACTAGAAGTGGTACTAAAGCAGGTCCTGGAGTGGTAGCAGTAGATCCTAGAGTTATTCCTTTGGGAACGAAGCTATATGTAAAATCATTAGATGGAAGGAAAGATTATGGTTTTGCATCCGCTGAGGATACAGGGGGCGCTATAAAAGGAAATAGAATAGATTTATTCTATAAAAGTCCAAAAGATGTAGCTAGATATGGAAAAAGAAAAGTACTGGTATATATTTTAAAATAGTAAACGAGCAAGGGATTGTGTTCTCTTGCTTTTTTATATATTTTACATATCTGTATCCATAAGGTACAATGATGTAAGAATAATAATAGGTAAGATGGAGGAAGATTATGATAAAGGAAGTCATTGTCGTAGAAGGACGGGATGATGTTAGAGCGGTAAAGCGAGCATTAGATGCAGAAATGATTATAACCCATGGATTTGGAATGACGGAAGATACTTTAAAGAGAATAGAATTTGCACAAGAGAAAAAAGGGGTCATAATATTTACAGATCCAGATTTTGCAGGAGAAAAAATCAGAAAGAGAATATCAGATAGAATAAAAGGATGTAAGCATGCATTTTTATCTAGAGAAGAAGCCACAAAAGATGGAGATATAGGCATTGAAAATGCATCACCAGAAAGTATAATTATGGCTTTGAAAAAAGTACGGATGGAGTCAGAGGAAAAAAGAAAAGAGTTTGAAAAAATTGATTTGGTAAAAAATAATCTTGTAGGATCACAAGATGCAAGTTCTAGAAGAGATGAAGTAGGACAAGAATTAGGAATAGGCTATGCGAATGGAAAGCAGTTTTTAAATAGATTGAATAATTATGGTATTACTAGAGAAGAATTTGAAGAAGCAATAAAAAAATTAAGATAAGTAGGGGATATGATGGAAAGATTAGTTTCACCTAAAAAAACACAAGAAATTGTTAATAAATATAAATTTAAATTTTCAAAGAGTTTAGGGCAAAATTTTCTAATAGATGAAAATATACTATATAAAATTGTAGATGGAGCAGAAGTCAGTAAAGAGGATACTGTGATTGAAGTAGGACCAGGAATAGGAACCCTTACTCAAGTACTTTCTGATCGAGCTAAAAGAGTGATAGCCATTGAAATAGATAAAAAGTTAATACCTATACTTGGAAAAACTTTAGGAGATAGAGATAATGTAGAGGTAGTACATGCAGATATTTTAAAAATTGATATAAATAAATTAATAGAGGAAAAAAATATAGTAGGAGATATAAAACTTATAGCCAATCTTCCCTATTATGTCACTACTCCTATCATTATGAAGTTTTTAGAAGAGAAAGTACCTATCAAGAATATTGTTGTAATGATTCAAAAAGAGGTAGCCTATCGTATGCAGGCACAACCAGGTACCAAAGATTATGGATCGTTATCTATAGCAGTACAGTATTATTGTGACCCTAAGATCATTACAAGAGTCCCTTGTACGGTATTTATTCCACAGCCTAAGGTAGAGTCTACGGTAATCAAGTTAGAAGTGTTATCAGAGCCAAGAGTGAAGGTTAAAGATGAAAAACTAATGTTTGCTATTGTGAAGGCATCTTTTGGAAAGAGAAGAAAAACTTTATTAAATGCACTTACAAATAGTGAATTAGGATTTGACAAGGATACCATAAGGACCGCTTTAGAAAACAGTAATATTGAACCAAGTAGAAGAGGAGAAACTCTTGTTATAGAGGAATTTGCTAGATTATCAGAGTGTTTAGGTAAATAAAAGATACAACTTTTTAAGTTGTATTTTTTTTTACGAAAAAGGCACAATCTTATGTAAAATCTCATATAGTAATACTAAGTGATAATAGAGAGAGGAGGGGGAAGTATGAGTAACAAGAAATATCATAGATATTTTGTTATTTTAGATCATGAAGATGAAGGTTTTGGTATTCAATCTGGAAAAACCCCTAAAGGATATACTAAAATAGAAGTTAAAAATGGAAAAGGTGTACTTACTCATTACCTTCAAAACATGAAATATTTTGAGGAAGCAGAATATGTATATAGAGCATATTTGATAGGTACTAGAGGAAAAAGAGCAGTTTATGCAGATCATGGAATACTAAAAGTAGATAAAAATGGAAATGCTCAGTTAAATTGGAAATTTGATGCACAAAACGTGGATGGAAAACATACAGATATAGACCAATTTAACATGGTCGCTATTGTAGCAGAATCAACGAATCTAATGCATAGAAGAAAAGAAATCAAAGTACCATTAATAGGATTTATTGATAAAGAAAAGGTTGAGTGGAGACATAGTTTCAAAAAAGAAATAGAAAGCCAAGCGCATGAAGAAGAAAATTTTGTAAAAGAAGAAGTCAAAGAGGAAGTAGCTGAAAATGTAGAAGAAGTGAAGAAAGAAGAGGTAATTAAAGAAGAAATAGAAGAAACAATGGAGGAAGAAACAGTAAAAGAAGAAGTAGAAGAAGTAGAAGAAGTAGAAGAAGTAGAAGAAGTAGAAGAAGTAAGTTTAAATAAAGAAATAAAATCAGCAACGATTCAAGCGCAATGTGAAAAAGACGAAGAAGAGTATCAATATTATCAATATTATTTTAAGATGACATGTGAATATGTAATAAGTATGTTGGGATATCATCCAGAAGTTATGCCATTTGAAAAAAATACAGCGAATTGTAGATGGTGGAATATGGATTGTACTTCTCAAACCATGTATAGAAATTGTGTGCCTTTCTATGGATACTTAACAGAAATGGAAAAATACAAAGAAGCTCCTGATTATATAGCGGACTGTAGTCAACTGATTAGTAAATATAAACACTATATATTTGGAATTAAGTATGATCATAATCATCAAACAGAGTACTATATATATGGTGTTCCAGGAAGATTTATGGAAAGCGAACAGCCATATGAAGGTATGACAGGATTTGTTTATTGGCATCCTGTAGAAGATAAAAAGAGAGAAAAAGAAGACTATGGATATTGGTTGTTGCACATAGATGCAAAGACAGGAAAAGTTATTGTTCCTATAAATCCTACACCACCTCCTCAATATTAAATCTTACTAAAAAAGATAATATGCCTGAAAGGCATATTATCTGAGCCTGTAAATATTTTTGTGTATCCTAAGATTTCTTCTTGAAAATAACATTTT
>JADPRS010000019.1 GCA_015686845.1 Lutibacter sp. B2
TTCAATTGCCTGTATTTTTTCATGTCATTATTTGATTAACTTAATGACATTGGCCGAACGGCTCTTTTTTTATTGTAACAAATTCGTAATTATTTGTAATATACCTGTAATGGTATTTTATTCATGTTTTAGTATATAATGAGTTTAGTTCATAGGAAAACATATATATATATATTACACTTATGTTACAGAATACGAGAAATTATTGACGATTGTAGAAATTATTAGTATAATTGGTAATGTAATATGAGAGCGTTATTCTTTGAAGTTATATTAATCCATAGTATGACTTCAAAGGATAATGACCATAAGATTATATGGAGATATCCTTAAAATTAAAAAACTTAAAAATAAGAGGAGGAATTTATAATGAAGAAAAAACTTTCATTATTATTGGTACTTTCAATGATGTTAACATTAGTGCCAATGAATGTATTTGCTACAAGTTCTAACCGAGTAGTTACTACTCATAAAGTAGATAACGAGGCAACATTTACAGCAGAATTAAAAATTAAGGAAGAAGATCCAAATGAGTTCGCAAAAGATTCTGAGTTCAGTTTTGTAATGACTCTTGATAATGCTGAATTTTTAGACGCTAACGATGCTGATACTACACCAACAGTAACAGATTCAGTATATGTAGCAGGTGATGCTTTAAGTGTGAGTACAATTAGAGTTAATAGAGTTTCTGACACAGAAGCAGAAGTAACTTATAAAAGAGCTGCTTATGCAACTAACACTGAAGCAACTTTAAATCTTTCTTTACCAGTTAAAGTAAAAGATAACGGTGAAGTAAAAGTAAAAATTGATGCTGATGGAACACCAATCAGTTCTGGAGAATATACAATTGCGACTGCTTCTAAAGGTGGTACAATTACTACAATAGCGGACACAGTTGACTTCATGGATGATGAAGCAATCAAAACAATCAAAATTGAAGAAACAAGTGTAGCAGCACTTAAAGTTGGAGATAAAGTCAAAGTAAGATTACAAGATTCTGATTTCAACTGGAAAGCAGGAAGCGTAACAGTTGAGTATGCTGGAGGATTTACTACAGATACTCAAACAGTAACATTAGCTTCTGATAGTAGAGATTTTGAATTTGAAGTAGATAGAGCGAGTACTTCATCAAGAGGAAGAATTTACATCAAAGGATTAGTTGTAACTTGTGATGATGATGATAAATATGGTGAAGTAAAAGTAAAAATTTCTGGTTCGAATGTAAGTGATGAAACAATCGTAGTTGGAGAAAGAGTAGACTATGGTGTAAGCTTTAAAGCAGATGCAGATGATGATATGGCAGAATTATTTGCTGGTAGATATGAAACAGGTCTTAGCATAGCTAATCCTGAAACTAGCTTTACAACTGATGAGGGTACTACTGAAGATGACTATGAATTAGTAACATTAAAAATCAAAGAAAATGTAGAAAATGCTTGGTTAGATGCACCTAGAAAAGCTGAGATTGAATTCCCATCTTGGGTAAAAGTAATTGGTGTGGATCTTGATACAGACTCTAAACTAAGCTTTGAAATTGATGACAAAAAAGATAGAAACGTTGTAGAAGTAACAAGAAATGCTTCTGGTAAAATTGATGAAGACGTAACTTTCTATGTATCTTCAAAAGCAGATGAAAAAGGTGATGTTGAAGTAAAAATATCTGGTAGAGCACTTCCAAACGAAACAAAAGTAGTGTTAGGAAAAGTGTTAGCTCCAGTAGAAATGAAAACAGAGCCAACAAACTTAAAATTAGGTGTTCAAGATCAAGAAATTGGTAAGATTACACTTACAGAAACAAAAGCAGAAGCATTTAAAGAAGATAAAGTAGTTCTTGCTTTAGATAGTGACTTTGAATGGAATGATACTCCAAAAGTAAAAGTAGTTAAAGGTGACATTGAGATTGATGAAGATAGTATAGATACAAGTGATAATGAATTAACTTTCAAAATCAAAGGTGAAAGTACTGAAGCATCTGTAATCGAAATTACTGGAGGAACTGTAGATCTTAAGAGATACCTTCCAGAAGGTGACTATGAAGTAAAACTTAAAGGTGCGGCATTAGTACAAAATGATACTAATGTTGTAAATTCAAATGATGACGAATTAGATGGTACATTTGATAAAGACAGAGTTGCTAAAGTTCTTATAGCTAGAGTAATCACTCCAGCTGATGCTAATACTAAAGCTGGTGTAGAAGTAAAAATGCAACTTGGTAACACTGAAATGCAAGTTGGAGAGAACGTAGTAGCATTAGATGTTGCTCCATATGCTGATGTAAACAATAGAACAATGCTTCCATTAAGAGCTTTATTAAACGCTCTAGGAGTAGAAGATCAAAATATCATGTGGAATCAAGCAGATACTTCTGTAACTGTATTCAAAGGTGACAGAGTAATCAAAGTAAAAGTTGGAGAAGCACAATATACTGTAAATGGTGTAGCAGTTCCAATGGATACTGTTGCTGTAAACAAAGATGGAAGAGTAATGCTTCCAGTAAGAGCAATGGCTCAAGCTGTAGGAACACAAGTAGAGTGGGACGCAGCTACTAGAACTGTAACTCTTAAGTAATTCAAATAAAAAAGACTCTCGATGGAGAGTCTTTTTTTAAATTAAAAAAGGAATATTTAAGTTTAGAGTAGAATATAATAACTCAAACATATATTGAGGGAGGAATGTACTATTATGAAGAATAAAAGATTTAAAAAGTTATTAGCAGTGGGTTTGTTGATTGGAATAATGAGTGTGTTTACCATATCTTATGGTGAAACGACGAATCTTATTAGCGTCTGGGTACAAAATAATATAAAATTTGAGTTTAATGGAGTAGAAAAGAATTTTCCAGATGAGTACAAGGTATTGACTTATAAAGGTATAACATATGTACCAATGAATTACATATGCCAAAATTTAGATGCAAAGCTAGATTGGGAAGAATCTACGAATATGGTTCGTATAACTACAGAAAGACAAAATGAAATAGAAAAAATAATCGAAGAAAATGAAAAGGTTGCTAAGACATATGAAAAGTTGCCTATTATGAAACTTAAAGATAATATATTAATAAACATAAGTTCTATTTCAATTGATTCTAATGAAACATCTGTATACTTGAAAATAGAAAATAAAGGAAAAATCCCTGTGCAATTAATTCAAAAAGAATGTAAAATAATAAGTGATGGGAAAGCATATGCATTCAACAAAAAAGATAATAAATATAATATGAATTGGTATGAAGATATCAGAGAAGATAAGAATATAGCTGATAGAATTATATTACCTAAAGTTCCTAACAATAAAGATATGACCCTATATTTAAAAATACTGAAAAATAATATAGATCAAGAAATAGAAGAAGTGGAGTTTAATATAAAAGCTATTGATTCATCTAAATAGATGAATCAATAGCTTTTATATTACTTTTTGATTACATTTATCAAAATTAAAAGGAATTTGGACCAATATATAGAATACTAAACAAGATGCGAAAATCAGCAATAGATGTAGATAAAAGGAGGAAATAAACCACAATGAAGAAAAAAATAAGTTTTGCGCTTGTTGCCGTAGTGACTGTAATGAGTACAATCAGTAGTTTTGCAGCCATAACATTCTCGGATGTTTCTAGCAGCCATTGGGCAAAATCGTATATTACAAAGATGGCAGATAAAAAAATCATCACAGGATATTTTGATAATCAAACCTTAAGAGCTACTTTTAAACCAGATAAAAGCGTGACATATATAGAAGCTATGAAAATGATTTATAATACATTAAAAGAATCAAATAAGCTAAAAGCTACGAATGGCTTAGTGAACAAATATCATTCAACACTGACTACAAATAAGATTCCAACCTGGGCTCAAGATGCAGTAGCTTATGGACTAGAGTATAATATTATACACTCAGATGAAGTAAAGATGTTTGTAAAAAATGAACAAGCAACGTATGCAAAAAAAGTATATGTAGCTGTTTTTATAGGAAAAGCATTAGACATGAGAGACCAAATAGATCCCCTTCCGATACTTAACTTTGTAGATGCAGAAACGATCGTAAGTGGAGCGATGCCTTATGTAGATTTATTAGAAAAGAAAGAAATCGTTGGAGGGAACAAACAAAATGAATTTGAGCCAAAAAGTATTATCAATAGATCTGTAATGGCAACTATGTGTTCAAAGACTTATGATTTGTTGATGAATCAGTCATCTGCTAGAACACCATCTAAACCTGAAGTATCTAGCAATGTAGAAGGAACAATAGACTATGTGTCTACAGATACAAAAATGATTGTTGTAAAAGATACAAAAGGAGATACAAAACCGTATACGTTAAAAGCTACATATATTAAAAAAGATGGAAAGTATATAGAGTTGAGTGATTTGAAGAAAGACGATCATGTAAAATTAATCCTTAATAACAATGGAGAAGTACAAGGAATAGAAGTAAATAAAAATACTATACCATCTGATGGAATAAGTCCTATTGCTAGTGATGAAAAAATCATTGATTATATTTCAGAAGATACAAAAATGATTGTTGTAAAGGATGGAAATGGCGATACCCAAGTCTACAATTTAAAGAATGTACGTATCAGAGAAGATGAAAAATCAAGAGACATAGATGACTTGCACAAAGGAGATGGGATAAAATTACACTTTGATGATGAAAAAAATCTCTCGTGGATAGAAATAAGTACATCTTCTACAACTTGGATCGGAAAGATTATGGATATTTCTAATCATGGAGATTATTATCTTATGACAATCAGAAATAAGGATAATTTAATACTAAAAAAAGAATTAAAAATTTATGATAGCACAGAAATACAATGTAATAAAAAGGAGGTATCTGTAACAAGACTTACTGAAGGAGAAGAAGTACAAGTAAAATTCATTGGAAATAGAGCAATGAATATTTACTTAAGGGAAGAAGAAAAAATATATGATGGAATACTAGAATCCTCTGTTATTTTTAGAGAGTACCCCATATTAAAGATTAAGACAAATAACAATGAAGTACTAGAATTTGAGATAGATGAAGATGTAAAAGTATATAGAGATAGACATAAAGGAGATTTGGCTGATTTAAGAGAAGGAGATATTGCTACTATAACGGTAGAGTATGACAAAGTAGTTAATATATTAGCTGCTAGTAGAGAAAAAAGAACAAAGGATGAAGGTACGATTAAGCAAATCATTATAGGGGATCCAACAAAAATTGTGATTGAAACCGATAATAAACAAACTCGTACTTATGAAGTAGCCGATGATGTAGATGTAGATATTAATGACGAAGATGGTGACAAAAAAATTACTGATTTAAAGGTAAATTATGAGGTGGAATTAATAATTGAAGATAATGTAGTGACAGACATAGAAGCGGAAGGATATACAAGTAAAAATACGATTAGTGGAGAAATTTCGAAAGTATACTCAGATATTGATTATATAGTCGTTAAATACTATGATAAAGAAAAGAATGAGTATATATCAAGAACTGTTACAAAGAAATCTAGTACAAAAATTTATTCTGCATCAGGAGAGAGCATTGGATTTGGATATCTTCATAAAAAAGATACTGTTTTTATATCTGGAAATTACAATAATGATATGTTTGTTGCAGATAAAATTATTCAATTAAATTAAAATGTAAAGCACGATGTAAGTGTAAATAGTTACATTGTGCTTTATTATGTTAGTGATGATATAAAGACAAATGCTTGTAATGTCAGAAGATTTGAAGTAATATAAAAACGTAGCTATAATATATTACTATTATGAGTATTTTAATAAATTAAGCTAAATTTTATGAAAGGAAGTGTTTTGTGTGAGAAAAGTAATAATTGGCTTGGTGTTGGGAATTGTAATTTCATTTAGCTTTGTAAATGCAGATACAATAGTGAAAAATATTTCTGTGAATTATGGTATGGTGAAGAAAATTGTAATAGATGGTGAAGATAAAACACCTATTGACAAAAAGCCTTTTGTATATGAAGGAACTACATATGTGCCATTAAGATATATTAGTGGAAATTTAGGGAAAAAAGTTACTTGGGATGATCAAACAGGTACAATCTATTTGGGAGAAGTGCCACAAGTACCTGGAACTGATCAAGAGACATATTTAACAGATAAAAAAATTGATTATTATTCTAATGTATATCTTTACAGAATGGACAACAGTACAAGTAAATCATTAAATATGGATAATGATGCTGGTTTTGATTATGCATATGATTTTACGATGACATTAATGATGGATCCTATTACGGAAAAAATAAAAAAATTTAATAAAGGTATGTCTATAAAAGCCTATGATGATGATTCAAGGTTGATTTATAAGTTAGACGGAAAATATAATAAATTAACAGGTTTAGTTGGATTTGATTATAATTTAAATAAAGAAATAGATGAAAACTATATTGTGAAATTCATTGTAGATGGTGATATAAAACAAGAAATAGAACTTAAGAAAAGTAAATATCCTCAACATATAGATATAGAACTGACGAAGGCTAAGACATTAGAAATTGAATTTAAAAGACCACAAGGAAATGAAAGCGAACCATTCATTAATTTGGTAGATATGATAATAAACTAATGACAGAAGAGCGATTGAAATGATATAAGAGCAGTGATATAATGAACACACAAATAAAACAGAATGTAGACGTAAAATGACTATTCTGCTAATAGAAAGGAAGTACTTATATGTATAAAAAGTCAAAGAAAATGATTTGTATGCTTTCAATCGTAGCAATACTCTCTTGTAACACTGCATTTGCAATGGAAGTAATCAAACTTCCGAGTGAAATGATGGAAACTGAGATAGAAAATATAGAGTTTATGATTGGAGAGTCAAGTTATAAAATAGGAAATATAGAAAAAGAAATGGAAGTAGCCCCTTATGTAAAAAATGAAATTCCAATGCTTTCTATGATGAAGGTATTAGAAATAATGGGCATTAGCAGGGAACGTGTTGATTGGAAACCAGAAACAAAGACAGTTATGATTTTTGAAGACAAGAACATAATACAAATAGCGGTAGGTAAAGCTACTTTAGCAGTTGGCGGAAATAAAATGGTTATGAACACAACACCGGAAATTAAAGATGGGAATATGATGATTCCTATAGATTTTGTAGAAAAAGTTTTCGGTAAAAAAGTGAGCTTTAATAGTATTACAAATAAAATTACCATTCCTATGAAAAAACAGATTAATAAAGACGAAAATATGGTTACATGGGATTATACATATGAAGATATGTTTAAAAAGGCAGTAGACCATAGCAGGGATTTAAAATCTGCTAACATGGATGTTGAACGTAGGGATGCTATAAAAGATGATGCGAAGGATGATACAGACTATATTCCAACTAGATATGGAAGTGATTCGAGGTATCTTCCAGGAAATACAGCTTATTTAAAATATAAGAAAAATGACTTTGAATATGAGCTATCAAAAAAGAAAGTAGAAATGATTAAAGATAAAATTGAGTATGATGTGAAAAATGCTTACTATGGAGTATTAAAAGGTGAAGACAATGAAAAACTAGCAAAGTTGGCTATGGATTTGACGAAGGAGAAAGCTTATCTTACAGATTTGAATTACCAAGAGGGATTTGCTAGTGAGATTGAAAATAATCAATCCAAGAGAGCTTATGAAGAAACAAAGAAACAATATGATTTAGCCGTTAAAGAACGAGAAAAAGCCTATGAAAAACTAAATGATTTAGTAAGATTAGAGGCAAAGGAGAGATATGTTTTAAAAGATGAAGTAATTTTTGAAGATCATATTGAAGAAAATATAGATTATCATATTACAACAGTTACTTCAAAGAGTACGGAAATATGGGCATTAAATGAAATCGCAAAGTTAAAGGATTTAAGTGTTGATTTGTATGTATTTAATTTGCCAGTAGATCTTAAATGGAGTTTTGATATGGCGCCTTATGAAGCAAAGGAAATAGATGCTAAAATGGCAACGGTTGAATTAGGGAAGGTAAAGCAACAGTACAATCAAGGGCTAAGAGAACTACATACATCATTAAATCAATTAAAAGACCAATATGAAAAAAGCAAGATTGAATATGAAAAAGGGAAAGATGATTTGAAGATGGCAAAGATTAATGTAGCAGTTGGAAATGAATTGCCTATTATGGAGAAAAAAGCAATACTTCGGCTGGAAAATACAAAAAAACAATTAAGAGAAACGATGATGGATTACAATAAAGGGGCAATGGTATATAATAAGCCTTGGATTAAATCAGCTTCAAAAGAAGAAAAAAAGAGTTAATATATATTTAAGGTAAAGGAAAAAATCCTTTACCTTATTTTTGTCATTGAAATGAAATATTAATAAATTATTAAGAATGTGCATATAACATTGAATGCCTAAAAAGTGAGTGATATAATAAATCACATAAAATAAAATTTGCATATAATCATAAAGAGAGGAAGTTGTATATGAATCAGTCGATAAGAAAAATGGGATGTATTCTTTCAATAACTGCAATAGTATCATGTAATACAGTAGGAGCACAGGAGATGATTAAGCTTCCTGTGGACATTTTACAAAATCAAACAGATGAAATTCAATTAGCTACTGGAGAAATAATACCCAAAGAAGAAATCGTTACATGGGATTATACTTATGAAGAGCTAGTAAACAAAGCATTGAATAGTAGTATAGATTTAAAAAAGGCAGAAAGTGCTATTGATCGTGCAGATTATGTAAAAGATGATGCAAATGATGCAATAGATTATACACCAACAGATACGGGAAATGGAGATGGTGATTCGAAGGCAGATGGGGAATATAAAGCGTATAAAAGGTCTGAAATAAATTTAGAAAAATCAAAGAAAACGGTATATACATTAAAGGAAAAGATAGCCTACAGAGTAAAAAATGCTTATTATGATGTACTAAAAAAAGAAGATGCTAAGAAAATAGCACGGTTTCAAGTAGAATTAAAAAATGAAAATAAAGAGCATGCACAATTAAAGTATGAACTTGGCGTTGCAAGTGAATTGGAAAATAAAGAAGCTAAAAGAGCCTGGCAAGATTCTAAAAAAGGATATGATTTGACAGTGACGGATTTAGAAAAAAGCTATGAGGTATTAAATGATTTAGCTGGGTTTGATGTAAAAGAGAGATATACATTAAAAGATGAAATTTCTTTTGAAAAAATAAAGGATGAAGACATAGACACTCATATTTTAGGAGCCATCAATGAAAGTCCAGAAATATGGTCATTAGAAAAAGATAAATATTTAGCAGAATTAGGTGTTAAATTATATGTTTTTAATGCAGGGAATGACCCTTATAAAGCGAAAAAGATAGATGTGAAAACAGCAGGGATGGACTTGAGTAGCAAGAAACAGGCATATGAAAAAGATTTAAGAAATGATTATAATTCTTTAAAACAATTAGAAGATCAGTATGAAAAAGATATAATTGCCTATGAAAAGGCAAAAGATGATTTGAAAACAGCACAATTACAGTTAGAAATAGGGAATATAGCACCAATACAAGTTAAAAACGTGAACTTACAGTTGGAGTCTACAAAAAAACAATTAAGAGAAAGAATCATAAGTTATAATATGTTGGCTATGAAATACAATAAACCTTGGATCATTTAGGTAATAATAAAGCGTTAAAAAACTAGCTTATTGAATAGCTAGTTTTTTTTTGGAGAGTTTTAAATCCATGTAAACAATGAAAGATAAATATTGAAATGGTTTATTTATGTGGTAAAATATAAAATAAATACCAATAAAAAGGAGTGGCAAAAATGAAAAGAAAATTATTATCTTTAACACTTTTAATTTTAGTAACAATAATGTGTATTCCAAGTTATGCATCTCAAAGCCCTATTAAAGTAGTAGTAAATGATAAACTATTAAAGTTTGATGTAGAACCTCAAAATATAGAAGGAAGAACATTGGTTCCTTTTAGAGGGATTTTTGAGGCTCTAGGATTAAAGGTAGATTGGGATTCGGAAACTAGAACTGCAATTGGTACAAGAAAAGATACAGAGATTAAACTTCCTATAGGGAAAAAAGAAGCTCTTGTAAATTTCAAACCTTCTCAGATGGATGTACCAGCAACAATCATAAATGGAAGAACCTTTGTACCCGTAAGATTCATTGCTGAAAGCATTGGAGCAAAAGTTGATTGGGATGGAACAACAAAGACTGTAATCGTTAATGAAAATGTAGAAAAAACGTATGAAAATGAATATAAAACTTTTATAGATGAAACAGATGGATATTATACTGGGGAAATGGTAGATAAAAAAGCAGATGGACAAGGAAAGATTAGATTTACAGGAGTTAATCCTAAAAAAGCATTGAAATATGAAGGCGATTTTAAAAATGGAAAGATCGTTGGTAATGGTACTTACGAATGGATCAATGGAGATAAGTACACAGGAGCGTTTTTAAACAATAATAAACATGGAGAAGGGACAATGATCTTTGCAAATGGAGATAAATTTGTAGGTGTATGGAAAGATAATGTAAAAAGTGGTCAAGGAACGATGACTTTTGCCAATGGAGATAAGTATGTAGGTTCATGGAAAGGTGATGTAAGAAGTGGTCAGGGAACAATGACTCTTGCCAATGGAGATAAGTATGTAGGTCCTTGGGAAAAGGATGTAAAAAGTGGTCAAGGAACAATGAATTTTGCAAATGGAAACAAGTATGTAGGCCCATGGAAAGATGATGAAAGAAATGGTCAAGGAACAATGACTTTTGCCAATAGAGATAAGTATGTAGGTTCATGGAAAGATGATGTAAGAAGTGGTCAAGGAATAATGAACTTTGCAAATGGCGATAAGTTTGTGGGTCTTTGGGAAAAAGGCCTTATAAATGGACGAGGTGAATTAACTTCAGCTAATGGAAAAGTAACTGGTGGTATTTGGAAAAATGATCAATTAGAACAAAGTGATGATTATTGGAAATCTAAGTAACTGTAACAAAAAAATATTTTGAACAATTGATAAAATATCCAATTTAATATATAATAATCTTAGGCATGGGTAAACTTTTAGATCTTTTAGGCGAGATCTAGGAGGATAAAAACAATGGAAACTATAAAAACAATGTTAAGATTAAGAATGAGCGCAAAGGATGCACATTACGGTGGAGAATTAGTAGATGGAGCACACATGGTACATTTATTTGGAGATGTAGCTACAGAATTACTAATCATGCGTGATGGAGACGAAGGTCTATTTGCAGGATACGAAGAAGTTAAATTCTTAGCACCAGTATATGCAGGAGACTACATCGAAGTAGTTGGAGAAATCATCAAAGAAGGAAATAGCTCAAGACAAATGAAATTTGAAGCAAGAAAAGTTGCTATTTCAAGAAAAGACATTAGTGCTTCAGCAGCTGACGTATTAGAAGAGCCAATCGTTGTTGCTACAGCTATTGGAACTTGCGTTACACCAAAAGCTTCTCAAAGAAAATAATAATTTAAGAGGTGAATATAATGGGAAAACTAATAATAACAGCTGCTATATGTGGAGCAGAAGTAACAAAAGAACAAAATCCTAATGTTCCTTATACTGTAGAAGAAATTGTAAGAGAAGCTGAATCTGCTTATAAAGCAGGAGCAAGCATTATTCATCTACATGTAAGAAAAGATGATGGAACACCAACGCAAGACAAAGCTAGATTTGAAGAATGTATGAAGGCAATCAGAAAAGTTTGTCCTGATGCAATCATTCAACCATCAACAGGTGGAGCTGTAGGTATGACAGATTTAGAAAGACTTCAACCTACGGAAATTGAAGAAGCTGAATTCGGACTAAAAGCACCTGAGATGGCTACATTAGATTGTGGTACATGTAACTTTGGTGGAGATGAAGTATTTGTAAATACGGATAATACCATCAAAAACTTTGGTAAGCTTATGATCGAAAGAGGTGTTAAACCTGAAATCGAAGTGTTTGACAAAGGTATGGTAGATATTGCTATAAAGATGCATAAAAAAGGCTTTATATCAGCGCCAATGCACTTTGACTTTGTATTAGGGGTTCAAATGACAGCTACGGCTAGAGATTTGGCATTTATGGTAGATAGTATTCCTGCAGGTTCTACTTGGACAGTAGCAGGTATTGGAAGACATGAGTTTCCAATGGCAGCTATTGCAATCGCAATGGGCGGACATGTAAGAGTAGGATTTGAGGATAATACGTATATCGACAAAGGTGTTTTAGCTAAATCAAATGGCGAATTAGTTGAGAAGGTTGTTAGACTTGCTAAGGAATTAGGAAGAGAAATAGCAACACCAACTGAAGCTAGAGAAATTTTAGGATTAAAACCACTTAATAGGAAATAATTTCAAAAAAGAATCTCTTTTGAATAAGAGGTTCTTTTTTGCTTTAAACTTTTAACATGAGAAGATATTGTATATAATAGAAGATAGGTTGAAGATTAAACCTTTCATAATAAAAAATAGGGGGGAATATAGAATGAAATTATTTATAGATACTGCTAATGTAGAGGAAATTAGAGAAATAGGTGCTTGGGGCGTGTTATCAGGTGTAACTACGAATCCGAGCTTAATAGCAAAAGAAGGAAGAGATTTTAAAGAAGTAATAGATGAAATAACAAAAATAGTAGATGGACCTATTAGTGCAGAAGTAATGGGAGAAACCCATGAAGAAATGATCAAGGAAGCAGATGAATTATCTAAAATACATAAAAATATCGTGATCAAAATTCCTATGAATGAAGAAGGATTAAAAGCGGTTAGTAGACTTCATAAAAAAGGAATTAAAACCAATGTAACATTGATATTTTCAGCAAATCAAGCATTGGTTGCAGCAAGAGCAGGCGCTAGCTTTGTAAGTCCATTTGTAGGAAGAATGGATGATATAGGAAATCTAGGTGTGGATATAATAAGAGATATAGCAAATATATTTGATATTCATGGAATAGAGACAGAAATTATATCAGCGAGCATTCGTCATCCAATGCATGTAACAGAATCAGCATTGGCAGGAGCGCATATTGCTACAATTCCAGCAGCGATCTTTAAAAAGATGATTCTTCATCCCATGACAGATAATGGAATTGAAAAATTTATAAGCGATTGGAATAAAAAGTAAAAATAAAAAGGTTATACTGTTAAATAAAAAAGTCATACTATTTCCGTATATAAATAACTAATGCTTATTTTAGTATGTTATAATATAGCTAAATAATTCAGGAGGTGCTACTTATGATGGATAGAAATTTAGCTTTAGAATTGGTAAGGGTTACAGAGACTGCTGCACTAGCTTGTGCAAGATATATGGGAAGAGGAGACAAAGAAGCAGCAGATCAAGCAGCGGTAGATGGAATGAGAAAAGCCTTTTCTGATCTTGCAATAAGAGGAACTGTAGTTATCGGAGAAGGAGAGCTTGATGAAGCACCAATGCTGTATATAGGAGAAAAAGTTGGAGCGGGTAGAGATACTGATCCGGAAGTGGATATAGCGGTAGATCCATTGGAAGGAACAAATCTAATTGCAAAGGGATTACCAAATGCAATTGCAGTACTGGCAATGGCACCAAAGGGAACACTTCTTCATGCACCGGATACGTATATGGAAAAAATTGCAGTAGGCCCTAAAGCCAAAGGATGTATTGACATAAATGCGCCAGTAGAAGATAATTTAAGAGCTGTTGCAAAAGCAGTAAACAAAGAATTAAGAGATTTAACCATTATTGTACAAGACCGTGAAAGACATGAATATATTATAAGTAAAGCAAGAGAGTTAGGATGTAGAATAAAACTTTTTAGTGATGGAGATGTAAATACTGCTATTGCAACATGCTTTGAGGATACAGGTATAGATATCTTCATGGGCATTGGTGGCGCACCAGAGGGCGTCATTGCAGCAGCAGCTATTAAGTGTATGGGGGGAGACATGCAAGGAAAGATTCACCCTATTTACGAAGAAGACCATGCAAGATGCGAAGAATTAGGATGGACAGAAGAAAAAAGAAAAACTGTACTTATGTTAGATGATTTGGTAAAATCTGATGATGCCCTTTTTGTAGCAACAGGTGTATCTAATGGAGAATTACTAAGAGGCGTTAGATATTTAGAAAATAATAAAGCTAAAACACAATCTGTAGTAATGAGAGGAAGTACAGGAACCATTAGATTTGTAGAAGCGGAGCATAGATTAGATAAAAATGAAATTTTAATAGAGACATTAGCGAAACACGAACAATAGAAAAAGGAAAAAGGGGGATTTAAAATGGATAGAAATTTAGCCATAAATTTAGCAAGAGTAACAGAAGCTGCATCATTAGAGGCTGCTAAGTATATGGGCAGAGGCGATAAAAACATAGCGGATCAAGTTGCAGTAGATGCAATGAGAAACATGTTAGATACATTAGATATAGATGGTACTGTCGTTATTGGAGAAGGGGAAATGGATGAAGCGCCAATGCTATATATAGGAGAAAGAATCGGAAAACGAAATGCCGATAGCCTATGTGTAGATATAGCGGTAGATCCTGTAGATGGAACCAATTGTGTAGCAAAAGGGCTTCCTAATGCTGTAGCAGTTGTAGCGATTGCACCAAAAGGACAGCTTCTTAATGCACCAGATATGTATATGGATAAGATTGCAGTAGGGCCAAAGGCAAAGGGCGTAATTGATTTAAATGCACCTGTAAAAGAGAATATTATAAATGTAGCAAAAGCATTAAATAAAAATATTAAAGATCTTACAGTAACAATGCTAGATCGTGAAAGACATGCACATCTTGTTAAAGCGTGTAGAGAGCTTGGCGTGAGAATTAAAATGTTCCAAGAGGGAGATGTAGCGGCAGCTATAGCAACATGTTTTGAGGATAGAGGCGTTGATATGATGATTGGAATGGGTGGCGCACCAGAAGGTGTCATTGCAGCAGCAGCCATTAAATGCTTAGGTGGAGAATTCCAAGGTAAGCTTGTAGCTTCTGATGAAGAAGAAGTAAAAAGATGCGAAAAAATGGGTGTAAGTGTTGATAAAGTAATGAAATTAGATGATTTAGTAAAAGGGAACCAAGTATTTTTTGCAGCAACGGGAATATCAGATGGAGAATTACTAAAAGGCGTAACATATTATGGGAATAACATGGCGAAGACTCATTCTGTAGTAATGAGATCAGAAACAGGAACGGTTCGTTTTATTGAGGCAATCCATAGATTAGATAAAAAGCCTGACTATGCTAAATAGGTAGATCAGTTGAAGGTTGAAAGTTAAAGGTTGAAGGTTGAAAGCTTTAACTTTTAACTTCTAACCTTAAACATATAAAGTCGGAGGTGCAGAGTTGGATTTAAAGGATATAGAAAGTAAGAAGTTAGACGAGTTAAGAGAAATTGCTAAAGAACTCGGCGTTAAAAATATTACTAAATATAAGAAGCAAGAACTGATAGAAGAAATAAAAGCAAATAAAAAAGAAGAAATAGAAATACCTAAAAAAGAAGAAATAGAAATACCTAAAAAAGAAGAAATAGAATCTACGGATACGAATGAGGAAAAAAACGTAGATATGGATAGAAAAAATCTACCAGAAAAGATTAATAATGAAATAAACAACAGTAAAGAAGTAAATACTGTAGAAGGGGTACTTGAAATTACAGAAGGTGGATTTGGATTTTTAAGATTCTATAATTTCCTTACCAGTGAAAAAGATGTATACGTTTCTCCTTCTCAAATTAGAAGATTTAATTTAAAAACAGGTGATAAGCTTTTAGGAATAACAAGACCTCCAAAGAGTGGAGAGAAATTTAGAGCACTTCTCTATGTTCAGAAAGTAAACAATGATCCTCCTGAAATCGCCCAAAGGCGACCGAATTTTGATAGTCTTACACCGATTTATCCCGATGAAAAAATTACCCTTGAATACAATTCTACAGACTTATCTACAAGACTTATTGATCTAATCGCACCAATAGGAAAAGGTCAAAGAGGTTTAATCGTTGCTCCTCCTAAAGCAGGAAAAACCATATTGCTTAAAAAAATTGCAAATTGCATTTCACAAAAGTATGAAGATATAGAGATTATCGTACTTCTGATTGATGAAAGACCAGAAGAAGTAACCGATATGCAAAGATCTATTAAAGGAGAAGTAATTTATTCTACCTTTGATGAACTTCCCAGTCATCATATAAAAGTAGCCGAGATGGTATTAAATAGAGCAAAAAGATTAGTAGAGCAAGGGAAAGATGTAGTTGTATTATTAGATAGTATAACAAGACTTGCACGAGCCTATAATTTGACCATTCCCTCTACCGGAAGAACTTTATCAGGAGGACTTGACCCTGGAGCACTACATAAACCGAAGAGATTCTTTGGTGCAGCTAGAAATATAGAAGAAGGCGGAAGTCTTACTATATTAGCGACTGCATTGGTTGATACAGGAAGTCGAATGGATGATGTCATATTTGAAGAATTTAAAGGGACAGGAAATATGGAACTTCATTTAGATAGAAAACTATCAGAGAAGAGAATATTCCCTGCTATCAATATGAATAAATCAGGGACTAGAAAAGAAGAATTATTATTGAATCAAAAGGAAATAGAAACGATTTGGGGCATTAGAAGGGCTATGTCAAACAGTTCTACTCAAGAAGTGACAGAAGGAATTATAGCTAAATTGATGGGAACGAAAAATAATGAAGAGTTTATTGACAAGATGAAAAAATAAATTTTAGAATACCACCACTAGTCCTAAAAAAAACTTGAACTCTATTATTTGCTATGATATACTATAGTAGCTAATGAGGATAATGAGAAATAAATTATATATACCAAGAAATTCTAAGAAAGAGGTGAAGATTAATGAAACAAGGAATACATCCAGATTACAAAGTAGCTACTGTTAAGTGTGCTTGTGGTAATGAATTTGAAACTGGTTCAGTAAAAGAAGTAATAAAAGTTGAAGTTTGTTCAGAATGTCATCCATTCTTTACAGGAAAACAAAAACTTATTGACCAAGGTGGACGTGTTGATAAATTCAACAAAAAATATGGTATCAAAAACGCATAATAATTACACACAGAATGATTCCTATAGGTTAGAGTTTAATGCTCTAGCCTTTGTTGTTTTAGGAATGATTGAGTAAGGAGGATATGAAATGTATAGACCCAGTGAACACGGGTGGATAGAAATGGTAGTTGGCCCTATGTATAGCGGAAAAAGTGAAGAATTGATTCGTAGAATCAAAAGAGCACAAATAGCCAAACAAAATATATTGGTATTTAAACCAATGATTGATAATCGATATAGTATAGAAAAAGTGGTATCTCATAGCGGAATGAATGAAGAAGCAATTAGAATTGAAAAGGCAAGGGATATCCTTAAATATATAGAATCGGATACAGAAGTAATTGCAATAGATGAAGTACAATTTTTTGATGATGAGATCATTGACATATTAAAAAAATTAGCAGATCAAGGACTTCGAGTGATTGCTGCTGGATTAGATACAGATTTTAGAGGGGTTCCTTTTGGGCCAACACCAAACCTTCTTGCAATTGCAGAATTTGTGGATAAAATCACTGCCATTTGTATGGTGTGTGGACAACCTGCACATTGGACACAACGATTAATTAATGGAAAACCAGCCAATTTTACTGAGCCTACCATATTAGTAGGTGAGAAGGAAAGTTATGAAGCAAGATGTAGACTACACCATAAAGTTCCTCGAGATTTATAAAAAAATCTTCAATTGAAAGGAAGATGAATTTGGATCTAAAAAAGATTTTTATTGAGCATGCAAGACCGACAAATATAGGTGGGCAGGCAGTTATTGAAGGCGTTATGATGAGAGGTCCAAAAGATATTGCTATTGCAGTGAGAAAACCAAATCAAGAAATAGAAATTAAAAAAGAACCAGTAAAAGGTATAAGTAAAAGTAAACTGACTAAAATACCTATGATAAGAGGTGTTATAGCTCTTATTGAAGCAATGGTTATAGGGGTTAAAGCTTTAACATATTCAGCTGAATTTTTTGAAGAAGAAGAGGATCAAAAAAAAGGAAAATTTGAATTATGGATAGAAGAAAAGTTTGGAGAAAAGGCCAATGATATTTTAATCTATTTTTCTGTATTCATAGCATTGGCAGTAGGAATGCTTATATTTATAATTACGCCTACATTGTTGATTCATTTTCTCAAAACCCAGACGAATAATCCAGTTATTTTAAATATGTCAGAAGGTGTACTTCGTATCTTCATATTTATAGGATATATTCTCTTGATTTCTAGAATGAAGGATATTAAAAGGGTTTTTCAGTATCATGGAGCAGAGCATAAAACCATTCATTGTTATGAAAGTGGATTGCCTCTTACGGTAGAAAATGCAAGACAATTTACTACCTTACACCCAAGATGTGGAACTAGCTTTTTAGTCATCGTAATGGTGATCAGTATGATTTTGTTTTCAATGATTGGATGGCCAAGTCCTGTTGTGAGGATTTTATCTAGATTTATACTCATGCCTATCGTTGCAGGCATATCCTATGAAATTATCAAATGGGCAGGGAAAAGCAAATCTAAGATTGTACGTTTCATGAGTTATCCAGGACTGTTGATGCAAAAATTGACTACAAATGAGCCTGATGATCAGCAACTTGAAGTAGCCATTGAAGCACTAAAAAATGTTTTAGTAGAGGATGAGGAGGCAGACTTGTGGTAATGACCATAGAAGAAGCATTAAAACAAGCTGTGTCCCAAATGGAAAAGACGACTATAAGAACACCTCTGTTAGATGCAGAGGTGCTTTTGTGTCACATATTACAGATCAACAGACTATATCTATTCTTAAATCGTAAGAATCATTTAACAGAAGAACAATATGATGCATATACAGAATTTGTTGAAAAAAGAATAGCTGGTGTTCCTGTTCAATATATAATAAACAAACAAGAGTTTATGGCATTGGATTTTTATGTTGAAGAAGGCGTATTAATTCCACGTCCTGATACAGAAATTCTTGTAGAATATATTATAGATTGGATGAAAGCGAAAAAGACGAATGAAGAAATAAATATTGCAGATTTAGGGGTAGGGAGTGGAGCTATTACTGTAAGTCTTGCTAAATATATACCCAATGCAAAATTATATGGTGTAGACATATCTCAAAAAGCATTAGATATTGCAACTAAAAATGCAAAAGCTAATGAAGTACAGATTACTTTTGTAAAGGGAGATTTATTAGAACCCCTAAAAGAATTAAAATTAAAGGGAAAATTAGATGTACTGGTTTCAAATCCTCCATACATTCCTAAAAAGGACATAGATGGTCTTCAAATAGAAGTATCCAAATATGAGCCAAGGCTTGCATTAGATGGAGGAGAGGATGGACTTAACTTCTATAGACGTATCGTAGATGAAGGATATATTTATAGTAAGAAGGGCGGGCTTATAGCCCTCGAGGTTGGACATGATCAAGCAGATGATGTAGTGGGTTTATTAAAGGCCAAAGAAGTATATACTAATATTCAGAAGATAAAGGATTTGTCAGGGATAGAAAGAGTCGTAGTGGCACTGGTTGACTCGTTTGAATAAAAATAAAAAAGATGATATAATAAGCTATTCTAGTATAATTTAAGAGGTGATATAAATGTTCGAAAAGTTAGATTTTATTCAAAACAAATATCAGGACTTGAGCAATAAAGTTTCAGATCCTGAGGTTATTAGTAATCAAAAGCAATGGCAAAAATATATAAAAGAGTTGGCGGAAGTAGAACCAATCGTAAATAAATATAGAGAATATAAAGAAACAAAAGAAGGAATAGAAGAAGCAAAATCTATTCTAAATGAGAGCGACGACGAAGAATTAAGAGAAATGGCAAAAATGGAGTTAAGTGAATTAGAGGAGAATATAGCTAGCATTGAAGACGCTATAAAACTATTATTGATTCCTAAAGACCCTAACGACGAAAGAAATGTACTTCTTGAAATCAGAGCAGGCGCTGGTGGAGATGAAGCAGGACTATTTGCTGGAGAACTTTTGAGAATGTATATGCGTTATGCAGAGAGAAATCGTTGGAAGACAGAAATGATGACTTTGAGTGAAACGGGTGTAGGTGGAATAAAAGAAGTTGTATGTATGATTAAAGGAAACGGTGCCTATTCAAAATTGAAATATGAAAGTGGTGTACATCGTGTGCAAAGGATTCCAACCACAGAATCAGGTGGTAGAATCCATACGTCTACAGCTACGGTTGCAATGCTTCCGGAGGTAGATGATGTTGAAGTTGATATTAATCCAAATGAGGTACGTGTAGATGTATTCCGTTCTTCTGGAAATGGTGGGCAAAGTGTTAATACTACGGATTCAGCAGTAAGACTGACCCATATACCTACTGGAATCGTAGTTTCTTGTCAAGATGGAAAATCACAACTTAAAAATAAAGATAAAGCGTTTAAAGTATTACAATCAAGACTTTATGATATGATGCAAGCAGAACAAAATAATGAGATCGCACAAGAAAGAAAGAGTCAAGTTGGAACGGGAGATAGAAGTGAAAGAATTAGAACCTTTAACTATCCACAGGGAAGAGTTACAGATCACAGAATTAACTTGACACTATATAAGCTAGATCAAATATTGGATGGAGAAATTCAAGAAATTATAGATGCTTTAATCACCACAGACCAAGCAGAAAAATTAAAAGAACTACAATAATCAAAGGCTGAGAAAATCATTGGATTTTCTCGGCCTTTTTATTTTAAGTTCAAATGGTGTATAATAAGGAAAGAAATTTTACTATAGATATACAAAAGAGGTGCATAAAAATTGATAAAAACGAAAATTTTTGAAATTGATGATTTATCTACGAGTAAAGACAAAATAAAAGAAGCAGCTGATCTTTTAATTAAAGGTGGAACCGTGGCATTTCCAACAGAAACTGTATATGGATTAGGGGCAAATGCTTTAGATGAAGAAGCAGTAGCGAAGATATTTAAAGCAAAAGGAAGACCATCAGATAATCCTTTGATTGTACATATATCAAAAATAGAACAACTATATGAGCTAGTAGAGTCAGTACCCCCTATAGCTGAAAAGCTTATTGAAAGATTTTGGCCAGGACCTATTACACTTATAATGAAAAAATCTAATAATGTTCCAGATATTATAACAGCAGGACTTGATACAGTAGCTATTCGCATGCCTTCACATGCCATTGCCAAAGAGATCATAGATATGGCAAAACTTCCAATTGCTGCACCTAGTGCAAATTTATCTGGAAAGCCGAGTCCTACAAAAGCAAGCCATGTAATAAAAGATCTAAATGGAAAAGTAGATGGAATTGTTAGCGGAGGAAGTTCTCAGGTGGGACTCGAATCTACGGTACTAGATATTACATTAGAAATACCAATGATCTTAAGACCGGGTGGAATTACCAAAGAAGATTTAGAACAGGTATTAGAAAGAGTAGAAATAGATCCTGGAATTGAAGGAGTAACCTCTGACGATGTAACACCGAGAGCTCCTGGAATGAAATATACACATTATTCTCCACAGGCTGATGTGATTATAGTATCAGGTAAGGTTGATGAAATCGTACCTAAAATTATAGAACTTACAAAACAAAAACAAAAAGAGGGTAAAAAAGTTGGCATAATGTGCACGGATGAAACAAAGAATAAGTATATGAATGGCATAGTCTATTCCATGGGAAGTAGAGAAAAAATAGAGACCATTGCTACAAAACTTTTTGATACACTTAGACAATTTGATGAAGAGGATGTAGATCTTATCTTTGCTGAAGGGATTGATCGAAAGTCTGTAGGACATGCTATAATGAATAGAATGATTAAAGCGGCTGGATACAATGTTATAAAAAGTGGAAGGTGATCATTTTGAAAACGGTGTTGTTTGTATGTACAGGGAATACTTGTAGAAGTCCTATGGCTGAAGCCATTATGAAGGAACTGTTAAAAAAACATTCAAATTATGATGTTAAAATCATTTCTGCGGGGACAGTTGCGATGGACGGACAGGTTATATCGAAACATGCCATAGAAGTGATGAAAGAAAAAAAAATAGATATTCAGGAATATGAGACAACCCAATTAACAAAAGAACGAATAGATGAAGCAGATCTTATTTTGACTATGACTAGAAATCATAAAGAACAAGTTCTTCGAATATTACCCGAGGCAAAAGTATATACATTAAAAGAATATGCAGGGAATGTAGATTCTGAACAAGAGCCAGTAAGAGAAATACAAAAGATTCAACGTATGATAGAAAAGAAAAAAGTTGAATTTTACAAAGAAAATAAAGAGAAGATAGAATCTTTAAGAAAACAAAGAGAAAATTTAACGAAGGATTTAGAAAATGTATTAATGGAAATACAGAATTTAGAGATGAAGATGTTGAAATATATTGAAGATGAGCAAAGAGAAATTACATACTTACAAAACAAAAATCCAAGTATAGATGTACTAGATCCGTTTGGACAGTCAGCAGAAGTATATCGAGCTTGTGCGGATGAAATTGAAGAAAATATAAATGTTGCCTTCAAAAAAATACTTGACAATCATTGAAATATCACATAAAATCAGTACGATTAAAAGACATGACGGAGGTGCACGAAATGAAAATTGCGTTAGGGAATGACCATGGTGGATATCATTTAAAAGAAGCTATAAAAACATATCTAGAAGAAAACAAAATATCATATGAAGATTTTGGAACAAATTCTGGAGAATCTGTAGACTACCCAATGTATGGACAAATGGTTGGAGAAGCAGTAGCTTTAGGAAAATTTGATAAAGGGATTATCTGTTGTGGAACTGGCATTGGCATTTCTATTGCAGCTAATAAAGTGCCAGGAATTCGCTGTGCAGTAGTTTCGGATACGTTTTCAGCACAAATGTCTAGAGAACATAATGATGCCAATGTATTGTCTTTAGGAGAACGCGTTATTGGTGTAGGATTGGCATTAAAAATAGTAAAAACATGGTTAGAAACAGAATTTGCTGGAGATCGACATGAGAGAAGAGTAAATCTTATTACAGAAATTGAGCAAAAATATAATAAATAAGGGGCGTTTCAAAATGAAAAATGTATTTGTAATGGATCATCCATTGATTCAACATAAACTTACTTTACTTAGAGATAAAAATACTGGATCTAAAGAATTTCGTGAACTTGTAAAAGAACTTGCGATGCTTATGGGATACGAAGTGACAAGAAATTTATCACTTAAAGAAATTGAAATTGAAACGCCTGTATGCAAAACGAAGAGCAAGGTAATTGCAGGAAGAAAACTTGGAATCGTACCAATCTTAAGAGCAGGACTTGGAATGGTAGACGGAATGCTTAGCTTAATTCCTGCTGCGAAAGTAGGGCACGTTGGATTATATAGAGATCCTGAAACATTAGAACCTGTTGAATATTATTGTAAACTTCCTGTAGATGTACAAGAAAGAGAATTGATAGTAGTAGATCCAATGCTTGCTACTGGTGGATCAGCAGTGGCTGCGATTCAATTTATTAAAGATAAAGGTGCAAAAAGCATTAAATTCATGTGCATTATTGCTGCGCCAGAGGGACTTGAAGTAGTAAGAAAAGCCCATCCAGATGTTGAAATTTATGTTGCATCTGTAGATGAAAAATTAAATGACCATGCATACATAATTCCAGGTCTTGGAGATGCAGGAGATCGTTTATTCGGAACTAAATAATTTTTTAAAATTAAAGAGAATAGCTTAGCTATTCTCTTTGTATATAAGGATAGAGGTGGAAAAATGAGACCAAATTGGGATGAATACTTTATGGAAATGGCGGAAATCGTTAAAACGCGTTCAACCTGTCTAAGAAGAAAAGTAGGAGCAGTAATTGTTAAAAATAAAAGGCTCCTATCCACAGGATATAATGGTGCACCTAGTAATACTGCACATTGCTTAGATATAGGATGCTTGAGAGAAGAAAGAAAAATACCTTCTGGAGAACGTCATGAGCTTTGCAGGGGAATACATGCAGAACAAAATGCTATTATTCAAGCTGCATATCACGGCGTAAGCATAGAAGGAGCGGTATTATATTGTACCTTGCAACCTTGCGTGTTATGTGCGAAAATGATAATAAATGCAGGAATCGAAAAAATATATTGCAAAGGCAGTTATCCAGATGAATTATCTATGAATTTGCTAAAAGAAGCAAAAATTGAAGTAATACAATTTGATAACATAGATTGAGTTTTTTGTAAAATTGGGGTAAAATAACATTGGATAGGTTAAAACATAAGGAGTGTTTTCTGTGAATAAATATTTTTTACCACTTTTTATTGCAATGATTGCATCACTTGTCATGACACCAATTGCAAAAAAAATAGCATATAAAGTCGGTGCTATTGATATTCCCAAAGATGATAGAAGGGTACACAAAACGCCAATACCTAGAATGGGTGGAATTGCCATTTATTTGGGATTTGTAATCAGTATGATGATATCGTTGCCGATAGAAAAGAAAATGATGGGTATGCTAGCTGGCGCAACACTTATAGTAATAATAGGTATTATTGATGATATGAGACCTTTGTCGGCAAAAGTTAAGCTAATGGGTCAAGTGCTTAGTGCATGTATTCTGGTATATTGTGGAATACGCATAGGGGGATTTACCATTCCTTTTACAGATAAATCTATTGATTTAAGTATTCTTAGCATTCCGGTGACCATTTTTTGGATTGTTGGGATTACAAATACACTAAATCTAATTGATGGATTAGATGGACTAGCAGCTGGTGTTTCAACAATTGCTGCATTTTCACTATCCTATGTAGCGTATGCAAACGACAGACCTGAAGCAGTGATCTTTATCACATTAGCAATAGCAGGATCATCATTAGGATTTTTACCATATAATTTTAATCCAGCAAAAATATTTATGGGCGATACAGGGTCTCTATTTTTAGGTTATATGCTGGCAGCAATCTCTATAGAAGGAACAATGAAGGGTGCAACAGCAATTGTTACCATTGTACCTGTATTAGCATTAGGTCTTCCGATTTTTGATACTACCTTTGCCATTTTAAGAAGAATTGCAAATGGTAGACCCATCATGGAACCGGATAAAGGACATCTTCATCATAGATTACTTTCTACTGGAATGGGTCAAAAAAGAACCGTTCTTACATTATATGCAATCAGTACAATATTTGGATTAAGTGCAGCACTAGTAAGCAATAGTAAATCTTTATACTTTGTTGTTACAATCCTTTTGATTAGTGCAATTATGTATTTAGGTGTAAATTCAAAAAAATCTTTAAGACAAAAAAATAAATAAAATCATGAAGGTCAGGAAAAAATCCTGGCTTTTTTTGAAGTTTAACAAAAAAAGGAGTGGGGAAATTGAAGAAACTAAAAATAATGTCTATTTTTGGTACAAGACCAGAAGCGATAAAAATGGCGCCAGTCGTAAAAACGATAGAAAATGATGAAGATATGACGTCCATTGTATGCGTTACAGCACAACATAGAGAAATGCTTGATCAAGTATTAGAACTTTTTCATATTAAGCCAGATTATGATTTGAATATTATGAAGGCGGGTCAAACTTTGACACAAATTACGGCAAGGGCATTAGAAGGATTAGAAGAAGTTATAAAAGAATCAAAACCAGATATGATTCTAGTACATGGAGATACAACGACTACATTAGCAGGTTCTCTTGCAGCCTTTTATCATCAAGTAAAAATAGGACATGTAGAAGCAGGTCTTAGAAGTGATAACAAATATTCCCCATATCCTGAAGAAATGAATAGAACCCTTACAGGAAGATTGGCAGATGTACACTTTTGTCCTACCATAGGAAATAAGGAAAATCTTCTAAAAGAAGGCATTTGTGAAGAAAATATAATGATTACAGGAAATACGGTGATAGATGCACTTTTAAAGGTTGTAAAAGAGGATTATATGTTTGAAGATGAAAGACTCAATAAAATTGATTACAAAAATAAAAAAGTGATTCTCCTAACTTCTCATAGAAGAGAAAATTTAGGAAAACCAATGGAAAATATATTTACAGCTATGAAGGAAATTGTAGAAAAAAATGCAGATGTTGAGTTGATCTTTCCAGTACATTTAAATCCAAAAGTAAGAGACTTGGCATATGGCATTTTAGATGGAATGGATCGAGTGCATTTAATTGAACCACTTGATTATGCACCCTTTGCAAACCTCATAGCAAAAGCATATTTAATATTAACAGATTCAGGTGGTATTCAAGAAGAGGCACCATCATTGGGAAAACCTGTATTGGTTTTAAGAACGGAAACAGAAAGACCAGAAGCTGTAAAAGCTGGGACTGTAAAAATGGCAGGGATAGAAAAAGAAAATATAGTGAAGCTTACAGATGAACTTTTAAATGATTGTGAGAAGTACAAAGAAATGACAAATGCTATAAATCCTTATGGAGATGGAAAAACTTCTGATAAGATTTTAAAAATAATTAAAAACTATTTTTAAAATAATTAGTTGTAATTAAGTAATTTGACAAAATTTTTTATTCAATTTTATAAAAATTACAAACAATTAATAATACCTATTAGATGGATGAATTCAATCTATTACTAGAGATAAGACAAATGCCAAATTTGAGAGTAAAGCTAATTTGCAAAGTGAGCATAAATATTTTGAGTAAAAATCATATTTCTGAATATTCAAACAAATACATATAAAAATAAATATTTTTTATAAAAAAAAGAATTGAAAAATAATAAAGAGTGATGTAATATGTAGTTGTTGTTGGTAATAAAAATTTGTTGTTAAGGATAAAATAATCCTTTGACGATAAATTTTAAAATATTACATTAAAAATAAAAAACTAATATGAGAAGGAGTTTTGAAAAATGAGCTTAAACAAAGCACCTAAAAATAATGTATTTTACAGAAATCAAAACTGGCATTACCCAAAAATTGAAAGAGGAGAAGGAGTTTACCTATACGGAGTAGATGGTAAAAAATACTTAGACGGTTGCTCTGGATCATCTGTAGCAAATATCGGACACGGAAATAAAGAAATCGCACAATATGCGAAAGATCATATTGAAAGAATCGCTTTCACTCACTTATCTAGATTTACAGTAGATTCAATTGAAGAATGTGCTGCTAAAGTTGTAGAGTGGGCACCAGGAGACTTAAACCATGTATACTTTGTATCTGGTGGATCAGAAGCTACTGAAACAGCTTTAAAAATGGCTAGACAATACTACGTTGAAAGAGACGGAGAAGGATCATCGAAATGGAAAGTTATTTCTAAATGGAATTCATTCCACGGAAATACAATGGGTGCATTATCTATGACAGGAATCACAGGAAGAAGAAAGCCATATGACCCAATGCTAATTCCATTCCCTAAGGCACCACAATTCTACCACTACAGAAATCCATGGGGTTGTGAAACATTAGAAGAAACAAGCATCAAAGCTGCACAAGAATTAGAATTGGAAATTTTAAGACAAGGCGCTCAAAATATTGCTGCATTCATCACAGAGCCAGTAGTAGGATCAGCTGTACCAGGGTTACACCCAACAGCAACTTACTTCAAAATGGTTAGAGAAATCTGTGACAAATACGATGTATTATTAATCGTAGATGAAGTTATGGCTGGATTCGGAAGAACGGGTAAGAAATTTGCTATTGAGCATTTTGGCGTTGTTCCAGATATCGTTACAACTGCAAAAGGTATGAGTGCTGGATATACACCAATGGGTGCTTGTATCGCAAATGACAAAATCTTCAACGCAATCATGGTAGAAGGTTCTGGACAATTTGTACACGGACATACTTATGCATCAAACCCATTATCTTGTGGAATTTCTAACAAAGTAATCGAAATCATCGAAAGAGAAGGTTACGTTGAAAATGCTGCAGTTCAAGGCGAATATTTAATGGAAAAAATTCAAGGATTAGCTAAATACCCAATCGTAGGAGATATTAGAGGAATGGGACTAATGATTGGTATGGAGTTTGTAGAAGATAAAGCAACAAAAGAGCCATTTGATGTTAAATTAAACGTTAAAGGTAAGATCATGAACAACTGCTTAGCAGAAGGATTAGTAACTTATCCAGGTGGCGGAAGTGTTGATGGAGAAAGAGGAGATCATATCCTAATTACACCACCAATCAGTATTTCTAGAGCAGAAGTTGATGAGTTATTCGCAGCTTTAGAAGCTGGTATCAAGAAAACTTGCCAAGACTTAGGATTATAATCAATAAATTTTAAATTTACTCTTGAGATTGAAAGAATTTTCAATCTCAAGAGATTTTGTATGTATAAAAACAAAAGGGGACAATGAACTGTCCCCATTAAATTAGGAGGCGTAAAAAATGGAAAAATTGATAATCACCCTTGCACATACAGGAAATGTACCTACAAAAGCATTAAACCCAGCAACACCAGTTACTGCTGATGAAATGGTAGCAGACATCATCAAATGTAGAGAATTAGGCGTAGCAGTTGCTCACATGCATGTTAGAGATGAAAACGAAATGCCAACTAGCAGAAGAGATTTATATGAAATATTATTAAAAAAATTAGAAGATAAAAATGTAGACATCATCAAACAATTATCTACTGGCGCTAGAGGTGGAGAAAACACTGTTGAGTGGAGAGGACAAATGTTAGATTTACCAGGCGCTGAAATGGCAAGTTTATCAACTGGTTCTTCAAACTTCCCAACAAGCATCAATGCAAACTCACCACAGTTAATCGAAGAATTAGCTGCAAAAATGTATGCAAATGGATTAAAGCCAGAAATCGAAGCATTCGATGTTGGAATGATTAACAATGCAGCAAGATTAATAAAAAAAGGCGTTCTTAAAGCACCTCTTCACTTCAACTTCGTTATGAACGTACCAGGAGCGATCGAAGGAACACCTAAAAACTTAATGTACATGGTAGATAGTTTACCAGAAGGATCTACATGGAATATTTCAGGAATTGGTCAATCTCAAGTTCCACTACTTACAATGGCGATCTTATTAGGTGGACACGTAAGAACTGGATTAGAAGATGTAATCAAATATGATAGAACGACTCTAGCTACAAACGAAATGTTAATTAAGAGAGTTGTAAGAATTGCTAAGGAATTAGGAAGAGAAATTGCTACTACTGACGAAGCAAGAGTAATTTTAGGCCTAAAATAATAAAAAAATAATTTTTTGTTAATTTGTGATACAATGAGTAAGAATAAATGAAACAATGGAGGTGTTTGTTGTGAATAAAATAAAGACACTAGAAGAAGCAATGAGCCATATCGAAGATGGAATGTCGATCATGATTGGTGGTTTCATGGCGTGTGGAACACCAGAAAAATTCATGGATGCATTAGTAGAAAAAGGTGTTAAAGATTTAACTATTATTGCTAACGATGGGGGATTTCCAGATAGAGGACTTGGTAAGTTAATCGTAAACAAGCAAGTTAAAAGATTAGTAGCTTCTCACGTTGGTTTGAATCCTGAAGTAGGAAATCAAATGAATACAGGAGAATTAGATTGTGAATTAGTACCTCAAGGAACACTTGCAGAGCAAATTAGAGCAGGTGGAAATGGTCTTGGTGGTATCTTAACTCCAACAGGAGTAGGAACTGTTGTAGAAGACGGAAAAGAAAAGATAGAATTAGATGGAAAAATGTACTTGTTAGAAAAAGCTATAAAAGCTGATATAGCTTTAATTGGTGGTTCAATTGTTGATAAAAAAGGTAACGTTTACTATAATAAATCAACTAAAAACTTCAATCCACTTATGGCAACTGCTGCTGATTTAGTAATTGTAGGAGCAGAAAAAATTGTTGAAGTTGGAGAAATTAATGCCAATGATGTAATGACTCCAGCACTTTTTGTTGATTATATTGTGGAGGTGTAAGGGATGAATGTTAAAGAGATTATTGCAAAAAGAGTTGCTAAAGAATTACATGATGGTGATGTAGTTAACTTAGGAATAGGTCTACCTACTATGGTAGCGAACTACATTCCAGCAGATATGGATGTTACTTTTCAATCTGAAAATGGATTTGTTGGTTTAGGACCAGCGCCAGAAGCAGATAACGTAGATATGGACTTAGTAAATGCAGGAGGACAACCTGTAACTGCAATACCAGGAGCGGCTTTCTTTGATAGTGCTGTTTCTTTTAGCATCATCAGAGGTGGACACGTAGACGTAACTGTACTAGGTGCACTTCAAGTTGATGAAAAAGGAAATCTTGCAAACTGGATGATTCCAGGAAAGATGGTTCCAGGTATGGGTGGCGCTATGGACTTAGTAGTTGGAGCTAAAAAAGTTATTATTTCTATGACGCATACTGCAAAAGGTAAAGCTAAAATCTTAAAAGAGTGTAACTTGCCTCTTACTGCTGCAGGACAAATAAACATGATCATTACTGAAATGGCTGTAATGGAACAAACTGATAAAGGACTTGTTCTTACAGAAATTAATCCTGAGTATACAGTAGAAGAAGTACAAGCTGCAACAGAAGCAACATTAATTATTTCTGATGATTTAAAGAAAATGGACATAGCATAATATAACAGCAACCTCTCAATGGGGTTGCTTTTGTGTATTTTTTAACATTGTTGACAAAATAGAACATAATATTTATAATGAGAACATACCCCTAGTATGAGGGGATGTGCAAGGTGAAGCAAAATGAGCATTCTGTTTTCTTGTATATATTTCTTAAAGTGATATAATTGTATAAGAGAGGTAATTATGATTAAAGGGAAAAAAGATATTTTCAGAAACTTAGTACTATTAAGTCATATAGGGATTATGATGATTATACCTATTTTAGGGGCAGTATACATAGGAAATATAGTAGATCAGAAATTAGGTACAGGCTATATATTTATGTTTATATTTATTATAGTAGGCGTAGCATCTTCTTTTTTGAATGTATATAAGATTGTCATGAAAGATATAAAGAAGAAAAAGTAATCTATATAATTACACCATGAATTGTCAAAATATTTAAATGCATTTGAAACATGAAATGAATGCAGGTGACATATTTCAAAAAAAAATATTTATTGTGTGGAAAAGAAAGGGAGTAGGTGTATTTGAAGCATACGCAGGAGTTGCAGAAAAAAATTTTCAAACAATCTTTTGTAATGATGATGGGCATTGCTATTATTATTGCTATTGTTTCAAAAAAGCCTTTGCCAATTATATATGCACTTGTTTTTGGCACATTGATCAGTATGCTTAATTTTAGAGCTTTAGCACTAACTATGGAGAAAGCTGCACAAATGCCATCAGCAAAAGCGCAGTCTTATGCTACGAGACAATATTTCATAAGATTTACTACAAATGCAATTGTTATTTTTATTTCAATAAGGGCTGATTATTTGAATGTAATCGGGGTAATAATAGGGTTATTGATTATAAAGTTTGTTATCTTAGGTAGTAACCTATTTGATGATAGGTCTTATTATAAGAGAATCTTTTCTAGAAAGGAGGAAAAATAATGGATGGAGGATTTGGAGCAAGGATCATTTTTGAAATAGGCGGAATTCCTATTACTGAAACCATTACAAATACATGGATGATCATGATCGCGCTTGTTGTGTTTTCATGGTTTGCTACTAGAAATCTACAAAAAGTTCCAAAAGGGCTTCAAAATTTCATAGAAGCCGTAGTAGATGGAATATACAAGCTTACTGAGCAAACTATGGGAAAAGACAAAGTGGGATTTGCACCATACATAGGAACCTTGATGATTTATCTTATATTTGCTAATTTATCAGGATTAATTGGTTTAAGACCGCCAACAGCAGATGTAAATACGACCATGGGTTTAGCATTATTAACCTTTGTAATGATTCACTTCTTTGGAATGAAGACAAAAGGTGTTAAGAATTATTTGAAAGGATTTTTGGAACCATTTTGGCCTATGCTACCATTGAACATTGTTGGAGAGTTGGCAACGCCGATTTCATTATCATTCCGTTTATTTGGGAATATTGTTGGAGGACTTATTATTATGAGTCTATTGTATGGAGGACTTGCATCCCTCAGTTCAACTTTAGGAATCAGTATTCCAGTATTCCAAGCGGCAATCCCAGCGCCACTGCATTTGTATTTTGATGTTTTTGCAGGGGTACTTCAATCGTTTATATTCGCTATGCTTACAATGGTATTTGTGTCCATTGCAATGGATTAATCCATCTCAATTTGAATAGGAGGTGAACGAATGGATAATACCAATTTTATAATGATTTTTTTGGATTGGCTAATGAGTTTTGATAAAATAGCAATAATCTTAGCAGGATCAGCAATAGGAGCAGGACTTGCCATGATCGCAGGAATAGGGCCAGGAATTGGTCAAGGTTATGCAGCGGGAAAAGCAGCAGAAGCCACAGCTACAAATCCAGATTCATCTAAGCAAGCAACCATGGTTATGTTACTTGGAGCAGGTATTGCAGAAACTTCAGGGATTTTATCCTTAGTAATCGCACTTATTTTACTATTTGGAAATCCTCTGATATCACAACCAGGAGATGGTTTAGTGATTGCAGTATCAGCAATAGGAGCAGGACTTGCAATGATCGCAGGTATTGGACCCGGTGTTGGTCAAGGATATGCTGCAGGTAAAGGTGCAGAAGCAACAAGTATTAATCCCGAAGGTTCAAGGGGTTCAACCTTAGTTATGTTATTAGGTTCAGCAGTAGCACAAACCTCTGGTATATTTTCCATGGTAATTGCATTGATTCTAATGTATGCAAATCCATTAGTAAATTCTCATGGTTCTACAATTGTCGTAGCTGCATCTACACTAGGGGCAGGTATTGCAATGATCGCAGGAATAGGGCCTGGAATTGGTCAAGGCTATGCTGCAGGAAAGGGAACTGAAGCAGCAGGAAAGAGACCGAAATATCAATCAAGTGTAATTAAGACGATGATCCTTGGACAAGCAGTAGCACAAACCACAGGAATATATGCTTTAGTAATTTCCTTGGTGTTAATGTTTGCAAACCCATTGTTAAAACTACTATAAGAAAATAAAATTTAAAACAAATTCGAATCGGGACAGTTGCCAACTGTCCCACTAAGAAGATCATAAGGAGGAATTTAATATGGAACCAATTACAGGAAAAGCATTAGTATTAGCAGCATCAGCAATAGGAGCAGGACTTGCAATGATCGCAGGTATTGGACCTGGTATTGGACAGGGATATGCAGCAGGTAAAGGTGCAGAAGGCGTAGGAAGACAACCAGAAGCACAAGGAGATATTATTAGAACGATGTTGCTTGGAGCAGCGGTTGCAGAGACAACTGGTATTTATGGATTAATCATTGCCTTGATTCTTTTGTTCGCTAACCCATTGGTTAAATTATTAGGATAAGATCATGGATGTAAGCTAAAAAGAAGGGAGGCAATCTAATATGGATATAGTAGCGAGAGCAGGATTGGTAGAACTAAATGCTACTTTGTTTTTTCAAATTGTAAACTTTTTAGTTTTATTCTTTTTGCTGAAAAAGTTACTTTTTAAGCCTGTGTCAGAGTTTATGGCATCTAGAAGAGAAGAGGTTGAAGCCTCACTGAAAAATGCGAAAGATAAAAATGGACAAGCTGATTTGAAATATAATGAGTATCAAGTAAAATTAGAAACAGTAGAAGATGAAGGAAGACAAATCATTAGAGAAAAAACAAAAATCGCAGAAGCACGACATATGGAAATTGTAGAAGGCGCTCAAAAAGAAGCTTCAAGAATGATCGATAGAGCAGAAGCAGAGATCAAAAGACAAAATCAAAAAGCGATGAATGAAATGAAGGATCATGTAGCTTCACTAGTGGTAGCTGCTACAGGAAAAATGATCAACAAACAATTGGATGAAGAGACGCATAATACACTTATCCAAGAATTTATTGACGAGGTAGGCGACGCAAAATGGCAGAATTAGTAGCGAAAACCTATGCAGGCGCTTTATATGAAGTAGGGATAGAGTGTGGATTAATGGAACAATATGCACAGGAATTAAGCTTTGTGCGTAAAACATTTGAAGAATATCCACAGCTTTTAGAACTATGTAAAACACCTCAAATTAATAAAAATGAAAAAAAAGAAATTATAGAAAAAATATTTAAAGAATCTATTCATGTAGAAGTATTGAATTTTATCAAAATATTGTTAGACAAGAAAAGAATGGATGATTTTGAATCCATACAAAAATCATATCAGCAATTGGTAAATGATTATAACAATATAGTAGAAGGCGTAGCTATTACAGCTATAAAATTAAAAGAAAATGAACTTAAAAAGATAGAGAAAAAATTATCTGATTTAGCAGGAAAAAATGTAAAGCTTATCAATGAAATAGACCCATCTATAATAGGTGGAGTTCGCGTAAGAATAGGCGAAAAAGTATTAGATTCAACGATACAAAGTCGTTTGAATAAGTTAAGAGAAGAGCTTGCACAAATAATAGTTTAGCTGATAGGGGTGAAATGTTGTGAATCTTAGACCTGAAGAAATCAGCTCGATCATAAAAGAGCAGATTAAAAAATATGAAAATAAACTACAAGTAGAAGATATAGGAACAGTTATTCAAATAGGGGATGGAATTGCTAGAATCCATGGCCTACAAAAATGTATGGCTGGAGAATTACTAGAGTTTCCAGGTGGAACTTATGGAATGGCATTAAATCTAGAAGAAGATAACATTGGTTGTGTACTTATGGGTTCAGATCAACATATAAAAGAGGGCGATGTTGTAAAGCAGACTGGAAAGATTGTTGAGGTTCCAGTTGGGGACGCTCTTTTAGGAAGAGTTGTAAATGCACTAGGACAACCCATTGATGGAAAAGGACCTATTAAAACAGACAAATTTAGACCTGTAGAATCTGAGGCCCATGGCGTAATAGATAGAAAATCTGTTAATCAGCCACTTCAAACAGGCATTAAAGCAATTGATGCTATGATTCCGATTGGTAGAGGACAACGTGAATTAATAATCGGAGATAGACAAACTGGAAAGACTGCAATTGCAATTGATACAATTATTAATCAAAAAGAAGAAGATGTAATTTGTATTTATGTTGCAATCGGACAGAAAAAGTCTACCGTTGCACAGCTTGTAAAGACATTAGAAGACAATCAAGCAATGGATTATACAATCATCGTATCTGCAACAGCTAGTGAACTTGCACCACTTCAATATATTGCACCCTATGCAGGCGTTGCAATGGGTGAAGAATTTATGCATCAAGGGAAAGATGTTTTAATTGTATATGATGACTTGTCCAAGCATGCCGTTGCGTATCGTTCAATGTCATTATTACTTCGTCGTCCACCAGGACGTGAAGCTTATCCTGGAGATGTATTCTATCTACATAGTAGATTGTTAGAAAGAGCAGCAAAATTAAATGATACTTTAGGTGGAGGTTCTATAACAGCACTTCCGATTATTGAAACCCAAGCAGGAGATGTATCTGCATATATTCCTACAAATGTAATTTCCATTACAGATGGACAGATCTTCCTAGAGTCTGAATTGTTTTTTGCTGGACAACGTCCTGCCGTAAATTCAGGTATTTCTGTATCTAGGGTTGGTGGAGATGCACAGATTAAAGCCATGAAAAAGGTTGCAGGTAAAATCAGACTTGAACTTGCACAATATAATGAATTGGCTGCCTTTGCTCAATTTGGTTCAGAGCTTGATAAAGATACGCAAGATAGACTTGCACAAGGTGAACGATTAATGGAAGTTTTAAAGCAACCACAATATTCACCTATGAAAGTTGAACATCAAGTAATGATTATTTATACTTCTATTCATAAATATTTAACAGATCTTCCAGTTTCAGAAATCAAGAGATTCGAAGCGGAATTCTTACGATTTATGGATGAAAGTCATCCGGAAATTGGATCGGATATTAAGAAAACAGGAAACCTTTCAGAGGAAACAGAAACAAAATTAAAAACTGCAATCGAAAGATTTAAAGCAGATTTTAAAACAGAAAAATAGAATAGATGTCAAAAAATCTGTGAATCTGGAGGTGGAAAAATGGCAGGTATGGGGATGCTTGATATCAAGCGTAGAATAAAAAGTGTAAATAATACGAAACAAATTACCAAGGCGATGGAGCTTGTATCATCATCAAAATTAAAACGTGCAAGAGAAAGAGCAGAAACAATAAAACCGTATTTTTATACAGTAAAAGAAACGGTTCAAGATATATTTTCTAATGATACAAACATAGATCATAGATATGTAACGCCAAGAGCAGTTAAAAAAAGTGTGTATATAGTTATTACATCAGATAGAGGATTATGTGGTGGATATAATATAAACCCTATAAAATTGGGCATAGCGCATATGCAAGACAAGAAGAATGTATCCGTCATTACCATTGGAAATAAAGCACGAGATTATTTTAGAAATAGAAAATATGAGATGGATGGGGAATTTACAGGAATTTCTGAAAAACCAACTTATCAAGATGCAAAAAAAATCAGTAGTTTAGCATTAAAGCTTTATGAGAAGAAAATGGCAGATGAGGTATATATCATATATACTCAATTTGTAAGTACCCTTACACAAAATCCTCAGATGATTAAATTACTTCCATTTACCAGTGAAGGAAATGGGAAAGTGGATGAAAGCCATAAGCCATTTGAATATATTTCTTATGAACCTTCGCCAGAAGCATTATTAGATTATATTATTCCTAAATATATAGAAAGTACAATCTATGGGGCAATGGCAGAATCAGCAGCTAGTGAACAAGCTGCAAGAAGGGTAGCCATGGAAAGTGCTACAGATAATGCAGAGGAAATGATTGATAACTTAACACTTAATTATAATAGAGCGCGTCAAGCTGCAATTACGCAAGAAATAGCAGAAATTGTAGGTGGAGCAGAGGCATTGTAGTGCTAGCTGAAAGAAAGGATGTGCGTTAATATGGCTAAAAACATGGGGAAAGTGATTCGCGTCATTGGTCCGGTTTTAGATATAAAATTTGAATCAGGCAGTCTTCCGCAATTGTTAAATGCAATTGAGGTAAAAATAGGAGAAAAAACCATCGTTGTAGAAGTAGCACAACACGTTGGAGATGATACGGTAAGATGTATCTCTATGTCATCTACGGATGGGTTGATTAGAGGAACGGATGCACTAGATACGGGGGCACCTATTACAGTGCCAGTAGGAAAAGGAACATTAGGAAGATTATTTAATGTACTAGGAGAACCAATCGATTTAAAAGGTCCTGTAACTACAGAGGAAAAACTTCCTATTCATAGGCCAGCTCCTAAATTTGAAGAACAAGAAACTTCTTCTCAAATCTTTGAAACAGGAATCAAAGTAGTAGATTTAATTGCACCTTATGTAAAAGGTGGTAAAATTGGTCTGTTTGGTGGTGCAGGAGTAGGGAAAACTGTACTTATTATGGAATTGATTAACAATATTGCGAAGCATCATGGTGGACTTTCAGTATTTGCAGGCGTAGGCGAGAGAACGAGAGAAGGAAATGACTTATACCATGAAATGATAGAATCTGGCGTAATTGATAAAACTTCATTGGTTTTCGGACAAATGAATGAGCCTCCTGGATCAAGAATGCGTGTAGCGTTAACAGGACTTACAATGGCAGAATACTTCAGAGACCAAGAAGGACAAGACGTACTTTTATTTATCGATAATATTTTTAGATTCACACAAGCAGGTTCTGAGGTTTCAGCATTGCTTGGACGTATCCCTAGTGCTGTTGGATATCAGCCAACACTAGCTACGGAAATGGGTGCACTACAAGAGAGAATCACTTCTACTAAGAAAGGCTCTATCACTTCTGTACAAGCAGTATACGTGCCAGCAGATGACTTGACTGACCCAGCGCCAGCAACTACATTTGCCCACTTAGATGCAACGACAGTACTTTCTAGAGGGATTGCATCACTAGGAATTTACCCAGCGGTTGATCCATTGGATTCTAACTCTAGAATTATGGACCCTGCAATTGTTGGTGAAGAGCATTATAATGTATCTCGTAGAGTTCAAGAGGTACTTCAAAGATATAAAGAATTACAAGATATTATTGCCATTCTAGGAATGGATGAATTATCTGATGAAGATAAATCAACTGTATCTCGTGCAAGAAAAATACAAAAATTCCTATCTCAACCATTTAGTGTTGCGGAACAATTTACTGGTATGACAGGGAAATATGTACCATTAAAAGAAACCATTAGAGGATTTACTGAAATTCTTGATGGAAAACATGATGATTTACCAGAATCAGCATTCTTATATGTTGGTACAATTGAAGAAGCAATAGAAAAATTCAAAAAAGAAAGTTAGGGTGATCATATGGCTTCTACTTTTGAACTAGAAATTGTTACGCCAGAACGTAAATTTTTTGAGGGTACAGTAGACAGGATTGTTGTAAGAACCTTGCAAGGAGACGTAGGGATTCTAAAAGATCATATGCTTACAGTATCCCCCTTAGCCATTGGCCCTATTACCATAAAACAACAAGGTGAAAAAAAGATAGCTGTATGTGCAGGTGGTTTTATTCAAATAAAAGAAGATAAAACGACCATTGTTACAGACTCAGCAGAATGGGCCAATGAAATAGATGTAGAGAGAGCGAAAAAAGCTTTAGAAAGAGCACAAAAGCGTCTTGAACATGGAGACGAAGACATAGATAGAAAAAGAGCTAGAGAAGCATTAAGACGTGCTCAAAGCAGAATCAATGTTGTAGAACAAAAAGAATAAAAAAATCTCAAACCATGATTGGTTTGGGATTTTTTGTTAAGAATAAGAAGTAAGAAACCCAAAGGAGCGAACTACATGGACAATAATCAATTAGAAAAATACATAGAACATGGAATATCAGGAACACCACAAATAAAAGGTCAAGAGAAAAAAATGTGGCTAGGTGAATTTAGAGAACGAATCATATTTGCCCTAACACAAGAACAAATAAAAAGAAAAGAAGCACTGAAAGTAGTAAAAGACAAAATAAACAGCGGAAATATTGACAAAATCATTCTAAGAGAAGATATCTCAGAAGTTATAAAAGAAAACTACATGGACATAGCCCAAAAAGCCCAAAAAAATTATAAAGAAATCCATAAAAACAGTACAAGTGGAGAAATAGCCCTAGTACTAGCAAGCGAAGAAGCTGTAAATGAAAAAGAAGTTCTACTAGAAGAACTACCCATTCTTCCTGAAAAATTTTACAAAGCGAAAAGCAATAAACTGTGCAAAAAACACATGAAAGAACTACAAGACACAGCCCCTTTATTTGTAAGCGAATTTGAAGAAATAGGATTGTTTGATAAATTAGGAGGAGCCAAATGCGCAGTCTGTGTTCAAAACCAGGGGACGGTTAATGAATAGAAGGTCTTTAGCCTAAATTAACACTATAAAATCCGAGTAATATCTCAAATAAGTTAAAACCATATAAATAATTAACCGTCCCCGCAATGCAAAAATTAATGTATATTTCTCCTCCTCTCGGTCAATACTTTTAATAACAAGGGAAGAGAGTAAGACGCAGATATGTTTTCGTCCCCCTTTAACATATTTGATGTTTTACTCTCGTCCTTTTGTTATTTAAGGAGGGGAATAGAATGAAGCGGAATTATTTATTTGTATTAATAATATTAATACTAGGTCTAACCTACAACACGAATGCCGTAAATAATAAAAATAGTACAGACATATTTAACCTGACTGATGCAGAACTGGAAGAAATTAACATAAATGCGTATGTTGATATTGCGGACCGATACATAACCTCAAATGAAGCAACTGGAATTATAAATAAAATAGGAAAAAAATTGAAAATAACGAATTTACATAGCGAAGATCATTCCAATGATGGAAACACACAAATGGTATCAAATGGAAAAATAAAAGAAAACCAAAATATAGTAATAATCGTACAAAGTACAAATACTGAAGACATAAAAGAAAGCAATATAGTCATAGATTTAACCACTCAAAATAAAATGCAAATTAGCAAGTGGAAAGAAGATGTAAAAGCAGTACTTAAAGCGTATGGGAAAGCAGAGTTCAATGTATGTATTACTGGAAGTTATGATAAGAAATTAAGTAATGCAGAAGAAAAAAGAAAATTAGAAAAGGTAACAAAATCATTTGCAGTAAAAAAAATAGAATCTTTTGAGGATAAAGATTTCCTGAGCATTACAGGATATACCAACAATTTTAATAATTGGATTGCTTATAATGGAAAAAAAGTGAACATAAATATTGCAATGAGGTATAATAATTATAAGAAAAAAACATATGTATGGATAGGAAATCCACTTATTAGCATTGGATACTAGGAAACAAAGGAGGATGAATTTTGACTAAAATTATTGTACAAAAGAGTGGCCCACTAAAAGGAGAAGTTAGAGTAAGTGGAGCCAAAAATTCAGTACTACCCATTTTAGCATCCACACTATTAGCAAAAGAAACTTGTATATTAGAAGAAATTCCCAATCTAAATGATGTAGGCGTTATTCAACAAGTATTAACCTCCTTAGGGGCAAATGTTAAAAAAGGAAAAGAAGAAAATAGTCTTGAGATTTTGACTCGAAATATTGATACATGTGAAGCACCTTATGAACTAATGCGAAAAATGAGAGCTTCTTTCTTGGTTATGGGGCCTCTCTTGGCGAGAAAGGGAAAGGCGAGGATTTCATTACCAGGAGGATGTGCTATAGGAACAAGACCCATAGACTTACACTTAAAAGGGTTTCAAGCATTAGGCGCAGATATTACTATGGGGCATGGATATGTAGAAGCATCTGCAAAAAAACTAATAGGGAATACTATTTATTTAGATTTTCCTAGTGTGGGGGCTACAGAAAATATTATGATGGCTGCTACATTAGCGGAAGGAACAACCATCATTGAAAATGTTGCACAAGAACCAGAAATAGTAGATGTAGCAAATTTCTTAAATGCAATCGGTGCAAAAATAAAGGGAGCAGGAACGGACACCATCAGAATTCAAGGAGTCAAAGAATTAGGCGGTGGAAGGCATACAGTTATCCCAGATAGAATAGAAGCAGGAACGTTTATGGTTGCTACAGCTATGACGGGTGGAGATGTTTTGATTTCTAATGTATTATCGGATCATCTAAAGCCTATGATTGCAAAGTTGAGAGAATGTGGAGTAGAGATAAAAGAAGGGCCAGATAGTTTACATATAGTAGCTAAAAATCCCATTGATGCTACGGATATTAAAACTATGCCATATCCAGGATTTCCAACGGATATGCAAGCTCAATTTACATCCCTTTTAAGTATTGCAAAAGGAACGAGTGTAGTGATAGAAACTATATTTGAAAATAGATTTATGCATGTTGGTGAACTGAAAAGAATGGGTGCTGATATAAAGATTGAAGGACGAAGTGCTGTGGTACAGGGTGTAAATGAATTGCAAGGAGCAGAAGTTAAGGCAACAGATTTAAGAGCAGGAGCCGCACTTATTTTAGCAGGATTAGTTGCCAATGGAGAAACGATTATTAATGATATACATCATGTGGATCGAGGATATGTAGAAATTGAGCAAAAGTTAAGAAGTTTAGGTGCAAATATTAGAAGAATTTAACATTAAAAAGTGTCGCTTATAGGCACTTTTTTTATAATTTATAAAAAAACAATATTTCCTAGGAAATATTGTTTTTAAATGTAGAATTGTAATAACACCCCCCTTTACTGCATAAACTGTATTAGCACATATGTGACAAACGAAGGGGGAAAAAAAATGAGGGATATTTTTTGGACGGTCGTAGCTGTATTTGCAACAATAATACTAATTCCTATTTTGTTAATTCAAAGTTGCGATATACAAAAAGAACCAACAAAAAAAATAGTGGAAAGCAATAAAACAGTACGTGTATATATAAATAAAACTAGGGAAATAGAAAAAATAGACCTAGAAGAATATATAAAAGGAGTTGTATCTTCTGAGATGCCAGCTGCATTTAATATAGAAGCTTTAAAAGCACAGGCTATAGCAGCAAGAAGCTACGCAACAGCTAGAAAGGATACATATAAAGAAGATGGTCATCCAGGTCACCCAGGGGCAGAGTTATGTGATGGCGTTCATTGTCAAGCATATAAGTCAAAAGAAGATTTAAAAGAACTAAAGGGAAAAAAATGGATGGAAGACTATTGGCCTAAAATAGAAAAAGCAGTGGAAGAAACAAAAGGATTGGTCATTACTTATAGTGGGGAACCTATTAATCAGCCATTATTTCATTCAACAAGTGGTGGAAAAACAGAAAACTCAGAAGATGTATTTAGTGCATCAGTACCTTATCTAAGGAGTGTAGAAAGTCCGTATGAAGCAAAGGCACCCCATTGTGAAGATCAGCAAATCGTTTCTATCAAAACATTTGTATCCAAAATAAAAAATAGATACAAAGATTGCGATATTGTAGAAGGAAATATTAAATCTGATCTTAAAATATTAGAAAGAAGTACAGGGGGAAGAATACTAAAAATACAAGTAGGAAATAAAATTCTTCGAGGAAGAGACATAAGAGATATAGTAGGACTTCGTTCGGCTAACTTTAAAGTAAGAATGGGTGGAGGAGATTTGATATTTGATACCATTGGATATGGGCATGGCGTTGGTATGAGTCAATGGGGAGCCAATGGAATGGCTGAAAGAGGATCTACCTTTGAGGAGATATTAAAACATTATTATGTAGGCGTGGAAATAGAAAAAATGAAGTGAATTTTTCGTGTATGAAAACACCTCGAATGGTAATAATACCAACAGGAGGTGTTCTTTATATGCGTCGTAAAAAAGAATTTTATATGGTTTTGTTTTTGGGAGTTTTTATAATAGGGGCCAGTTCAATTTGGGTTAATCAAAGAATGGAAAAAGATTCAAAAGAGAAAGGTAATATAGCAAATGAACAAAGTTTGGAAGACCAGTTAGCAAAATATGATGATCCTGTGATTTTTTTGGAAGAAGATGAAATAGAGAAAACAGAAGAGATCACAAAAAAAGTAGAACAGGTTAAAAAGCCTATAGAAGAAAAACAAAAAAGTAAAGAACCAGTAGCAAAGCCAAAGAAAAGTAAAACACTCGTTAAAAAGCAGGAAGAACCAGAGGGAAATGAGGAAGCAACTGTAGCAGCTACTAGTAAATCAGCAATCATTATGAAACAACCCATTATAGGTAAGATAGGAATGAATTACGCAGAAAATACATTGGTATATTCAAAGACGTTAGATCAATATACCTCTCATAAAGGGTTGGATATTATAGCGCCAATAAATACACCGGTGGTTGCGGCACTTTCAGGAAAAGTGATTGAAGTAGTGACAGATTCAAGACTAGGAATTACGATAACAATGGAACATGAAAATGATATGATTACAAGGTATTCCAATTTAAGTACAGCTGAAATGGTTGCAATAGGAGAGGAAATAGAACAAGGACAGCCTATAAGTGGAATCGGTAAAACTGCACTATTTGAAAGTGGAGAAGAACCACATCTTCATTTTGAAGTGCTTTTAGATGGGAAACAGATAGATCCAAATACTTACTTATCCGGTGTTGATAATACTCGTACTGAATAAAGTTTTACTTTTATATATAATATGAAACAGGGGAAGCCCCTGTTTTTTATCTTTTTGCATCTCATGGATTTTAAATTATAGATGGTTATGAATGTTGCTGTATTTCATTCGCGTTGCTTTACCGCCTCGAATATGCCTTTCGGCCTTATTTTTATCAAGTATATTTTTTACCTGATTTGCTACGAGAGGATTGATCTTAGGAAGACGTTCTGTAACATCCTTATGAACCGTACTTTTACTAACCCCAAAAACTTTTGCAGTTTGGCGAACTGTTGCTTGTTCCGTTATTATATATGTGGCGATATCCATTGCTCTTTCCTCTATATAGTCCTTCACTGACTTCTAACCCCCTTTTAGATGCAGCCCTTGATAAATCATATGCATACAATCTATCCAATAGAACATAAAATCAATTAAGCATAACGACCTGTTTATATAATAAAAAAATAAATGGAAAATATTTTAAAATTTGAAGGAAATTTAAAAAAGGTATAGAATATAAATTAAAGAAAAAAGAAATTTTTGAGATAAATTGTAAAATATTGTATATTCCAAGAGGGGTTTGTATATAAATTAAAAGGTATGAAAGGAGATTATGATGTTTGGATTAGGGATGGAAGTTGGAATTGACCTAGGTACGGCAAGTATTTTAGTTTTCATAAAGGGGAAGGGAATTGTATTGCAAGAACCTTCTGTTGTTGCGATTGATAAAAACACAAATCAATTGCTAGCAGTGGGGGAAGAAGCTAGAAAGATGATAGGAAGAACACCTGGAAATATTGTTGCTATAAGACCTCTAAGAGATGGGGTTATTTCAGACTATGAAGTTACAGAAAGAATGCTTAGGTACTTTATTAATAAAACTTGCGGAAAAAGAAAATTGTTCAAACCTAAAATCATTGTTTGTGTGCCAAGTGGGGTAACAGAAGTAGAAAAAAGAGCAGCAATAGAGGCAACTACTGAAGCTGGAGGAGGAACTGCTTATCTTATTGAAGAACCAATTGCAGCTGCTATTGGAGCAGGACTAGATATTACAAAGCCAGATGGAAATATGGTAGTAGATATTGGTGGAGGAACAGCAGATGTTGCAGTAATTGCCCTAGGAGGCGTCGTTGCAAGTAAATCCATCAAAATAGCGGGAGATCGATTTGACGAAGCAATCGTAAAATACATGAGAAAAAAACATAATCTGCTAATCGGGGAAAGAACAGCAGAAGAATTAAAAATTAAAGTTGGGTGTGCATATCAATTGCAAAAAATTAGAAGAATGGACTGTAGAGGAAGAGATTTGATTTCTGGACTTCCAAAAACCATTTCTACGAATTCAGATGAAATGTTAGAGGCATTAGGAGAAACGGTTATGTTTATTGCTGATGCAGTTCATGCAGTACTTGAAAAAACACCACCAGAATTAGGGGCTGATATTAGTAATAGAGGAATAATTATGACAGGTGGGGGTTCTTTGTTAACGGGTCTTAATAAGCTGATTGAAGAAAGAACTGGAATTACAACCTATATAGCAGAAGATGCTATATCTTGTGTAGCAAAAGGAACGGGGAAATCGTTAGAATCTCTTGATGTATTAGAAAGAAGTATGATGAGTAGTAAGCGTTTTAGAAAAAATAGATAAAATCAATCCTAAACTTTTCTCGAAATACTGTCGAAATATATACTAGAGAAGAAGGAGTGGGATTATATGCTACGGGGATTATATACAGCAACAACTGCAATGAAAACAAATAATAAAAAACTAGATGTAATTACGAACAATATAGCAAATGCAAACACGATAGGATATAAGAGAGATTTGCTATTAACAGAAAGTTTTCCAGAAGTATTTGTTAATAAAAAAATGGATATAACAGATCAAACAAGAAATAATGCATCCCTTAATATAGAAATCAATCAAGATGAAAATAGATACATATTAAATACAAACAAAGGCTTTTTCAAAACAAAAACGGGAAATGATGTACATAACGGCCAATCCCTAAAAGTAACAGTGAACGAGAATGGATATCTTAGTACCTATGATAAAGATCAAAATGGTAAAATAAATACAGCAGACGGAAATATAGTAATCGGAAGAAAAGGACCTGTATTTGTAGGAAATAAAAATTTTACAATCAATAATCAAGGACAAGTAATGACAGATGGAAACGTAATAGACTCAATAGTAACGCCAAAACCATTAGGAACAATAGGTACACTAAATTCAGGCGTAAGAGTAGATAAAATCAGAGTAAACTATAGTCAAGGAACATTTCAACAAACAGAAAATCCCCTAGACTTAGCTATAAAAGGAGAAGGATTTTTTGTAGTAGAAACGCCAAATGGTAATCGTTATACGAGAGACGGAAGATTTACCATGAATACAGACCGTGAGTGGATTACAACAGAGGGATATAAGCTAATGGGAACAGATGGCCCCATAGTAACAGATGGGAAAGAAACTGCAATCAGCAATACAGGAGAAGTAATAGTAGGCGGAGAATTCATAAATCAAGTAAAAATTATGAACCTAGAAAATATAAAAGACCTAAGAAAAGAAGGAAACAACCTATATAGACTAGAAAAAAATACAGAAATTGAAGAAAAGAAATTTGAAGGTCAAGTACTACAAGGTTATATTGAAGGTTCAAACGTAGACTCAATAAAAGAAATGACAAGCATGATCACGCTATTTAGAAATTACGAAACAAATCAGAAAGTAGTAAAAGCATACGACGATACATTAGGAAAAGCAGTAAATGACGTAGGAAGAGTATAAATATAATCGTATCAAGGAGGATAAATACATGCGCGCACTATGGACAGCAGCATCCGGAATGAAAGCACAACAATTAAATATAGATACAATATCAAACAATCTAGCAAACGTAAACACAACAGGGTATAAAAAGCAAAGAACAGAATTTAAAGATCTATTTTATGAAAAACTAAGAACCTCAGACATGGCTCAAGGGCAAGGAAAACCAGTAAATCTAGAAGTAGGACATGGTGTAATGCCAATCGCAACACACAGATCATTTTCTAGAGGAAATCTAGAACAAACAAATAACAACCTAGACCTAGCCATAGATGGAGATGGTTTCTTTACAGTAAGAGATACAAATGACAACTTATTCTATACAAAGGACGGAAGTTTTAAACTAAGTGTAGAGGACGGAGAAGCAAAACTTGCTACATCAGATGGATTTTTTCTTCAAGCAGAGGGTTCAGATATAGAACTAGGCGAAAATGTAAAAGAAATAAATGTATCAGCAAACGGCACAATAACCGTAAAAAGAACAGGCGAAGAAGAAGCAGAAGAAATGGGACAACTTACACTAACGACATTTGTAAACCCAGCAGGGCTTGAAGCCAAAGGTGGAAACCTATACGTACAAACATCAGCATCAGGGGAAGGAATAGAAGCCGAAGAAGGAGAAGCAGGGGAAATAAAACAAGGATTCTTAGAAACATCAAACGTACAAATCGTAGAAGAAATGGTAAAAATGATTACAGCACAAAGAGCCTACGAAATAAACTCAAAATCAATCCAAACAGCAGACCAAATGCTAGAACAAGCAAATAACTTGAGAAGATAGGGATGGATGATTAAATGAAAATAACAAACACACCCAATCTAAACATCCAAACCAATAATAAAAACAACAAGGAATTAGAAAAAGCTTGTCAACAATTTGAATCCATATTTGTGGACATGATCCTAAAAAACATGAGAAAAACCACGCAAGGAACAGAATTCATGCCTAAAAGCAATGGGCAAAAAATATTCGAAGAAATGCTAGACACAAAAATGTCTGAAAAAATGTCTGAAAATCAGGGAATGGGCCTAGCACAACAAATGTATAAACAATTAGCAAGAAATAGAAAAATCAGCAATAAATAATTGCTGATTTTTTGGTGTTAAAAATTGTAAAAATTTGTTATGATGTTGATTTTTAAGGCCTAATGAAGTAAAATGTAAATAATAGAGGTAAAAAAGTCAAAGGGAGTGTACGTATGTTAAATAATATAGAAATTCAAAAAATAATTCCACATAGATACCCATTTTTACTAGTAGATAAAATAACAGAAATGGAACCAGGAAAAAGAGCAGTAGGAATAAAGAACGTAACGATCAATGAACCATTCTTCCAAGGACACTTTCCAGGAAATCCAATCATGCCAGGCGTACTGATTGTAGAAGCTCTGGCACAAGTAGGGGCAGTATCTGTACTTTCTATGGAAGAGAACAAAGGAAAACTTGCTGTGTTTACAGGGATTGATAATGCCAAATTTAGAAAGCAAGTAGTACCTGGAGATACGTTGAGAATGGAAGTTGAAATGGAAAGTATGAGACGTGGTATGGGAAAAGGGGAAGCAGTGGCTTATGTAGGAGATGAAGTGGCTTGTAAGGCGACGATTAAGTTTGCTGTGATCGAGAAGGCATAATATAAATATTCGATAATATGGAGGAATAAACATGGAACAAAATCAATATGATGAAATAAGTCTAAGAGAACTCATAGAAGTATTATTAAGACAAAAGAAACTAATTATAGGTGTTACAGTTGTGTGTGTTTTAGCAGCTTTTGTATTAAGTTTCTTTGTAATGGAACCAGTATACGAAGCAAAAACAGTACTAATGGCTTCAAATATAACAGATAGAATCACACCAAAACAAAGAGGAGAAGGAATTGAAGGAATATTAGATGCTGTGGCAGAAATTCCTGATCTAACCATTGAAACCTACAAAGAGCAATTAAAAAATCCAGTAATTTTACAACAAACAGTGAAAGAATTAGGATTAGATAAAAAAGGTATGACAAGACTTGGTTTAGCAGCTATGATTGATCTTGAAACCATCAAAGATACAAATCTAATTCAGATCAAAGTAAAGAATACAGACAAAAAATTGGCAGCTGATATCGCAAATACTTTATCAAAAAAGTTTGTGAATCGCATAGCTTCAAGAGCGAAAGCACAAGCTGATAAATCATCTGATTCTCTTGAAGGACAGAAAGACGTGCAAAAAGAAAAGTTAGATAATGTTTTAATAGAATATAAAAATCTTTTAGCACAACCCAAAGGGGCAAAAGAGCTTGAAGCAGAGATCAATTCTAATATACTACTAGTTACGGACTATAAAACAAAGTTAACAGATGAAACTGTAAATGAACATCAATTAAGGGCAAAAATCACTCGAGCAGAAGCTGAATTAAAAACAACGCCAGAGAAAGTAGCTTTAAAGAAATCACTTTCAGATGATCCATATATGTCACAAGTAGCCAAAGAAAATTCTAGCCAGTCAAGCAGTGATTTGTTTCGTGTAGCCATAGAAGTTGAAGAAAAAAATGAAAATTACTATACTTTAAAAGACGTTTTGTCTAACTTTAAAATAGAATTATCAGAAAGTATAGCAAAACAAGAAAATCTAAAAAAAGCAATATCAAAAGCAGAAAATGAATTAGAAAAGCTTCAGGGAGCATTTGCACAAAAGCAATATGAACAGCAAATCATTACAAACAAAGTAGATTTAGCACAATCAACTTATGATGCTTTTAATAAGAAATTAGAAGAAATAAGCATTGCTCAATCTTCTATTTTAGAGGATGTAAATATTATTATAGAAACACCAGCATTAGAACCAATTCAACCAATATCACCGAATAAAAAATTGAATGTATCGATAGCGGGAGTATTAGGGATTATGATCGGCGTGTTTTTAGCACTCTTTAGAGAATACTGGAAGAAATCTGCAATTACTAATTAATACTTGGAGGTACTTATGGATACCAAAGTGAAAGACGAAAGACAGGTAAATATAGAAGATTCAGGGAAAAATGGTTTTGTATTTGCATTATTATGCATATTACTATTTTACCCACCATTTTTCAGAGGGTTGTTTTTTGATCAAGAGCTTTTGCCTACGCATATATTTTCTTTTGGGTTAGGGACGGTATGGCTATTTACAAAAATAAGATCTAAAGGTAGAATTATCCGTTCGATTCCTGATTTATTAGGACTAGCTATTGTTGGGATGTATTTTATTTCAATCATTTATGGTGTGAATGTTAGATTGGCCATAGGAGAGTTTTTGAAATATGCAAATTATTATATGATTTATTTGTTAGTAAGAGATTATACAGTAGATGATGAAAAAAATAAGAAGACTATATTGAATGTGTTACTTTTGAGTGGAGTAGTTGTTTCTATTATTGGAATTGGAAGTGCCATTGGGACTTTTAGTTATGCTGGAGCTTTTGTTAAAGGGCGTATAAACTCAACTTTTCAGTATCCAAATGCACTGGCTTCATACTTATTTGCTTTATTCATAGTGGCATTAGGATTGTTACAAAATAGTGAGAACGGTAAAGAAAAGTTTTTCTATGCTTCTCTTGCTAATTTATTCATATTTACTTTTATTCCTACGTTTTCAAGAGGTATGTGGTTATTAGCTCCTATGCTTGCAATAGTATATTTAATTCTAGTACCTAAGAATAAAAAAATAGAAACGATTGTTTATGGGTTTGTTATAACTATACCAGCTATAGCTTTTTCATTATTGTTTATCAAGGAAATTGAAAGTAGTAATGCGGTAATACTATGGGGCTTATTACTTGTTTCTATACTAATGACAGTGGGAATTACTTATTTGTGTGAAAAACGAATAGAAAATTTACGCAAGATATCCTACAAGCCTGTCGTTGCAGTGGGAGTAATATTCATTATAATGATATCTATAATAGGTTTCATTGCGTTAAACTCAACTCAACCATTAATATTGTCTAATATGGAAAATAAAGAAGATCGTTATAAAAGTGTAAGTAGAGATATAACAGATATTATTAAAAACAAAGAATATAAATTAGAAGTAAATACTACAGTAAAAAATCTACAAAGTAAAGCGTATGCTGGAAGAATTGATATATATAGTGTAAATAATGAAGGTGAAGTAAAAAGATTGATCAAGGAGAATATAGTAGAAAGCAATCACTTAGCACTAAATTTCAAAACGATAGATACAACAGAAACGATTAGAATAGAGTTTTTGAATTATTATGTAAATACTGAAGTGATATTTGATCAGGCAACGTTATATGATCATCAAACAGGGAAAAAGATTAAGGCCATAAAGCTAAAATATAAGTATATACCTGAAAGTGTAGTTTCAAGAGTAGAAAGTATAACTAGTAATAATACTATGCAGACAAGAGTTATATTCTATAGAGATGCTTATAAAATCATCAAAGATTATCCCATATTTGGAGCTGGTGGTGGTGCGTGGGAAACACTATATTCTATATATCAATCTTATATGTATTGGTCTACACAAGCGCATAGTTATATTATACAGTTATGGATAGAAATTGGTACACTGGGTTTTTTGGTATATCTTTCTTTAATAGGTAATTTATTAGTTGATGTATGTAAAACGATAAAACATACAGATGATATGAAGACAAATATGACACAATGTACAATTTGTATAGCATGGCTAACGCTCATTATACATAGCGTGATGGATTTTGATTTATCATTAGGAGCTATGTCTATATTGTTATGGACGTTATTTGGATTAACAAATCAAATGCAAATAAAAAGAGGAAAGAAAGAATCAAAAAATAATAGTTTGAGATGTATTACGATAATTATATGCCTTATACTAGTAATAGAATCTTGGTCTTTACATCGTGGGCAACAGTATGCTAAAAAGGCTATAGAATATGCTCAAAATAATTCAATACAAAATGCTATTATATATTTGGAAAAAGCTACGAAATATGATCCATTTACAGGCTCATATCATATGGATTTATCTACAATGTATATAGTAGGGGGGGGGAAAGAAAATCAATATATGGAAAGAGCAATAAAGGAAATTCAAAAATCTGTCGAATTAGCACCTTATAATTCTAAAATTCTTAAAAAAGTGGGACAAATCTATATGCAGACAGGTGACTTTGACAAAGGGCTGTCATATATAGACAAATCAGTAGAAGTTCAGCCAATGAATACAAATAATTATTTAGATCAAACACAAAGATATTTAGCTGTTAGTAAATATCTTTTAAATAAGGATGATCAAAGAGGTGTGGATAGGATTATAGGAAGAATACCAAATATTAAATATTTACTCAATAAAAATAGTAAAGCCACATTAAAAACTTTTAAATACAATGAAGATTTAAATGGCAATATCCAAAAATTAGATTATTTATTAGAATACAAAGATGATATGGAAAAATTGAAAAAAATAAATCAAGTTGTTATGTACAATAAATTTGATATGGATGTAGATAAAAATAAAGTGGTAGACGGGACACATATAAATAATGCAACTCAAGGAAATTTACAAGTAAGAAAAGAAAATGAATATATAAGCATTATAAACAAAGGTGAGGGCTATGGTACGTTTATGATAGATTCTTTAGAGTTACAAGGAGGCAAAAAATATAAACTAGAGATGGAATATAGTAGCAATTTGAAAAATGGCGATATATATATATATGACTTATCAAATGGATCTAAAGTTATAGGATGTTTAGAAAATATAAGACCTTCTAAAGGATTTATGAAAGCAGAAATAGAAATCATTGTTCCTAAAGGTGCAGTAGAGGGAAAGCAAAGGATGGATATTGTTCTTAGAGGGAAAGACAATGAAGTATTAAAGATAAAAAATATCAAGATACTTCAAGAGGGATTGATATAGGATGTGAATATTTGGTATATCAATGAGCCCACTTAGCAAATAAAAAATATTTGCTTAAACAAATGAGATGGCAATACCTTGGTGGTTAAATGCAGAAAATGATATATTGAATTTAACTTAAATTTATCATTTTCAATGTGTATGAGCTAAAATTAAGGCGAAAGTATTTTATATAGAAATGAAGGGAGGACCATAGTATGAGAATATCTTTTTCACCACCGGATATAACACAATCAGAGATAGATGAAGTTGTAGATACGTTAAAATCGGGATGGATTACAACAGGTTCAAAGACAAAATTATTTGAACAACAAATTGCGGAGTACTGTCATACTTCAAAGGCAGTAGCAATGAATTCTGCAACAGCTGCGATGGAAACGACACTTAGACTTTTAGGGATTGGTGAAGGCGATGAGGTCATAACTTGCGCTTATACTTATTCGGCTTCTGCTAGTGTTATTCATCATGTTGGGGCGAAAATTGTACTGGTTGATTCTGGAAAAAATTCTTTCCATATTAATTACGATGCAATTGAAGATGCAATTACGGAAAAGACGAAAGCCATTATACCAGTAGATATAGCAGGCATTATGTGTGACTACGAAAAGGTATTGGAGGCTGTTAATAATAAGAAAAAATTGTTTAAACCATCAAATAATATGCAAAAGGCAATTGGTCGTGTTGCAGTTATTGCGGATGCAGCACATTCTTTTGGTGCTACGTTTAATGGGAAAATGAGTGGTGAAGTGGCTGACTTTACAAGTTTTTCATTCCATGCAGTTAAGAATTTGACTACTGCTGAGGGTGGAGCTGTGACATGGAGAAATATTTCGGGCTATGATAATGAAGAGATTTATAAACAGTTCATGCTATTAACACTGCACGGTCAATCAAAGGATGCTTTTGCTAAGACCAAGCTTGGCGCTTGGGAGTATGATATTGTTTCGCTGGCGTATAAGTGCAATATGACGGATGTTATGGCATCACTTGGGTTGGTTCAGCTCAAGAGATATCCTGGAATTTTAGAGAGAAGAAAGCAGATTATTGAAATTTATGATAGATCTCTCGAAGATGCAGCAATTGATGTGTTAAATCATTACACGAAAGATTATGCTTCTTGTGGGCATTTATATTTGGTTAGACTTTTGGGAAAAGATGAAACATTTAGAAATACTGTGATAGAGAAAATGGCTGAAAAAGGTATTGCAACTAATGTTCATTATAAGCCATTGCCTATGCATACTGCATATAAGAATTTAGGATTTGAAATGAAAAATTATCCTAATGCATTTGATATGTATAGAAATGAAATCACATTACCACTTCATACGCTTTTAACGGATGAGGAAGTAGCATATGTGGTGAGTGGGGTTAAAGAAATAATCTTATAAAAAGGAATGATTCTCATATGGAGTTAAGAGTCGGATGGGTTGGATTTCATATAGAAGGACTATGTGCTTTTGAAAATTTGTTAAATAATGGAACGAGGTTTCAAGCATTTATTACATTAGATGAAGATTCAATATCTAAAAGAAGTGCAGGTACAAGAAAGTATAAAGTCTTATGCGAAAATTATAATATTCCATATTATGAAATAAAAAATATTAATGATGATAGCACTTTTGAACTTTTAAAGAAGCTTTCACTTGATCTTATTATTGTTATTGGATGGAGTCAGATATTAGGTTTTAGAGTACTAAATAGTGCCCAAATTGGATGTGTAGGAGCACATGCATCTTTATTACCTCATAACCGAGGTAGTGCACCAGTAAATTGGGCAATTATTAAAGGTGAGATACTAGGTGGTAATTCACTTATCTGGTTGGATGAAGGTGTAGACACAGGAAAAGTGATTGGTCAAATACCAATTCCCATTAATAACTATTCTACTTGCAAATCTATATATGATGAAGTAGCTCAAATTAATTATATCTTACTAGATAGACTATTAAAGGATTTAGAACATAAGAAATTACTTGAATCTGAAGTTAATAATTTAGATGAAGGTATACTACCAAGAAGACGTCCATCAGATGGTGCTATAGATTGGTCCAAAAGTAGTTGTGATATATATAACTTTATAAGAGGTATTACTAAACCTTATCCGGGAGCATTTAGTTTTATTGAGGGGAAAAAATGGACTATTTGGAGTTGTGCATTATTACCTACAATAGATATTCAAAAGCATAGATATATTATTGGTCCAGTCATTAGTCCTATAGATGAAGCATGTGGATTAATGGTATCATGTGGAAGTGGTTCAATTGTTTTATTAGAAATTGAAAGTGAAGACGGCGAAATATTTAAAGGAAGAGATCTTGCTGAACTTAATTGGAAAGGGAAGGAATGGAATTATGAGTAATGTTTTAATTATTGCAGCACATCCAGATGATGAATTGCTTGGATGTGGAGGAACAATTGCATTACATGCTATGCAAGGAGACAAAGTCACAGTTGTTATTGTATGTGAAGGTGAATCATTAAGATATAGTCATGAGGGTGTAGGGCAGCAAGAAAATATATATTCTGCAGCAGCAATTTTAGGAGTTACAGATGTGCGGTTGTTAGGATTTCCGGATCAGCAGTTAGATAAATATACTTTAACTGAAATTATTAGCCCATTAGAACAGATAGTTAGTGAAATTAAACCTGAAATTGTTTACTGCCAATATGGTGGAGATATTAATAGAGACCATAAAATACTATTTGAAGCTGCATCTGTAGCTTTGAGGCCTATAGTAGAATATTTAGAGGTTTTTTACTCTTTCTATACAGTTAGTAGCACAGAATGGGCATACCCACGTACATTTATTCCTGATACATGGGTAGATATCACATCTACAATTGATAAAAAATTAGAAGCTTTTTCTTGTTATAAAAGTGAAATTAGAGAGTATCCACATCCGCGTTCTATCGAAACGTTAAAGTATAGTGCTAATTTCTACGGTAGTCAATGTTGCATTAATTCTGCCGAAGTATTTATGACTATTAGGAGGGTGTGTAGAAATGGTAAAACGCCTCTTTGATATTATATTATCTATTTTTGCAATAGTTGTGTTAGCACCAATAATTCTATTTGCAACATTAGGGATTAAATTAAGTAGTAAGGGCCCTGTTTTTTACAAGGCAAAAAGGACTGGAAAAAACGGTATTCCTTTTACTATGTATAAATTTCGCAGTATGAATATATCAACTGAATCAAAAAGTGCTATTACTGGAGCAAATGATTCAAGAATTTTTTCATTTGGTAATTTTTTGAGAAAATCTAAAATTGATGAATTGCCACAATTATTTAATGTATTAAAAGGAGAAATGTCTATTGTAGGTCCCAGACCAGAGGATATAAGAATAGTAGAGAATTATTATACTGATAAACAGTATGAAACGTTAAGTGTTATGCCTGGATTGGCCAGTCCTGGAAGTATATTCAATTATACACATGGAGACACATATATAGGAGAAATGGATGCTGAACGTGAATATATCGAAAAATTGCTTCCTGTAAAATTGAATATAGAATTATACTATGTTAAAAATCGTTCATTGACTTATGATTTCAAAATTATTTTAAGAACTATTATTACCATTATACAAATATTATTTGGTGAAAAAAATTTTGGTTATCCGATAGAGTATTATGAAATCATTCAAACTGAGAAGAAAACATAAATTGTTTATTATGCAATAAAAACTAATGAATTTGTATTAAATATAGTATATATATGGATGTGATGAGAATATTCTGTGAAAATATAAATATAAAACTAAAGTAAATGGGGATGCATTATGGAAGAATTAATTTCGATTATTATGCCCACGTATAATTGTGGGAATTTCATTGCTGAGTCAGTGGAGTCTGTAATAAATCAGACATATTCAAATTGGGAACTTATAATTGTAGATGATTGTTCTACGGATGACACTGAGACAGTAATTAAAAAATATAGTGGAAAAGACGAAAGGATAAAATTTTATAAACTTTCAGTCAATTCAGGAGCTGCAGTGGCGAGAAACTATGGTACCAATACAGCACAAGGAGTATATATTGCATTTTTGGATAGTGATGATTTGTGGCATGAAAATAAACTTAAAAAACAAATTGATTTTATGAAAGATAACAAATATGCATTTACATGTACAACCTATGCTCAAATAGATGAGAGTGGGAAAAAAAATGGGGTTGTAATAAAAGTTAAGAAAAAAGTTGATTATAATGCAGTGCTTTTAAGTTGTCCTATAGGAAATTCAACTGTCATATACAATGCAAATATTTTAGGGAAAATCGAAATACCAAATATTAGGAAAAGAAATGATGATGCACTTTGGCTAAAAATATTGAAAATTGAAAAATATGCTTATGGTCTTGATGAAAAATTGATGCTGTATAGAGTAAGAAAGAATTCATTATCAAGAAATAAGATTGAATTAGTAAAATATCATTGGTATTTATATAGGAAAATTGAAAAATTATCTGTTGTAAGGTCTGCTTGGCATATTTTTTGTTGGATTATTATCAAGATTTTAAAGATTAAATAGAAATGCAAATGTTGAAATGAGATAACTCACTAATTTAAATTAAATATTTTTGGAGGTGCTTTGATGAAGATTGGGGTTGTTGGAACCGGTTATGTAGGGTTAGTGCAAGGAGTCATATTAGCTGAATTTGGCATGAATGTTACATGTATGGATGTCATTGAAGAAAAAATTGATATGCTTAAAAAAGGTGAGTTGCCCATCTATGAACCTGGATTAAAAGAAATATTAGATAAAAATGTAAAAGCAAATAGATTAACATTTACAACAGACATGAAAAAAACTACTGAGAATAGCGATGTTATTTTTATAGCGGTTGGAACACCTCCTAAAGATGATGGGAGTGCAGATTTACAATATGTACTAGAGGTTGCTAAAAATATTGCAAAATATATGAATGGTTACAAAGTGATTGTTAACAAATCAACTGTACCTGTTGGAACTGGTAGTTTAGTTGAAAAAACGATTAAAGAAATATTGCAAGAACGTGAAGTTGACTATGAATTCGATATTGTTTCAAACCCTGAATTTTTGAGGGAAGGTAAAGCCGTTGGTGATTCCCTTACACCAGATAGAGTTGTAATAGGTACCGATTCAGAAAAGGCCAGGGATATAATGAAAAGTGTTTATGATGTGTTATACATAAATCAAACACCATTTGTATTTACGAACATTGAAACTTCAGAGATGATTAAATATGCTTCAAATGCATTTTTAGCTGTAAAAATTAGTTTTATAAATGAGATAGCTTTACTCGCTGAAAAAGTAGGCGCAAATGTACAAGAAATTGCTAGAGCTATGGGAATGGATGGTAGGATTTCTTCTAAGTTCCTACATGCTGGTCCTGGATATGGTGGTTCATGTTTTCCTAAAGATACAAAGGCAATAGCAGATATTGCTAGAAAGTATGGAGAAGAAATGATAGTTATTGAAGCAGCTATAAAAGCTAATGATAAGCAAAAGAATAAAATGGTTGAAAAAATAAGGTTCACTATGAATGAAAATGGTGATCTTTCTGGAAAAACAATAGGGGTATTAGGGTTGTCATTTAAACCTGAAACTGATGATATGAGAGATGCTCCTTCTATAGATATTATAAATGGATTAGTTAGTAATGGGGCGAAGATTCAAGCGTATTGTCCACAAGGTATGAATGAAGCTAAGTGGAGATTAGAACTTTTAGGAAATAGTATTAAGTACATGAGTGATGAATATGAAACATCTAAAGAAGCAGATGCGATAGTTATAGTGACTGAGTGGCATCAATTCAGAGGGATGAATCTTGATAAGATAAAAGACAACATGAATGATAATTACTTATTTGATTTAAGAAATATTTTCACCAAAAGAGAAAAGCTATCAAGTGAATTCAAATATGTAGGTGTGGGTAATTAAGTAGTGTGAAAAATTATGGAAGTTAATTAGGAGATGACATGATATGGATAATAAAAAAATACTTGTAACCGGATCAGACGGCTTTATTGGAAGCCACTTAGTTGAAGAATTGGTTAGAGATGGAAAGAAAGTAAGAGCATTTTCATACTATAATTCTTTTAATTCATGGGGGTGGTTAGATACGCTTTCTTCAGAAATTCTAAATGAAATTGAAGTATTTACGGGAGACATTCGAGACCCTAATGGTGTCAGAGAGGCAATGAAGGGAATCGATGAAGTGTATCATCTGGCAGCACTGATTGCCATTCCATTTAGTTACCATTCTCCTGACTCATATGTAGATACAAATATAAAGGGAACGTTGAATGTATTGCAAGCGGCTAGGGAGTTAGAAACAAGTAGAATATTAGTTACATCAACATCAGAAGTATACGGTACAGCCCAATATGTACCAATCGATGAAAAACATCCATTTCAAGGACAATCACCGTATTCGGCAACAAAAATTGGCGCAGATCGAATTGCAGAATCATTCCATAAAAGTTTTAACATGCCGATTTCAATCGTTAGACCCTTTAATACGTATGGACCAAGACAGTCTGCAAGAGCAGTAATACCTACGATCATTACCCAGTTATTATCTGGAAAAGAAGAAATAAAGTTAGGGTCTTTAACACCAACAAGAGATTTTAACTATGTGAAGGATACGGTAAATGGTTTTATTGAAATTGCTAAATCAAGTTTAACAATAGGAGAAGAAATCAATATTGCCACACAGCAAGAAATTTCGATTGGACAATTAGCACAAGAGATGATCAATCAGATTAATCCAGAGGCGAAAATAATTACTGACAATCAAAGATTAAGACCTGAAAAGAGTGAAGTGAACAGATTATTAGGAGCAAATGAAAAAATCATGAAACTAACAAATTGGAAACCAGAGTATACAATTGAAAAGGGTTTGGCAGAAACAATTGAGTGGCTCAAAAATAATCTTGATAAATATAAGACGGATATCTATAACATATAGGAGTGTTGATTATGAACAGAATGATTCCATTATCAGTGCCTAATTTAAAAGGAAATGAACTTAAATATGTAACGGATGCAGTAAATACAGAGTGGGTTTCAACGGGTGGTAGTTATATTCGTAAATTTGAAGAGAATATGGTTCATTATCTAAAAGTAGATCAAGCTGTGGCATGTCAAAGTGGTACGGCTGGAATTCATTTGGCACTTAAGCTATGTGATGTTCAAACTAAGGATGAAGTTATTGTGCCCACACTTACTTTTATTGCGGCCGTTAATCCTGTCAGATATGTAGGTGCAGAACCTGTTTTTATGGACTGTGATGACACTTTAAATATGGATTTAGATAAGGTTGAAGAATTTTTAGAATACGAATGTAAATTAACGAATGAGGGTACCGTTAATAAAAAAACCAATAAAGTGATCAAGGCTATTGTTATTGTTCATGTTTTTGGAAATATGGTCAATATGGAAAAGATCATGAAAATTGCATCTAAATATAATTTGAAAGTTATAGAAGATGCAACAGAAGCATTAGGTACTTATTGCACATCTGGAACCTATAGTGGTAAATTTGCTGGAACAATTGGTGATTTTGGCGTTTATTCTTTTAATGGAAATAAGATCATCACAACAGGTGGCGGTGGGATGCTTGTAGGTAAGAAGAAGGAGTTAATGGATAGAGCGAAATATCTTTCTACCCAAGCTAAAGACGATGAACTTTATTACACCCATAATCATGTAGGATTTAACTATAGGATGACAAATCTACAAGCAGCTTTAGGGGTAGCACAGTTAGAGATGTTAGAAGATTTTATTGAAACAAAGACATTAAATTATAATTTATATAAAAAAGAAATTGAGAAAATTGATGGATTAAGGGTATTAGATGTTAATAAGAACACTAGACCAAACTTTTGGTTCTACGCATTAGTTATAGATTCAAGTAAATATGGTTTAAATAGGGATGAGTTGCTACATGAATTACAGGAGGTTAAAATTCAGACTAGACCTATTTGGGGATTAATTCATGAGCAAATGCCGTATAAAGAAAATCAAGCTTATAAAATTGAGAAAGCAAATAAGTACATAGATTCAATTTTAAATATTCCATGCAGTACAAATCTTAAATCAGAAGATGTAAATATTGTTACGAAAAAGCTAACTCACTTGAAAAGGGGGTAGAACATGTTGGATATAAAAAGCATTATCATTTCAGATGAAATATCAATTAAAGAAGCCATGTTCAAAATAGATAAGACATCAAAAAAAATTCTTATTGTCGCCGATGATGATAATAGAGTACTTGGTGTAATCACAGATGGTGATCTAAGAAGATGGATACTTAAAAATGGGGATTTAAATAAAGACGTATCTCACATCATGAATACGAACCCTACTTTAGTGAGAATTGGTGAAGAAGATCGTGCGTTAAGTATAATGAAATCGAAATTTATTGATGCCATACCTGTGGTTGATCAAGACAACAAGGTAGTTAGTGTGGTTTTGTGGAATGATAAAACGAGTGGAACACTGAATAAATTCGGGGAAATAGACATTCCCATAATTATTATGGCAGGTGGTAAAGGTACAAGATTATATCCTTATACAAAGATTTTACCGAAACCATTAGTTCCAATAGGGGATACGCCCATAGTTGAGAGAATAATTAATAGATTTTTACTATTTGGTGTGAAAAATTTCTTTATGACAGTCAATTACAAGAAGAATATGATCAAATCTTATTTCAATGATCTCAAAAAAGAATATAATTTAGAATTTATAGAAGAAGAAAAACCTCTAGGGACTGGGGGCAGTCTTACTTTATTAAAGCAAAATTTGAATACTACATTTTTTTTGAGTAATTGTGATATTTTGATTGAAGCGAACTATTCGGATATTTATAATTATCATAAAAAGAATAAGAATAAAATAACAATGATTACATCCCTAAAAAATTTTAAAATTCCGTATGGAGTTATTGAGATAGATGAATTGGGGTTAATAACTACGACGAAAGAAAAGCCCGAATATAATTATTTAGTAAACACAGGCATGTATTTAATAGAACCAGAGTTGATTGAGTTAATTCCTAAAGATCAGTTTTTTAATATTACTGAACTTGTAGATATATGTATTGCTAAGAAAATTAAAGTTGGTACGTATCCTGTGAGTGAGAATTCGTGGCTTGATATGGGACAAATTGATGAGATGAATAAAATGATAGATGTTTTGCATAGAGAGGATGATTAATATACGGTGGAATGGATTACCAATAATCATTTTTGGAAGTGGTGGAATTTCAAAAGAAATATATTTTTTAGTTGAAGAAATTAATAGATGTAATAAATCTAGAGTGTTTGATGTAGTTGGTTTTATTGAAGAACATGAATTAAAGATTGGTAAAACAGTTATTAATGATGTGAGTGTAGTAGCTTGTGACAATAATTTTGAAGAATTATGTAAGGATTATAAAGTTTTAGGAGTGGTTGTCCCAATTGGCTCTCCTAGAATTAAAGAGTTGATTGTTAGAAAAATCAATAATATTGACAATCTTGTTTTTCCTAATATTATTCATCCTAATGTTGAGTATGATTATTCGAATTTTAACATTGGAGAAGGCAATATATTGACTTCTGGAACTAAAATTACAACTGATGTAATAATTGGAAACTTTAATTTAGTTAATTTGAACTCGACTATTGGACATGATACGGTAATAGGTGATTTTAATGTAATTAATCCATTGTCTTCCATATCAGGAAATGTTAAAATTGGAAATTGTTGTTTAATTGGTACAGGAACTAATATTTTGCAACAGATTAAAGTAGGAGATAATTCAACTATAGGAGCAGGATCTGTAGTAACTAAAAATGTGCCTAAAAATGAAACTGTAGTTGGTATTCCTGCTAAGAAATTGGAAAAAACATAAAAGAAAGGTGATTTTGCAATGACCCAAATTACAAAGAAGGGCATACTATGAAGATTGCTTTTGGAACAGTTATTTATGACGAAGCATTTAGTTATTTTGAGGAATTTGCCAAGTCTTTAAACAATCAAGTATATAATAACTTTGACATTCTACTTTTAAATGATAATTTGATGAATCAAAAAGTTGAATTAATTAAGAATGAACTTAAGTTTAAGCCAATGGTTTGGAAAGGGAAAGACGGTTCTAAACCATACGAATTAAGAATTGAATTGATTAAAAAAGCAAAATTTGAAGGGTATGATTTATTAATATTAGGAGATTTTGATGATACATTTTCAGAAACTAGAATTTCATCTATTGTAGAAGAATATGATGAAAAATATGGATTTTTTTACAATGAATTATACCTTTTAGATCAAAGTATGATATTTTTTAGAAACTTACCTGAACAAACTTTAAAAATTGATCATATTTTAGAGTCAAATTATTTAGGTTTAAGTAATTCAGCTTTAAACCTAAATTTAATAAATAAGGAGCTAATTTGTGATTTATATAAATGCAATAATGTAGTTTTTGACTGGTTTATGTACTCAGTATTTTTGAATTCTGGATTGAAAGGTAAAAAAATCAAGAATGGAAAAACTTTCTATAGGATACATGGATTTAATATTGCAGGCAAAAGTGAAAATTCTTTTAAAGATGTAGCAAAAGAAATTGATATAAAGATTAAACATTTTCTTTCTTTAAAAGATAAAAACAAGAAGTTTGAGGAAAAGTTGAATTTTTATATTGATTTAAAAAAGAAAATTCAAGGCTCAGAGATAGATATCCTAAGGTACCTAGATCAGGAAAATGATAACTGGTGGGGAAAAATAAATTCAAAGAAAATTGAAATGGAGTGAGATCATGATAAAGATTAAAGAAAAAGAGATTAAAAATTTTTCTAAACCGTATATTATAGCAGAAATTGGTGCAAATCATAATGGCGATATGGAACTTGCAAAGCAAATGATCGATACGGCTGTAGAATGTGGTGTTGATGCAGTAAAATTTCAATCGTGGACAAGTAAGTCTTTAATTGCAAGAGTAGAATATGAAAATAATCAAAAGTATGATGACTCTCCTAAAAAGCATTTTGGTTCTCTAGAAGAGATGGTTAACAAATATTATTTGAGAAAAGAACAGCATTTTCTGTTAAAAGAATACTGTGATTCAAAAGGTGTTGCGTTTTGTTCTACACCATTTTCAGAAGAAGAAGTGGACTTATTAGAAGCAATAGATGTACCATTTTACAAAGTTGCATCAATGGATATTAACAATTTAAGATTATTAGAGTATATTGCAAAAAAAGGAAAACCAGTAATTTTATCTACAGGAATGTCGACATTATCAGAAATTGAAGAAGCTGTTAGTACTATTGAAAAGACTGGGAATTTTGAAATAGTTATTTTGCATTGTATCTCAATTTATCCACCTAAGGCTAAGGATATACATTTAAATAATATTTCACTTTTACAAAAAGTATTTCCAAAGTATCCTATTGGATTTTCTGATCATACAATTGGAACATCAGTACCAGTTGCATCTGTGGCGTTAGGATCATCAGTTATTGAAAAACATTTTACAACGGACAAGGATTTGCCTGGTTGGGATCATGAAGTTTCTGCAGATCCAAAGGAAATGAAATATATTGTTGCCCAAAGTAAAATTGTGAATGAGGCTTTAGGTAACTTTAATAGAACTGTTTCTGAGGCAGAGGAAAATAAGAAGGCAAAATTCAGGAGAAGTATTGTACTTACAAAAAAAATGAAAGCTGGAGAAGTAATTAATAAAGAAGATATTACTTTTAAAAGACCAGGTACTCATATTCGCCCAGATCAAGAGCAATATGTGGTGGGCAGAAAATTAGTAAAAGATTTAAATGTAGATGATTTAATTGACTGGAGTGATTTAGAATAATGGGTTTTAAGAAATATTTAGATAATGATTCTAAAGATGTACTTATTATTGCTGAAACAGCTTTCAGTCATGAAGGATCAAAAGAATATTTAATAGAAATGATTAATCAATTAGCGGGGCATGAAAATATTGCTATTAAATTGCAGGTACTTATTGATAAAGATGATTATCTAACACCTGATAACAATGTTTATCAAAAAGTTGATGAATGGTTATTAAGTTACTATGAATGGAAAAGTATAATTGAATATGCTTACTCAAAAAATGTTCCAGTGATTATTGCTGTACTTGATTTGAAGGCTTTAGATTTAGTGAATGAACTCAAAGAGAAAGTTCAGGCGATAGAGATTCATCCAAGTTGTATCCCTGATATTAATTTTATGAATGCTGTTGTTGAAAAATGTAAAAATGATGATTTCCCACTGTTTGTAGGTATTAGTGGATTTAGCTTTAATGAAATTACTTTTATGATGGACAAGTATTTAAATTTATTAAAAAGAGAGAATATTATCTTTATGTATGGATTCCAAAATTATCCGACCGATTTTGAGTCCATAAATTTAAATAGACTAGACATTATGGGCGAGACCTTTCATGTTAAATTAGGGTATGCAGATCATACTGATTATAATCATGAATTAAAAGATACACTTGTTGCATCCGTATATGGTAAAGGCATAAATATATTTGAAATCCATTATGTTTTAGAATATGGTGTAGATCGGATTGATTATATTACAGCCTATGATTCAGAACGAATTTTTAAATTAAGAAATCAGCTGAATCAACTTAAAACTGCATTTGGAGAAAAAACCAGGACTATGAGTAAAGCAGAAGGTATTTATTCAAAAAAATTTAGAAAAGTACCTGTTTTTAAAGGTGACTTTGCTAAAGGCACAGTAATTGATATGTCACACGTAGTATTTAAGAGAGCAAATATCCATTCGGATATTGATATTATAGACATACAAAAATTTACAGGGAAGAAGCTTTCATGTAATGTATTAGAAAATCAAATAGTTGAATTAAAAGTATTGGAGTGAAATATATGAAGACAGTTGCTTGTATTATTGCACGTACAAATTCTACCAGATTACCCAAAAAAGTTTTATTAGAGATTAATGGGAAAAAGGTTATTGAGCATATTATCGAACGTATTAAATCAGTAAAAGGAATTGATGATATTTATATTGCGACATCAACACATCCTGATGATCGGATATTAGGTGATATTGCTATTAAAAATGGTGTTAAAATTCATTATGGCAGCGAAACGTCAGTAATCGATAGAATGTTAGAAATTGCTGAAATTGAAGAGGCTTCAAATGTAATTAGAATAACGGGAGATAATATTTTTACAGATCCTGAAATATTGGAAATAACGTTAGAACATCACAAAGAACATATTGCTGAATACTCACGAGCAGAATATTTATCAATAGGTACAACGGCTGAAGTTATTGGTATAGAAGCATTAAAGCGTTGTTATAATTCAATTGATCCAAATAAAAGTGAGTATTTATTTTATTATATATTTGAACCAGACAAATACAAAACATTAGTTGTGATACCAGAAGAAGATTGCTTTCAGATGGAGTATTCAAGTTTAACAGTAGATACACCAGCAGATTTTGAGAGAACTGAGTTTATATTCGATAATATTGATGCTGATTTAATTAAGTATAAAGATATAATGAAATTGAATGATAGATTAATAATTCCGAACTTCCAAATTGATGGATCATTGAATGTTAAGTTACCAGATAGAGAGTCAATGAGTTATGGGAATTTTAGAGAAATTATAAATAAAAGAATTGATAAGTCTAAGGTAATTAAATATAAGTTAATATAATCGATAATATAGTAACCCATACTAAAGGTGATATATACTGTTTTTTTGAAATGTAAAGGTGGGGAGTTTTTGAATATAACTGAACGGATTTTTAAGATGGAAAATGAAATGAATCTATTTGAATGCCAAATATGTGACGTTTATTTTTGGAAATTGATTCGATTAGAAATTTATGAAAATATAATGAGAGTAAAAGAGTCTTATGGAATTGCCCAGAATAATACTAGTTTTAAGGTATTTGAATTTATGAAGAATCTACCTAGTTTAGTATTAAATATTTCTCTTAGATCATGGCAATTAAATTTTAATAGAAGAGATATATTAGTGTTTAGACATGGAAGGAAAGTATTTCACAAAAGGGAATATATAGATATATATACAAAATACATTGAAAATGAGCTTTCAGAAAAAAATATTAATTTTGAAAGTATTGATTTTCCTGCTAATTTGACTCATAAAACTAATTATAATAAGCAGACATCTAATGTAGAAAGTCCTGGTCTGCTAATGGCATTTCTACATGGACTCATTTTAAAAAAAATAGTGATAAAAAAGACATTGTCAGTCGAAGAAAAAAATATAATTTACCAATTGGATAAAAGGATTTACGAAGAATTTGGTTTGAAAATCAATTTAACTAATATAATAATAAATGCAATTTCAAAGTTTAAATATAGGAAAAAATATTTTTGTAAAATACTTAAAAGAAAAAAACCTAAAATAATTTATATTACTCCTCATTATAATAGACATGAATTAATTTCTGCTGCAAATGATTTAAATATTAAGACTGTAGAGGTGCAACATGGAATTATTACTCCTTATCATCTAGGGTATTCGTTTAGAGGTGGACAACAGATACCATATTTTCCAGATAGACTGATTTTGTATGGAAGTTTATGGAGTAAAATAACCAATATTCCTATTGGTTTAAATGAAATAGAACTTAGAAAGTTTGACTATTTATATGAAAAGAAAACGTCATCTATGGTGGATAAGGCAAATGTTATAACCATAGTATCGCAAGGAACAATAAGCAAAGAATTATTTGAATTTGCCATAGCATTAGCTAAAAGAATGGGAAACTTTATTATTAATTATAAATTGCATCCAGGAGAATTTCTTACATGGAAAGAAAAAAAGTCAGTAAGAGATAGTCCATCTAATTTAAAAGTTGTATTTGATGAGGTAAGTATTCATGATCTTTTCGCTGAATCAACGCATGTAATAGGCGTATATTCAACAGCTGTTTTTGAGGCCTTATATTTCGAGTGTGAAATTGGAATTTTAAAAATACCTGGTTATGAGTATATGGATTATTTATATAGTAATGGGTATGCTCGTTTAATTGCAAATATTGAAGAAGCTAAGGATTTTTTAGATAATAAAAATTTATCATATGAGTCTGTAGATCATAATATAATTTTTGGAGGAAAATGATTTGAATGTTATTCTATCAGTTATATTAATAATAGTTGGTGTTTTGAATGTATTTATTAAATCAAAAGATAAATATTTTATTCTTTTGTTCAATATTATCAACTCTATAGGTGCAATTACTTTAGTTTTCACCTCCAATCTTTCGACGTTACATATTTCGCAAAATGTACTTACAGACATTTTGTTGCTATACTTGATAGTAAATTTTGCTTTTTTTTGTGTGAATTTTTATAAACATGATTTCTTAATTAAAGAAGAAATTATTAGAAGTGATAGAAGTTTTTTTGGGCTATTTTTTTTACTAACAATACCTATAGTTTACTTTCTAATATTGAACTATGATAAACTTCCGATTTATTTTATCATTAAAGGAATTAATATTGTTGAATCTCAAAGACCAGATGTATCAGGTGAGATTTCACATTATTTTTCATTCACATTATTTTTAGTGGGTATCTACTTGCCTTTTACAATAAATATGTTGTATAAAGCACATGAACAAAGAAAAGTTAAAATTAAATTTCTTGTTTTGCCATTGGTTCTTTTGCCGTGGATTATAATGTTTGATAAATCGTCTCTGTTTGAAGTTGTTTTTTTTATTTTAGTTATAAATCCATTGTTTTTTAAATATTATAATAGATTATCTAGAAAAAGAACGGCAATAATTAATAGTATCGTATTAGTTATTCTTCTTATTATTTTATATAACCTTACAAGGTTTCTATATGGAAGTTCGTCAAGTATAAATCTAAGCACTATGGCGAAACTTGTATTTGGTCGTGTATCTTTAATAAGTACGTTTATTCTTGGTAAAATCATTGATATTTTCATGGGTACTTCAACAACTTTACCAGAAGGAGAAACACTTAGACATTTTATATTTAAAATTCTTTATTCAAGGGAGGTAGGTGGTGCACCTACAAGTTATATTGGTACTTTAGTATTTTATATTAGAAATAGATATTTAGTTTATATTGCGACATTTGTGGTTTCGACTATAATTTTTGCTTTTAGAAGGTTGGTTTATCAAATAGAAAATAGCAAATTTAAATATGCAATTTTTTATTTGCAGTACTATGGTGCGATTATACTGAGTACTACATTTCTTGAGGATTATTTACTTAGGACATTAATTCCTATTGCTTTTTTTATGATTGTTGACAAATTCTTTATAACCATAAAATCAAAAAATAATTGGTTCAAAAAGATGAAATTAGAACGCTAAATATTATTCTTATTACAGAGGGAGTTCATATATGATTTTTGATAAAATTAGTAATGCTAAATATTATTATGGCTTAGGATTAAGGTTTGAAAAAGCTTTTGAATACTTGAAAAATACAGACTTTATTAATCATAAGTTAGGAAAGTATCAAATTGATGGAGATAGAATTTTTTCAATAATATCTGAGTATAGTACAAAATTTCAAGGTGAACTAGAATGGGAAGCACATAGAAGGTACATTGATATACATTATATGGTAAGTGGTGTGGAAAAGATGGCGTATACTAATATTTCTAAATTGAAAGAGACTTGTAAATATGATTATGATAAAGACGTTTTGTTAGGAGAAGGCAATGGTGATTTTATTACTGTAGAAAAAGGTATGGTGGTCGTTTTTTTTCCCGAAGATGCTCATTTACCAAGTTTGTTAAATTTTAAGTCTGAATTTGTTAAAAAAGTAGTTGTTAAAATCTTAATTGAAGAAAATTAGTAACTGTTATTTAAAAAAATATTAAAACTAATAATATATAAAGCGTTAAACTCATCGAATAAAGGTATATAAGTGTCAATTTTTTTAGACTATGTGTTTTAGAATTAAAATAAATTCTTGACGGATTCTTTGTTACTAGGATTTGAAAATTATTTAAGAGCATAAGGAGACTCACTAAATGAGAAGTTATTATTCGAGAGTTTTTCAAAATATAAATAAGAGGTGAATATGTCTAGAAATATAGCTGAAATTGCAATATGGATTACAATCATCACACTATCAAGCAAATTTATAGGCTTTTTAAGAGATGTCATTATGGCATCTTGTTTTGGTACAAGTATTCAAACAGATGCTTTTATCATGTCTCAGTCTATTGTAGGTGTAATGACGGGAATTGTACTAGTAGCACTTAATACAACATTTATTCCCGTGTACACTGATTATGTTGTGAACAAGTCAAATAATGAAAAGCGCAAATTTATAAACGTTATTTATACTTTCTTTATAGGATTATTCATTGCATTAACATGCTTAGGAATGATTTTTACAAAACAAGTGGTATTCATCTTTGCACCAAATTTTTCATCGGAGGCATTTTATTTAACAGTACAACTGACAAAGATATTATTGCCGACGATTACATTAGCGGGTTGGAGCACTTTGAATAACGCGAGACTGCAAAGTCATAATAGTTACTTGATACCGGCAGCAATAGGGTACCCAGTTAATATTCTTATGATAATGACTATGTTATTTTTAACCAAGCCATTTGGCATTGTGGGTTTAGCAATATCAGTTTCGATAGGTACTTTAGTTCAAATCCTTTTACAATGGCCATTCATCAGAAAACTTGGGCATAAATACAAAATTGAATGGGATTTAAAAGAAGAAGGACTTAGAAAAATTGGTGTTTTAGTTGTCCCCATACTAATAGGAAATGGTATTCAGCAGATTAATACGATGGTAGATCGTATGCTGGCATCAGGATTACCTGAAGGAAGTGTTTCGGCACTTAACTTTTCCAATAGGTTGGTATTATTCATAGTAGGATTAATGTCAGCAGCGGTGGCATCAATTTATTATACTTCTATGTCAAAGTACCATACAGAAGGTAATGATGATGCGTTTAAGAAATTACTTAGAAACACAACAAATATTTTAGTATTGATCGTTTTACCGGCTATGGTAGGATTTATGATTTTAAGACTTTCAATTGTAAGTCTGATTTTTGAACGAGGGTTATTTGATCGAAATGCTAGTGAAATGACTGCAGTTGCATTGTTTTTTTATGCAATAGGTTTATTAGGATATTCGCTTAGAGATGTCCTAAGTCGTGCCTTCTATGCGCTTAAGGATACAAAAACAGCAATGATCAATGGTTCCATCGCGGTTGTGTTAAATATTGTAATTAGTATTTCCTTAGTGCCTTTTTTGGGGATTGGTGGATTAGCTTTAGGGACTTCTGTATCTGCTCATATAAGCACACTCTTGTTAATGATCAGCCTCAGAAAGAAAATTGGTGATTTTGGTCTTGGAGAAATAGGCAAGACATTTTTGAAGACAGGATTTGTAAGTTCGCTAATGGGGATTGGAGTTCATTTCGGATATAAATTTGTTTTTAGTTCTACAGGGTCAAATACTTTGGCGGTTTTGTTAAGCATTATATTAGGTGCATCTTTATATGGATGTTTAATTTTGTTTATGAAGATTGAAGAGGTGGATGAAGTGAAAGAATTCACTTCTAATAAATTAAAACTAATCATAAAAAAGTTGAGTTAGGTATGGTTATGAATTAGTAATGTAAGGGAATAAAAGAAATGATATTTAAATGATAAACTGAAATCCATTAAGTTGATATTATTAAAAGAGCTATTTGGACTGAACCTGTTTAAGTAGAAATAATAAATAGTCTAGTAGGTGTAGCTTAATATATTCTAAAATGTACCTTATAGAGTAGACAATTTAAAAAAGTTTGCATTGTAGGGTATTTTTATAGTAGAGAATGATAAAGACAAATTTCCAAGAGCTATATTCTAAAAGTATGGTTTTGATATAAAAAAATGATATAGTTAAATATCAAAGCTAGGCGCGATAACGTAAGCGTAAAGCCTAGTACACATACAAAGCTAAACGTTTAAGTGATAAAATCATCTCAAAAGAAATTGAGGTGATATACATATG